>DAOUIF010000054.1:0-14711 GCA_034423575.1 Dehalococcoidia bacterium | reverse complement strand
GGCGCGGCTTTGAGGCGCATCTGGCCTACCTGATGATGGCCTTCAACCTCCTGGTGCAGTGGAACGGACTGGAACCCGACGCAACCGGGCGCATCCACCGCTCCATTGCTCAATTCGTCCTCTGACACCAACTAGCACCAATGGTTAATATGCACCTGGAATTCGTACGTGCCGCGGTCGGTGAAGAACCACACGGGGCGGTCGTATCCTCCAGCCGCTACCGGCATCGTGGCGGTGCGCAAATTGGACGAATTCCATTGGAGCTGCGGTCGGTCAGATCCGCCATCGTACGCGAGCACGTACCTCGGGTCCTGCTTGTCGATATCAGTCTGGTGGACGTGGTCAACGTGGTACTCGATGTCGCCAACCCAGTCCGCTCCATTCAGCAAGGCGGCGGAGAAACTGATGCACAGGCCAGGGTCATCGTCCGAAGCAGCGTTGTCGGGAGGGCACGCGGGCAGCTTCCACACCATGCCGTCGCCCACAGGGTTACCCTTGTCATCGGTGCTGCGGTTTTCCAAAGCATCAGCCTCCCACACCTTCCCATACTTGGCCTTTGGATAGTCGGTTTCGTTCAGGGTGACCTTGGCGCTGTTGGGGATGTGGATGATGGTTTCCTCAATGTTGATGTTGGACGGGGAGCGGGTATCACTGGCCTGGGTTGCCGGATTCAACCCACTAGCAGGAGTGCCCGGAACGTGGACAACAGTAGGTGGGCAGGACGTGTTGGTCAGTTCCCCCTCGACCGGGTTCCAATACACGTCGAACAGGGCGATGTGGCCGGAATCGACCACGTGGGCCAAAGCGTTGGTATTGCCGGTCTCTCCGGGGCAGGGCTCGGGCGCGGCATGGCGTGGCGTGGTCGGCGTGGCCAGGGGCCGCGCCGCGCCGCCGTCTTCGTTCACGACGGGCGCCATGGTTGCGGTGGTGGCCTGGGCCGGACCGCTGCCGGCCAGCAGCATCACTGCGGCCACGGCGACGATGGCCAGGCCGGCCACCGCCAAAGTCAGTTGTTTCGGTTTTTTCGTCAGTGCGTTCATACGCTTTCCGTGTTTCTCCAAGGGTTCGTGTCGTCTCAGGCTTCTGCTGGTTCGCGATTTTCAGCTGTCCATTGGACCAACCTCCCGGCTCAATCTGCCGCCCAGATGACGACGCCGGAAGATTGTTGCTGGCTTCACAAACCCTGTCAGTCCGCTAGATGACACTCCCTTTGTGTTCTGGGACACACGAAAACGGCGGATATTTGGCTCGTCTGTAATCTGGCCGACCAGGCAGGCGCCGCGGCTGTAATGCAGATTACAAAGGGCCTGTAATCTGGCTTACACATCGCTCTGCGTTGGATGGATGCGAATGCTACGGCAATCGTAACTAATTGGCGTATATAGACTATATTAACAACACTATTTTACGAGTTTAGACTGCCAGCCGCGAATATGTCGATGGAAAACCACCATACCAACGATCGGCACAGGGATAGGATAACGATGACGCTCATTCTTACCGCTGGCGACTGGACCACCAGGTCCGCCTACTTTGCTCATCTGATCCAGGCAGGACACCTGTTGGGCCAATTTCCCCAAAACGCCACGGGCGAGACCCCGGCGACGGGCATTGCCGCCAGCGGTTTGGTGGCCGCTCTGGACAGCGAAGCCGACGTCAGGATGGCAGCCGACCTGGCCAACAGCATGGGCCTGCGCTGGCTGGCTTGGGATTGCGTCGGCGGCGCATCCGTGACGGCTTATCGAATGGGCGCGGCAGCCGTGGTGGGGCCGGGCACCTCGCCCGCCGATCTGGTCCATGCGGTGGCCATGTTCCTCACCGATCCGGCAACCGAGCGAGGTTTGGCCGACGCCGGGGAAAGTCGGAGTTACGAAGCCGCGGAAACCGTAGCCGTGGACGTGGATTCCATCGTTGTGGTTCGGTCCGGGGTTCTGGCGGTCCGCGCATTGCACCATGGCGGCACGGAAGTACTGATGGGACTGTTCGGACCTGGCGAGGTGCTGTTGGCCCATTCGGCTGACCTGTGCGGCGTGGAACTCGCGGCCCACACCGAAATGGACGTCTTCGTCCGACCGTTGTATGACGTGGCTTTGAACGGGGAATACGTTCGCCGGACCTGGCAGTCGCAAACCTATCTCACCGCCTGGTCCGCGGTGCAATCGAAGGCGCGGGTGGACCATCGGGTGATTGGAATATTGACGCTCCTGGCCGACCGTTTTGGTCGGGACCCAGACGCGGGTTGGACGATGATAGATCTGAGGTTGACGCACCAGCACCTGGCGGATGCTGCTTGCGCCACCCGACCCACCGTCTCCAGGGTACTGCGGGATTTGCTGCCCCTGGGAGTCGTTCGCTTCGATGGAGCCGGCGATGAACGCCGCATCCAAATCAAAGTCGAACTGGCCCGAGCAACAATGGTCCGTCAGACTACGGACACGGCCTCGGCCTAGCCGGACGTTCCCACTCGGCCCAAGCGAACGCGGCCCAAGCCCCGCGTTCACGGGATCCCGGCTGTTCGCCAGCCGGCTGGCAGCGGGGCAATCGTATGCCGGAACGATTCGTTCGGGAACGCTGACAAGGATACCGCGTACTCCCCGCTTTCCGCGGAGGACGTCGCGTCGCTTTTGCTGGACCGGAACCGCGAGGCGGTGCGGTGCGCTTGCCGACGAGCTCTGCCCAAGTGCGAGCGGGCCGCGCCTCTGCTTAGGTAGTGAGCAGGGCCATGCCGCAGTAGGCGGACGGGTTATACCCGTCGAGACGGAGGGAGGGCGCCGGAAGCCCAGCATGATTTTTCCTGGCGGTTGGGGGCTCACCGACAATGGCGAGCCCGGTCCCGGTTGCCGCTGGATTTGTCAGCGGCGGATTTGCCTGACCCGCGAGCCCAACGAAATCCGGTCCCTCCGTAATGCCGGAACGTGGCGCCACGTGCTTCGCAATTGATGCACGGGCAATGTCGCGTTTCAGTGCGCCGCTATCGTAAACTATTGGTTGTGAGTAAGGGGTGAGTATTAGGTCGATAAAAGATATATTATTGTGAGTATTTCCGGCCGGCATACGGCGGCTGCCCGTGATGTTGCCGACTGCCGGGCCGATTTCGGCGACAGCGCCACTGATCTCGCCGCCCATCCGCCGCCCGTTCGGTCGTTCAGGAGAGAACCGGCGCCTGCTGCACCGATTTAGGACGCAGGTGGCTCCGGACCGGCCATGCGGTAACCGACCCGCGGTTGGGTGAAGATATACCGCGTCTCGCCGGGGATCTCGCCCAACTTGCGCCGGAGGTTCTTGATCACGGTGCGTACCGGCCGCAGATCTGCCGTGGGCTCCGATCCCCACACCCGCTGCAACAACTCCGCATAGGTGACCGAGTGGCCGCCCCGGGACGCCAGCTCCGACAACAGCCGGTACTCGGTAGGCGTTAGGTCGATCCGGCGTCCGGCCAGGGTCGCGCTCTGCCGGGCGTAATCGACCACCAGGTCTCCGACTAAGTAGGGCCCCGCCGGGGCCGACTGGGCCTGTCGCCTCAGGGCAGACCAGATCCGCGCCGCCAGCTCGGTGGCGGCAAAGGGTTTTACCACGTAGTCGATGGCTCCCATCTCAAGGGCTTTGGCGATGGTCTCCTCGCGTCCGTAGGCGGACAGGAAGATCACCGGGACATCGAAATCTGCATGGATCTCCCGCATCAACTCGATGCCGTCTCTGCCCGGCAGAACCAGGTCCAGGAGCACCAGCCGGGGCCGTTCGTCAGCGATCAGCCGATGCACCTCTCCGGGGTCGGCCGTCACGACGGGACGGTAGCCGGCCGTGGTGAGGGCATCCCGCAGGTAGCGCAGGGTATGGGGGTCGTCGTCCACGGCGAGGATGCTGACCGGCTGCGCTTCGGCCCGTGGGGAGGACGCAGCATGGGCTGCGGGAAGTCCCACGTCCGCCGGGGACAAATCGCCCGCCACCGGCAAGGTGAATGTAAAGCGCGATCCCAGGTCGGCGCCGTGGCTTTCGGCCCAGATCCGGCCGCCGTGGGCCTCCACTATCCCCTTGCAGATGGCCAGGCCCAGACCGGTGTCCGCCGTCCGGGCGCCTCCCTCGTCGTGTTCGCTCCGACGGTACTTGTGGAACAGTTGAGGAAGAAGCTCCGCCGGTATCCCCCGGCCTTCGTCCGACACCGAGATCACGATTTGGTACTGCTCCGACCGGCCCCTGACGGTGATGCGCGAGCCCTCCGGCGAATTCTGGGCCGCGTTGTTGAGCAGGTTGCCCAGCACCTGCACGATGCGCAGCCGGTCCGCCAGGACCGGCGGCAGGCCCCGCGGGAGGTCAAAAACCAGGATGTTGCGTCCGCCGCCGCCCAAGAAGATGTTGCGGGCCTGGTCCACCAGGTCGGCCGCGTCCGACGGAACGGGCGCAACGGACAGCACGCCCGCCTGGATCCTGGCCACGTCCAGCAGGTCGTTGATCAGGCTGCGCATGCGGTCGGCCTGCTCCAGGACGATCCGGAAAAACTGGCGCATTTCCGCGGGATTCTGAGTCGAAGCGTCGTCCAGGACAGTGCTGGCGGATCCCCTGATGGCCGCCAAAGGCGTGCGCAGCTCGTGGCTCACCATCGCCAGGAAGTCGGTACGCGAACGCTCCAGCTCCTGAAACACCGTCATGTCCTGCATCGTGACCACAATGGACACCGCGTCGCCCTCCTGTGCGTAAAGGGGCGTTGCGTTGACCAGAACGGCGACCGGCGGCCCTTCCGCCGGAACTATCGTCATCTCCTCGGCCTGCAGCTTCTGCCCGCCGCTCATGACCAGGGCCAGGGCCAGGGCGCTGAGTGAAATTTCGGTGCCGTTGGGCCGGCGCACCGACAGGTTGCTCAGCACGTGCAGCGCCCCGACCGTGGACAGGGAGCCTGCTCCGCCGATCCGACGGGCCTCGCCGTTGGCGGTTCGGAGCAGGCCGGTGGTGGGGTCGAAAACCAGCACGCCCACCGGAGAGATGTCGGCCAGCGCCTCCAGGTCGGCTCGGGCCCGCTGTTCGGCCCGGTGTTGGCGAGCATTGGCGATGACCATCCCCGCGTGGGAGGCGAACATCGCTAGGGTCTCCTCGTCCTCGGCGGTGAACTCTTCCTCGCCCCGATCCCGGGCCAGGTGAACGTATCCGATGTTCTCTCGACCATGGCGCACCGGCGCGGAAAGGAACGCGCCCACCGGCAACAGGTCGAACGCCGGCAGGTCCATCTCCATGGCGTAACTTGGGTAGTCCCTCAGCCGCAGCGACCCGGGCATCTGCCTGAAGTGGGCGAACAGATCCCACCTCCCCGGCATCCGCTGCAGCAGGTCGTGCTCCTCCTCGCTGATGCCCGACGTGAACAGCATCTCCAGCTCCCCGACTTGACCCACGGTGATGATGATGCCGTAGCGGGCTTCGGTCAGCGCGCGGGCGTTGTCCACCACCTGTTGGAGGACATTGTCGAAGTCCAGGCTCTCGTTGATTTGCAGCGTGGCCTCGCTGACCCGCG
The DNA here is from genome assembly GCA_034423575.1 of Dehalococcoidia bacterium. GTDB lineage: Bacteria > Chloroflexota > Dehalococcoidia > Lucifugimonadales > UBA3495 > Bin87. Next base: position 9,211 of record DAOUIF010000054.1, on the reverse strand, counting down.
ACAACCGGTCGCGTGCCATATCATGGTCGCCGTCGGGTTCGGCAGCGCGCGTCATGTTCATACCTCCCGGGCGGCCGGTTCCGGTCACCCACAGCTGGAACCGGCCGCCGGATGTGATTTTCGCTCACAATCTTACGCCAGACATCTGTCAAAAATCGTAACCCGCGCTCAACGGAGCAGACCGCGCGGCGCGCGCATTCTGCGTCAGTCGTCGGGATGCCAGCCAGGGGACGGCAACGGTAGTCCCGACGCAGGCTCACCATCAACGCCGAGCCCGGGCGACCCGTTCCAGGCCGGAAACGATAATGCGGGTTTCTGTTCTCACGCACCAACTCCTTCCGACACATATGACCTTTGCCCCGGAGGCAGCAATCACCGCGGCACCGATGATCCCGGCTCTTACATTTGAGCCTCGCCCCGCGCCATCCGGTAGCCGACCCGGAGCTCGGTGAAGATGTAATTGGGGTTCTCCGCGTCGTCGCGCAGCTTGCGCCGCAGGCTGCTGATGACGGCGCAGCCTCCGAAGAAATCAATGAGAGACAGCTGGTGATCCAGGCGCTCGCCGAGCGTATCGCGGGAGACGTGGACCCTTGGGAGAATGACAAGGATCCCCAGCAGTACGGGCGCTGGGTGCTGGCGAATATTCTGGACTGGCACCGCAGGGAAGAGAAGGCAACATGGTGGGAATATTTCCGTCTCAGCGAACTGTCGGTTGAAGAGTTGAGCAACGAACGCGCCGCCTTGGCTGGCCTTGAGTTGGTCGGGAAAGTCGATGCCCCTGGCCGTACGCCAGTGCATCGGTATCGTTTCCCGGTGCAGGATACCAATCTGCGAGCAAGCCAAAACCTGCGCGCCGCGGGAGGCGACCCTTTGGGGACCTTGGCGTCCCTTGACGCAGAGAGCTATACCATCGACATCAAGAAGATGGGCAGAACTGCTGACGTGCATCCGCCTGCGGTGTTCGCCCATGACCGTGTGGACTCCAAGGTTCTGCAGGAAGCGTTGCTCCGCTTGGGGCAGTACGTGGCTGACCAGGGCATCACCGGAGACGGTCCGTACCGCGCTGCCCGGGAGCTATTGCAACGCAAGGCGCCAAGCCTTGGAGGCGAACTGATACGTGCAACCGGGGAGACCGCCTTGGATGCTGCCCTCCGTATCGCGGGAAAGGGCGATTTCGGCGTGCTACCGATACAGGGCCCGCCCGGCACCGGAAAAACCTATACTGCGGCGCGCATGATTTGCGAGTTGGTCCGCAAGGGCCGTCGTGTGGGGATCACGGCCAACAGTCACAAAGTCATCGCCAATCTGTTGGACGAGGTGATGAGCGCCGCCGCGGCGAGCTCGCTCGATCTGCGAGCAGTGCGCAAGATTAGCAGCGATCCAGAGGAGGCAACGCGGACGAGTGTAACCCTGACGAAGGACAATGGGCAGGTGTTTCAGGAGTTGGCCGGCTCCTGCCAGGTGGGTGCCGGAACAGCCTGGCTGTGGGCCAGGCCCAAGGCGCTGGATGCCGTTGACGCGCTGTTCGTGGACGAGGCGGCGCAAATGTCTCTGGCCAACGTCCTGGCCGTTTCCCACGCGGGCCGGAACCTGGTCCTCGTCGGCGACCCGCAGCAGTTAGACCAGCCGACACAGGGCGTTCATCCGGAAGGAACCGACGGGTCCGCCTTGGGCCACCTGCTTGGAGACCATCAGACCATCAACGAGGACCAGGGGCTGTTTCTGGAGGAAACCTGGCGGCTGCATCCGGACGTCTGCGCCTTCACGTCCGAGGTATTCTACGAGGACAAACTCGCGGTGCGGCCTGGCTTGGATAGGCAGCACCTCGTTTCCTCAGGCCCCATCACGGGCACCGGTTTGCGGTTCGTCCCGGTGTCGCACTACGGCAACCAGAGCTCGTCCACGGAGGAGGTTGAAGCGGTGGTTTCCCTGGTCAATGGACTGACCGACGGCGCTGCGCGATGGATTGACCAGGATGGGATGGAGCATACCATTGGTCTCGACGACGTGCTCGTCATCGCACCCTACAACTCCCAGGTCTTCAAAATACAGGAGCGGTTGCCGGGCGCAAACGTGGGCACGGTGGACAAATTCCAGGGGCAGGAAGCTCCGGTCGTGATCTATTCGATGGCAACATCCGCTCCGGAGGAGGCTCCCCACGGGATGGAGTTCCTCTACAGCCTGAACCGATTGAATGTGGCCACATCCCGAGCGCGCTGCGTGCGCATACTGGTGGGGTCCCCCGAACTATTCAGTCCGGAGTGCCGCTCTCCCCGTCAGATGCAGCTGGCCAACGCTTTCTGTCGCTACCGGGAATTGGCGGCTACGGTGGATCCATCCGACTGTTGAGAGAATTGTACGGCCCATTGGGATCGAAGAGCGCGATGGCCCGATCAACTCGCCTTAGGAGAAATCGCAGGGTCATTCCACTGGGGCAGAGTTTGTTCAATCTGGCCAGCGGCGCTGCCGGTGTCCATTTCGCTGGCCGCACCGATGGAAAGAAATCATGGAAACGAATCATAAGATCTCTGTGGCAGGGGTTGCGGAAGATGCGAGAGCAAAGACGATTGCAGATATCGAACAGCTGCTAGCTTTATCCAGAAACGTGGCTCGCGGTCTGTCTCAACCTTTCAACCTTGCCGAGATTATCGTCACCGACCAGTTTCAGGAGATGGTTAACCGAGTGGAACGAGAAGGGGGCGTCGGAGGAGATTACAGGTCGTTGAGGTCCGATGTCCGCGCCATCGCTACTACGCGAAAAGTAGAACTTCCATGCGGTGGCGTCCAGTTCGTCGTGATCATTGACGCAAGCCAGATGGATGCTTGTGATCTTACCTCTCCCAGGTTCGCAGCGACGCTCTACCACGAACTGGTTCACGTTCGCATCAATAGCTCTCGCTTGGTAACCGAAGGCGAGACGGAGAGGAATCCATGGAGTCGAGAAGCTTGGCTTGACGGCTGCGCCAAAACGATCCTCGACGAATACGACGTGGACCGGGAAGTCGATGCCTTCATCGGAAGCGTTTGCAAAAGCCCTGACGGGAGCGACTGCTCTCTATGGGAACTTGAAGAAGCGTACCTGATGGATTGGGTGGGAGGACTGGTTAACGGGTTGAATCGTATGCCTTCAGTCATTGATGACGACGTACGTGCTTATCAAGTAGGTAGTATCACTATCGATGCCCTGGCGGAAAAATTGATCCCCTATGTCAAGGACCTGCTCACGCTGCTGAGCCACACAATTGCCATCTACCATAAATCTGACCGGTGGCCAGAAATCCTGGATCTCATTAGGAGTACCGAAGGGAGCAGGCGTTTCCTGAGGCAGAATCTCGATATCATCATCAACCAACTTGGCGATCTCGAGCGTTCGGTATTTGATGCCAAAACGGTGATAGTCGCCGCCGTCGAAGACATTTTTCATCATTGTGGTCTCGGCTTTCAAACGGTTGATGAAGGTGTATACATCAGCGTTGAGACTCCCGCGAGGTGATTCCACCTGTCCGTAGTCGTTCGGTCGACCGTGCGTCTTCGAGATTAGCGTGGTCGGAGCCTGTTGCGTCGCTCAGAACGGTTCTCGAGGCTCAAGGAGGCACCGTCGTGAGGTCATTAGGTCATTTTCCCCGCGTCAGGCTATTGCTGGCATAGGCTATTGTCAACAATTATGTTGCCAACGAATGCGTTTACAGGTATGATTTACCCATGGCGATTGAGCTCAGGAAGGCTGGAAGCATCTGGGTCGACGGCGACCGGTTCTTTGACCGGGAGGTCGAACTGGCTTCGTTGTGCGAGAGGGTCAGCGACGGCGTCCATACGTTGCTTACTGCCCAGCGCCGAATGGGGAAGACCAGCCTGGTGCGAGAGCTGCTGCGCCGTCTTTCCCACGGGGACGATTACGAAACGTTGTTTGTTGATTTTGAGGATGCAGAGACGGCGGAAGACGCAGTGGCCGAACTGGCGATTCAAGCCGAGTCGCTGCAGAGCACTTCGCGAAAGATCAGGGCTGTGTTCGCCAACGTCCTTCTGGGGTTAGGACAAAACGTTGAGGAGCTTGCTGTCTCCGAGTTGCGGGTGAAATTCCGAGCCGGCATCGATGCGGGAACCTGGCGCCGCCGCGGTGACGAGGTTTTCGCCGCGTTGGCAGAGAGCCCCAAGCCGGTGGTCCTGGCCATCGACGAGCTTCCCATATTCGTGAACCGGCTGCTCAAGGGGCAGGATTTTCGAATCACGCCGGCACGGCGAAATAACGCGGACCTGTTCATGAGCTGGCTGAGGAGAAACAGCCAATTGTACCGAGACCAAGTCTGCATCATCGTCTCCGGCAGTATCGGTCTCGAGCCCATACTGGGACAAGCAGGCTTGAGTGCTCAGGCGAACTTCCTGTCGCCGTTGGCACTGAATCCTTGGAGCCACCAGACTGCGGCGGACTGCATCGGTGCCTTGGCGCGCAGCTATGGGCTGGACCTTTCCTACGATGTCCGGCAGGAGATGTGCCGCCGGCTGCGCTCCTGCATTCCCCACCACGTGCAGCATTTCTTCGACCAGCTTCACGAACACCTGCGCCGGGAGGGGCGGTCAGAAGCGTCGCTCGAAGACGTTGAGTTTGTGTACCAACGTTATCTGCTGGGAGTGCGCGGCCAGCTGCATCTGGAACACTACGAGGGTCGGCTCAGGATGGTGCTGGGGGACGAGGGGTACGGCACCGCTCTGGAACTGCTGACCGAGGCCGCGGTCAACGATGGTTTACTCACCAATGGAGCCATTGAGCTATATCGAGAAGCGCTGTCGTCTGTGGAAGTCGATGGTCACCCGTCGATACCCGAGCTGCTGTACATCTTGGAGCATGACGGGTATTTGGAACCTCATGAAGGCGGGTTCCGTTTCGTTTCAGGGCTGCTTGAGGATTGGTGGCGCGTGCGGCACCGAGAGTATTTCACTCCAATCGCGCAGCGATAGGTTGGCGTCAGGGGTGGCCCATGGCAGTGAGTATCAAGAAGTACAATCCTGGCTTCCTTACCGACGATGAGCTGGTCTCCTCGTTCTGCGTCCGAATTGGCGAGTTCGAGTCGATCATTGAGACGCTGCATGACGCCGGCGCGAGCTCAAACGCCCACACGGTAGTGATTGGGCCGCGCGGCAGTGGCAAAACCCATCTGCTGTTGCGTATCGCCGCCGAGGTGCGCCGGGAAGCAACTTTAGCCGGACTGTTTCCTATTGTATTTGCCGAAGAAAGCTACGAGGTCGCCACGACCGGGGAATTCTGGCTGGAGTGCCTCGGCCTCCTTGCCGAACAGGCGCCAGCGTCGGAGAGAGATGACCTGAGGCTGAGTTACAACGATCTCAGGTCCATTCCCCTGGAGGATGACCGCGCTCTGGCGGACCGATGCCTGGGTTCGCTGCTGGATTTTGCCGACCGGCAGGGCAAGCGATTGCTGTTGATCGTAGAAAACCTGAATATGCTCTTCGCGGAGATGGCTGATCCTTACATGGGATGGCGGCTCCGCAAGACGCTCCAGACCGAGCCCAGAATCTTTCTCCTGGGGAGCGCAACCAGCCGGTTTGCGGAGATAGACCATCCCGACCACGCTCTTTATGACCTGTTCCGTGTGGTCACGCTGCGCCCCCTGGACGTCGGCGAATGTGAAGCGCTCTGGTCGACGGTGTCGGGTCAATCGTCCGGAACACAGCCGGTCCGGCCGCTCCAGATTCTCACGGGAGGAAACCCGCGTTTGATCGCGGTTATCGCGGGTTTTGAAACGGCGTATTCGTTCCGCGAATTGATGGACAACCTGCTCGACTTGGTAGACGAGCACACGGAATATTTCAAAAGCCACCTTGACGCGCTGCCCCGACAGGAGAGGCGCGTGTACCTGGCGCTAGCGAGGCTGTGGAAACCCGCAACGGCCCGGGAAGTGGCCCAGTTGGCGCGAGTAGATGTCCACAAATGCAGCGCTCAACTCAATCGGCTGGTTGACCGCGGCGCGGTGACGATTGAGGGCGGAACTCCTCGGCGGCGCCAGTACTATCTCACGGAGCGGATGTACAACATCTATTACCTTCTTCGCCGACCCAGCGGCGAAAGCCAGGTTATCGAGGCGCTGATTCGGTTCATGGCGAGTTACTACGCGCCTGCTGACCTGGTGCACATCGGCATTGGCATGGTTCGAGATGCGAGGGGCACAGGTACGCGGCCGAAAGAACTGTATGGCGTAGCGCTTAAAATGCTGGTCGATCTGCCAGAGGTTGACGTGATGGACGTCGGCGTCCCGATTGCAGATGCCCTGCTCGCAGAGGCGCGTACTCTGATTAGATCGGGCAACATCCGGCCTGCTCTGGATCTATATGACGAGGTGATCAATAAGTTTGGCGGCCGGGATGAACCCGAGATCGTGAAAGCCAGGGCCGCGGCGCTGGTGGGTAAAGGGGTAGCACTGTGCCGGCTCGGCAGCATTGATGAGGGTTGGGCCAATTACTCAAAGGGCGCGCCTTCTGCGCTGGTCACGGATGCGCATCGCGTGGACGGCCTCGTTGAAGTCTTGGCGGGAAGAGATTCTGACTCCGCCATCTGGGGCCTGGGACTCTTGGAAATTATTGGCCTGTTGCAGATTGGCAGGATGCACGATGTGGTCACCGAAATCGACGAACTCCTGACGCGGGGCTGGCCGCCCGAAACTGAGGACGGGCAGTTCTTCAAGATGTTGGCGCTCACCATAAAGGGCCATCTGGTATCCAGGGATGGCCTCACCCTCAGCGAGGCCGAGGCAGTCGACTTGCTCGCCAACCCAACGTTTTTGGGCGGAAATCCGGTGGGCCCACAGAGTATGCAAGTCTTGCTCGAGTTCATGGCCAGCATCGATCCCGGCAAAGCCCTCGAACTGATTGATGACGCGCCCGTAGAATACGCGCTATTGCCTATTGAGGTGGCGTTGCGCAATGAACTCGGACAAGAGACGTCTGTTGCCCAAGAGATACGTGAAGTCGCGCAAGATATCGGGAAAAGTTTCGACACGTTCAGGGCAGTCCTGGCATCCCGGACCGCATCTCCTCTGCTGGGCCTCGGAGGATCAAAACGGTGCATATCCCGTACGATAGGAGAATCATGCAGATAACAACCGTCCATGTAAAGAATTTCCGCTCGATCTTGGACGAATCGTTGCCGTGCGATTCCCTCACGGCGTTAGTGGGGCGAAACGGTTCGGGCAAGTCTTCTTTCTTGAGGGCGCTAGAATTTTTCTACAGCCCATCAGCCTCAGTGACTGTGGAGGATTTTTACGCCCAAGATGTAAGCAATAACATCGAAATAGCGGTCACCTATTCTGATCTTGACGCTCAGGAAATCGCCCTGTTTTCCGCTTATATGGAGGACGACAGTCTAACCGTGGTTCGTGTCTTCTCTGACCCCCAAGCGGGAAGGTCAGGTACTTACCACGGGACGCGGCTTCAAAATCCTGATTTCGTTGCAATCAGGAATGCAGGTACCGCCACGGCTATCAGGGAAAAATATGCCGAGATTAGGGCATTAGATAAGTACGATTCATTGGCGCCGGCCCGTTCCGCGGCGGCGGTGCGGCAAGCTTTAGATGAATGGGAAAGCCAGAACCCCGAACATTCCATTTCGATGAGAGACGATGGTCAATTCTTTGGTTTCACCCAAGTTGGTCAAGGTTACCTTGGGCGACACACCAAGTTCATTTACATACCGGCAGTGAGGGATGCCCTGGAGGACGCAACCGAGAGAAGGGGATCATCGGTCACGGAAATAATGGATCTGGTAGTGCGGAATGCGCTCGCCAATCGGAAAGATGTTACGGATTTCAGGCAACGTACCCTGGACCAATACAAAGACATTATGAATCCACAAAACCTGACAGAACTAAATGACCTTGCGGTCAATTTATCTGAAACGTTGCAATCATTTGTGCCGGAGGCTAAGGTCTTATTGCAATGGTCTGAACTGGCAGACATTTCGATTCCTATGCCCCAAGCGGAGGTCAAACTCACAGAGGACGAGTACGAATCGAGAGTAGAAAGGACCGGGCATGGTCTGCAACGTGCGTTCATCATCACGATGCTGCAGCATCTTGATGCGGTGCGCAATGCGGGATCGGTACCCCAAGAGGATTCCGATGATCTTGTATCAACGGAAAGTACCGGTGGTGCGACTGGTCACTTGCCTAACTTGGTGTTGGCAATAGAGGAACCCGAGCTGTATCAACACCCTAGTCGTCAACGGCATCTGGCTTCAGTTTTGTTGAACCTAGCGACGGGCGAGATCCCAGGGGTGGCTGACAAAACCCAAGTCATATATGCCACACATTCGCCGCTATTCGTAGGACTAGACCGCTTCGACCAAGTCCGTGTCTTGCACAAGGTCGCCCAAGAGGACGGCAATCTGCGTGCTACTCAACTCATGCAGGCCAATATGGCAGCCGTCGCCCGTGAACTATGGGAGGCAAGCAATCAGCATGGTGGAGAGTTCACCGCTGAAACTCTAAGGCCCCGCCTGCAAGCCCTTATGACGCCCTGGATGGGCGAGGGATTTTTTGCAGACGTGGTTGTCTTGGTCGAAGGCGAAGACGATCGTGCCGCAATCTTGGGGTTTGCCAACTCAAAGGACATAGATTTTGATGCTCTGGGTATCACGGTGATACCGTGTTTTGGGAAACCCAACATCGACCGACCCTTAGTGATTCTGAGGCAATTGGGCGTCTCGGTTTATGTTGTTTGGGATGGCGACTTCGGCGACGGTGGCGCGAAACCGGAGGATAACAGGTGCCTCCTTAGGCTTGTCGGTGAGCTCGAGGAGGATTGGCCACACTTTGTCAGGGCTTCATCCGCGTGCTTCAAAACAAATTTGGAGAAGACATTGGAGGACGAAATAGGGAAGGAGTCTTTCACCAAATTGCTATCTGAGGCTCAACAAGAGTTGGGCATCGCCAAGAAGAAACACGCCCTGAAAAACCCTGCCATCGTTGAAAATGTGGTTGCAAAAGCCTCTTCATGTGGTAACTCTAGCACATCGCTGGAAAGTATCGTCGAGAGAATTGTCGCCCTCAAATCTCAGTCCTAAACTGAAGCCAAAGTGAAACCCGCATCATTTGTAGGTAGAATTGGTGGCAATTGAGGCAGTAGGCTGGGAAATGGCAGGCAGGGGGTTGAAGTTGGGAATGGATGAGATGGGAGCGCTGCTGGTGCGGTGGCGCATGGACGA
>DAOUIF010000053.1:0-67131 GCA_034423575.1 Dehalococcoidia bacterium | reverse complement strand
GTGGTGGGGCTGCTGCGGGGGCTGCGGGGGTGATGGTGTTGTCAGAATCAGGATTTGCCGGATTGAAAGATTGTCAGGATTGGGGTGTCTCCATCTCGGAATGGTTCCAATGCTGACAATCCGCAAATCCTGGGAATGCTGATTCTGATGTTCCACAAATTCTTGCGTGCACGGAATTCAAGGAGTTTGCAAAGGTATGACGCTTTCAACATGGGAACTGGAAACGATCAAGAACGAGGTTGCGGAGGTGCGCGAGTTCTACCGGCAGCGCATGGACGCGGACCTGCCGCCGATGCGGGAGGAGCTCGAGAGGCTCAGCCGCGCCGTGGGCGAACTGACCGAGAATCAGCGGTCCGGCGAGCGTCAGGCGATGCTGGCGCGCTTCTCCGGCATGGACCGGGGCGGCGACCGGCCGCGGGTGCCCTTCGGCAAGTACCAGGGGATGGACGCGCTGGACCTGGCCTGCGTGCGCAGCGTGCTGGCGGCCCAGCAACGGGAGCCGGGGGACGTCAATCCGCGGGCGCTGGAGGACTGGCAGGCCAACCTGAAGGCGGCCATGGACAGCACCACGGCCGGCGCCGGCGATGAGCTCGTCGCCACCGGCGAGGCGGCCGCCCTGTGGGCGGACATCAACGTGGATACGCTGGTGGCCGGCCTGTTCACCCGGGTGGACATGCCGACCAATCCCTTTGAGATCCCGCTGCAACTTGGGGCCGTGTCGTGGTACCCGGGCACGGAGAACACAGCGACCACCGAGACGGCGCTGACCACGGGCCGGCAGACGCTGACGGCGTACGAGCTGGTGGCCGAGGTTCCGTGGTCGCTGACGCTGGAGGAGGACGCGGTGATCGCCATGGCGGCGGAGGTGCGCAGCACGCTGGTACGCAACGCGGTGGAGGTCATCGACGACGTGTTGCTGAACGCGGACACCACGGCGCAGAACAACATCAACGCCGACGGCGCGACCATTGCGGCGTCCACCGCGGGCAAGGCCCACTGGCTGGTGGGATTCGACGGGCTGCTGCACCTGCCGCTGGTGGACAACACAAACCAGGGCAACGACCACGGCGCCGCGCCCAGCGCCGATATGTTCAACGAGGCGCGGGGCCTCCTGGGCAAGTACGGCGTGCGCCCGTCGGAGCTGGCCTACATCGCCGACGTGGGCACGTACATCAAGTCGCTGGGCGTTGGCGAGTTCCGCACGCTGGACAAGCTGGGCCCGCAGGCGACGCTGCTCAACGGGCAACTGGCCCAGGTGGACGGCATCCCGGTGATCGTGTCCGAGCAGATGGCGCAGTCGGACGCGGACGGCAAAGTGACCGACGGGGGAAGCAGCAATACCAAGGGCCGGCTCCTGGCCGTGAACCGCACGCAGTGGCGGCTGGGTTTCCGCCGGGAGCTGATGATCGAAACGACGCGGGACATCCAGAAGCGGCAGAACATCATGGTGGTCAGCATGCGCCTGGCGTTCATGGAGCGGACGGGCAAGCGGTCGACGGCCGGCCACACCGCGCTGCAGTACAACATCACGGTGTAGTCGTCTGAATCAGGATTTGCCGGATTTGAGGATTCGCAGGACTGGTATGGTTTCGCACTGAAGGGCCGCAATCCTGCCAATCCCGAAATCCCGGTAATCCTGATTCTGACAATCGGAGGAATGCGGATGCCCAACGTTTACGGCGACCTGACTACGCTCAAATCGCCGGCGTTTCTGAACACGCCGGATGACACACAGGACGAACGGTTGCTGGGGATGCTGGAAACGGCGTCCCGCTGGATCGACGGGTACTGCGACCGGCACTTCTACGTCACTGAAGGCGAGCGCAGGTTCGATGGCACGGGGCGGGTCGTCCTGGCGGTGACGGACCTGGTGTCCGCCGAGGAGGTGCGGGTGCGCGAGGGCGCGACGGGTCGGTGGGTCGGCTGGAGCTCAGGCGACTGGCTGGCCTACCCGCTGAACGCCGCGCCCACGGAGCCGGGCGGGAGACCCTACACTCGCATCGTGGTCACGGCCGGCGGACGGCGGTTTCCGCTGAGCCGGGGCGGGGTGATCATCGCCGGCACATGGGGCTACGGCGACGTGCGGGAGGACATGGGCTTGCAGGTGTCGGGCGCGGAGGTGACGACGGAGGACACCGAGATCATGGTGGCCGCACCCGGCGGCGGCCCATCCGTGTCGCTGTCGGCCGGCCATACGGTCCGGGTCGGCGACGAGCAGATGCACGTGACGGCGGTATCCGACGACGGGCAGGGGACGATAACGCTCGCGGTGCAGCGCGGGGTCAACGGCACAACGCCGGCGACGCACGCCGTGGGCTCGGGGGTGTTGGTGTATCGCTATCCGCCCGCGGTAACTGAAGCGTGCCTGCAGCAGGCTGCCATCAGGTGGAGGGAGCGGCTGGGCGCGCCGTTCCGGCCACCTGATGCCGAGGCAGGAGGAGACGTTAGCGACGTTTCCCCGCAGGTTCGGGGGCTGCTGAAACCGTATCGCCGGCGAGTTGCCGTTTTCGGGGTCTAGCTATGACGGGATATTCCAGCACGGGGCGCAGCCATGTGGCTGTAGAGGACGCCGCCGGCGTGATGCGGGACCTGTCGCCCTGGGTGGAACGGATCGGGCCGCTGGGCCGGGAACTGGCCGCGCGGGACGCGGCCGGCGTGAACGACGGCGCGCCCCGGACGGCGGCGGGATCGGAGCTGGCCCAGGAGTTCACGCTGTCGGGACGGTGGGACGACACGCCGGCCATCGGCCCGGACGCCGTGCTGTCGGGCATCGTGGGCCGGGCGGTTGCGGTGGAGTACGGCCCGGCGGGCAACGGGCCGGGCCGGCGCCGGGTGTCGGGCCGGTTCGTGTGCCTGTCCTACCGGATCAGCAGCGCGGCCGGCGAGCCGGTGCGGTTCGAGGCGCGCTTCCGGCAGGACGGGCCGGCGTCGCTGGGGACGTGGTGACGGAGCGGGCTACAGCTCCCGGCGGAGGAAATTGGACACCTGTTCGCTCAATTCGTCCATCCTCTGGCGCAGGACCTGGAGTTCCGCTTCCTGCTCGGCGACCCGCTTCTCGAGATGTTCGATCCGCATTTCCTGGTTGCTGAGACGTTCGCGAATGCCCTGAGTGGCAAGACTGGGATTGAGCAGGAGCCGACACCAATGCAGGACGTATTTTGCGGGAGAAAGCATCATTAACCTTTCCATTACTGTGGGCCGGCACTGAGGACCGGCAAATATCGGCGTATTGGGAAATTGGCAAACGGACCAGCGAAAAGACGCCGCGGGTGGGATCAATCTGCGGCGACCTCTTCGGGGGTGATGACGACGCGGCCGGCGTCGTCATGCCGGTGGCGCGTCAGCAGGTCCACGCGCTCGTGCAGGGATACCAGCAGGCCCCGGACCTCGGCGACCTGCTCGCGGAGGTTCGCCATCTGCTCCTCCAGTCGTTCAATGCGAGCGGTGAGGCTGGCGTTCACCTCGTTAATACGGGCATTAAGGCCGGCGTTCATTTCCCGCATTTGCTGGCCGAGACTGTTGACTTCGCCCTCCAGCCGGCCGATAGCACGGGACTGCCGGTAAAGGACGCCGAGGATGGCAATCAGCAACAGGACGATAAAGCCCAGAAAGCCGAAGAGGTAGTAATCCGCTTGAGTAATCAACGTCGGAACCCACAGGCTAGGAAATGGCGATACAACTATGGCGCAGTAATCCAAAGGAGTCAACGGTGGCTGCTCCAGACTCAATGGTCCAACAGGGCCAGAGCCCGTTTCACGAAGTCCTGCACCAGCGGGAGGCCTCGCGTGATGTCGTCGGGCTCCATGAAGTCGTGGGTGGCGTTGGCGTGAAACTGCTGGGCGGCGAAGAAGCCGGCGATGACGGCGGGATCGCCGGCGGCGAGGCGGTCGGCGACGGCCTTCACCGCGTGGTGGTCTTCGCTGGGCCAACCGCGCTGGCGGGCCACGGCGGTCACCGCGTGGACGGCGCCCTGCCAGAGCCGATCCGAGCCGGCGGGGTTGTCTCCTGCCGCGAAGTGGGCTTCGGCAGACTGCAAAGAGTCCCGTGCCGCGCCGGCGTGTTCCTGGGGAGACTGAGGAGCAACCTGCCCGTAGGCGTCCAGAAGGACAAGCATGCGGTCGACGAATTCGCGCATCAGGCGGCAGTAGTCGGCCAGTTGGTGCCGCTCCACGAAGCCTTCATTGAACCTGGCGCGGAATTGCAGGGCCACGGCGAACTGGTGGCGCAGGTGGTGGTCGCTGGCCTCGCTGGCCAGGCGTTCCGCGTTGGTTCTCAGGTCCTGCAGGTCGCCGGTGGGCCAGCCCCGCGCATCCGATACTGCGGTCAGGGCGTGGGCGGCGGCGTTCCACAGGTTGTCGTAGGCCAGCAGCGGCTCCTCGTCCTCGAAATGCTGGTCGGCAGCGTCGAAGAAAGCCTGGGCCGTCTGGGCAGTATGTTGAGTGAGCATCACGAATAGCCACCGTCACATGGGTAGTTCAATCCATTTTCATGAAGGTGCCGCCAGTGCGGGAGGCGATGGTGCGGAGGGCACTGGTGCCGACATCCGGGCTGAGGGCGACGGTGTCGATGGGTACATCGGACCGGGCCAGCGCCTCGACCGTCGCTTCATCGAGTTCCTCTATGGGTACGGCTTTGCCGTCGGTCATCAGGACGTAGCGCTGGTCGTGGCAGGCGCCGTCGCCCAGGTCCAGGACCTTTGCGTCATCGCCAAGGCGCAGCGTAGGCCGGTCGGGCACGGAAACCATGGTGCCGCCGTCGTCGGCACGGGTCAGCGCCAGGGCCGAGTCGATTGGAGGAACGCCGCCCCCGGGAACCAGGTCCGCGGCCGCGCCGGGCTGGCTCCCGCCGTTGGTCCGGCCGGCACTGCCGGACCGCTGCGGTTCGTCCAAGAGGAGCCATGCCAAAAGACCCAGGAGCAGCAGAAGCAGCAACAGGAGCAGAAGCCACGGCCAGATGCGGCGCCGTTCGCCGTCGTTGGAACGGACGCGCTGACGGGTGGGTTGGATGTGCACGACATGGGGGCGACCATAGCGAGGGCCCCGGCCCCAGTTCCACGGCCATCGCCACTGCCAGCCCTGGCGCCGCCGTCGCGGATCCCGGTCGACGCTATAGCTGATCCAGTGCCTGGCCATGCTCTTTACTCCTTGCGCACCCCGATGCTAATCGTTTTCACGCATTTGCGCCAATAGACCAACGAAATACTTCAACCGCCATGCAATCAAAAGGACCAACCGCTTTTTTGGAGGTCCAGAGACGAGCATGACTACGAACACTGACGCAATATCGCCGCTATCGGGCGGGCCGGCTTCGATCCTCGGGCTGCGCTGGCAGGTCTGGGTCAACTGGGCCGGCGACGGGATCTGGGGCACGGAGGACGTTGACATATCGGACGACGTGCTGAGCCTGCGCTGGGGCTGGGGACGCCGGGGTTTGCCGGTACCCGAGTTCGCCGCCCCGGCCACCTTGGAGCTGACCCTGAACAACGCGGACCACAGATACACCCCCGGCAGCGATGGCGGGCCGCCGGGGTCTGACCTCAGGCCGGGGCGCGAAGCGAGGCTGTGGATCAGCCGGCTGCACGACGACTTCGCCACCACTGGGGCGGGGTCCGAGGACCTGGATCAACGAGCCGCAGGGTTCGGCTACGCTCGATGGGAGGTGATCGCCACGGCGGGAAACGGCTTTGCGATCCGGGACGGGGCGGTCCGGGGCACAGTGGGGTCATTTCCTCCCGCGGATGCGTTGGCGCTGCTGGACACCGGCGACGCCAACGCCACACTAAGGGCGCGCTACCTCAGGGCGACCAACGGACAGGGCGGTTTCGTGCTGCGATGCGTTGCCGCCAACGACTACCTGCGTCTAAGGTTTGACCACGTCTCCACCATCCTGGAGCGGGTGTCCGGCTCCACGGTGACCCAAGTCGCGGCCGGAAGCCCCCTGGCACAGGCAGTGTGGCACGATCTGGAAATCGAGCAGACTGCGGACAGCGTTCGGGTGCATGCCATCAACCTGGAAGCCAGCGACCCCGCCGGCCGCACCCTGCTCACGGCCAACGAAATCGCCAGCCCCCCGGCCTCCGGACGGCACGGACTGTGGCACAGCTTCCGCAACACGGCGGATCGCTGGGGCGAATTCGGGGTGGGCCGCGGGCTATTTCGCGGACGGGTGACCGCCATCTCCCCCGACTACGCGGCGGGCACCTGCCGGCTCGAAGCCGCAGATGTGATGCGCCGGCTGGGCTCAGTGAGATTGCGCCGCGTCCTGCCGGGTGGGTCCATGCGCTCCGGTGACGTGGCCGCTTCCATACTCGCATGGTCTGGCCTCGTGCCCGAGGAGTACCGGCTGGACTCGGGTCGCAACCTGCTGACAGGCGGGCCAAGGTCGGTCTGGGAAGTCTCGGCCGCGCGAGCGCTGCGCCGGCTGCAGCGGGAGGAGCACGGTCTGGTCTATACCGACGGGCACGGACGGGTTCGCCTCGAATCCTCGGCGCTGCGGTCGGATATACGTTCGCACGCCGACCCGACATCGCTGGCCAGGATTGACCTGGCCGACACCGCCGGAGGAACCAGGCCGTACGCCGCGAACCTGAGGTGGGACGATGGAGCGTCGGCTGCGGAGAGCGCGGTTGTGTTCCGCTACCGGAGGTTGGCCGATGAGGGCCCGCAAAGGGTCTGGAGCCTGAATGAGCCGCTGGCAATCGAACCGGGTCGGGAACGCCTGGTCCTGGCCGCCTCGGAAGCTTGGGAGGCGATTGGAAGAGTGCAAACTCCAGTGGCGCAAACCGATTACACGGCGACGGACGACGCGGCTGGGGAGGGCGCCGACGTAACCGGCGATATTACCGTGGAATTGCTGACTGAAGCGGAATCGGGCGTGGCCGGCCGGGGCTGGATGCTGCGAATCCAAAACTCCGGGAGTGATCGGGCTTACCTGCAAACCCTGAGCCTGTCGGCCGATCACTGCTGGCGGACGGAATCGACCACCGCCCACCGGGCCGGCGCCGGAGACGCGTCCGCAGTCGGGGCCCTGGTTATCTGCCGGTACGTCGACAACTACGCGGCTGCGCAGGCGGGCGCGGAGGCGCGGCTGGCGGAACGTTCGGCGCGGCGCGCGCACCTGGAGGCGTCCTTGCCGCTGTTGGCAGATTCCAACGCTCGCGCCGTGGCAGAGGGCCGGCTGTCGGACGTGGTGGAGCTGCGCGCCGCGGCGCAGGGCATCAGCGGCGCGTGGCTGCTGGAGGGCGTGGAGATCGCCGCGGGGCCTGGAGGAGAGGGCGCGGCGCGGTGGTGGCTGACGGGGGTGTAGGGATTGACGCAGACGCATCGACAGTCTTATTTGCGTTTACGGCGCTAAAGTATAATAGTGCCGTCGGTTATTTACCGAAAGTACAATAAGGGACGGGATGGCGATGGAACGCGGGGCGATTGGACGTTACGAGGTTCGGGTGGTTGGCGGCGAACGGATCAGCGCCTTTGTACCTGACCCGTTGCCGCCGGATCCACCTTTGGAACTGGACGGTCAGTTCCTGCAAACCCTGGAAGCAGCGTCCCTTGCGCTGGGAGGATTGAGCGCCACCTCCTCCTTGATACCGGACAAGGCGCTTTTCATTTACGCATACGTGCGCAAAGAGGCAGTGCTGTCTTCTCAGATTGAAGGCTTTCGATCATCGCTGGCGGATTTGCTGCTGTCCGAAGTGGCCGAGGTTCCAGGCGTGCCTGTCGACGACCTAGCCGAAGTATCGAATTACGTGGCTGCTATGGAACACGGGCTGGAACGGATGCGCAGCGGATTCCCTCTGTCCAACCGGCTGCTTCGAGAGATGCACGGCATCCTGCTATCCAGTGGACGCGGCAGTCACTTGCACCCAGGAGAATTTCGCACCTCGCAAAACTGGATCGGCGGAAGAAGACCCGGCGAGGCCGACTCCGTGCCACCTCCCCACCACCTGGTGTCCGAATGTATGGGTGACTTGGAAAGCTTTTGTCATGCAAGCGATGATGGGATGCCTATTCTTTTGCGGGCAGGTCTTGCCCATTTGCAGTTTGAAACCATCCATCCGTTCCTCGATGGGAACGGTCGAGTCGGACGGCTGCTGATTACCCTGCTGCTCTGCCACGCCGGAGCGTTGCAGGATCCGGTGCTGTATCTAAGCCTGTTCTTCAAGCGGCACAGATCCGTCTACTACCAAATGCTGGATCGGGTGCGTCACACCGGAGACTGGGAACGATGGCTGCTGTTTTTCCTGGATGGGGTGCGCGAAACCGCCACTGAGGCGGCGGAAACGACGCTGCGCCTGTCTCGCCTGTTCGAGACGGACCGCAGCCTCATCCGACAAAGCGGTCGCCGGGCTATCACTGCCTTGCAAATGCACCAAGTATTGACGGCGCACCCCATTCTTTCATTGTCGGATGCAGCCCAACATACCCAGTTGTCATTTCGGGCGGTATCCGCCACGATGCGCGCGCTGGTTGACCTGGGCATCGTCCGCGAAATCACGGGGCAGCGGCGCAACCGGCTGTTCGCCTACGATCAATACCTGTCCATCCTGAGCGAGGGGACGGAGCCATTGTAACGTGGGCCGGCGCCGGCGGAGTGATAAGATCAGAGGCCAACCAGGTTGTCGGGAGAAGCGGCGTGACCGAGAAAGTCCAGTGGGGCAATCCCTTTGACGATGCCGGCATCGAGGAGATGGCCGACTGGATGGCCCCGCGTCTGGGGCAATCTCCCATGTACCAGATGGCCATCGATGGGGCCGACCCGGATCTGCTGGCGGTGCTGCTGGAGCGGCTGATGAACGAATACCTGGAATACCGGGAAATCCCGGCCCGTGTCCGCCGGAACCGCAACCTGGTGTACGTTTCCATGGGCGAGGATGACGATGATGAAGAATCGGCAGCCAACATCAGCGTACCGCTGGTGCGCGCCCTGATGCGCCGCCTCCGCGGCTCCGGCTGGTGGCAATAACTGGTGGCCACTCGCCTTGCTGCCACTCAGGACGCGGCTACCACTCCGAGCGGGGCGGGCGTTCCATGAGCGCGGGGATGCACTCCGCTGCGGGAAGCCCTTCGAACAGCACCTGCGACATCAGGCGAGTGATGGGCAGGTCCACGTCCAACCGCTCGGCGATTTCCAGAGCGGCCACGGTGGTGTTCACGCCCTCGGCGACGGCGCCCATGTCGGCCAGGATGTCCGGCAATTGACGGCCACGGGCCAACTCCTCGCCGACGCGCCGGTTGCGACTCAGCGGACTGTTGCACGTCGCCATCACGTCGCCCAGGCCGGCCAGGCCGGCGAAGGTCATGAGCTGGGCGCCGGCGGCGATGCCCAGGCGTCCAATCTCGTTCAGGCCGCGGGTCACCAGGGCCGCTTTGGCGTTGTTGCCCGCGTCCATGCCATCGGCGATGCCGGCGGCCAGGGCGATGATGTTCTTCAGCGCGCCGCCCATCTCCACGCCCACCACGTCGTCGCTGGTGTAGATGCGGAAGGCCGGCGACATCAGGGTGTCCTGGGCCAGCCGGCCGGCCTCCTCGTCGCCGGATGCCACCACGGTGAGGGCGGGTTTCCCGCTGATGATCTCGCCAGCCAGGTTGGGGCCGGACAGCACGGCAAACCGTCCGGGTGGATGCACGGGCAGTTCCTGCGCCAGCACTTCGCTCATGCGCAGGCCGGCGGGCAGTTCCAGTCCTTTTGTAACGCTGAGAACCACCGCGTCAGCCGGGACGTGGGGCGCGATGCGTTTCAGGTTCTGCCGGAAACGGTCGGACGGCACGGCGACTATGACGAGACACGCATCGCGCAGGGCCGGCGCCGGGTCATGTTCGACGGATAATGTGTCGGGGAACGGCACGCCGGGCAGACGACGGGCGTGCTCACCGGCGCGGCGCAGCGCTTCCGCCTCGTCTGACGTGCGGCAGAGGAGACGCACCGGGGCGCCGTTACGCGCAGCCAGGACGGCGAGGGTAGTGCCCCAGGTGGTGGCGCCGAGGACGACGACCGGGGACTGGCGATCAGCGGTCAAGGGTATTTCCCGGCTCTACATACAATCGTAGAGGCGACGTGAACCGCCGCCCCTACGCGATCGACGCAATTTATCAGGGTTCTAGTTGTCCGCGCCCTGCTTGGTGTTGAAGTGGGGCATGACGTCCCGGGCGAACCATTCCAGCTGGTCCATGGACGCGGAGGTCGGCATGCCCATGTTGGTGATGCCGATGTTGACCTCCTCCAGGCCGGGATAGCGTTCCTGGATTTCCATCAACTGCTCGGTGATGCGATCCGGCGGGCCGACAAGGTACTGGCCGGCGGCCACGGACTCCTCGATGGTGGGCATCTTGAGGCCCTGGGGCACCGGGCGGCCGAAGGCGTTCAGGGCATCCAGCTGCTCCTGGGACAGGCCGGCGATGAAGCCGAGGGGGCCGAACATCTTGACCCGCTCTTCCATCCACAGGCGGGCCTGGTCCATGGCCTCCTTCTCGGAGTTGGCGATCTGCACCGAGTAGCCCACGGCGAGACCCTCGCCCAGTTCCCATTCCTTGCCGTGTTCGGCATGGATGGCCTGCCACCGGTGGATCACCTCGTCGCTTGCGCCGCCGGTGGCCGCGCCGCCGCCGATGATGCCCTTGATGCCCCAGCGGGCCATGAAGTTGATGGCCCGGTCGCTGGCGGACACCACTGGCTGCCACCATTCGACATCGTACTTGGGCCGGGGGACCAGGGTGATCTCCTCCAGGTCGTAGCCGCGATAGGGCACGTTGGGCGGAATGTCGTAGTGCTTGCCGTGGTGAGAGAAACTGCGCTGGTTGAACGCCTTCCACATGACCTCAACCTGCTCCTCAAAGAGCTCGCGGTTGGCGTTCTGGTCCATGATGGGGGAGCCAAAGACCTCGACCTCGCGGGTGTGGTACCCGCGGCCGACGCCGAAGCGGACGCGGCCATCGGTCAGCCAGTCGGCGGTGGCGTAGTCCTCGGCCAGGCGCAGGGGATTCCACATGGGGTTGATGTTGAAACCGCAGCCGAACCGTAGCTTCTCGGTCAGGTGGGCCAGGTGCACCCAGAGCATCAGCAGGTTGGGAATCACCTCGTAGCCTTCCCGCTGGAAGTGGTGCTCGGCGGCCCAGAAGGTGTCGTAGCCGAGGCGGTCCATGGCGATGGCGATCTGCTCCGCCTTCTCAATGGCGCCGCCGGCCAGTTCCTCGTCGGAGAGCCAACGGTCGTTGGCGGGAGTGCCCTGGTAGCCGGGGTTATCCATGTCGACGTTGCCGGCCCAAAGGCTGCCAAATCTGGTAATCATGTAACGGGTTCCTCCTTGAGTGAGGGCCGGCGAGCCGGCGTGAGTTAGAGGTTCATTGGTGGATATGGTAGCGGGTTTTGGGAACGCTGTCAGCCGGACATGTTGAAATGGCGCTAGTCGCTCCCGTTTTCGTTGTCCTGTGGGTCGTTGCCGTCCAGGGGCTCCAGGGCGTCGGTCAGCGGAGCCAGGGGCAAACCATCGTCGCCGTGGCGATGCAACGCAAACCGTCCGAGCATCCGGCGGTTGGTGATGATTTCGGCGCGGTTGGCCTGAAAGTCGAGTTTCAACTCCGAGCGCAGGTCGGCCATGTCACCCTTCAACTCCGTGCGCAGGTCGGCCATGTCACTCTTCAACTCCGTGCGCAGGTCGGCAATTTCCGTTCTTACATTCGCGACATCGCCTTTCAGCTCCGCGCGCAGCTCGATAATTTCCGTTCTGACTTCGGCAATCTCCGTCTTGACTCCATATATCTCTGTTCTGATTTCGGCGCTGCTTGCCTTCAGCGCGTTTTGAAGGGATGAATTGCCTACCCTTGTCATAGAAACCAGTGCCAAAAGGAGGGCGACGCCGACGCCGATGATCGTCCATTCTGTGGGACCCATGGCCAAACTCCGCTCACCGGGGAAATGTTTGCATCACCGCGTCAACCTTGTTACCGCAGCCCCCGAAAGAACTCGCGCATGTCGTTCACCAACTCGGCCGGCTTCTCCAGGGCGGCGAAGTGGCCACCGCTGTCCATCTCGGTCCAGCGCTGGACGTTGTAGGTGCGCTCGGCCCAGGAACGCGGCGGCGTGGACAGTTCCTTGGGGAACACTGCAATGGCGCAGGGGACGCCGATCTGGTCGTCGGGGCCGAAGTACCACGGGGTGCGGCTGTTCTCGTAGTACAGTCGGGTGCTGGAGTTGATGGTCTGGGTGACCCAGTAGATCATCACGGTGGTGAGCAGGTCATCCTTGGTGTAAACGCTCTCCACGTCGCCGTTGCAGTCGCTCCAGGTGCGGTATTTCTCGACGATCCACGCGCAGAGACCCACGGGGGAGTCGTTGAGGCCGTAGGCCAGGGTCTGGGGCTTGGTGCCCTGGATGTGGGCGTAGCCGCCCTCGGCCGCCTGCCAGGAGACCCGCTGGTCAATCATGCCCAGCTCCTCGTCGGACAGGGTGGCGGCGAAGTCGCGGCGATACCCGCCCTGGGGCGTGCCGATGACCTGCTCCAGACGCTCGCGCGTGCTCAAACCTTCGAGGCTGGCGCCCTGGTAGGGAATGGCCTGGGTCACGGAGGTGGTGTGGATTCCGAGGACGTGGTTGGCGTGGTGATAACCCAGGCGGGCGGTGACGCCGGCGCCCCAGTCGCCGCCCTGCGCGGCGTAGCTCTGGTATCCCAGCTCATGGGCCATGAGGATGTCCCACAATTCGGCGATGCGACGGGTGTTGACGCCGCGGTCGCGGGTCTGCGCGCTGAATCCGTAGCCGGGCATGGAGGGGACGACCACGTCGAAGGAGTCAGCCGCGTCGCCGCCGTGGCTGGCCGGGTCGGTGAGCATCGGAATGATCTTGTGCATCTCGTAGATGGAGCCGGGCCAGCCGTGGGTGACGATGATGGGCATGGGGTTGGGCCCCTTGCCCTTCTCGTGGATGAAGTGGATGCCCTGGCCCTCGATGGTGGTGTAGAAGTTGGCGAAGGCGTTGAGGCCGGCCTCCGCTTTACGCCAGTCAAAGCCGTCCTGCCAGTAGGCCACCAACTCCTTGATGTAGTCGAGATTGGAGCCGTAATCCCACTCGGCGCCGGGGATCTCGTCGGGCCAGCGCACGTGGTTCAGGCGATGCCGCAGGTCTTCGAGCACGTCGTCGGATACGCTGATGGTGTAAGGCTGTACCGCCATGGTTGAACCTCCGGGGGGAATTGGGTTGTATTCAAGTAGGAACTGACGCCATGGGCGACCGTTGGCGGCAGTTTAGCATAGGCCCAATGGTCGCTCGGTCAATCGCTCGGTAGGTCGCGATCGATTTTGGAACTTGACTCCCATAGAACATGCTGCTAATATCAGCATATTATGTATGGAGGGCGGTTTTGGGCAAAGATACGATCGGCGAGTCTAACCTGGTCCGGGATATCTTCTGTAATCCTGAAATGGCTCGAGTTTATTTCGAGCAACGCCGTTGGGGAGATCAAGCCGTCTGCCCAAGGTGTCGAGGCAGGTGTCAGGTATCTGCACGCAAAAATGCACGCGCAGGCTATTACAGATGCACCTCCTGCGATGCTGAGTTTACCGTCCGTACCCGCACGATATTGGAGAGATCCCATGTCGGCCTTCACCAATGGCTGCAAGCGATCTACCTGTACGCAAGAGACGGCAATAACGTCTCGCCGGCAGCGTTGTCCACACAAATAGGCGTGAGCGCAAAAACTGCGAAGTCGATGCTCACGCGTCTGAGCTCTGCTACTGCCGACTGAGCTTTTTGCGTTTTAGGTGCGTAGATTAAGGTCTTCGGACATTAACCGCACTGGAGCGGCAAATGTTTTTCTGATTTTGGAGTACCTGCTGATCGTCACGTGAACCATCTCTGGAGTTGAAAGTCAAGCCGAAATGCGCGATGAGGAATTGGACAAAATGGTTGACAAAATCTTTTCGTATGATCCTGGCAGGGATGCCAAAGACCTACAAGTAATAGCTGGCACGTCCGACAATCCTCTGGTGATTGGCGACATCGAGATCTCCTGCTATGTACTGGAGGACGAAACGAGGGTGTTGAGCCAACGCGGCGTGTTCACCAGTGTCGGCGCCATCAGAGGAGGTGCTAGGAGCGCGGACGAAGCCAAGGAACTTGGCGGCACCAAAATCCCGAGATTTGCCACTCAACAGTGGATCAAACCTTTCATATCACCCGAATTATCCTCGGCATTGCGGTCGCCAATCCGGTTCCGGTTGCAATCTGGTGCTGTGGCCTACGGCTATCCTGCAACGATGTTGTCCGACCTATGCGACGCCATCATTCAGGCTGACCGTTGCAACTCCACTGGGCCACGACAGTCCACGATAGTCACGAGGGCCTGGTTGCTGTGGCGTGGTTTCGTGCGAGTGGGCATCATTGCGCTAGTAGACGAGGCCACGGGGTACCAGCGGGTTCGCGAAGAGCGTGCCTTGGCCAACATTCTTGAGAAGTTTATCGCTAAAGAGCTACAACCGTGGACGAGGACGTTTCCGTTCGAGTTTTACGAGCATATTTGCCGTCTCAAGGGCTGGCCGAACGTGTATTCGGTCAAACGCCCGTCAGTTATCGGCAAGTACACCAACAGTTTAGTATATGAGCGGTTAGCGCCAGGGATTTTGGATGAGTTGAGGCGCAAGAATCCTGTCCAGCCGAACGGTCACCGAGCAGCAAAGCATCATCAATGGTTTACCCCTGATCTAGGCCATCCCAAACTGCAGCAGCACCTTGCGGGGGTAGTTGCCGTCATGAGGGTCTCAACCAGTTGGCCTGATTTGCAGAAAAATATCGCGATCGCCTACCCCAAACAAAACGAGACCATTCCACTCAACTTCAAGGATCCCAACCAAGGTGGATGATTGCATGGTCGCAAGAGATCGTTGCGATGCGACAACGTAGTGCACGCGGTGCCCTCGTTACGGAAAACGATTATTCACTTATGCGACGTCCTCACGACGGAGTAAATCTAGTCCACCAGATTTGAGGGCGTCGAAAGGTTCAGACTTCGCGAAGATGACAGAGATGAACTGCGATAAATGCGGAGGGGGATATACCTTATGCTAAACCTATCCCGGATCTGTCAAATCGGTGGACAATGTTGGAACGTCTCCGATACGGGGCACCGTTGCCTCCCCGGGCTGCTTGCTTCGATGCAGTTGCAATTAAACTTAATCACGCCGTCTACCCAGCCAGGAACCGCGTGAACACCTGGTTCGCCACTAGGTACGCCTCCTCCGTCAGCCGCAGCCGGCCATCCGGTTCCCACACCAGCAGCCCGTCGGCCGTCAGTTCCGCAAGTTCCGTTTCATAGCGAGCCCGCAGGTCGATGCCGGTGCGTGCCGACGCGGCGGTAACGTCCATGCCATCAAGCAGGCGGAGGCCCAGGAACATGGTCTCGGCGGCGGTGGTTGCCTCGTCCGATACCTCGGAGCCGTCCACCGTCGGAACGTCCGCGACCCGGTCCGCCGTCACCGCCGGCCATTCACCCTCCCTGGCCGCGTCTTCAGCCCACTCCCTGGCCAGTTGCGCGTACTCGCGGGGAGAGCGCACGGTCCAAAACCGGCAGGCGGCGCCGGCGTCGTTATCCTTCAGGGACGAGGGGACGCGCAGGGACGAGTGGGCCCCCGGACCGACGCCGACCCATTGCAGGTTGCGCCAGTAGGCCAGGTTGTGCTCGGACTCCCGCCCGGGCCGCGTCCAGTTGCTGATCTCGTAGTGATGGTAGCCGGCGGAGGCCAGGGCGGCGCGGGCGTGATCATACATGTCGGCGGCGAGGTCGGCATCCGGCTCGGGGAGGCGGCCCTGCTCCACCCACCGGCGCAGGGGCGTACCCTCCTCCAGGGTCAACGAATAGAGGGACAGGTGCTCCGGCGCCAGCGCGACGACGCGCGCCACGGTGTCCCGCCACTGGTCCAGAGACTGCTGGGGCAGACCGTACATCAGGTCCAGGCTCACGTTGTCGAAGCCGGCGCGGCGGCAACGGTCCAATGCCTCCGCGGCTTCTCCAGCGTCGTGGCGGCGACCCAGCATGGACAGCAGACCGTTGTCCATGCTCTGGACGCCGATGCTGACCCGGTTGACGCCGGCGGCGCGGAGCTCGGCGCACTTCTCGGGAGACAGGTCGTTGGGATTGCACTCGGCCGTTATCTCGGCGTCGCCGCGAACTGCGTAATTGTGGGCGATGGCTTCGAGGATGCGGGCCACGTCGTCGTCGGGCAGGTAGGAAGGCGTGCCGCCGCCCAGGAAAACTGTGTTGACGGCCGGCCGGCCCAAGGTCACCGACCAGGCCGTGATCTCCTGGATAACGGCGGAGAGAAAGTCGCCGAACTGGGACTCGATACCCTGGTAGGTGTTGAAGTCGCAGTACGGGCACTTGCTCAGGCAGAAGGGTACGTGAATGTACAGGGAGATACCTTCGTCCAGCGCGGAACCGGCACGGTCTTGAAGTTGCGGCGACTGAGACATACGCATCCTGAACGCGGGGGAAGTCTGACCAAAACATAGGGGCGAATGATTATTCGCCCCTACCTAAGGAGTCAATATTGGGCGAGCCTGCGCTCAGTCAACTGCCGCGCTGGTCGTCGTCGGTGTCGGTGGGGCGAGCCTGCCCGTCCACCACGCTGTCGGGATCACGGTCCTCGGGGCGGGGAGGCGGAGGCTCGCCCATGTGCTCGCGGACGACAGCGCGGGGACACAGGTTCCAGAACAGCCAGACCGCCAGCCCCAGGATGATCAGGTCGTCGTACCGACCCAGGCCGTAGGGGATGCGGTCCCGCACCAGGTCGACGGGGAAGATGGCGTAGACCACCGCCAACGGGATCAGCAGCTTGATCAGCAGGTTGACGCGGGAATCGCGATGCAGCCGCCACAGCGCGCGCACGAATTTGACGATGCGCGGCCCAAGCTGGGGGCCGAACATGAGAAGGATGGGCCAGAGGAAGCGAAGCATTGTAACGTTACCTGCGCAGTACCATCCTAGCACACGCGCGGCAGCGCTGGCGGTTCGAAATTCTATCCCGGCTTGCTACAGCAACTTGTCCGAGATTTCGATGGTTGTATTCACGTTTCCAAACTAGCCTTGTATGAGCATACAGTCAACCTGTTCATCCGTTGAGCAGCCGCGCTCGGAATCGCTCCAACTCTATCCTGCTCATGGCAGCAGGACAGCCAGAGAAGCGCATCGCTGAACAGGACACCATCGGCGAGGCCCGCCACACACCCGTTTGTTATACTGCCGCCAGAACCCTATCCTGATCAAAGGACGGCCTGATTCCATGTCCACGAATAACGCTTTGCCCGCCACCATCGGCGAACTCCGCGATAGCGGCTACCAATCGGTCTCGGTGCGCGAGGAGATGCGCCGGAACCTGATCGCCAAGATACGCGCCGAGGAGTCGGTCTTCCCCGGCATCATCGGCTTCGACCAGACGGTCATTCCGCAGCTGGAAAACGCCATCCTGGCCGGCCAGGACATCATCCTGCTGGGCGAGCGTGGGCAGGCCAAGACCCGGCTGATCCGCGAGATGGTGAACCTGCTGGACGAGCAGCTTCCGGTCATCGCCGGCGGCGAGTTGAACGATGACCCGTACAACCCCCTCAGCCCTGACGCCAGGCAAATGGTTGCCGACATGGGCGACGACACGCCCGTGGCCTGGATCGGGCGGGATATGCGCTACTCGGAAAAGCTGGCCACGCCCGACATCTCCATCGCCGACCTGATCGGCGAGATCGACCCCATCAAGGTGGCCGAGGGCAGGCGCCTGTCCGACGAATCGGCCATCCACTACGGCCTGGTGCCGCGAACCAACCGGGGCATCTTCTGCATCAACGAGCTGCCTGATCTCGCCGAGCGCATCCAGGTGGGCCTGTTCAACCTCATGGAAGAACGGGACGTGCAGATCAAGGGTTACCGCATCCGGATGCCGCTGGACGTGTTCGTGGTGGCCACGGCCAACCCCGAGGACTACACCAACCGCGGTCGAATCGTCACCCCGCTCAAGGATCGCTACGGCGCGCAGATTCACACCCACTACCCGCGCACCCTGGACGAAGAGATCGCCATCATGGACCAGGAGCGCAACCGCTTCCCCGACGAGGATCGGGTCATAGTGCCGCAGTTCATGACGGACATCGTGGCCGAGGTGACGGCCCGGGCACGTTCCAGCAACGAGATCAACCAGCGTTCGGGCGTCAGCGTGCGCGTCTCCATCTCCAACTACGAGACCCTCATCAGCAACGCCCTGCGCCGCAGCATCCGCCACGGCGAGGATATCGCGTGTCCGCGCATCAGCGACCTGCCGTATCTGATCGCGTCCCTGGGCGGGAAGATCGAGATGGAAACCTTCGGCGAAGGTCGGGAGGACCGCCTGGTGGAGGACCTCACCAAGCGGGCGACCCTGGGCATCTTCGGGCGCTACTGCAACGTGGAAGAGTTGGAGGACATCGTGACGGCCTTTGACCTCGGGAACGCCGTGGAAACCGGGAGTGACGTGCCATCGGGAGCATACGCGTCAGCCCTGGACAACGTGGATGGGTTGAGCGCCGCCGTCACCGCGCTGATCGGGGACGACAAGCGGCCGGAGGTGGTGGCTTCGGCCGCGGAGTTCGTGCTTGAAGGCCTGCACCTCAACCGTCGGCTAAACTGCGCCCGGACGCCGGCCGGCGGCTACCGCTACGCGCGGTAGGGCCCCGACACTTCCTCTGCGAGGAGGACATGCCATGACCACGCACAACATCGCCGCCGCGCCACCGGTCACGCTGGAGGAGTACGCCGTCCTGCCCAAGCACCCGCGGTATGAGTTGGTGAAAGGAGTCCTCATCGAGCTGATGGTTGCATCCGATGAACACGAGGAAACGGTCATGCTAGTGGGCCACCATATGCTGGGACACACCCGTCCTCGCGGGCTCGGTAAAGTCTATGGGAGTAATCGGGGATACGTCACGGGGCCAGATTCGCCAGCCACATCGCGGATGCCAGACGTTTCTTTTGTCTCCAACGCCCCATTGGTTCACCCGGACTTGGCTGGGATGCTCTACAACGGCGCCCCCGACCTTGCCGTGGAGATACTATCCGACAGCAACACACCCGCGGAAATAGCGCAGAAGATTGATGAATACCTGGGCGCCGGCGGCAAGGCCGTCTGGGTGATCGACATCGACGCACGCACACTAACCGTGCATACGGCAGGGGCGCCGGCAGCGACACTCACCGACGCCGACACGGTGGACGGCGGAGACTATCTGACCGGCTTCGCCTGCGCCGTGGCGGACATGCTGCCGGCCCGGGCCGGCTAGACGAGGGACGCGCGGCGGCCCAGCGTGACGCCGTGGGGCAGATCGATGGTAGCCTTCAGGTTCCGGAACAGCAGGAACCGGCTCATGGACAGGTTGATCTGCTGGGCATATTCCGCGATGCCCGGCGCCAGGTAGAGGGTGATGTCGTCCCGGCTGGCGGGGTCGTAGGATTCCAGGCTGCGGCGACGGCGCACGTTGGTATCGACCGATACCTCGACGGACTCGCCGCTTCAACCTTTCCAGCAGATCAGGTCGACCACGGCCTGGCCGCCCTTGTTCCGGATGAACTGGGCGGCTTCCGGTGTTATGTCCAGTTGTGCGGGCATAGTGTTCACTCAGTCCAGGGGCTGTCCGTCCCACGGCGCGTCGGGGTCGAGCCCACGGCGCGTCGGGGTCGAGATACCGGCGGGGTATGTTGCCGCGCAGTGCAGCGCGAAACTCCTCAGCGCTGTTCATTTTGAGTTGAGGTCATCGATTGCGATTTTGCCCATCAACAACGCGTTAACGTCTTTATCTCCATGAGATATTTTCGTGCGTAGGCTCAACCATGCGTGGGAGAAATACGCATGGTCTCGATTGCTTCGGACAAATCCCGTTCTGCGGAGCAGGCTCAGAATTTCACGGGTCTTAACATTGGCTATTCTGACCATCGTCAGGCATGCACCTGATTACGGGCAGGAGCGACCTCGCGTATCCAGGGCTCAACGCCCTCGGCGGCGAGCTCTCCGATCAGTTTGGTTACCGCCTCCCGCGCCGCCTCTCCGGTCTTGAGCCTGTCCGGCATATGGTCCAGATAGATCGCGATGCTATCTGCAACATCAACCAAAGCTTCGTCTTCGGTATCTCCCTGGCCATGCGCACGGTCAACCGCGGGGCAAATCGCAGCGTAGCAGATCGACCCGTCAGACAGGGTATCGCGCCAGACAACAACATCGTATTCCATCGTATTCCTCGTAACTTCAGTAAGCGCCATTATACCGTGGTCTACGATGTTGCAGCCAAGAGCAAGGTGTTGCGCGCTTCGATCGTCGCGGGATGAATCGCCGATCCTCTGTCCAGGAAGCGAGCCACGTTCCGGGTGAGGAACATGATCATGGCGGCGGGCAGGTCGTTCTCGGCCAGTTCCTTCAACTCACCCTGCCAGGGGTAGCGCTTGACCTTGATCGGGTCCAGCTTGTCGGCGAGGAACACGATATGGGCGATGGTGTCGCCGCCGGCGGGGTCACCGGTAGTGTGCCAATAGACGGCGTTGTACAGCTGCGGATGGCCGAGGCCGTCCTCCCGCTTGAGCAGTTCGGCGCCCACCATACCGTGGAGGATGGCCGGGTTGCGCCGCTCGAACTCGGTAACCGGAGGCAGGTCGTACTCCTCCATGCGCAGGAGGTTCTCCAGGCCGGAAAAGTGCTTGGTGGCGTCGTGGGCCAGGCCCGTCAAGCCGACGGCCTCCACGTCCTGCCCGTGTCGCTCCGCCAGGTCGCGGGCGATCTGCTCCACGCGCTGGCAGTGTTCCTGGAGCCCGGGCGGGAGGCGGCGGATCCGGCGGCGGATGCGGTCATGCACGCGGCCGGAGATTTCTATGGTGGTCATGGACACTTCCGTTGAGGGGACGTGAGGCTTACGCCGGGGGATGGTGGCGCGCCAATCCTTCGGCGTCCCGGATGTATTCGATCGTTTCGCGGATCAGCAATTCCGTATCCGCAATGGGCTCACACCATCCGGTGTAGAAGCAGTCGCCGTGCAGCGCAGCCTGCCGTGAAAAGTAACGGTCGCGCAGACTGTGGAAGGCCGGATCGGCGGCGGCCAGGGTGCGCAAGCCTCGGGTGGTATCCGGCGACCGGGGCGGCAGGACGCCGGTGCGGGCCAGGATGAGAGCATCGGTGGCCCGCTTGGCGGCGCACCAGGCCTTCTCCGCAGCATCGCGGATGTCACCTTGCTCCAAGCGTTCCAGCGCGGCGGCGTGCACCTCGTGGGCGTCGACGAACACGATGGAGGGTTCAATGGCGGGCGCAGTCATCGTCGATCAGCCCATCTCTCCCAACCCGCGTCCGCCCAGCAGGTGCATGTGGGGCCATGCGATGGTCTGGCCGGCGTCCTCCCCGTTGTTGACCACCAGGCGATAGCCGCTGATGGTGACGCCTTCGCGGCGCGCCATCTCGGCGGCCACCACGAACAGGTGCCCCATGGTGGCCTCCATGGCGGGGCTGATGTAATCGAGCCCGTTGATGGGCATGTTGGGGATGATCAGCAGGTGCACCGGCGCCTTGGGGTTGATGTCGCGCACCACGAAGCAGCGCTCGTCACGGTAGATTACGTCGGGATGCAGCGGGTCGCGGGCCATGGCGGCGAAGGGCGAACTGCGGGCGGGGGTCATGGTCATGAGTGGTTACTCCTTGAAGTGCAATCCGTCGGTCATTGCGAGCGCGGCGCGGCAATCTCGTCGTGGTTCCGGCGCTACTGGCCGGCCCGGACGTCGGCCTCGCCGGTTCCGGTCAATTCATAAGCGCGATTGATGAACGTGCTTGCAGCCAGCGTAATTTCGCGCTGGAAGCGATTACGTTCCAGGTCATCCATGCGAAACCGGGCTCCACTGTAACGGTAAACGACGGCGTAGAAGGAAAGCCAGTTTGCGACCTCGCCCGGCGGGTCTTCTTTCTCATAGCTGGTGTAGTCCATGAGGAGACGCAGTCGGGCTGAGGCCAGTGTTCCGCTCTCGCCGGGGTCGTTCAACAGAGTTTCGGCGGTTTCAGCCAGATCGTGAACCCGCCGGTAGTCCAGATCGGCGGCGGACAGCCAGGCTTTGATTGCGTTCTCAATGGCCTGTTGAGCGTGGAATCCGTACATTTCCTGCTCACCGTCATCATGTTCAATTTCCCGGGTGAAAGCGCCCAGGTGACGGTAAGCCGCCTGCAAGCGTTCTTTGACGTCCGGCCAATTGTCGGGGTAGTCGTCGCAAGCAGGGTTGGGGTCGATATTTTCGCCTCCCATTATGATGCCGTCCCGCATCGCCTGGCCGGCAACGTGGTTTTTGGCGCGCCGGCAATAGTCAAACTTGTCCTTTCGGATGGGGACAACGTCCGCGGCCAGTCGGGGCGGGTTGAGTTCAAAGTGAGCCTTCACGGCTTTCGTGGCGCGGGCGACGGGGAAGACAACATCGTCGGCGCATACGACCAGCAGGTCCAGGTCCGAGTTGGGCCGGTGATCCCCCCTGGCGCGGGAGCCGAAAAGGATGACGGTGTCCGGCGACACGGCCTGCTGGGCCGCCTCGGCTGCTGCCAGGGCAACCGGGTCGGGTCCGCTGGGTATGGGCGTGAGGGTGGTCATTTCAGGGGATGATCAGCACAGGCTGGCCTTGCCTATCGTCGAGTATGCGAATCATTGGACCCAGGTCCATGGTTAGCAGATCAGGGTCGCGGGTGAACAGGATGTCCGCTTCGCCTGCGATTGCAAGGTCAATGAACATTTGGTCGCTGACATCCCGGCATCGGGGAGCATCCGGCACTGCAACAAGTGGCATGGTCACACACCAAGGTTCGTAGCGGCTCATGGTTTTGGTTAGAAAGCGTCGCGCTTGTAACTCTTTTGCAGTGGGACTATGCTCAATGATCTGTGCCCTCAACTCCTCAACGGTTTCGCTATTGATCAGAGGGATTATCCGGTTTGTTTGCCAAAGGAGTACCAGCCAATGGTTGTCGACACCGGCACTGATCAACACCGGCAGGGCGGCGCTGGTGTCTATGACCACTTTCGGCGGTTCAGGGTATCGGGGCGCCATGGTCAGGAGGCCCCGAACGTAGCCTGATATTGTTCTTCCTCCAGCGTCGTGGCTTTGATGAAATCCGCCCTAGCCTGTTGATTGTCTCCCATTTCACGGTAGGCCAGCCCGCGGTTCTTGTACGGCAATGGGTTGTTCGGGTCCAGTTCAATCGCCGCGTTAAAATAGTCGCAGGCTTTGGCCGGCACTTCCAGGTCCAGGAACAGCACGCCCGCGTTGTTGTAGTGCATCGGGTCGTACTGATCCAACTCCAGCGCTTTTTCAAAGTCCTCGTAGGCCGCCTCGAAATCCCCACTTTCCAGGTGTGCGAGACCACGGTTACCGTAGGCAACATCGAGATCGTCATCCAGTTCGATAGCTTTGTTTAAATGTTCAACGGCGTTGGACAGGTCTCCTATTTCCAGGAACACCAAGCCGAGATTGTTGTGGGCCAGCGCGAAGTTTTCGTCCAGGGCAACAGCATCCAAAAAGTTGCGAAACGCTTTGGCAAGGTCGTGCTCCAGGTACTTCATACCCAGATTGTTCCTGCGGACGGCGATGGCGTCCGCTTGAGTCTCATAAATTCTCTCAAACGGCTCGACGTAAAGAGCGCGTTCCGCTTTAGCGGTCCTGAGCAGGATGCGCTCCCGCTCGGCGCTGGGGAGGATCTTGCGCACCATCTGGGCAGTGTCCGCATCTGATGCCGTATGCGGCATGGGTAGCCTGAGGCCCGGTTCGGGCCCATGACCAAATCTGGGCGGCTTGGTAATCCTGCGGTAATTGTAATCGTCCCTGACGGCTGTCATCAGCGACCTCTTGAGTATGTCTCAGGCTACACGCAATTTTATCATCCTGAATGCTATGGAGATGCACACAATTTTCAGCGGTGGATTCGCGAGCCACGGCGGCGAAAGGCGGAGCGCAGGTGGGGTCGTCGTGATTGCTATCTCCCTGTCAAATAGTGATGCGCCTTGCCGTAGATGCGTTTGTCAACTTTATGTGCTTTCGTTTCTGAGAACACTCTCAACTCCGCCAACAATGCCGCAGACGATCCCCGACGTCTGGCCGAGGATGATAGTGCCAATCATGGCTGAAATTCGCTCTACTCCCGCTCCAAACAAGGTGCCGTCCCGAAACGCGAGTTCAGCAATGATGTAACCAAGGCAAGCCCCAAGCAAAGCCCCTAGTAACATCCCGGCCAGCATCCATCCAAACCCCCTCAATACGTGATCTATCATTCAGCCTCGTGCGCAGAGGATCGATTCCGGTTCGCGCTGGAACGACTGCCGCCTGTTGAACGGCGGGTCTGTCGTTAGCAATGGCGCTACCCGGCCTCAATCTCCTGGAGCGCCACCTCCTTGTGGTCGTGGACGCTGCCGTAGGAGAGTTCCTGGACCTTGGCGCGGCGGGTGTAGAGCTGGAGGTTATGCTCCATGGTGAAGCCGATGGCGCCGTGGCACTGGTGGCCCAGGGAACAGACCCGCTGGTACGCGCCGCTGCACCACGCCTTGGCGACGGCGACCTCGCGGCGGGCGGATTGACCCTCGGCGAGTGCCCAAGCCGCCTGGTAGGCCACGTGGCGCGCGCCCTCGACGTCCGTTGCCATGTTGGCGCAATGGTGCTGAACGGCCTGGAAGCTGCCCACCGGCCGGCCGAACTGGGTGCGCTGCTTGACGTATTCGACGGTCATGTCGACCACGGCCTCGGCGCCGCCCACCATCTGCACGCAGTGGGCCGTGGTGGCCCGGGCCAGCGCCCGCTCGATGACGGGCCAAGCTTCGCCGACTGAGCCGAGCACGGCGCCGGCGCCCACGGACACGTTGTTCAGCCGCACCTCGCAGAGACGTTCGTTGCCGATGGTGCTGACCTGCTCGATCTCCACGCCGGCCGCGTTGGACGGGACCAGGAACAGCGTGATGCCTTGCTCCGGGTTGGCGCCGGCCGGCATCGTGCACGCGGCAACGATCAAGGTATCGGCGGCGTGGGCGTCGGGCACGAAGAGCTTGGTGCCGCTGATGCTGTAGCCGTCACCGGACGCGCTGGCCTGGGTCTCCACGCCCCAGGCCTCGGTGGTGGCCGAGGGCTCGGTGAGAGCCAGGGTGAGGCGGACCGTTCCGGCGCAGACGCCGGTCAGGATGTCACGCTTCTGGTCGTCGTTGCCGGCGTCCAGCACGGTGAGGCCGCCCAGGACCACGGTGGCGAAGAAGGGAGCGGGCAGCAGGGCGCGGCCCATCTCCTCGACCAGCACGGCCAGATCCAGGAAGGAGCCGCCGGTTCCGCCGTATTGCTCGGGGAAGGGTATGCCGGTCCAGCCCAGGTTGGCCACCTGCCGCCACAGGTCCTCGCTGAAGCCCAGTGGGTCATCCTCCAGTTCGCGTACCAATGTGAGCGGGCATTCCTGCGCCAGGAATTCGCGCGCCGAGTTCTTCAGCATCTGCTGAATTTCGCTCAGTCCCATGTCCATAAGTAGGCCCTCCGGGGCGGTGTTGGGAAAATCGCGGGAAGTATAGCCTACCGGGTATGGGGCGGCAAACCGGGCCTGGACAAGTTTTGACAACCGCGCTCACGCCGGCTAGAATGGCTTTACCAGAACCCCCCACGCCTCTCATCGGAACGGCGCACCAGGGGGGGGCATTTTTTAACGCCCCAGGTCAAACGTCAATGTCGACCTGTGGCCAGCTGAATCATCTTGCCAGTATGGGCATGGCGATAACGGACTGGGAGCAAGCAGTCCATAGTCTGCGCCATATCGGTTACCATCGGTTGAGCAGCTACTGGCAGCCTTTCCAGGTCCAATCCGCCAATGACAGTGGTCCGGTTTTCCGGGAGAACGTCAGGTTCAGCGACGTCATACAACACTACGTTTTTGACGGGTATCTGCGGTCAACCCTCGTTGAAGCCCTCGGCCAAATCGAAATTTCAGCCCGCACGCTATGGGCCAACCGGCTCGCTCATGCCGGCGGCGACAGGGCTCACCTGAACCCGACTCTGTTCGCCCTGGAGAAACACCAGGAAAACCTGATCGAACTTGAGCGAAGCTACCACCGAGTTGCCGAGCGCGGAAGCCCGGACTGGAACGTTGCTACCATTTGGGAAGCAACTGAAGCGATGTCATTTGGCCAATTATCCAAATGGTATGATTCGGTATCAGCCCGCCGCATGCGCAACGAAATTGCAATACATTATGGGTTCAACCAAAGAGTGTTGTCTTCAGCTATTCGCAACTTGTCGCACCTGCGTAATATCTGCGCTCACCACGGCCGTCTGTGGAATCGCAATTTATCCCCGGGGCTTAAATTGCCAAAAGTCCTGGCGACGTATGGAAACCCGGCAGCAGCAGACCAGCTTTACAACCGCCTGGTGATAATCGTTTATCTCACCGGCATCATCAACCCACAGAGCTTCTGGAAGTCGCAACTTGCGGACTTGATGGTCTCATACCCAGACATTTCCAAGGACCGTATGGGCTTCCCTGCAAATTGGGAGGAAATGGACTTCTGGCAAGGATGATCCGGCAACACCTGCTGGATAGTCCGCGCGCTTCGTTGCCGCCCTCCGCAGCCCCCGTGTAGAATGCCGGCGTTGATCGATTCTTCCTACCGTCGCATTCTACGGAGGCTTCCCATGTACAACCGACCCACCCTGAGCCTCAGCCAAGTCCGCTCTGCCATGAACGCCATGCTGGACAAGGCGGAGCAGGAACCCGACCGCCCCCTGGCCATCGCCATCGTTGACGCCGACGCCAAGCTGCTCAGCTACGCCCGCATGGACAACTGCCGCGCCCTGCCCCAGCGCATGGCCATGAGCAAGGCCTACACCTCCGCCATGTCCGGCTCCGACTCCAACGCCTACGCCGAGCGCCTCAAGAACGAGGGGCGGAACATCGCCGACTTCGGCGACCCGCAGCTGGTTGCCGTGCAGGGCGCCGTGGTGGTCCGCGACCCCGAGACCGACCTGGTGCTGGGCGCCATCGGCGTCAGCGGCCTGTCCGCCCAAGAGGACGAGGACCTGGCCCGCCTGGGAGCGCAGGCGCTGGGGCTGTAACAGGCCGGCCCTCCAACCTAGTTTGCCTTGAGACGTTGCAATGTCCACGGTAAGCATTACCGTTGAAATCGTTCGCGCCCAACCGCTGATCCAGCACTTGCAGATCAGCGGTATGTTGTCTTTCGGACCACAGGGCGTCGACCTCCCCATGGAGAGGCTGAATGTCCTCATCGGGCCCAACGGCTCCGGCAAGTCCAACTTCATCGAGGCATTGGCGTTGCTGCAAGCCACGCCTCACGACCTTTCGGCACCGGTGCGCCGCATGGGTGGTATTTCGGAATGGCTCTGGAAAGGCGATGGCGCACGTGACATTGCACGCGTCGAGGCGGTGGTCTACTATCCGAGTGGCACTGCTCCCTTGCGTCACACGCTGTTCATGGTTCAGCAGGGACAACGGTTCGAAATCGGGTACGAAAGTATTCGAGTCGAACATACTAACCCCTACCAGCATCAATCCTATTACGTTTCCACAGACGATAAGGTAGAAATAAGCGGATTGGTTGGAGGACCCAGCGGTCAGCGTAGGATGCGGACCCTTGACCGCGGTGCGGTTCATCGTGACGCATCCATCCTTTCACAAAGGGAAGACCCGGACTTGTATCCGGAACTAGCGTGGCTACAGCAACAATATCGCAAGTTCCGTCTATTTCGGAATTGGGAGTTCGGGCCGGAAGCAAGGTTACGCCAACCGCCCCGGGCTGATGAACCAAGTACCTTCCTGACGGAACGCGGAGAGAATCTGGCGTTGCTGCTCTCCAAGCTGCGCGGTGACAGCCGGCAGGCATTCGTCAAGTCGTTGAGACAGATTTACGACGGGATCGAAGATTTCCAAGTTGAAGTTGGCGGTGGACGGGCGGACCTTTTCGTCGTCGAGCGGGGCGCGGGTGAGCGATACATCCCGGCATCTCGACTGTCCGATGGAACATTGCGTTACATGGCCCTGACCGCCATCCTGCTGGACCCGGTGCCGCCTCCGCTGGTGGTTATTGAGGAACCCGAATTGGGTATGCACCCGGATGTGGTGCTGGGCATCGGAGAGATGCTGGTCAAAGCATCGGAGCGGACGCAACTGGTGGTCACCACACACTCCCGGGTGCTCGTGGACGCGCTAAGCGATTACCCATCAAGCGTGGTAGTGTGCGAAAAGTACGATGGCGAATCCATATTGGAGCGGTTGGAACCCGGTCCTTTGAAGAAATGGTTAGAAAAGTACAGCCTCGGCAACCTTTGGAGCGCGGGTGATTTGGGAGGCAACCGATGGTGAAGGCCAAGATCTTCATTGAAGGTGGCAGCCCTGGAGAAACCTCTGATGCGATATTCAAGCAGTCGTGGCAAAAATTCTTTGCAGCAGCCGGCTTGACCCGCCGTATGCCTGGGGTAGTGAGGGGGACAAACCGGGATGAAACTTTTGACAAGTTCAAAGACGCTCTATCTCGTCAGAACCCCCGCAAGAAGGGTTTCGAGATGTTGCTGCTTCTGGTGGACAGCGAAGGACCTGTGAAAGAGGGACTTTCCGTATGGCAACACTTAGCCGACCGGGACAACTGGCAAAGACCGCCTGATGCACAAGATAACAGCGCGTTTCTCATGGTTCAATTTATGGAAACATGGTTCTTGGCGGACCGGGATGCGCTACGAACTGTCTTCAAGCAAGATTTCAACGAAAATCCGCTCAGCGAGTGGCCGGATTTGGAATCCGTGCCCAAGGATACGGTAATCGCTGCCCTGAGGCGCGCCACCAACGGCCGATATGGAAAGGGCGATGTTTCGTTCAAGCTTCTCGCCGAGACTAACCCAGAGCGTGTCGCCGCCGCCTGTTCCCACGCCAACCAACTGCTGACCTACCTCCGCACCCTGTAACGCCCGACCGAGTACCCAAACCGCCGCATATCCCCGGAGGCCCGTCCCATGCCCAACCCCCGCGCCGAGTTCTCGCCCATCTTTGACCGTCCCCGGTTGACCCTGCCCGACGGGGCGAAGGTTGCGGTCTGGTTCATCATCAACGTCGAGGAGTGGGACATCGACCAGCCCATGGCGCGCACGGTGCTGCCCTCGCCCCAGGGGGCGGCCGTGTCGCCCGACATCCCCAACTACTCCTGGTACGACTACGGGATGCGCGTGGGCTTCTGGCGGATGCAGCGGGCGCTGGCAGCGCACAACCTGCCCTGCACCATCAGCCTGAACGCCGCGGTCTGCGAGGCCTACCCCGAGATGGTCCGGTCCTGCCTAGACCTAGACTGGGAGCTGCTGGGCCACGGCTACATCCAGCAGGTGCTGCACCGGGAGCCCGACGAGCGCGCCACCATCCGCAAGACCATCGAGGTGATCCGGGAGTTCAGCGGCAAGGCGCCCCGGGGCTGGATGGGCCCCGGCCTGGCCGAGACCCACCACACGCCCGACATCCTGGCCGAGGAGGGCATCGAGTACGTGGCTGACTGGGTCAATGACGACCAGCCCTACGAGATGAAGGTCAACTCCGGCCGCCTGGTGGCGCTGCCCTACACCGTCGAGCTGAACGATATCCCCATCTACCTGGTGCAGCACCACTCGGCGCCCGAGTTGTTCCGCCGGGCCAAGGACTCCCTGGAGATCATGCTGGCCGAGGGCGAGGACAACGCAAGGGTCATGGCCATTTCCATGCACCCGTACATCACCGGCGCGGCCCACCGCATCGGGCATTTCCACCGGCTGGTGGATTACGTCACCCAGCTGGAGGGCGTGTCCTTCTGGACGGGCAGCGGCATCCTGGACTGGTACAACGGGCAGGTGGGGCACCAGTAGACACCTCACGGGTACCTGGTTTCGGTCGCACGGTCATCGCGAGTGCAGCGTAGCAATCTGGTAGGGGTAGCGGCTTCTCTTTCACCGACAAGATCACCGCGTCGCTACGCTCATCGCAATGCCAAGCCGGGTATGCGTGAGCAGTAGACCTCTCTTGCCGCCTTGTGAACCCACAGTTATATTGGAGTCGCAGGTATTGAGGGCCACGGGGGCATCAGCATGACTACCACCAATACGGCAAAGACCATTGCTATCTCCTTGCCGGTTGATCTGGCTGACGCCGTTGAGAGGATGGCGGAGCGGGATGGCAAGACCCTGGATGATTTCATTGCCAATGCCCTGCGAGATGCCCGCAAGGCTGATTTTGACGCGCAGCTAGCTAGGATTCACGAAGGCTGGCACCTGCGTATGATGAAACTTGGGCTATTCAGTGAAGAGGACATATTCAGATACTTGGAATCATGAAAGTCACTTTCGATACCAACATATTGGTATCTGCATTTGAATTCCCCAACGGACGCGCCGCCCAAGTTCTCCTGAACATCAGGTCCGAACGTGACCTGATGTTCATTTCCTCTCCCATCGTCAAGGAGCTATTGCGGGTACTCGCCGACAAATTCGGCAGAACGGAATCCGAACTGGAAGAAATACGGGCTTTCATCCGGCAATTCGGCCACTTCGTAACACCCGCGGAAACCTTGTCGGTTCTTGCAGACGAGCCTGACAACAGGATCCTGGAGTGCGCCGTTGCAGCCGATTCAGACCTGATCGTGACCGGCGACCGGCAGATGCTGGCCCTCGGCAACTTCCGCCGCACTCGCATTGTCACCTTGGCCGACTACTTGGAGATCGTTGATAATACGTTCACAAATCGTTGATTAGACCCTCAAGCAACGTGCATATTCCAGCAATAACCACCTGTGCCTTGTTGATGCCTACTTACCCTCATCCCGACAATGCCACCATATCAACCCGGATCACCCGGTCGCGCGGGTTTTTCCAACACCTTTTCCATGGTATATGCCGGTTTATGAACAGTCGAACCGAGTTCGGCATTCCAGGTTATCGACGATATGAACCGGCTTATCACGGCTGTTACTATCCATAGAGAGTTTAAAACTCTATGATTGACACAGTTAGAATTAACGTCAAAGCCGGCAACGGTGGGGACGGGTGCATCAGCTTCCTGCGGCTCAAGTACCAGCCTCGCGGCGGACCCGATGGCGGTGATGGTGGCGATGGCGGCAGCGCATACATCGTTGGCGATTCGTCGATCAACACGCTGCTGCACTTGAAGTACAACAGCACCTTCTACCTGCAGCGTGGAACCCACGGCAAGGGCAAGAACCAGCGCGGCGCCAACGGAAAGAACACCGAGATACGCGTGCCCATGGGCACCGTGATCTGGCGCATGCACCGGGACGGCAGCAAGGACTTCCTGGCGGATATTACCTCCGAAGAGCCGGTGATGGTGGCCCAGGGCGGCAAGGGGGGCTGGGGCAACGCCCGG
Organism: Dehalococcoidia bacterium; assembly: GCA_034423575.1. Lineage (GTDB taxonomy): Bacteria > Chloroflexota > Dehalococcoidia > Lucifugimonadales > UBA3495 > Bin87. Next base: position 35,758 of record DAOUIF010000053.1, on the reverse strand, counting down.
TTCGTTTCGTCGACGAACCAGGAACCCATGCTGTCGGAATCGGGCGACAAGGGCGAATACGCTGTGCTCTGGCTGGAGCTCAAGCTGCTTGCCGATATTGCCCTCCTGGCCAAGCCCAACGCCGGGAAATCGACGCTGATCTCCCGTTGCTCCGCCGCCAAGCCCAAGGTTGCCGATTACCCCTTCACCACCGTGGAGCCGGTGCTGGGCGTCGTCACCCACGGCAGGCAGGACTTCGTGATGATGGAGATCCCCGGCCTGCTGGAGGGCGCGCACCGCGGCATCGGCCTGGGGCACCAGTTCCTGCGACACGCGGAACGAGCCCGGGCCTACGTTCACCTGATTGACGGGCTGTCGGACGATCCGGCCGGCGACTTCCTGATGCTCAATCGCGAACTGCGCGAGTTCAGCCCCATGCTGGCCGCCAAGCCCCAGGTGGTTGCGGTGAGCAAGCTGGACACCACGGAAACCTACGAACTGCGGGATGTTATCGAGGAAGAACTCCGCCGTGCCATGTCGATTGACGATGGCTTCGCCGGCGCGGATGAAGAGACACCCATCCACTTCGTATCGTCGGTTTCGGGCGCCGGGGTGGATGGGTTGCTCGGCAATCTGGTCCGCATCCTGGCCGAGGCTCCCAGCGATGGCACCGACGCGTCGGAATGGGAAGGTGAGCTTCCGGTCGCCAGGACACCTCGCGAGCGACCGCCGTTGGGCTTCTACTTGGACGGTGACGTCTACGTGGTGGAGTCGGAACGACTGGAGCGGCTCACTGGGCGGGCGGACATGCGGGACTACCGGGTGATGCTGCAACTGTGGCGGGAGATGAGCCGCCTGGGCATCGCGCAGCGGCTGCAGGAGGCGGGCATCCAGGCCGGCGACACCATTCGCATCGGCGACGCCGAGCTGGAGTGGTTCTGATGCCCGCGGGAGAACCCGACCGACGTCGCATCGGCATCCTGGGCGGCACCTTCGATCCGCCGCACCTGGGCCATCTGCTCATCGCCGAGACGGCGCGGGTGGCGCTGGACCTGGAAACGGTGATGTTCCTTCCCGCCGGCGAGCCGTGGCTCAAGTCGGGACAGCGCGTCACGCCGTCGCATCATCGCCTGATGATGGTGCAGCTGGCGGTGGCAGACAACCCCGGCTTCTGCGTCTCCGATTGCGAGATCAGGCGTACCGGGGCCACCTACACGGTGGATACGCTGCGGCAGTTGCGGTGCGGGTATCCGCGCGACACGGAACTGTACTTGATCGTGGGCTCGGACGTCCTGGACCAGTTCCACAGGTGGAAGGAACCGGATGCCATCCTGGAGCTGTGTCGCCTCGCGGTGATCGAGCGGCCGGGCGGGCCCGAGGAGGGGATAGCCGTGCTGCGGGAGAATTTCTCGGACGCGCTGGACGCCGGGGCGGTGGTATCCGTGGCCGGGCCGCGGGTCGATTTCAGCGCGTCGGAGTTGCGGCGCGTGCTGGCGGCCGGCCAGTCGACCCGCTACCAGATCCCGGGCGCGGTGGCGAAATACATAGCCGAGCATGGGTTGTACAGGGAATCGTCAGAAGCAGGATTTTCTGGATTAGCGGATTGACAGGATTGGGTTAGGAACGACCGATGGAGCGAGCATGACCACTTCTTATGGGAGCATCGCGGCAAGGCTGCTGGAACTGGCGGTGGAACGGGGAGCGCTCCAATACGGGGACTTCACCCTGTCCTCGGGCAAGAAGAGCACCTACTACTTTGATGGTCGTTTGCTAAGTCTGGACCCGGAGGGGGCGCATCTCATCGGGAACGCGCTGCTGCCGTTGCTGGCCAACGCCGGCGTTGACGCCATCGGCGGCCCTACCCTGGGCGCGGACCCCATCGTGACCGCGGCGGCCATGGCGTCCTGGCAACACGGCGCGCCGCTGCCGGCCTTCATCGTGCGCAAGGAGGCCAAGGGCTACGGCATGGGACAGATGATCGAGGGCCCGCTGCCGGAGGGGTCAACCGTGGCCATCGTGGATGACGCCTGCACCACCGGCGGATCGCTGTTCCACGCCATCGACGCGGCGGAGGAAGCCGGTTGCACCGTGGGCATTGTCATGGCGCTGCTGGACCGCAACGAGGGCGGCAGTGACGCCATCCGCCAGCGTGGTTATCAGTTCGAGGCGCTGCTCACCGCCGGCGATGATGGGCGGATCCGGCCTACGCAAGCCTGACCGGAAGTAACGGCAATCAGCCGCCGCGCAGTTGGCGTAGCTGGTCCTCCAATTCCTGGATCTTGCTCTCGGCCTGGATGCGGGCCTCCCGCTCGGACTCCATGGTGGCGATGTGCTCGCCCGTCGTCGGGTCATACCAGCCCAACCGTCCGCCGACCCAGCGCAAATCCACGTTGAGGATCGCGCTGTGGCCCTGCAGGCTGCCGTCGGGCAGTTCGTCAATCTCGATAGGCTCGTAGCGGCCGTCCACCAGCCGGTCTCCGGCCAGGCGGGTTCCGTGGTACTGCCCGGTTTCTTCGAACCGCCAGTACTCGGGAATACGCAGATCCGCGTAGATGATCCGCTTGTCCACGGCGTCCCGGCGTCCCGTGGAGCGAGAAGCGACCTCCAGTACGAAGTCCGGGGGCTTGCCATGCTCCGAGATGACGTAGCCGTTGCGGGCCCGGTAGAGTGCCGGGTCCGTGTCGAAAGCCACCATCAGGTCGGGGTAGGGCACGCCGGACATGTTGGCCAGTGCGCTGGTGGGGACCCGTGTGATGTAGAGATCGGAGCCGACGATGGTGGTGTCGGGGTTGCCGAGGTGTTGGGCCAGGGAGTGAGCGCCGCCAGTGAGGGAGAGGTGCTGAGAGGCGGTCATCTTTTCGTCCTGGGACTTGGGAGGGTCCGGCAGCGTGAAATCGGGTGGGAATTTTGGCGTCTTGGCGGTGGTCATGTCGAACCTCGCCTGGCTTGGCGTGTGTAACCCGTTGACGTCCGGGCGGGCGTCGGCCGTCATTATATCTGTGCGATGAATGGTGGTGCGTCTACACCCGGTAAAAACTGCCCCCGCCGGCCCAGCGGGCGCGCAGGGCCCGGCTCCCCACCACCGTATCGAACCGGATCCACTCGGCGGAAGGCTCACCCGCCGGCCCAACGTAGAATCGCGGCGACGCCGCAGGATCGCCTGTCCGCGGCGTCAGCGGTTCCTCGCCGCCGTTGGGCCACGCCAGGTAGAGGCGCCCCCGGCGCAGGATCACGTGAAAGCTGGTCATGTAGGGAGTGTGGCTGCGGTAGTGGCCGGGAAAAGCGTCCCATTCCGGCGGATGAGGTTCCGATGAACCCAGCGGCGCCGTGCCTTCGCGGACGTACACCGCAGGTCCGTGGCGCACTTCGACCATTGGGGAATCGTCACCAGCGGCCGCCGGCGCACGGAAGCGCAGTGGGAAGGGGTCGAATTGGTCATCGGGAACGCAGAAGGTGTTGCCCCCGATGTGCTCCGGCACGATAGCTGGCCGGTCCCCGGGGTGCAAAACAAGCTGGTCACCCCGCGCGGTTATGGACAGGCCAACGCCGGATGCGTCATCGGTGAAGTCGCCGGCGTAGCGATGGGCGTCGACGACGCGGGTGGGATCCAGCAGGGGCGGCGCTTCCGGAATGGGCCATCCGTCCCGGGCCGCAGTGGCAACCGCCAGGGCATACCGCGCCGGCGGATACAGGTCCACCTGGGAGCCGTTGCACAGCATCACGACGCCCAACCCGTCGGTCTGGTCGGTGAGCATGATGGCCCGAAAGCCAACGCTGCTCCCGCCGTGGCCGATGAAGTGATGCTCGTCGGAGCGATGGGATATGATCCCGAAACCGTAGCCGTAGTCCTCCTGCTCGCTGCCCCGTGGCATGGCGATGACCGGCGTGGTCATCTGGTGGTACAGCGCCGGCGAAATGATGGGACCCATCTCGCCGCGCCCCCCGTTGAGCCACAGCCGGGCGTAGCGCGCCATGTCGCCGGCGGTGGATACCTGGCTGCCGTCTCCGACCGCGTACTCCGACCAGTGGGCCGGGATTATCGGGTCGCTGAGGCGACGGGGACGGTCGTCGTGGAGATCGACGTAGCCGGTGGCCATCGCATGCCAGCCGCTGTGGCTGATGACCGGTTCGCTGGAGCGCATCCCCAGGGGTTCCAGGACGCGTTCGCGGATTATGCTGCCGTAAGCCTGGCCGGTGACGTCCTCCAGCAGCCAGCCCAGCAATTTGTAGGCGGTGTTGGAGTAGTGGAACCGGGAGCCCGGTTCCCAGGCGGCCTCGGTGTCGCGCAGGGCGTAGCCCTCGTAGCGGGCGGCCGGCGCGAAGTCTGTCCCGGCGGGCAGGCCGGCGGTGTGGCTCAGCAGGTGCCGCAGCGCGATGGGACCGTACCGGGAAGGCAGGGCCAGCCAGGGGAGATGCGTGCTGATGGGCGCGTTGAGGTCGAGTCGCCCGGCCTGCGCCAGTTGCAGCAGCGCCAGGGCGGTCATCGACTTGCCGATGCTGCCGATCTGGAAGGTCGTGTCGGTGCGTACGGGACTCCGCGCCGCCAAATCGGAGTACCCGATCCCTCCGGTGAACAGGGTCTGCCGCCGGTCGGTCAACGCCACGGCCACTCCCGCCGCCGGCGCCGCCGAAAGCCACCGCCACAGGTATTCGGTGAGCGGCGCGAAACTCAGTGTGGTGTTAGTTGGCATAAGAGTGAGGAATTTGGCCGGTCAGACGCTTGGTCACGTTGGCAAAGACCTTCGGCGCAGGCTTATTACCCAGAAATACCCGCTCCAGTCGTCTTGCGATGCTATCGTGGCCGCGATCAAACGCGCTTGCGCGTTCACCGGCATGTTGGGAATGATCCTAAACATGACCACTCCGCAGGTTGCCGGTAATCGGTCCCGGTACGTCAGCGAACCATAATCGGTGTCAAAAGTAACTAGTACTCGTTCCTCGCGGACGGCTCTCGCCAATAGATCCGGATCGGCGATACTGGGCTCGTCCTCGGTGATGAAAGCAACGTCATGGTTGGCGTGTCGCAACTCTTCCACGGCATCGGCCGGCATATTCTCGTCGAAGAGTAGCCTCACGATCGGCCGGGTGGTAGGGACCGCTTGCTATTGGCCGCATCACGGCGGTCAGCCTCGTCCAGCATCGCTTCCAGGTCTTCCCAGGTCGTGAAGCTGAGCGGTTCGCCGGTTGCTGCGTATAGCCGGCAGGCGTTCAGGTCGCCGGGAGTCAACCGGGGATAGTTCCTCAGTATGTCGGCTTCGCTCCAGACCCCGGCATCCAGTAATCCGGCGACCAGTTCCACGGAAATGCGCGTGCCCTTAACCGTGGGTTTACCCGCCAGGATGAGCGGGTCTTTGACTATGCGGTCTTTCCAGTCCATGGATGCCCCCGACTAATGACTCGGCCCCGGCTTCTCGCCACCGAAGAGCAGCGGCTGCGCCGTGATCCGCGCGGTGATGCCCAGCTGGTCGTCTCCGTTGCCTTCCTCAGCGACCACGTGCAGCGTCCCGCCGACCTGCACCGCCGCGGTGCGCACGTAGCCCAGACCGATGATGCTTGCGCCGTCGGGCGAGGGAACCACCGTCGCCGACGTCACCACTCCCATTGCCGCGTCCTCCTCGTTGACCAGGCGGGCGCCGGCCAGGGATCCAGCCTGGGCCGGGTCAGCGTCGAAGTCGAGGGACACCAGGTACTTCTGCACCTTGTGGTAGGTGTCCAGGCGGGCGATGACCTCCTGGCCGATGTAGCAACCCTTGTGGAAGTCGATGGCGCCGATGAGGCCGGCCTCCAGGGGGTTGTAGGTGTCGCTCATCTCGGAGCCGTGAGCCGGGCGGGCCTGGGCAATGCGCAGGGCCTCGGCGGTCTCCGCGCTGATGCTCACCGCGCCGGTTGCTACCAGGTCGGCGGTGATGCGTGCCGAGTCTTCAGGATCGTCGGCCAGCAGATAGCGGGTGGCCGGGCCTTCCGCATCATCGGGGTCGGTGGGAGGTTCCACCACCAGGATGCCATCGTCGGATACGCGACCCAGGATGTCGGCGGCGTCCGGGCCGGTCAGCCGCAGCAGGGAGGTCTTCTCCGTGATGTCCTCGACCTCCAGGTCTTCCATGATGGTGTACTTGTCCAGGAAGTCGATGACCGCCTGCTGCTGGCCCGGGCTGGTGAGCATGATCTGGTGGTCGCCGCAGTGGATGACGTACACCAGGTCCACGATGCGCCCCCGGTCGCTGGTGAGCACGGTTACGGCCACGTCGCCGGCCGGCGCGTCCGGGTCGACCAGGTTGGTCGACAGGCGGTTGAGCAGGTCGCGGGCATCCTCGCCGGTGAGGAGCAGGATGCCGGAGTCGTCGGGGTACACGGCGGCGTGCTCGGTGGCGGCGCGGAACTCCGCGGAAGTGTGGGCATCAACGGCGGTGGTGGTCATCGGGGTCCTCCGGGATTGGTTACTGGCTGGTGACGAGATTGCCGCGCTGCGCTCGCAATGACACTCAGGGTGCAGTCGGATACGCAACAGGGGCGGGTCTGCAACCCGCCCCTGCGCCGCGTCGGTATGGTTGTGGCGCGTTGGCTACACGGCGAAGGAGGTGCCGCAGCCACAGGCCTTCTTGGCGTTGGGGTTCTCGAACACGAAGCCCTTCCCGTTGAGGCCGTCGGAGAAGTCCAATTGCGTGCCGACCAGGTAGATGTAGGACTTTTTGTCCACCATCACCTTGACGCCGTACTGCTCGACGATCTTGTCCGACTCGCGCTCCTTGTCGGTGATGGTCAGGTCGTAGGTGAGGCCGGAGCAGCCGCCGCCCTTGACCGCCACGCGCAGGCCAATGTTGTCGGTGATGCCTTCCTTGTCGGCGAAATACTTGATCTTCTCGGCGGCCTTTTCCGAAATCTCAACGGTGAGCTCGACGCCGTTCTGCGTGATGGGCATAGTTCTGCAACCTCCGCTGCGGGAGTGGGTGATGGGACGATTTTACGAAAAACGGCGGGGGCGCGTCAATCCATGAAGCGGGCCAATAGTGTCGGCCAGGTGTGGAGCATGCTCGCTGCGGGTGTTCACGCCAGCCCCAGGGTGGCCTCCGGGAACAACTCCTCCACATCCACCGCCTCGGGTATAACCCTCTGGTCCACGTTGAAACCAACGAAGGCTTCCAGCGTCTTCCGCGAGCTCTCGACGCCGTAGGGGAGCGGGTCGTCGCCCACCACGTCAACCATCTGGTGCAGGAACCGGTCCTCCGGCGCGGCGGCGTCTCCCGAGCGCATTTTGCCGAGGTACAGCGCCCGGGCGGTGTTGAAGGTCTCGAACAGCTCCGCCGCCAGGCCCGGGTTGGCGTCCAGCGCGGCGTTCTTCACCACCAGCATGTGGCTTATGGGATAGACGCCCGTCTTGCGGTGCCACGCGGCGTCGGCCGCGTCCGGCCCGTCGAACAGCGGCCGCACGTCCGGCGAGTCGATGGGACCCACACCGATGGCGGCGTCGATCTCGCCCGACAGCAGCATCTCGCCCAGGTTGTTGTTGGGCGACGACACCACGTTGGCCGGCGCCACGTACTCCGCCACGTGCTCGTCGCCGGACAGCACCCACGTCACCGCGTCCAGATCTACGCCGTACTCGGTTTGCAGCAACCCGCGTGTCCACACCCCCGGCGTCAGCGTGTAGCTGCGCACGCCGAACCGCTTGCCCTCCAGGTCCTTGGGAGTTTCGATCCCGCTCTTGCGGTTGACCACGATGCCGCCGTGGTAGAAGGCCCGCGTCAGGAAGATGGGCACGCCCGTGAACTGCTTTCCGTGCGCCCGGGCGCAGAGGTACGTTGACAGCGCCATCTCGGCCACGTCGAATTCGAGCTCCCGCACCATGCGCCGGAAGATGCTGGTCACCGGCGACACCTCGATGTGTTCCATGCTGAACGCCGGCGACGTGATGGTTCCATCTTTCAAGGGGGTCGTGTGCCCGTAATTGCCTACGGCGGTGCGCAATACCAGGTCGCTCATTGTTCTGCCTCCCGTGCGTTTCTGGTGTTGGATCCGGACTCCGCGCCGGCTGTGCGCCAATCATCCCCCAAATCGGGGCACCCCGCAAATCGGCGTGCGGCCTCCCGCGCGCCTAGTTTCACCAAATCGTCAGAATCAGGATTTTCAAGATTCAAGGATTATCGAGATTGGAGCCGTCCGATGGAATAGAACATTCAATCCTGAAAATCCTTCAATCCGGTAAATCCTGGTTCTGACCTACGAGGTCATCCGCCCCAGGGCGTTGAACGCCAGGCGCTCGCCTTCCGCCTGGATGGTTTCCGATATCCACTCGGCGATGAGAGGCGTCGCTCTTTCTATTGCGCTGGCCAAAGCGTCACGCATCAACTCGCCGGCGTTGCCGTAGCCCCAGTCATCCTCGTCCGCATCCTGCAGGAGTGAGACCAGTTCCTCCTGCAACGCTGGCTGGAGCGGCTTGTAGGCCTCAAAGACCTTCAGTCCAAAGATGTCCACAAACCCGGAATCCGACCGGGCTCGCCCTTTGATTTCCACCAGGCGCAGGCACTCCTGCACCAGGTGGCGCCTGAACTCGGCAGCCAGCTCTCCAGCGACTCCCACGCCATCCAGCAGACCATCCACGCTGGATCCGAAATCGTGGTTATCGAAAGGCAGGTCCCAGTCGGTCCCGATTTCGATCATAGGGGTGATCACGATGGTTTCAAATTCCTCGTCGAACCCCATCAGGTCATCGACGTAAAATGAATCTTCATACCCGTTTTCGAGGATGTCATTGATCGGATCATGACCCTCCGTTTCGACCTCGTCCGCCAGCTCGCTGACCAACGCCGCGGCCAGGTGCCGGTTTTCGCTGAGATAGGCAGCCAACTGCTCCGCCGTGGAGATCATGCGCGCCCCGCCCGCACCCTCTGCCGGTTCCGGCTTTTGGTTCATCCATCTGCTCCTGTGTGGCAACTCGATTTGCGCAGCGTCGGCAATTGTCCGCGCCGCCAGTCAGCCCGTCAACCTGAAAATGGAGGAGAGCCACGGGTTTGGGTCTTGAGCCGGTTTGCCAGCGCTGCCGGGGCATCATTCCGCCGTCCGGATCTCCGTGCAAACGAAACGAAAGTGGGCGCGCCGAGCCTTGTCGCTCACGCGTACCCGGTTTGACCTGAGCAGTCATTGCGAGCGAAGCGCGGCAATCTCGTTGCTGGGGGAGTCGTTCCTCAAGTGACGAGATTGCCACGTCGCTACGCTCCTCGCGATGACAAAGTGGGTACGCGCCGAGCCTTGTCGTCATTGCGCCTTAACGGTCTTGGCGGTATGATGATTCCAGAGATTCCAACGTCACGCAGCCGCTCGAATAACCTATGTCTTCTGATACCACCGTTGCTGGGAACCTCCGCACCGCGCTTTACGACACCCATGTAGCTCTGGGCGCCCGCATGGTGCCCTTCGGCGGATGGGACATGCCGGTGCAGTACGAGGGAGTTATCGCCGAGGTAACGGCGGTACGCAACGGGGCCGGTCTGTTTGACGTCTCGCACATGGGCCGACTGCATATCGGCGGCCCCAACGCGGCCGGGCTCCTGGACATTCTGCTCACCGGATCCGCAACCGGCCTGCGGGTGGGCCGCGCCCGCTATTGCTTCATCTGCAACGAGCGGGGCGGCGTCATCGACGACACCATCTTCTATCGCCTCTCGGATGACGAATTCCTGCTCATTCCCAACGCCGGCAACCGGCCCGCCGTGGCCCTCTGGTTCGACCGCCAGCTGGCCCAGCACTTCGACGGCCGCGGCGTGCATATCACCGACCGCACGATGCTGACCGGTCTCCTGGCCGTGCAGGGCCCCAAAGCGGTGGAGATCGTCGACCAACTGTGCGAGGACTTCACCCCCGGCGCCCGTCTGCCGAGCAACCCAGGCCGCAACCCTGCGCCGTCCCTGCTGCGTCCCTTCGCCTGGGGTCGCGGGCACATCGACGGTCGGCGCGTTTTCATCGGGCGCACGGGCTACACCGGAGAGGATGGGTTTGAGCTGGCCGTCGCGTCGGCCGACGTCGTGGCCATCTGGAGGGCGATCGCCGGAGCCGGCGCGGCTCCCTGCGGCCTGGGAGCGCGGGATGTGCTCCGTCTCGAAGCCGGACTCCCGCTGCACGGACACGAGCTCTCCGACACCATCACGCCCATCGAGGCGGGCTACGGCCGGTTCGTGCGCCGGGATGGAGGCTACAACGGCGCCGACGTGCTGGATCACCAGCGGGTGTACGGCACCGACCGCCGCCTGGTGGGGCTGACCCTGCCGGGGCGCAGCTCCCCCCGCGCCGGGTATGACGTGCTGGCCGATGGCGAGGTCATCGGCACAGTCGCCAGCGGCAGCTACTCGCCCACCCTGGAGCGGTGCATCGCCACGGCCTTTGTCGACGCTGCCCACGCCGGCCTCGACACGGCGCTGACTGTCGACATTCGGGGCAGGCGCGCGGAGGCCGTAACGGCGGCACTACCCTTCTACCAGCGCCGGGGCTAGGCTCTCACGCGCGCCCGGTTTTCGCAAACCTGTCATTGCGAGGAGCGAAGCGACGTGGCAATCCCGCTGGTGCAGCGACGATCCTGGCCGCAACGAGATTGCCACGCTGCGCTCGCAATGACAAACTGGGTACGCACGAGATTGCCAGGATCGTTGACTACCCTACCCTTGGGAGGTATCAGATAAAGTGAATCCCGAAGACCGCAAATACTCCAGGGAGCACGAATGGGCCCTGGTCGAGGATGCCGCCGCCGGAACCGTGCTGGTGGGCATCACCCACTACGCTCAGGACCAGTTGGGCGACGTCGTGTACGTGGAACTTCCGGAGACCGGCGCCCCGGTCGGCCACATGGCCAAGATGGGGGAGATCGAGTCCGTCAAGGCCGTCTCCGACCTCTATTCGCCCGTCAGCGGCGAAGTCACCGAAATCAACGGACGCCTGGCCCAGGAGCCCGAACTGGTGAACAACGACCCCTTTGGCGACGGCTGGATGATGCGGGTCCGGATGAGCGATCCGGCCGAGTTGGACGCGCTACTCGATGCGGACAGCTATGGCGAGTACCTGGGCGGGCTGTAGCTCCGTTAGTACGACCGCAAAGCAGCGCCTTTCGGGGTGGGTCCGCTCCACGTCCCCATTGGCGCCACCCCTGCCGACTATTCGCAGGCCGGTCTCCGTTGGGACCGGCTTTCTGTTGCCCCCGGGGGCTCCCGGGCCGGGCCGCGCGCCTGCGCAAATCAAATCTCTGGATCACCGGCCCACGGCCGGGGCTGTGCCCAACGACCGTGGGACGGGCGCACGCCGCGGACAGTCGGATGATTCGGCGTGCTCAATCTCGGGACAATTGCCGATGCTCCGCTGTGCGCGTCTTGATGCTGCCCTTCCGGAAAGCTGCTTACCTGCCTCGGTCTCCGTTGGCCGGCCCGGCAGCGAACGATGCCCCTAACCCCGCCTGAGCGTTTTCCTGAATCGGCATTAGTCCTGAATTGACCTCCCAACAGGTCAGCGCGAACAACGTCACCATTAACGCTAACCGCCAGGAGTTTTTGAGCAGGGACGTGCATCTTTGGATTAAAGTGGCCTTGGCTTGGCGACCAAAGTGCATTTATCCGGGTTCCTCAACAATATGTCCGAACTGCGTGGTTGCCTGGAGTGCGGAAACGATGGTCACCGCACTCCACGCCAACGATTGGTTGCCCTTTTTGCGCACACGCATCGCGTGCCATGTGCCCATAAGCGTTCCGCGGGTGACGGAAGCGCGCGGTTGACTTTCCAGCGGGGATAATAGGCAGCGGTCAGGTCAAAGTCTGTGCATTCGAGGTTTTGCACTAAGAAAGTAGCTGGTGTGTGCAAACATCATCATGAAATCGGCGCCAAACGGCGTCTTCAGCAGCGTCGTTGCGGATTGCGCCCAATTGATGTTCATGTGCATAGACGCGCGCTGCTCCAGCGGGATATGTAAATGTCGCGGCTGAAATGCCCATGGGCAACCGCAAACGGCTAACTACAGGGCTGTTTGCAGGGAAGGTTGGCCGGGCGCAGTGAGCGAACTGCATTGTGACGAGGATTTGCAGCGCCGCTCGGCAGATTGACGGGTCAAGCAGCCCGGGGGGAAACAAGGGTGATGGATCGCCACTTGCCAGCGTAAGGGTCGGGGACTATCATAGCCGCATGGCAGAACGCGAAGTCCGCTATAAGATGGGCGCCGCCCAATCCGTGTCCGCCGAGGCTTTCGGGCGCCCGGGTCAACGCACCTTCCGGCTGGTTGCCGAAGCGGGAAGAGCGCAGACCTTCATCTGGCTCGAGAAGGAGCAGCTTCTCCAACTGGGCCTGTATCTCCAGCAGGCCGTAAAGCAGTTGGGAGAATCGGTCGGTGACAAAGAAAGCGCGCCGAATGAAACGCCGTGGATGGGGGATCCCCTGGAGCAGGACTTCCGCGCCCGGCAGATGCAGTTGGAATACGACCGGGAAGCGAACTGCTTCGTCATCCACGCCTACGAGGGCGACGAGGACGACCCCGACGCGGGGGCTCAGACTTCCGTCAGCTTCTGGATGACGATGGCCCAGTCGTCAGATCTGGCCGACCAGGCGCTGCGAGTCTGCGCCGCCGGTCGCCCTCCCTGCTTCCTCTGCGGCGCGCCCATAGATCCCGACGGCCATCGCTGCGCCCGCGCCAACGGCCACGCCGTATTCGAAACCGGATAGCCGGCCGCGAGGCCGCCTTTTCCCGTGGTCACCGACGGGCCATCCGACCTTGACTTGCTGCGGCACGGGGAGATCCGGAGCTGCGATCTGACCCGTCAAGGCTCCAACTACACCTATCTTGCCGAGATCAGCCTCGAAGACCGTTACGCCCTGGCGATCTACAAGCCCAGGCAGGGCGAATGGCCCCTGTGGGACTTCCCCTCCGGCACCCTCTACAAGCGCGAATACGCCGCCTACCTGCTCAGCCATATCCTGGGCTGGGACTTCATCCCGCTGACCATCATTCGGGAAGGACCAGGCGGAATCGGCTCAGTCCAGCTCTACGTGGACCATAATCCGCGGGAAAACTACTACACCATCACGCGCGAGGAATTGAGCGACTGCGACGCCGATCAGCTGCGCACCATCTGCTGTTTCGACCTGGTCGCCAACAACACTGACCGCAAGCCGGAGCACGTCATCCGCGCCCCCGACGGCAAGCTGTGGGGCATCGATCACGGGCTGACCTTCCATTCGGACACCAAAATCCGCACTGCCATCTGGGATTTCGCCGACGAACCCATTCCCGATCGGCTGCTGGAACCCCTCCGCAGCTTGTGCGGCCAGTTGCTCGCGCCAACGGGCGACGTGGCCGAACTGCTGTCCATGATGGACGCCGCCGAGGCCCGCGCCCTGATGCAGCGGCTGCAATGGGTGCTGCAGGAAGGGACTTATCCCGGCCTCCCGGGATACCGTCGGCGCCGACGCCGGGGTTAGCTAGCCTCCGCCAGCAGCCCGTAGTCGAAATGCTCCAGGTTCTCGATGATCACGTCCGCCGCCGAGAGGTCCAGGTGGCGCGTCGAATCGGTCAGCGTGCAGACGGTATAGGCTCCCGATGCGCTGGCCGCCGTCAGGCCGATGGGTGAGTCTTCGATGGCCACGCACTCCGTCGGGGCCAGCCCCAGCAGGCGCGCTGCCTTTATGTAAATATCTGGAGCCGGCTTGCCGTTTTCGATGTCGTCTCCGCCCAGGGCCACCGGGAAGGCGTCGGTCAGCCCGATCACCGACAGCTTCAGGTTCACCCACTCCCGCAACGATGACGATGCCACCGCGATGGGCAGGCCCCGTCGCCGCGCCTCGGCGATCAGCTCCCGCACGCCCGGCCGCGCCGCCAGGTCGGAACGCAGCACGTCCTTCACCACCTCGTTGTAGCCGGCCAGCAGCTCCTGCGGCGTCTGCGGGATACCGCGCAACTCCTTGACCCGTACCCAGGTCTCCTCAACCGTTGTGCCCAGCAGGTGGCGGTTGTTCTCCTCTTCCGTGATCGGCGCCGCGCCGCAGCGTTCCACCATCACGTTCACCGCCTTGTGGAACAGCGGCTCGCTGTCCACCAGCACCCCGTCCATGTCGAACAAAATCCCCTTGTAACCAGGCATCTCCGGTTGGTCCTCCTTGCTGTGTCTTGTCTCTCGCGGGACGTTGCAACCTCATGCTTGGCATGAGGCCCGAATCGCCGTAAACCGCACTGGCGTCAGCGCTCTGCGGACGCTAGCGCCCGTTATTTTCGGCATCAGGGTCGCGCTCTTTGGCCCGGCGTTGCTCCAGGACTTGCTCAAAGAGCGTGTTGTCGTTGCTCACGAGGCGGACGGCTTCGGCCCTTTTGTTATCTTTCCTCTCGTCCAGGAGCTTGATGATTGTTGCTATCCCATAAAACACGGCTTTAGATCCTCCAATGATCAGCATTTCAACAGTTACCGCCACACCCCCGTAAATCACTGCGCTGATACTGACGAAATTCGCTAGTTCATCAAAGTGCGCCGTACCTGTTTGCCATCGTGTTACCAACCAAGTGGTGAGCGCGATCCCGAAAGGCGACGCTAGAAAATGCCACCGCAGCAACTTGTCCGGCGCAAACCACCGTCGCCATCGTTCCATGCCGGCATTATATCAAGGAGCCCCAACACGGGACTTGCTCCTAATCGCTCAGCAGGAAGCACGAGGAAGCCTTGAAGATCGCCCACACCGGCAGCCCGGCCGCGATGCCCATCGCATCCATCGAAGTCCCCGTGATGTGGCACCGCAGCGGCGTCCCGTCGCAGTCCAGCGTTACCTCGTAGCCCGGAGGCCGCAGCCTCACCTCCGATACTACGCCTGCCCACGTGTTCCGCGCCGATGATTCCGGCAGCGGGCCCGCCGCCAGGATGATGTCCGACGCCCGGATCCCGACGGTTACCGGATCGCCCACCGCGCAGCCGTCCGCCAGCGGGGTCTCCAGCAGGTGGTCCGCCGCCGCGCAGACCATGGTGCCGTCCTGCGGCAGCCGTGCCGTCACTCGCATCTCCAACAGGTTCTCGACGCCCACGAGCCTTGCCACGCGGCCGCGTCCGGGCTGCTCCAGCGCCGTCAGGGGTGGCCCGGATGCCACGGTCACGCCAGAGTCGATGATCTGCACCTCATCGCCCAGTGCCAGGGCCTCTTCCCGGCTGTGGGTCACCAGCACCACCGGCACGTCGAGCTGGCGAACCGTCGCTCGCAGATCTGATCCCAACTCGCGTCGCAGCTCCATGTCCAGCGCGGCGAAGGGCTCGTCCAGGAGCAGCAGGTCCGGCCGGGGAGCCAGCGCCCGGGCCAGCGCCGCCCGCTGCTGCTGCCCGCCCGACAGCTGCCAGACCCGCCGGTCTTCCAACCCGTCCAGCCGCAGCCGTTCCACCAGTTCGGCCACCCGCTGTCGCGCCGGTTCGCCGCCCCGGTCCCGCAGGCCGTAGGCGATGTTCCGGCGCACGGTCAGGTGGGGAAACAGGTGGTTCTGCTGCGTCACGTAGCCCACTCCCCGGCGATGCGGCTGCACCCAGACCGGCCGCGCTCCCGCGCCTTCCGCCTCCGCGTACACCGTGCGTCCCGCTATCACGATGTGCCCGGCGCCGGGCCGGACCAACCCCGCAATGGTTCGCAGCGCCGTAGTCTTGCCCGCGCCCGACGGCCCGAACAGCACCAGGATGCGCCCGGCGTCAACCTCGAAGGCAAGCTCCATGCTGAACTCGTCCAGGCTAACGGTAAAACGGCCGTATGCGCCGTTGCTCCAATGTCTTTCGCTCATGCTCACGCGTACCCGCTTGGCCCAATCTGTCATTGCGAGCGTAGCGTGGCAATCTCGTTGCCGCAGCGACGACCGTTACCCCAACGAGATCGCCACGTCGCTGCGCTCCTCGCGATGACAAACTGGGCACGCATGGGATATCTCATACCGTCGATCCGGTCCGCCGCAACAGCACGCTCAACGCCGCCAGCGCCAGCGTGGACATCGCCAGCAGCAGCACCGCCAACGCCAATGCCGAGCCCAGGCTCGACTCCATGGCGGTCATGATGGCCAGCGGCATGGTCTGCGTGCGCCCGGTCAAGTTGCCGGCGAACATGATTGTCGCCCCGAACTCCGACACCGCCCGCGCCCAAGCCAGCGTCAGTCCGGTCAGCAGCGACGGCCAGGCCACGGGAAGCGTCAACCGCCAGAACGTCGCCCATGGCGAAACCCCGAGCGTCTGCGACACCTCCTCGTAGGTTGGGTCCACGCCGGCGAACCCGATGCGCGCCGCCCGGATGTAGAACGGCGCCGCCACGAAAACCTGCGCGAAGATCACCGCGGCCGTAGTGAACGGCAGGGTCACGCCCAGGGAACCCAACAGCGGGCCCAGCAGACCGTTCCTGCCGAAAGCCATCAGCATCGCCACGCCGGCCACCACCGGAGGCAACACGATGGGCAATTCCACGAAGGTGTCGATCACCCGCAGCAGGGTCGATCGCCGGCGGGCCAGCAGCAGGGCAAAGGGCGTGCCCACGACGACCACGACGACCATGCTCACGACGCTGGTTACAACGGTCAGGCGCAACGCCTGGAGCACCAGTTCGCCGGTCAGGCCGGCCAGGAATCCTTCCTGCTGTCCCGCCCGCGCCAGCAACGCCACGATGGGCAGCCCGATGAACAGTACGTAGACGACAGTAGCCGCAACCCCCGCGGGAGCCAGCGCCCCCAGCGACGCCTGGTGTCGTCCGCCGTCAGTCCGGCCGTTGCCCAGCAGGAACCTCGGGAACATCGATCACTGCGGCGTTGACGGAACAACGCTCCCGGCGGGCGTTCCGTCGTGGCAGGGGCAGGCGACGTTGGCCGGCGGGGCAAAGCCGTATTCCCGCAGGATCGCCTGCCCGTCGTCGCCCTGCACGAACGCGACGAAGTCCAGGGCGAGTTGCGGGTTGACGGACTCCTCCAGTGTCGCGATGGGATACTCCGCGGCGGGGTTGAATTGCAGCGGTATTTCTATTACTCGAAACGAGACGCCGTGTTGGTTGCCCTTGGCGTCCGTTTCATACACCATTCCGGCGTCTACCTCCCCCAGCGCGACTTTCTGCTCCACGGCGCGCACGTTGGTCTCGTGGGTCACCACGTTGGACAACACCGTCTGAGCGAAGTCGTCGGGGAAATCGTCAGACTCAGCCATCAGGTCGAGGGTCGCGCGGGCGTAGGCGCCGGCCGGTACTTCCGCCGACGCGATGGCAATGCTCACCCCCGGCCGCGCCAGGTCGTCCAGGCTCTGCACAGCGGTTGATTTCGCGGGAGTGACCACCGCCAATCGGTTGGTGGCGAAGTATTCGGGCGTGTTTCCCAGCAGGTCGGCTTTCCGGATCGCCGCCATCTGCTCCCAATCGGCCGAAGCGAAAACGTCCGCGCGCGCCCCGTGTTCCAACTGGGTGCGCAACGCCTGGCTCCCCGCGAAATTGAACGTCACCTTGACCTCGGGGTGGTCGGCCTCGTAGGCGTCCGCCACGGCGCGGAACGGCTCGGCCAGCGAGGACGCGGCGAAAACGGTCACCGTGTCCGCTGGAGCCGCATCCTGCGAAGCGGCGGCGCACCCGCCGGCGGCCAGGGTCAGGACAAACACCGCCGTTGCCAGAACCAGCCAACGGGGGTTCATGGGACTGTCGATCCTTGTCGATTGTACATAGAGTTGAATTATAGCAACGGGTTCCTGCGCGTACCTGGTTTGTCATTGCGAGCGCAGCGTGGCAATCTCGCTGCGGCCAGGATCGTCGCTACACCAACGGGATTGCCACGTCGCTCCGCTCCTCGCAATGACAGGTTTGCGCACACTGGGTACGCGTCGGCAACCGGGGCCTTTTCAAAGTATTTGACCGCAACCAAAATCCGCTCATCCTGAGCTTGTCGAAGGATGCCCACTGGGGCGGTTCATGGTTCGACCGGCTCACCATGACCGGACGAGGAGGGCTTTGGAAAAGCCCTGGTCAGCAACGGCCCCGCCTTGACTTGCCACCGGCGCTGCCGTTAAATGGCGCAACGGCGGCACCTCCATGTGAGGACGACGCCTTCCCTCTGACAAATTAGTCGACCGTTCAGGAGGTCACGATATGGCTCTCGTGCGTTGTGTTACCGAAATGGGCATGGGCGTGGATGTTCACGGCCTGGATTACACCCTGGCGGCCAAGCGGGCCGTGTTCGACGCCATCCACCACAGCAGCCTGGGATTTGCCCGGCTGGTGGACGCTACCGCCGACGATATGACGGTTGATGTGACCATCGGCGCGCCCCACCCCGAGAAGGTCAACGCCGACGAGGTTGCCGACTCGCTGCCTCACGGGCGCGCCAACGTGAATGTCGTCGTGGGCGGCCTGGAACTGCTCAACGATGATGGCAGCGACGGCACGCTGATCGCCAACGCCATCATCACGGTCAGTATCGAAGACGGTAAGTAACCCGCGAACCGCCTACCCCGTGCCCGACCTGACCCTCTCGGCGGAGGAAGCCAGCCGCATCTGCATGAAGGAGTGCCGCGCCATGTGCTGCCGCGGCCCCATCATCCTGCGGCTGGACCCCGACGAGGTCACCGGTTTCTATCGCGCGGCGGCCGGCCTGGGCACGGAGGCCAGGATCAGCCGCGCCCCGGACGGCGGCGGCAACGTGCTGTTCCTAGACCAGCCGGGAGAGCATTGCCCCATGCTCGACTCGGCCACATCAGCCTGCCGCATCTACGACCGCCGGCCGCGCGTCTGCCGGGAGTTTCCGCGCAAGCGCGAACCCGGCTGCGCCATCTCCGAGTGGATTATGCCGGAACCGGAGCCCGACCAAACACCGTAGCCGCCACCTTCTCCACGAAGTTCCGCCCCATGGCCTGGTATCCCTCGGCGTCGGGATGCAGGTCGTCGGGCAGCATGTGGGCCATCTCCGGCCCGAACAGTTCCAGGCCGTCCACGTAGTGCAGGTTGCGGTCACCCCGAGCCTGCATGAGCGAAACCGCTTCGGCCACCTCGGAACGCATGGCCGACAGGGTCCATCCCATCGGGTTCTCGGTGTGCTCTCGGGAAGCCGAGAAAATCGGCGAAATCACCGCCAGCGGCGTGTCGGGATGCTTTTCCCTCAGTATGTGCACGAACCCGATGACGGCCGGCATGAACGTCCGCAGTCCGATGCTGGCGGCGTTGTACACGTTGATCCCGACCTTCATCGAGAGGTACTCGGCCGGCAGATCCCGCATCATCCGCGCCACCATAGGCTCCAGGTGGCAGCCCCCGCCGTAACCCAGGCAGGTCAGGTTCAGGTCGCAGGCCCGCGCCGCCACGGCCGGCCAGGTCAGGCTGGGGCTGGCGGCAGTGCGGCAGTGGGTGATGGATCTGCCGTAGGCCACCCAACGTGGCCGCCGGTCGTCGAAGGGTTCCAGCCTCGCCCCGTCCGAAACTTCCAGGTGACGCAGCCGGAACTCGCCGTGCTGCGGCAGCCACAGTTCAACCAGCTTCTCGCCGACCGGTAGGCCGTCGAACCGGAAACCATCCCGTCCTTCCAGTGCGGCCGACCTGTGCAGCTGCCCGTCGCAATAGAGGTCGATGGGGCTGGACTCCATCACCGGCGCAACCGAGCCGGCCAGCATCTCGGTGTCGCTGCGGAAGGCAATGCGCACGCCGGCGGGCATGGCGGCCCGCTCCCGCAGGGCGTCGGGCGGGAAAAGCGAGCGATCTTCGTACGGGATGCGCCACGGCATCCGCCACTCGGCGGTGTCGTGGAACGAAATAGCCCCCTGCCAGGTGAGCCGGGGGTCGTCGGGGCGGATGGTTTCGGGCATGTTGGGCCTCCGTTCACGTAGCGGGAGTTTCCGCAAAGGGGTTCCTGATGGTCAACCCCTCTATTCGTTGTCCGTCCTGCATATCCTCGCTGTACAGGGTGGTGCACCCGGCTCCAAGCGCCGTTGCCACAATCAGCGAATCGTAGAGGCTGAAACCGTAGCGCGCTTGCATCCGCAGGCCGCTGCGGTAAAGCTCAGGCGAGGCATTAATTTGGTTGATTTGCCAAAGGGGGAGCAAGACCTCCTCCAGAAATGCTGTCACAGCGTCCGGCGGCTCGCCTAGCTTTCTTATCAACGCGTTCAACGATTCTTGGACCACCTGATAACTGATGCAACCAGTCCTGTCTCCCAAGAGACCGTACACCAACTCCCTCGCGCGTTGGCGCTTGGCGGGAGCAGATGTATCCAACATATAAACGAATATGTTGCTGTCGATGAAATTTTCAGCGGGCATTCATCTCGTCCCGCGTGGGTTTGGGGCCACTGGTGTCGATGTATTTTTGCAACTCCTCGACGGCGGCCATCGCCCGCTCCACCTGCGCTTTGTGCAACGCCGGTGTGTCCGCGATGGCCTGCTCAGCCGCCTCTTCGCCGCCCAGGTAATCCACCATCCATTGGCGAAATAGCTCGTTCAGGCCCGTCTTTTCTTCAAGCGCCCGGCATCGTACGGCGTCCACTAGTCGACGATCCGCGTACAGGTTCACCTTCTCCATGCTATCCCCCGTTGCCATCGCTCCGATTGCACCATTATACAGAGCCCATCGCTCCCGGCTTGTGTGCAGCTGCAATCTGGAACTGCCCCGCCTTTTCCAGTATCATTGCGGAAACCAGACAATCTGCACCCGCATTCTCCTGAAACCTGACTCTCCTGACCCGTGGAGGATCGTTGTGAAGTACGACTACATCGTCATCGGTGCCGGCTCGGCCGGTTCCATCATGGCCACCCGGCTGAGCGAGGACCCCAGCACTTCGGTGCTGCTGCTGGAAGCCGGGCCGGACTACCCCAACTTCGAACACCTGCCCGACGAGGTGAAGTTTGGCTACGCCACCGCCACCGACGTCATGACCAGCGACCACAACTGGCAGTTCACCGGATACGGCACCGCCGAGAACCCGGAGATCATGGTGCCCCGCGGCAAGGTCACCGGCGGCTCCAGCGCCATCAACGGCCAGATGTTCCTGCGGGGCGTGCCCGAGGACTACGACGGCTGGGCCGCCATGGGCAACGACCAGTGGAGCTTCCAGAACCTGCTGGGCTGCTTCCGGCGCCTGGAGACCGACACCGATTTCTCGGACGACTTCCACGGCAACGACGGCCCCATCGTCGCTCGTCGCTTCAAGCGCGAGGAATGGCTCCCGGCTCAGAGCGCGTTCTACAACGCCGCCCGGGCCTACGGTTTCCCGCACACGGATGACCACAACAGCCCCGACTCCACCGGCGTCGGTCCCACGCCTTTCAACAACCCCAACGGCATACGCTGGAGCACCGCTCTGGGTTATCTGGATCCGGCGCGCCATCGATTGAACCTGACCCTGCGCCCCAACTGCACCGTGCACCGGGTTTTGTTCGACGGCAACCGGGCCACCGGCGTGATGGTCGAGACCGGCGGCGAGATTTTCACCGTAGAGGCCGACGAGATAATTCTCAGCGGCGGCGCTATCGCCTCACCTCAATTGCTCATGCTCTCCGGCGTCGGTCCCGCAGAACACCTGCGCAGCCTGGGGATTCCGGTGGTGCACGACAGCCCCGGTGTCGGGCAGAACCTCCGCGACCATCCCATCGTGCCCGTTACCTGGCGGACCAGGCCGGGATTTGACCTCGACGGGTTTGCGCCCCGTATCCAGACGTGCCTGAAATACACCGCCGAAGGATCCGACCTGCGCAACGACATGATCATGATCTTCTCGTCCTTCGCCACCGAGCAGGTGATCCGAGGCGGCGACCGCATGGAGCCGTTGGGCATCCGCGCCTCCGTGTCAATCTACCTGGCCGTGGGCGCTGGCGAGCTCAGGCTCCAGTCCACTGACCCGCACCAGCAGCCCTATCTGAACTACAACTACCTGCAGGAGGAGTTCGACCGCAAGCGGCTGCGGGACGGGGTAAGAATTGCCGCGGAACTGGGCAAGCACAGCGACTTCTCCGACATCATCCAGGAGCGGACGGAGCCCCTGGACTCCGACCTCGAGACCGATGACGCCCTGGACCGCTGGCTCCGCGCCAACGTCTCCACCGCCCAGCACATCTCCTGCACCTGCAAGATGGGGCCGGACTCGGACCCCATGGCCGTGGTCGACCAGCAGGGCCGGGTCAAGGGCGTGCAGAACCTGCGCGTGGTGGACGCGTCCATCATGCCCGACTGCATCCGCGCCAACACCAACGTCACCACCATGATGATCGGCGAGCGAGTGTCCGAGCTCATGCGGCAGGGTAATTAGGGGGAGGTAACCCATGGCAAACCGCGATGTAGAACTTATTGGTCACCTGATGCGGCGGGCCGGCTTCGGCGCCACCCGCGAGCAGTTGGAGGCCTGCGCCGCCCAGGGCTACGAAGCCACCGTGGACCAGCTTCTGGACCACGGCAACGAGCGCCGCATGGGCGATGACCTGATCCGCCGGTTCCACCCCGAGCTGTCCGGCATGATGGGCACGCTGGGCTCCGGCGAGAACTGGCTGTACCGGATGGCCACCACCACCACGCCGCTGCGGGAGAAGGTCGCGCTGTTCTGGCACGGCATCTTCGCCACCGGCTACCCCAAGGTCATCCACGGCAAAGCTCTCTCCGACCAGGTCCGTATGTTCCGGTACCGGGGCATGGGCAGCTTCCGCGAGTTGTTGGTGGAACTCTCCCGTGATCCGGCCATGATCATCTGGCTGGACAACCAGGACAACCACAAGGACGCCATCAACGAGAATTTCGGCCGCGAACTGCTGGAGCTCTTCTCCATGGGCGTCGGCAACTACACCGAGCAGGACGTCCAGGAGTGCGCCCGCGCCTTCACCGGCTGGACCCTGGGCAACCGCGAGTACATGGAACTGCGCTCCATGCGCGACTCCGACTGGCCCTATGGCCGCATCTCCTGGCACTTCGAGTTCCAGGAGGACGACCACGACTTCGGCGAGAAGGAGTTCCTGGGCCAGCGCGGGCAGCTGAACGGCGACGACATCGTCGATATCATCTGCCAGCAGGAAGCCACCGCCCGCTTCATCGCCCGGCACATGTACAGCTTCTTCGTCGCCGACGAGCCGCCCGTGCCCGAGTGGCCCTACACCGAGGCCCAGGACCCGGCGGCCATCGACCTGCTGGTCAAGGCCTACTTCGACAGCGGCTATAACATCGCCGCCATGCTACGCGCCCTGTTCAACTCCGAGTTCTTCAAGGACGAAGCGGTCTGGTACCGCAAGGTGAAGAGCCCGGTCGAGCTGGTGGCCGGCGTGCTGCGCCTGACCGGCGAGTTCGATCGTCCCCGCAAGGAGATCCTGGAGCGCTACCAGCAGGCGGTGTTCATGGGGCAGTTCCTCAACAACCCGCCCAGCGTCGAGGGCTGGCACCAGGGCACCGACTGGATCGACACCGGCTCGCTGGTGGAGCGCATCAACTTTGCCTCCCAGCAACTGGGCGACACCGCCAAGCCCGGCGTCAGCGCAATAGTCGAGCGCATCGCGGAAACACCGTCTGCGGTATCACCGGAAATGCTCGTCGACGCCTGCCTGGACCAGGTGGGCGCGATCCAGGTGTCCGAGGATACCCGCCGCGAGCTGGTCGACTTCGCTTCCGTGGTGGGCTCGCCCGACGACGCCGACCGCGGCCGCATCGCCGAGGTGCTCCAAATGGTGGCGTCGACCCACGAGTTCCAGCGAGCGTAGAAGGTTTGTCAGAATCAGGATTTGCCGGATTGGAGGATTTACGGGATTGGGTGTTTTGCACCATAGAATTAGGCCAATCCTGTCAATCCAATAATCCTGAAAATCCTGATTCAGAGATTTCCAAGGATGTATCAGCCATGACCTCAGTCCAAGACATACCGGAGATCAAGCTCCTCGAATACCGCATGACCCTGGGCATGACGACCATGGAGGGCCGTGGTTTCTACTACCCCATGGACACCGCCATCGCCGAAGATGGCCGGATGTACGTCGCCAACCGTTCGCTGGAGAACGTCACCCGCGGCGTCCGCGTCACCATGTGCGACATTGACAGCGAGTACTACGGCACCTTCGCCGCCTACGGTCAGTCTCCCGGCCAGTTCATCTGGCCCTCCGCCTGCACCCTGGACAGCCGGGGGCGCGTTTACGTCAGCGATGAGGCCACGCACCGCATCTCGGTGTTCGACCGCGAGGGCGCGTTGCTGTCAGTCTGGGGAGAGCACGGCTCCGCCGAAGGCCAGCTGGACACCCCGTCCGGCCTCGCCTTCGACGCCGATGACAACCTCTACGTCGCCGACACCTACAACCACCGGGTGCAGAAGTTCACCGCCGACGGCCGGTTCCTGCTAAGCTTCGGCGGAGAGGGAGACGGAGCCGACCGGCTGAAACTTCCCTGGGGGCTTACCGTCGGCGCCGACGGCAACGTCTACGTAGCCGACTGGGGCAACGACCGCATCCAGAAGTTCTCTGGCGACGGCACGCACCTGGCGTCCTTCGGAATGTCCGGCCGCGGCGATGGGGAGTTCCACCGTCCTTCCGGCGTCGCCGTCGACCCCTTCGGCCACATCTACGTGGCCGACTGGGGCAACGAGCGCGTGCAGGTCCTGGACTCCGGCGGCGGTTTCGTCCAGATGCTGCGCGGCGAGGCCACTCTGTCGGCCTGGGCCGCCAACTTCCTGTCCGTCAACGTGGAGGAGGGGGATGCCCGCTCCCGGGCCAACCTGGAGCCCGAGATCGACTACTTCGTGGACGAGCCCCATGAGGAGTCTTCCCACATCGAAAAGTATTTCTGGTCACCCGTGTCGATCAAGCTCGACCGTAACGGCAATGTGTACGTAACCGAGAGCAACCGGCACCGCATCCAGGTGTACCAGCCCGCCCGCGCCACCAACTAGCGTGACCGACAAGCTGAGCCGACTTGGAAGCTGAACGCGATGCCGTACCTTATCGGATTGGCCATCGTCATCGCCCTGGCGGTGGCGCTCTGGCTGCGGTTCGGCCAGAGAAACACCCACCGCGCCACGGGCAGCGACCTGACAGAGTTACGACAGGCAGAGAACAAGGTCAAGGTATCCGATCCAATCCTGCGCAGGGACATAGACATTCTGGAGCGATTTGAGTCTGGCCTGTTGCAGGACGCCATTGATCTGCGACGCGCTCAGATACTGCGGGGCGACCACCCCGACAGCATTTGACCGGGTGCGGCCAGGATGAACGGTATTTCAGCGCTACCCCCAACTCAGCAACGTCACTCCGCAACCGATGCGGGGGCGACGATCCCGCAGCAATTGAAAAGGCCCCGGCAGACCACAACAGGAGGATAACCCGATGACTTCCACCAAGAAGGAAAGGTCGGTAGTGGTGATTGAGCTCCAGGGCGGCAACGACGCCCTGAACACGGTCATCCCCTACAACAACCCCCTCTACTACGACTTCCGCAACAACGTCGGCATCCCCGAGAGCGACGTGTTGCACCTGGACAGCGAGGTCGGCTTGAACCCCAGCCTGGCGCCGATGAAGCACCTCTGGGACCAGGGAAATCTCGGCATCATCAACGGTATCGGCTACCCCAATCCCAACCGCTCTCACTTCCGTTCCCGGGACGTGTGGTACACCGCCGAGTCGGAGAAGATCGGCGCCGAGGGCTGGCTGGGCGCGACCATCCGCGACCTGGACGCCCGGGGTGAGAACGTCCTGACCGGCGTGAACTTCGGCCGCGGCCTGCCCCGGGCCATGGTGTGCAAGGGAGTTCCCGTGGCGTCGGTAGCCAACCTGGAGACCTACGGCCTGATGCCCGACATCCAGGATGAGAAGTCCCGCCAGTACGCCCTGGAAGCCTTCAGCCGCATCTACGGTCCCACCGAAAGCAAGGACATCGTCGCGCAGGTGCTGTCCGAGACCGGTTCCAACGCCCTCAAGGGCGCCGACCGCCTGCGCAGCGCGCCCGACCTGTACTCGTCCACTGTCGAATACGCCGACACTCCCATCAGCCAGTCGCTGCGGAACATGGCGCAGGTGATGTCCGCCGACCTGGGCACCCGCATCTACTACACGATGCACGGCAGCTTTGACACCCATAGCAACGAGCTTCCCGCCCACCACAAGCTGTGGACCGACGTCTCCACCGCCATCTCCGACTTCACCAGTGACCTTGATGAGCACGGCACGCTGGACGACACGCTGATCCTGGTCTTCTCCGAGTTCGGCCGGCGCATCAAGGACAACGGCACCGGCACCGACCACGGATCCGGCGGCGTGGCGTTTGTTATCGGCGGCTCGGTCAACGGCGGCCTGTACGCCGAGTACCCGTCCCTGCGCCCCGAGGACCACTCCGAAGGCGACCTCCACTTCACCAACGACTTCCGCTCCACCTACGCCACCATCCTCAACCGGTGGCTGGAGCTGGACCCGATCCCCATCGTCCACGGCGACTACGAGCAGTTCGCGTTCCTGTAGGCGACTGGCTGGGCGTCAAAGGAGGCGATATGACGAGCCTGGAGGAACGGGTAAGCCGGCTGGAGGGCGGCGCTGAGCACCTGGCTACCAAAGCCGACGTCGCCGAAGTCAAAGGTGAAATCGCCGCCACCAAGGCTGAAGTCAAGGGTGAAATCGCCTCCCTGCGCAGTTGGATTGCCGGTGGGCTTGCCGTCCTCGGCATCGTCCTGGTGGCTTTCAATGTGGCCTTGCGGTTCTGGATATAGTCCGCACCGGTGCGGCCGGCCGCCCCACGCTCACCGCGACTACGAGCAGTTAGCCTTCCTGTAGGCGACTGACAATTCAGGAACGATGTAGGGGCGAACAATCATTCGCCCCTACTTTTATCTCCAACAGTGCCAATGCAGGTTCAACCGCCCGATGACGAAACCGCCAGGTCCGAAATTCCAGGTTTGTCCGCCCGACAGGTCAACCGTCTCCTCCGCATAGAGCCTAATGTGTTCGGCTACGTTCAACTCATCCGGATGGAGGGTCATGCCGGGCACCGGGCTGCGGTGCTGGACAGTTAGCAACGGATCCAATCTCAAGTCGATGGATGACGGTTGTACGTTGTTATCATCGAAGGGTGCGATCACCAGATGTCCACTGGCGATAGCTTCAAATAATTCGCCGTCCGACAGCACCATCAGACGGTCTCCCTCTTCGTCGCAACCTGGGCGTATTCGGCGTCCGTGAGCCGCCAGGTGGGACGTCCTTCATTGCTGGTGGCCAGATAGACTACAATCTTTTCCTGTACGCGGCCCACACGGGCTGCCATGACGTAACTCCGGTCTTCGGCCACCGACCACGTCGGCACCAAGGCGTCAAACTGCTTGTCGCCGATTTTCCGGATGATAACGGTGTCGTGGTCCCCCCAGGGGCTGAGGCGCGCGTCCCCTGGCTCCAGGCTGATACGAATCGGAGTGGCAGCTTCGTCGAATTCTATCCACTGCGTGGTCATGCTAAATTCCTCTGTTGGCAATTGCCGCCGCATTATACGTATCGTCGGTCGCCGGCATAAAAGGCGGATGTCACCAATTCACGCTTCCAGGTACTTCTCGCCCCACTTGTCCAGGTACACCACGTCGTTCAGCGGCCCGCGGCGCACCGGCCCGAAGTTGCCAATGGGGTAGCCGATGGGCAGGATGGCGTAGGAGTGGACACCGGGCGGCAGGCCCAGAATCTCCTCCACCTCCTTTTCGTGGCGCAGGTGCCGGCTGGTGAGGGTTGAGCCGAGGCCCAATGCGCGGGTGGCCAGCAGCATGTTCTGCACGGCGGGATAAATGGATGCGCCGGCCGATCGGCTCGGAGGCTCCGCGCCGTCGTCCTGGCAGGCCACGATCCACACCGGGGCTTCGTGGTAGTGCTCGGTCAGGTATTCCACCGCGTCGTGCTGCCGGCGATAGCGGCCCGGGCTGGAACCGGGAGGCGGCTCGCTGCCGCGATAGCGCGGGCCGACCACCTCGTCGAAGGCTTTCTGGTACCACTTCTGCACCTGTTCCTTGATGTCGCGGTCCTTGACCACCAGGAACCGCCAGCGCTGGTTGGCCCCGCCGTTGGCGGCCCACTGGCCGGCCTGCAGGATGCGATGGATCAGCTCGTCGGGTACCGGGTCCGGCTTGAGGCGGCGCATGGCCCGTGTGGTGTGCATGATGTGAAACAGCTCGGTGGATTCCGTCATAGGTTTACGCCTCCGGTTTCATCCTGTCTGGTGTGTCATCGCGAGGAGCGTAGCGACGTGACGATCTCGATCTCGTAGCAATGTTCGTCACCATGACGAGATTGCCACGCTGCGCTTGCAATGACGATCCTATTGGTCGAATTGCGGCGCGCGCTTGTCCAGGAACGCGCTCATGGCCTCGTGGGGGTACGGCGTGGCGAACCCCAGGGCGAAGGCCTTGATGGTGTACTCCGCCGACTCCGCCTCGCCCAGTTCCAGCCACCTGGCCACGATGTCCTTCTGGGACGCCAGCACGGGTCGGGCCATACCCAGGAACTCCGCCGCGGTCGACAGCGCCGTTTCGTGTACCCGTTCGTGCTCAACCATCTCGTCGATCAGGCCGATGCGGTGCGCTTCGCCGGCGTCGATGATCTCGCCGGTGAGCAGCATCTTCCGCGCCCGACCCAGGCCCACGGTCGGCGGCAGCAGCGACGCCTCGATGACCGAGGGCAGGCCCACCCGCACCTCGGGCAAACCGAAGATCGCGCCGGCGGATGCGATGCGGATGTCGGCGGCCAGCACCAACTCCAGGGCGCCGCCCAGGCACGGCCCCTGTATCGCGGCCACCACGGGCACGGGCACGTCCAGCAGGATGCGCGCCGCCTGGTGCAGGCTGCGGATGAATTGCTCCGCCGTCCGCGGGTTGAGGTCCTTCATCTCGCGCAGGTCCACGCCGGCTGAAAACGCCCGCTCGCCGGCCCCGCGCAGGATGATGGCCCGCACGTTCGTATCGTTGCCGCATTCCTCAACGCTGTCCCGCAGCTCCCGGAACACCCCCGGCCCCAGCAGGTTCAGGTGGGTGCGCCCGTCCATGGACAGCGTGGCGATGCCGTCGTGGCATTCTACGGATACTCCGCCGGGCATCTCAGTCTCCCACGCCTGCCGCCACCGGCTCCGGCGTGGCTGCTGCGACCGCGCTTTCGATGAACCGCAGCACCTCGAAGTTGAAGATGTCCGGCTTCTCGAAGTAGACCGAGTGGCCGGCCTCCGGCACCCGCAGCAGGCGAGCGCCGGGAATGGCCCGCACGCCGGCCTCGATAACCTGCGGCGGCGAGATCTGGTCGTCCTCGCCCACGAAGAACAGGGTGGGAACCTTCAGGTTCGCCAGTTGCTCGGGACCGGGTCCGGCCGTCGTGCCGCCCGGCGGCGTGTGGCGCGGCGGGTTGGTGCGCGATACCTGCAGGTACAGGTTGGCCAGGTTGGGCTGGCGCTGCACGAACAGGGGCGACACTGCACGGTATCCGATGTCGCCGCTGGCGGCCGGGTTGTTGGCTTGCTTCTCCGCCCAGATGCGCTGCTGCTCCAGCACCTCCGGCACATTCATCCCGCCCACCGTGTCGGCCATCACCAGGCTCTTGACCCGGTGGGGATACGCCACGGCAAACCCCAGCATCGTCCGGCCGCCCATGGACTGCGCCACCAGGTGCGCCGATTCGATGCCCAGGTGGTCCAGCAGGCCGCGCAGGTCGTCGACAAACGAGTTCTGGCCCGGCCCGTTGGGTTCGTCGTAGGAATGGCCGAACCCGCGGTGGTCGAAGGTCACACATTGGTACCGCTGGGAGAAGAAGGGTATCTGCTGCCACCAGCTGAGCAGGTTGCCTCCGGCGCCGTGGGCGAACACGATGGTCTCGCCCTCTCCGTAGCTCTGGTAGTGCAGGTCAATTCCGTTGATTCGCGCGCTGCTCACGTTCCACCTCCGGGACGGTCAATATTCGGTGAGTTACTTTACTCACTTGCCGTGGGTTTGTCATTGCGAGCGCAGCGCGGCAATCTCGTTGACGCCATAGCAGCCTTTACCGGCTTGCCACGCTAAATAGCAGTCCGTGATATTCGTCATCATCCTTTATACCTTGTGCGCATATTGGCTAAAGGCGTAAAATGCGCCCGGCTGCGCAACGCCAATCGTCACGTTGCGCCGTTTTCCTTAATCACCATGTCCAGCAACTCTGCACCGTCCGCCGGGCGCCGGTTCGGTTTCCTGCCGTCCAACATTTACTACGGCTGGTACATCGTCGGCATCACCGGCTTCGTGATGACCATCGCCACGGTGCCCATGTTCCACGCCATGACGCTGTGGGCGGTGGCGTTGGAAACCCAGTTCGGCTGGAAACGTGGCGCTCTGTCCATGGCCCTGACCCTGACGCGGATTGAGGGTGGCCTGATGGGCCCCATCGAAGGCTACCTCACCGACAAGCTGGGCGGCCGCAAGATGGTGTTGATCGGTTTCATCATCCTGGGCTTCGGGTTCCTGGCATTCTCGCAAATCGGGGCCGAATTCTGGCCGGTTTCGCCTCTCTACACCTTCTACTTCGCCTTCATGATCATGGCCCTGGGGCAGGGCATGGGCAGCTGGGTGCCCATGATGACCACGATCAACAACTGGTTCTCCCGGCGCATGGCCTCGGCGATGGGTTGGGCCAACTGGATCAGCCGGGGCGGCGCTTTGATCGTCGTTCCCCTCATCGGCGTCGGCATCGGCAGCGTGATCGGATGGCAGGGTACGGCGCTGGTGATCGCCATCGTGGTGTTCGTCTCCGCCTTCCCGCTGACGTATTTCATCCGCAACCAGCCGGAAGACATGGGGCTGCAGGTGGACGGGGAGGATGCGTCCGCGTCGCGAAGTCAGGGTGGTCAGCGCGGTTCGGCCGCACCCCAGGGCCTGACCGCCCAGCAGGCAGTGCGCACCTCGGCGTTCTGGCTCATCGCCGTGGGTCATGGCCTGACCAGCATGATCATCCTGGCCATCATGACCCACCTCGGCCTGTTTTTGCACGATGCCGGATTCGGCGGACACACCGCGTGGGTGGTGACCACCTACACCTTTGTCGCCATGTGGGCGCAGCTGATCGGCGGGTACGTGGGCGACCGGTTCCCCAAGCGGGTCAGCATCTTCATTTTCACCACCATCCAGGCCGGCGCGGTGGTCCTGTTGACCTTCAGCACCCACCTGTGGATGTTCTACGCCTTCGCCGTGACTTTCGGCTTCGGATTCGGCGGCCGGAACCCTCTCACCACCTCCATACGGGGCGAGTACTTCGGCCGGGGAAACTTCGGCAAGATCCTGGGCATCAGCACCATTCCCATGAACATCCTGCTGCTGGCTGCCAGCCCCTTCGCCGGATACATGTACGACTGGCAGGAGTCCTACACGGTGGCGTTCCTGGTGCTGTCGGGTTTCAATTTCCTGGGCGGCATCTGCTTCCTGTTCGCCAAGCGTCCCCGCATCCCGACCGCTCCCGCGGCGGCCATTCCCGTACCTGCCCCTGCGCCTGCCGCCGGCGACTCGTAGGCCACCCGCTGGTCATATTGTCAGAATCAGGATTTACGGGATTTTATGATTGGGCAGGATTGGGAGAGCTCCATCACAGAACGGTTCCAATCCTGATAATCCTTGAATCTTGAAATCCTGATTCTGACGATTTATGCAAGAGGGCGGGTTCCAAACCCGCCCTCTTCGCTCAGCGTCCGTACCGTGGCCGGTCTAGCCCAGATCGGTCTCCGTGATCTCGATGTTCTGGATGGCCAGCCGCTCCGTGGGCTGTGAGTTCTCGCCGCTGCGGCTCTGTCTTACGGGTGAGGTCGCCAGCGCGTCCAGCACGTCGCCGCCCTCGGTCAGCGTGCCGAAGATGGTGTAGTTGGGCGGCAGCCCCACGTCCGCGCCGTGGACGATGAACCACTGGCTCCCGTTGGTGTTGGGGCCGGCGTTGGCCATGGCCAGCGTGCCCCGGGTGTAGGAGCGGTTCACTTCCTCGTCCGGGAAGCGGTAGCCGGGCCCGCCGGTGCCGTCGCCCCGGGGGCATCCGCCCTGGATCATGAACCCGTTGATGACCCGGTGGAACTGGTTGTCTTCGTAGAACCCGTCCCGCGCCAGGAAGACGAAGTTGTTGACGGCCCGCGGGGCGACCTCCGACAGCAGTTCAATGGTCATATCGCCCTTGTCGGTCTTGATCACGGCGTGGTATCGCTTGGTTGCCTCGATGACCAG
This sequence comes from Dehalococcoidia bacterium, assembly GCA_034423575.1. Lineage (GTDB taxonomy): Bacteria > Chloroflexota > Dehalococcoidia > Lucifugimonadales > UBA3495 > Bin87. The sequence continues at coordinate 3,668 of DAOUIF010000053.1, read as the reverse complement.
GCCGGGCGGGTTCTCGTATTGCTTGGGGGGCATGAATGGTCTCCTGATAGTGGTGGAGCGGATAAGTCCCGCCGATTATACAGGGCCGGAGCGAAGTTCACCCCTGCGGTAAATGTCAGAATCAGGATTAGCCGGATTAGAGGATTTTCGGGATTTATGCGCATCCTGCAAATCTGAAAATCCGGTAAATCCTGATTCTGACGATGACTTTGCGCAAGTGCTGCCGATTATATCCTGCTGCCGTCCCGCGACCCGGCCATTGCTATAATCCGCCTGAACCACGCCAACCAAGGAGCCCCTTCCATGCCCAACCCCACCGTCCACATCATCGCCACCGGCGGCAGCATCGCCGGCGTCGGTCCCGACCGCATGGACTACACCCTGTATCCCGAGATCGGCGACCACCTGACCATCGAGCAGAACCTGGCCCGCGTGCCGGAGATCGGTGACAACTTCAACATCATCGCCGAGGACATGGTCAGCGTCGGCAGCACCGCCATCGGCCCGGCCAACTGGATCGCCCTGGCCGAGCGCATCCACGCAATCGACCGCGACGAGCCGGACACCGCCGGCATCGTCATCACCCACGGCACCGCGACCCTGGAGGAGACCGCCTACTTCCTTCACCTGACCGTCAAGACTCAGCGGCCTGTGGTCATCACCGGCGCCATGCGGCCACCCACGGCCATCAGCACCGACGCCGACCTCAACCTGCTGGACGCCGTGCGCATTGCCGCAACGCCGGAGGCCGCCGGCATGGGCGTGCTCACCGTGCTCAACAACGAGATCCACTGCGCCCGCGAGGTCTACAAGGCCAACACCCTGCGCGTGGAGACCTTCAAAGCCAACGAGCTCGGCTTCCTGGGGTACGCCGACTCCGACCATCAGGTGGTTTTCTACCGCCGTCCGGTGCGCAAGCACACCACCGAGACGCCCTTCCGCGTGGACGGCATGAGCGACCTGCCGCGGGTGGACATCGTGCACGCCTACGCCGGCGCCGACGGGATGCTGATCGAGGCGGTGCGCGCCCACGGCTCGGGAGGATTGGTGCTGGCGGGATTCGGAGCGGGAACCTTCCCGCCGGCCGTCATCACCGCCGCCGAGGCTGCCGTGGCCGGCGGGATGCCTGTGGTGCTGGCCAGCCGTTCCATCGCCGGCCGCGTGGTGATGACCCCGCGCAAGGAAGAGCAAGGCTTCATCGTCTCCGACAATCTTATGCCGCAGAAGGCGCGGATACTTTTGATGCTCGGCCTGACCGTCGCGTCCGACCGCGACGCGCTACAGGCGATGTTCTACGAATATTAGTCGTACATAACCGGACGCAAAAATGGGCAAGTTGCGTTGGCGGATACCGCAGGCTAAACTTACCCGCGTTTGCATCAGCGCTGATAAATGTGCAAGTGTGCGGCAATCTCATATTGACCCACGGTGTCCATTGCGCCGCTGTATCTTGCGCGGTGGGCGATTGGCACGCGCGAGCCTGTCGCACTGTCGGATCGTCGAGCCCAAAGGCGAGACTTTCCGCCTGATTTCTTAACCCGATGGGTATGGATACATTTGATGCCCGCGGTCACGATGTTACTTCTTCGTGCCGGTCGGGCGACAGGAGCAACCAATCTCGCTGATGGATTGGCATGAATGGCGGTATACGCCCACCAAATGACAACCGATGGAGAAAAGTAATGATGAGAAAGCGGCAATTTTTCGTGCCCGCCCTGGCGATTGCTATTGCCGGTGTCCTTGCGGTCGCCGGCGGGTGGTTTGCGCTGGGCAACGTTGCGGACGCACAGACGGGCTTGGCCGCTCCTGCCAACGTGCAAGCGGTTCAGGGGTCTGCGGTCGGACAGGCAGTGGTGTCGTGGGACGCGGTGGACGGCGCCACCGGGTACACGGTTCAATGGGTAGACCTGGACGCTGCGTGGGCGGCCTATGAAAACGACGGGCGATGGGCCCACTTGATACAACCCCGAGACGTCCCAGCATCCGGAGAGACCAGACAGAGTGAGAACATCTACGGTTTGAAACCGAATACCTCCCGAGGGTACGGGTTCCGTGTCAGGAGCCAGCGCGACGGTGCCGTCTCCGGTTGGTCGGAATGGGAAATCCTCCGGTTAACGGGCGAAGTCGCGGCTGTGGATGCCGCAACCGCCGTCGAGATCCTCGCCGCTGCGCTGGCCATATCCAAGCATGCGAACGCACTGGTGGGAGAACCGCTGCCTACGAGCCAGCCGGACTTCCCCGGATACCGGGCCATGATGACCACCCATATGGATGCGTTGGATCAACAGGTGCAAACGCTGGCCGACAAAGGCCACGCAGCGAGAGTCCAGCAAATCGCAACCCTGGTGAACCAGCTGAAAGGCAACACGAACCTGATCCTCAGGGACAGGCCCGACTTGCTCCGCGCAGTGGCGGCAGAAACAATGAGCAGGCAGACCTTGACGCAAACCAACAGGAACATGCTGTTTCCGGCTGCCGCCGCCAGCGTGGACAGTGAGTTCTACGACCTGATGACGAAAGTGAGCAGCGGCACATCCAGTTCAGGAAATCTCTCCGACGAGGACATTCTCCGCTACTCCCATATGGACAGCCTCGGGGAAAGCGTGTCATTGGGTCATACGCTCCTGCTCGTGGCCAGTCTCATGCAGGATCCCACATTCGTGGCCCGCATCCAGGAGAGTTACGACGGGGTCAACAGTCGCATCAGCCGCGACATCGAATACCTGGCCGGAAACGGTGGTCCCAACCTGGGACCACGGGTGTTACCCCTCGCCCGGCAATTTGTGGCCGCCGGCAGGGGAGACAATAATTACTTTGACCGCCTGGCGAGCCGGCTCGAGTTGGTGGTACAGGAAAACGAACGTATCGCCACAAACGAGAAGATATTGGACCATCTGCTGAACGAAATCGATCGTTTGGCGGCTGCCGCGCAGGGAATGCCGGATCCGGGACCGTTGCCGGCAGAAGATCCGGTCAGCCCGGGTTTCACCGACACTGAGGTAAAGTTCGGACAGTCAGCCGCTTTAGATGGGCCTGCAAAGGCTCTCGGCCAGGGGATGATGAAGGGTATCGATGCGGCATTCAAACAGGCGAATGCTGACGGCGGAGTCCACGGACGCCGACTGTCTCTCACGACCTTAGACGACAAGTACGAACCCGACCCGGCGTTTGACAACACCATAAAACTGATCGACGAGGAGCAGGTATTCGCGCTGATCGGCGCCGTTGGCACGCCAACATCGCGGGCGGCGTTGCCTCTCGCCGAGGAGGCGAAAGTGCCCTTTATCGCCCCGTTCACCGGAGCTCAGCTCCTGCGTGAAGATGATCTAACACAGGTCATCAACTTCCGTGCCTCCTATCACGAGGAAACCCGAGAAATGGTGAGGCTGCTCAGTGAAGCAGGCAAGACCAGGGTAGCGGTGCTGTACCAAAACGACTCGTACGGCAACGACGGGCTCAACGGCGTGAAGATGGCGGTTGACGGTCAAGCAGGCACGGAGCTCGTAGAATCGTGGTACTACTGTCCCGCGTCAACTAGACTTGCCGGATTGCCGTCGATTAGTTTTGCCGGTTCACCTCCTTGGCCGGGGCAGCGTTGGCTTCGGCCGCAGCAGTCTCGCCCCGTTGCTGTGCTGCGTCAGTCCGGTAGCTGGGGACGTCGAATTCCA
>DAOUIF010000052.1:0-5659 GCA_034423575.1 Dehalococcoidia bacterium | reverse complement strand
TTCAGCGGCCACAGCGGACGCGTGGGCATGGCCCGGCGCATGGCCCAGAACGGCGCGCCCACCCACGAGATCGAACGCCAGGGCCGCTGGAAACAGGGCACCGGCATGGTGGGCCGCTACACCCGCGGCGAGTCCGCCGGCTCCGCGCAGCGGCATTTGTGAACGAGGTTCCAATGGAGGGGATTGCTCCGTGAGATCGTCTTTTTCGCGGCTCGCCGTCGCATATGGATCTTGCTATCCCAATCTACGGGTGGCTATCAATTCCTGCAGCCCCCGATCAACATCGGCGGATAAGTCTTGTGCCAGCAACCTTTCAACGATTTCCTTAACCCCCATCCAAAACCAAGGCTCGGTCTGGCATTGTCCCAGGTGGACTAGGAATTGAGCCAATTCATTGGGATAGCGCTCCACCAAACCACTCTCGCCGATGTTGTGCAAAATAAATGAACGATTAAGAGGAACCGGACGCATCCGAGTCGCCATATCAACCGCCTCGGAAAATACTTCGGGCAAATGCCTTGCCCATGCAAGCATCTCGGCAATTTCGGCATCATCAAGTGAGCTGGGGACACCCTGCAATCGGTTACCCCAGTAATCTTTGAGCCAAATGTTCCACCATTCTTGCTGACGTGTCTCGTCCAAGTCGCGTAACCGATGGCCGACTCTCACCGCAAACAGGTGCTTCAACTCAGCGTCGGCGTACTTGAGATATTCAGTGATCCACCTGTCGTTAGCACCGGTGGCCAACCAGCCCATCGCAGCAATGTAGTACTCGACAAAGCGTGTTTGAATGTCGCCATGCAAGTCGAGCTCGAGTCGCTGGCAGGCTCTGATGAACTTATCAGCCAGATGTTCAGCGATTGTCGGGGATAGCTGTCCCCAAGTCAGAAACCCGTCCCAAGCACACTGGAAATCTTCGTGCTCAATATCGAAGAGAGGCAACAGATTCCCGAGTGCCCATTTCTCATCTGTAGCGAGAAAGAAGTGGAACTGGCTGGCGAGTACCGTCCTCCCAAACTTTCCAACAATGCCGTTTTCGCTAACGATGGTTTCCAAGGCGTTTTCGTATTCAGCGTTAAGCGATTGCGGTGGAATCTCCTGCTGGTTACGCCACCGTTCGATGCTGAAGATCCAAAACAAGGCCAATTTTCCAGATAGGTGATTGTTGGCTCTGCTGAGCCAGCTCACGTACTGCGGCACTCCCCCGACGGACGCCCTGATGTCCGGCACTCGGGCTTCGCCAGCATATTGACGGAGTGCACTAGCTATCGAACTGGCCTCGAATAGCAATTCTAACGCCGCTGCCCCATCGGCTTTCTTAACTAACTCGCCTAGAACGCTGGCAATGTCGCGCGCGTTGGGTTTGTGCAGTTCGACAGTTGACAAGCAGGACAGCGCACGGCGCACGGCGTCTCGGTCCAACTCCGCAGTCCCCCAGGCGGTGATCACGTGCTGCCACAAGTCGGAGTCCCACGAACGCAACTCAACCATCGCATCCGCCAGGTCAAGTCCCCAGTGTGCGTTGGATCGAACCGCTTCGGAAACCACATTCAATAACGTCAAGCGATCTTGCCCGTCAAACCTCTCCCGGTTGGTAGGTTGGTACGTCAAAAGATCAGGTAGCACATCGGTGGCCGGTTGGGCCAACAGTTCCTGGACAGTCCATGGACTCTTACTCGGGACAATCTCCGACCAGAGGTTGAAGTTGGCATGCTTCCTGGGAACGAAATCTGGATGCTCCGCCAGAATGCCATGCAAAGCTTGCTCGGCTATGGAACAACCCGGGTCAGCTTCATGCAGCCAATGGAACCAACTGTGGCGATAATGAGCTGTAGCGATTTCAGGGTCATAGTCTGGCTGGTCACTGGCCGGCGCACGGTATTCCAACACAGCTTCGATCAAGGCGGTACGCTGTTGGGCATCCGCGTTTGGGTATGCGGCCGCAACTGCTCCGAAAATCTCATGTCGGGCAGCAACCTCGTTGACGTCGTACCGATCTAGCAACCAGGCGACCTTTTCGTCAGCCGACAGATCTGTCCGAGCCGACATTGCATGAATGACCAAGCGTCGCAGCAAGGGAGCGTCCGAAGCGGCGAAACGATCACACCACCCTTCGGTAGCAACGGGATCGTTAGCGGCCAGCCACTCCAGGCACCCGCGTGCTACATCGACGAGCGCATCGATCTCATGAGGGCGGTCGTCCTGAGAGTGGGGTTCGATGGCTGATCGGAACCAGTTATCCGCGTCCCACGCGTAGCCCCCTTCACCCCATGCCACCAGCATCGAATGACGTTCTTGCAGTCGAATGGTGGTCCGATCAAGCAGCGAATGAGCGATCTCGGATAAGTGTGGCTCAAGGTGGTTTTCCCAGAGCATGCCCTTAATGAGGTGGTCGTTCAGTGAGGTGTTGCCGCCAATACTTGGCCGCACTTGGTGCCGGCTCGCTGTCATTGCGTCGTACACCTGCAGTAATTCTTGGCGCGCCTCGAGCTTGGAGCAGCTCATGATCAACCCAGACAGGGAGTAGACGTCAACATGAAGCGGAACGGAACCCATCAGAAAATGAACCCATCGCGAGAGCGTATTTGTACTTAGCGTCGCGTCTTCGATGTTGCCCAGGCACCGGACCAGCATGTGCCAAACGTGCGGATTGAGCCTGCCTCCATGTCGTGCTATCAGGGAGAACAATTCTTCTGCGTGCTCTGTCGCGAACCGAGCAACCAGCCAGTTAGACAGCATCATGCTCTGCTCGTCCAACTCCCCATCGCCAAACAATGCAGCCAGATGGTTCCGCCGATCAAGCCAGTCAATCCATTCGGGCGACTCCGCGGCTTCAACAAAGAACTGCGCACGGTCCGGAGCAATCAATGCATAGTCGATGATACCGGCAGTCTCGTCGTCAATAGGCGGGCGCCCGCCGGCAACTCCGGTAATTTCGGTCCGCCAAGCGAGGATACCGCGTCGCATCAGATTCGCCAGTCCAGCAATAGCCTGGTCCAGCCTAGTGAAGTCATGCTGTCCCGATTGATGAAACACGATCGGCTCAATGCCCATCCGTGCCCAGTGGTCAAGATCATCACTCTGGTCACCGATCAAGGAAAAACGCCGTTGTTCGGCGTCCGGAGGCAACGACGGAGTTAGGTAGGTCATTATCGTGTCGTTGTGGCTATACCCTACGAACAACACTGTGTAGTTGGAAAAAAGTTCAACCAAGAAACGGCGCGCCCATCCGTCGGCTTCGGTCAGATATGCCCGCCCAAAGTCCCGGTGGGTAAGTACCATGTCTTCTGGCTCGTCCACCGACCCGTGCAGATGCACGATGCCTCGGAAGCGACTGCCCAAAGGCAAGGCTGGGCCTTGAAACACTTTGGGTTCAGGATTGAACAGTGCTTTGGCAGCTTGTTCAAAGAGCAGCTCGAGGTTGGTGGTGACTATGCGCAGATCTTCCGGCACGCCGTACAACCGGGCGATATTGGTATGAAGGTCGGTAGGTTCAGGCGCAGCGCGCTGCAAAACCTCAGCGGCTATCTGGTGAACCTCAGTACCATGATGTTCTCGCAGCCGACCGAGAAATCTATCCTCGGTTTCCGAGTCGCCAATGGAGTGGCCGGTGCCTTCAGCTATTTGATCCGCCAGCTGCCTGAAGCTGGGAAGTTTAGCCGGTGGTCCCATGGATACACCGGCGCCGGCAAAAACCACGAGACGCCCGTCCCGCAGGGCATCTAGCAGCGGTTGGGGAAAGTCAACGCCTGCGATTCTCATACCATGCGGATCGGTTCTACCATTCCATACCGCTATTTGATCATGCCACCAGTCGGATAATCGCCGCGATCCGCCGGGCGGTGTCGGTGAAGTGCTGCACCTCCTCCGGCCGCAGGGGACGCTCAAGGACCTTACTCTCGCGGTAAGACAGCCATTTCTTGAGGACCCGGTAACCACCCAGCTGGTAATTCCAAACCGCGGCGGGAACGTTGTGCCAGTACGCCCGCTCGTTCAGGTACGCATCGAAGGTGGTCTCGCCCAGCATAGATACCGCGTCGCCCAGGACGGCCCGTTCGGCGACGCTGTAATCGCGCTCAACCACCCGCCCTTGGCCGGGCATGACGGCCTCCCCCATCCCGAAATGGCCCCAGCCGGCGGATACCTTGAAGTCGCCTTCGGCCATGTTGCCGCCATCAGTGGTGGCGGGCACGGCGATGGTCGCCAGCTCCGGCCGCAGGGCCCCGGTGGTTACGCCGGCGACGCCCATATCGGAGTCGAGTAGCGCCGCCAGCTCCCGGCCCCGGGCCGCCGAGGCGGCCAGCGCATCCGCCGCGCCCTCGGCATTGCCATCGGGCCAGCCGGGTAGCGGGATGCGCGGCCACTCCATCCGCAACGCGCCCGCGTTGGCGGCAAGGTAGGCGGGATCATGCAGCGTGGCGACAACGTGGTGGAACAGATCCTCAACGCCCAAACTCACGCTATCCAAATAGTGTTGCGCTGCCGGCGACAGGTTGGACCGGTATTCCGCAGCGCCGCCAAGAGCCATTCCGTCGTCTCGCAGCCACGCCGGAAACCAATTGGCAACCCTCTCGATCAGATGATAGGACGCTATGTGCGTGGTGAAAGCGGTCTGTGGCTCAGTTTCACCTTTTCTGATCCGGTTCGACGATGACAGCCATAGATTCCCTGGGAAAATATGCCGGCGGTAATCGGCGCGCTTCTCGTCAAGGAGCTTGGTGTCGGCTTCCCAGTAAAGCCAGCGATCATCAAATGGTCGGTAAGCATACCGAAGGAATCCATCCTCGGTCGGCCCCGAGCGATTTACCAGATGCTCACGTACCTCAACCGGATCAAAGCGCGGCGCGGGCTGCATCGATACCGGGTACCTCCGCGCTATTTCTTCATTGCTCAAATCCTTGTTGAAATAGTCCGCCACGCGAGCCTTGAGACGGTCAGGGTCGATATCAACCAAGAATCCATCTCGCGCGGTTTTCACACCTGAGAATGCGGTCGGGAACAGATCCGGAAGTGCTGGCCAGTCCTGCCAGCCATCGCTCACCGCTAGGTCAGCGAACGGCAATCTCAGCGACAGCAACGGCGCGACCTCGCCGTAAAGATCCTCTGGCTTACTCTCCGTTGTCTCCGCCAACTCACCGTGCTTGGACTGGCCCCACAGGTGTCGGAAGTCCACGTGCTGCGCCGGCTTATGGTCTGCCTTGCGTACCAGCGTGGCAATCGCGGTGCCCACCTGGATACCCACCGGATCCTCGGGCGTGGAGAAAATGCTGGGATCGGGCATGCCCGCCGGCGTCGTCTTGCCGGTCTTGTATTTGTCGCCGTTGAGGCAGTCGATGCGGATGGTATCAAAGGCCTCAAGGTAGCGCTCCCGCATCCCGGTGAAGGACAGCCCATCCAGCCACGAGTAGTTGGAGATGAAGCACACCACGCCCTGGCCGGTCTTCTCGGCGATGCGCCGCTCCGCCATTCGGAAGAACCGGACGTAGAGATCGTTCAGGCCTTGGCCCTCCGGTTCCGAACCCGCCTCGTGGTGCGGTAGGCTTTCGAGAGTTCGCGTTCCTCGTCCACCGCCACGCCCGCGAACCCGTTGTAGGGCGGGTTTCCTAGGATCACCAAGATCGGGATGTCCTGCTTCACCGATTCGGCGAGGTCGCGCTCC
>DAOUIF010000051.1:0-3272 GCA_034423575.1 Dehalococcoidia bacterium | reverse complement strand
TCGATGGCGCGAGCGAATTCCACCTCAACCAGCTTTACGTCGATGCCGATGTCCTCAAAGGACTGGGCCACCGTCTGGGAAACCTCGATGGTTTCGGGCAGGCCGGGGAGGCTGCTCTGCCAGACCTCCAGGCTGAAGCGGTTCCGGCCGTTGTCACCGGGGTAGCCGGCCTGGTCCAGAAGCTGGCGGGCCAGTTCGGGGTCGTAGCCGTACTTCTCGTCGAACTCTTCGGACCAGCGGGGATTCCAGCCTTCCAGAGACGGGTGGAAGATGGTGTTGTGCATGGGCTCGCCGCGGCCCTTGAACAGCTCGTTGATGATCTGGTCCCGGTCGATGGCTCGGTTCATGGCCTGGCGGACCAGGACGCCGGATTCGCCGGGAGCGTTCCAGGGTTCGGTGTCAGGGTTCCAGTCCACTTGGGTGACGTAGTACTGTCCCAGGGGCAGGATGGTGAGGCCAACGGTGGGCAGTGGGCTTTCGATAACCTCCATGCCCGCGTCGATGGCCTGCTGGTGCAGGACCTTGGGCACGTCGACCATGTTGGCCTCGCCGGTCAGCAGCATGGCCAGGCGGGTCAGGTCTTCCGGGGTAGTGCTGATGCGCAGGCGCTTGAACTCGGGGTTGACCCGCCAGTGGTCATAGGGCACGGCCTCGAATTCTGCGTATTCCTTGAGCTCGCGTTCCACGAACTGGTAGGCGCCGGTGCCGGCCGGGCCGTTCTCGAACATGGCGTCGCCTTCGGCGGCGTGCTGGGCCGAGCTGCGGACGGCCATGCAGCCGATCTGCAGGATGCTGAAGTACCAGGACGCGACGTCCACCTGGGGCTGGGCCAGGTTCATCTTGAAGGTATAGTCGTCAATGACCTCCATGTCGCCGTTATCGATCATCTCGGTCATGGAGTCAGCGCCCATGAACCTGCTGAGATGGGCCTTGCAGCCGGCCAGGGGGTCGGACATCTGCTGGTCAGCGGTGAGGACCACGTCCTTGACGGTAAACTCGCCGTGGCCGAAGTGGAACGGGACGCCCTCCTGGAGGCGGAAGGTGTACTGGCTGGCGTCGGGGCTGACTTCCCATTCGCGGGCCAGCTGGGGATAGACGTCAGAGACGCCGGTTTTGGGGTCGATGGTGGTCAGGTTCTCCCACATGGGGCGGAAGACCAGGTGGCCGCTGCTGGTGGCGAGCCAGGGATAGAAAGTGTCCTGGGGCAGCGGCGTCACGGCCAGGTGGAGCATGGCCCCGCTTTCGGACACGGACGGCGCGCGGGTGGGCGCCGGAACCGCGGTGGACGCAGAACTGGCGGCCTCGGCATCGACGGGAATGGGGGCGGCGATTTCCTCCTGAGGGGCGGCCGCCTGGCCACACGCCCCAAGGGCGAGCAAGGAGAGGAATGTCGACAACGTAATGGAAAGGCGGAGCAGTCTGGAGAGGCTAGGATTAACCATAACGTCACCTCCGTTATCCGGCGGTCGATTTCAACTTGGTCCTCCGTTGGCGGTCGGCTGCGTGTTGGGCGTTGTCGTCGGCTCCGGCGTTTTCTATGCGCCAATGATAATAGTAGTTATTATAATATATGATATACAAGAGCCAGGGCGATGTCAACCGAGGCAACCCCGGTCAATCTCGCCATCGCCGTCAATCACATGGGGGCGGTTGGACACCGCCCCCATGCGTTGGGTCGTCGAAGTTTCCGGTGCGGGTTACTTGGCCCGCTTGGCGTACTCCAGGTGGCCGAAGACACCCGTCAGGCTGCCGAACTTGTACTCCAGCACTTCCTCCGGGTTCACCACGAGGGTGGAGCGGATGTTGACGATGGGGATGGTGCGGTAGGTGTCGTAGATGTCATCGCCCATTTTCATGATGATGTCGTTACGCACCTGCGGGTCGGTCTCGACCAAAAGCTGCTCGTAGGTGTCGTCGTAGAGCTGGTCCTCCATGTAGAGCACGCCGCCGTTGGGAAGGCCGGTCTCCGGGTTGGTCTCGCCCGTGTAGTAGTAGATCCGCGCGTTGGCGTTGATCTGCCGGATGGTCTGGCGCACCGGGAGGATGAAGTGGGCGTCGTGGCGGTCGCGGAAGGCGTCCAGGGCCCGGGCGAACTCGACTTCCACCAGCTTGGCGTCGATGCCGATGTCCTGGAAGGACTGGGCTACCGTCTGCGAAACCTCGATGGTCTCCGGCAGGCCGGGCAGGCTGGACTGGTAGACCTCCATGGCGAAGCGGTTTTGGCCGTTGTCGCCGGGGAAGCCGGCCTGGTCGAGCAATTCCTTGGCCCGTTCCGGATCGTAGCCGTACTTCTCGTCAAACTCCTCGGCCCAGCGGGGGTTCCAGCCTTCCAGCGTATCGTGGAAGATGGTGTTGTACATCGGCTCGCCGCGGCCCTTGAACAATTCGTTGATGATCTGCTCGCGGTTGATGGCGCGGTTCAGCGCCTCGCGGACCAGGGAGCCGGTCTCGCCGGGGGCGTTCCACGGCTCGGTGTCCGGGTTCCAGTTCACCTCACTCTTGTAGTACTGGCCCAGCGGGAGGATGGTGAGTCCCACGGAGGGCAGCGGGCTCTCGAAGACTTCCATGCCCTCGTCGATGGCCTGCTGGTGCAGCACCTTGGGGATGTCCACCATATTGGCCTCGCCGGTCAGCAGCATGGCCAGGCGGGTCAGGTCCTCGGGCGCGGTGGTGATGCGCATCCGCTTGAACTCGGGGTTGACGCGCCAGTGGTCGAAAGGTACCGCCTCGTACTCGGTGTACTCCTTGAGCTCGCGATCGACGAACTGGTATCCGCCGGTGCCGGAGGGGGCGGTCTCGAACATCGCGTCACCCTCGGCCTCGTACTGAGCGGCGCTGCGCACGGCGGCGCAGGGGACGACCAGGATGTTGAACCACCAGTCGGCAACGTCAACCTGGGGCTGGGCCAGGGTCATCTTGAAGGTGTAGTCATCGATGATCTCGGCGCCGCCGTTTTCGATCATCTCGGTCATGGAGTCAGTGCCCATGAACCGCTTGAGCGGCGACTTGCAGCCGGCCAACGGGTCGGACATCTGCTGGTCGATGGTAAGAACGACGTCCTTCACGGTGAACTCGCCCCAGCCGTTGTGCATCTGGACGCCTTCCTGGAGGTAGAAGGTGTACTCGGAGGCGTCGGGGCTGACGTCCCATTCGCGGGCCAGTTGGGGCAGGATGGTCGAGACCCCGGTCTCCGGGGAGATGGTGGTCAGGTTCTCCCACATGGGGCGGACGGGAAGGTGACCGCTGCTGGTGGCCAGCTAGGGGAAGCAGGT
>DAOUIF010000050.1:0-68841 GCA_034423575.1 Dehalococcoidia bacterium | reverse complement strand
CACCCAGAATGCCGGAAAGCCCGGCGCCTTCCCAAGTTAAGCGCCGAGCCAGTTTTAGCCTTTACATACCCTTGTCAGGGGGGGGGGGCTCAGAAGGGTAGGTGTGGGCAAATTCAAGCCCAAAACGCCAGATGCGCCAGGGCCCGGCAAACCCCGGTCCCAACCTCCGGCTGGAATGGTTATGTCTGATCTCAGGTTCATCTCAATTGCGCAGCGTATGCGGCGGTTGCTCAGCTATCGTCATCGCCTGGTTTGCGGTAGCCGGCATCAAGGCATCCGATAATGTGGCGGTGGGTTGCGCCCCAGTGTCAGCACGTCTTGACGGATTCCAGACTGGCAACGCAAAGGCTACGTTTCTTGATACATTATTGATACTGTGTATCGTAACCAAGATTTTACAACGCCGGCACGGATGCCGTCAACACCGAGGTCTCGCTCAACCTTTGCCAGCCGCTACCCGAGTGTATCCGCCTTGCCTGCAGAAGCCGACGCCCAGAAAACGGGGCCAATGGGGACGTTCCGGCTGCTCGCCAGAGCGGAAACGGCAATCGCCATCTGCGAGAGTCGCTCTGGGCCAGGACCAGTCCCTCCGCGCTGGTTGCCCGGAAGCGCCGGCTGGCTGTAAGGTATGGCCGATGACACGAAGCGGGCAGGGCGATAATCACCCATGCCCGCCTTGTCATCAGCCCTGATACGGTCTATCCTTTTTACAGGATCACATCCCATCGAAAAGTTCGCAGTTCGGTACGCTTAGGCCCACCATTCCACCTGACGTGCCTTGATTGTGGCTGCTTGACCTCATGCAACGCACCACGGGCTTTGCTTTCCAGACCGTTACCATCCCAGTCTGCCGCTACGATCGCACCTTGGAGTGAGTGCAATGGCCAACCAGGCTCCACGAACGCGCGCGAAGCCAGCCGCCAAGGCCGGTAGTGGGGTCAAACTCCTCTCCGGCGGCAACCCACAGATTGCAAAGGCGGACGGTGACGCGCCAGTGCGGGCCTACATCGCAGCCATGCCCGAGTGGAAAAGCGATGTCGGCCGGCGGTTGGACGACCTCATCGTGCGCACTCTACCCGAGGTGCGGAAGGCGGTGCGGTGGAACTCTCCTTTCTATGGAGTCGAGGGCCAGGGCTGGTTCCTCAGTTGCCACGTTTTCACCCGCTACGTGAAGGTCACGTTCCTCAATGGATCGTCTCTCGACCCGCTTCCGCCCATAGGGTCCAAGGACCCGGATACGCGTTACTACCATGTTTACGAAGACGGCGTGATCGACGAGGAACTCGTGGCGCGTTGGGTTCGTCAGGCGTCCGCCATCCCGGGCTGGAAGGGGTTTGACACGCTGTGAGCTGCACGGCCTCGGCCAGCAAATTCGGGCTGCCCGAGGACGACTGAAGGTTCCGGTCCCATTGGGGCAAACCGTTTATTGAGGAGAAACCGCAGTGCGCGTCATGGTGTTGGTGAAGGCCACGGAAGACAGCGAGGCCGAGGTGATGCCTTCGACGGAGCTCATCGAGGCCATGTTTGCATTCAACGAGGAACTCGTGAACGCCGGGGTGATGCAGGCTGGCGACGGGCTTAAACCTTCTGCTGAAGGCAAGCGCGTGGGGTTCAGCGGGCCCGACCGCACGGTAATCGACGGTCCGTTTCCCGCCGTCAGCGAACTGGTGGCCGGCTTCTGGATCTGGGAAGTCGAGAGCGTCGACGCCGCCGTCGAGTGGGTCAAGCGGTGTCCCAACCCAATGCCCGGCCCCAGCGAGATCGAAATCCGGCCGCTCTATGAAATGGAGGATTTCGGCGAGGCCATGACCCCTGAACTAGCGGAACAGGAAGAACGGTTGCGCCAGAGTGCCGGTTCCTGAACACCTGCACCTGTAGCGCCCGCGCCTATTTCCCTTTACCCACGCGCCGGTTTTGACGTAATGCCCAACATCAGATTAGCAACTGCTCAGGATCGCGATGCCGCCATAGAACTGGTGCGCCGCCTCCTGACTGAACTCGGCGGGACGCCCGCGCCCGCTGAAGCCATGGCTCCGGTGTTCGGCCAGTTGGCTGACGATGGGCCATCGGGTTTCGTCGCGCTGGCCGAACGGGAAGCCGGCACGTTCACCGCCGTGTGCACCGTGTCTTTCGTGGACGCGCTGCGCAGCGTCGGCCGCTACGCCATAATCCAGGAGATGTACGTCGATCCGAGCGCGCGCAGCAGCGGTGTCGGCATGGAGGTTCTGCGCTTCGCTCTCGATCACGCTGTCGCGCGCGGCTGCGCCATGGTCGAGTTGGGGACACCGTTCCACGGTGAGCGGCAGATCCAGTTCTACCAGCGGGCCGGCTTCACCAACGTCGGCGCCCGCTTGCGGTGGCGTCCGTAGCCGACGCCGTGCCCAGTCTGATCCTCGTCCGGCACTGCGAGGCGGCCGGCCAGGAGCCGGATGCCCCGCTCACCGAACACGGCGAGAGACAGGCCGCAGAGTTGGCAGACTTTCTGTCGCCTTTCCCTATTGATGCCATTTTCACCAGCGTATATCTCAGAGCGCAGCAGACCTGCAAGCCCCTGGCGCAACTCTTTAGTCTTCGCGTTGAGACTGATCCCCGCTTGAACGAGCGGGTTCTGTCGCCACACTCCATCGACGATTGGCGCGAGGTCGTGCGCGATTCCTTTGCCGATCCCGACCTGAGGGCGGCCGGGGGCGAATCGGCGAACGACGTGCTGCAGCGCGCGTGGCCCGCCTTGAATGGGTTGCTGGCGGGCTCCTCAAACCTTCCGGTGGTCGTGACCCACGGCAACCTGCTGGCCCTGGTGTTGCACTCGGTTGATCCCGGTTTCGGATACGCCGGGTGGGAAAACTTGTCCAACCCCGACGTTTACCAGGTAGATATCGACACCCACGGCCGGATGAGTTTTCGCCGTCTCTGGGACCCGTCGGGCATGGGTTGACCTCTTGGTTGCGCCCGAATGCCAACCCATATAAAGTTGCCGCATCGTAATGGTTTAGGCATCACAAACCCACCCAAGGAGGCATCACCATGGCCAGGTTGGAAGGCAAGGTCGCGCTCATCAGCGGCGGAGCGCGGGGGCAGGGAGCGGTCGAAGCGCGCATGTTCGCCGAGGAGGGAGCCAGCGTCGTAATCGGCGACATCCTCGATGAACAGGGTCGCCAGACCGAGGCTGAGCTCCAGGAACTCGGCTACAACGTCACCTACGTGCATCTCGACGTCACCAGCGAGTCCGACTGGGAAGCGGCCGTGCAGTCGGCCGTTGACACCTACGGCAAGCTCGACGTCCTGCTGAACAACGCGGGCATTCTCATCCGCAAGAACATCGAGGAGACCACCGGGGAAGACTGGGACCGCATCTTCGCCGTCAACGCCAAGGGCGTGTTCCTGGGCACCAAAGCGGCCATCCCCGCCATGCGCGACGCCGGGGGCGGCTCGATCATCAACATCTCCTCCACCGCTGGCCTGGTGGGCAGCCCCAACGGTTCGGCCAGCTACACCGCCACCAAAGGAGCGGTGCGGCTATTCACCAAATCCACCGCCATTCAGCACGCCCGGGAGGGCATCCGCTGCAACTCCATCCACCCGGGCCCGATCGAAACCGACATGATCGCCGACACTCTGAACGACCCGGCCAACATGGCCCTCCGCATGCAGCGGCTGCCCCTGGGCCGCGTCGGCAAGCCCAGCGAGATCGCCTACGGCGCGATCTACCTGGCCTCCGACGAATCGTCCTTCGTCACCGGCTCCGAGGTGGTTATCGACGGCGGAACCACCGCCGCTTAGGGAGGTACGCGCATGGCTACCGTTATCGACACCCACTGCCACGCCTCGCCCTACTGGTTCGAGCCGGTGGAAATACTCCTCGATGAGATGGAGCGCGCCGGCGTCGACCAGGCGGTACTGACCCAGTTCTTCGGCGTCTTCGACAACACCTACCTGATCGAGGCGGTCAACCGATTCCCCGGTCGCTTCGCCGTCATCGCCATCGTGGACCACACCCGGCCCGATGCGGTCGACCGCGTCGCCGAACTCAAGGACCAAGGCGCGGACGGCCTGCGGTTCCAGTGCTCGTGGCGGTCGCCCGGCGACGACCCGCTGGCCCTCTGGCGCAAGTGCGCTGAGTTGGGGGTGGTCGCCAGCGTGATGGGCCCTGCGGAACACTACGCCGCGCCCGAGTTCGAAGAAATCATTCGGGAGTTCCCGAACCTCAAGATCGTGATCGAGCACCTGGCCGGCGTTGGCGCGTTCTGGGGCCCGGGCCGCGCGGATACCGAAATCCCCATGGACGCCTACCGCAGGTCGCTGGCGCTTTCGCAATACCACAACGTGTACATGAAGATCCCGGGCCTCGGCGAGTTCTGCCCGCGGCCCCAACCCTTCCGCCAGCCGATACCTTTCGAGAACATCCCGCCGCTCATCGAGATGGCCGTCGAGGCCTTCGGCGGAGACCGCCTCATGTGGGGCAGCGACTTCCCGCCCTCGGCCAATCGGGAGGGTTACCGCAACACGCTGCGCTTCCCCATGGAACTGATCGACTACCCCAGCCCGGAGGCGCGGGACATGGTCTTCGGCGGGACGGCTGCCAATCTCTGGGAGTTCCGTTAAGCTGCTCGGCACTCAGCACAATCACACTTGGGGGCGAATCAAAATTCGCCCCTGGTCATTAAAGGAGGCGCAACGATGCCCCGATTTGCAGTTGATTTGAACACCGCAGACGGCCGAGCCAAAATCGGCGGACAACCCTGGCGGGTCGCTCCCGGCCTCGTGCCGGGCGAAGCCAACGAAGGCCTGACCGCTCGACTTCTGGCCACTCCGGCCCGCCTGGCCGACTACGATGACTCCGGCTGGGACATCTGCGACAACGTGCGGCAGAGCCTGTCCGTCGGTTTCACCTTTGCCTGGTATCGCATCGCGGTCACTTTGCCGGAGACCATCGACGGAGTCAGCGTCGCCGGATCCCGCGTCTGGTTCGAGACCAACTTCGACAACTACGGCGAGGTCTGGGTGAACGGCGAGATCGACCGCGCCTACGGCAGCATAGTTGGCTTGAACACGCCCCACCGCGTGGAAATCGCCGAGGTTGGCGAACCCGGATCGCAGTACGTCATCGCCTGCCTCTGCCTCAATGGTCCTCTGGCCGCTCCGCGCGGCGGCATCTTCATGCGCTTCGCTACCCTGGCTTTCGAGTCAACGGACAACTAGCCGTCACGGCGCTGGGTAGGCAATCAATAGGGGCGGGTCATCGACCCGCCCCATCAATTTGACACCGTATGTGATCTCCTTCTACGACAGGTGCTGCGCGTAGAACTGGAAGATCCGCGGCCATGCGGCGTTGGACGCCTCCACCGCGTAACTGGGCCGGTCAACCGCGACGAACCCGTGGCCGGCGTTGGGGTAGATCTCGTACTCCCATGACTTGCCGGCGGCCTGGATGGCGGCGTCGGTTGCCTTCACCTCGTCCACTGAGGGCCGCGCATCGTCCTCGCCGAATATTCCCAGCAGCGGACACGACAGGTCGTTGACGAACTCGATGGGCGCGTGTGGCATGGCTGCCGTGGGAGGCTCGCTGTCGCGCGGGGTCACGCCGCCGCCCCAGCAGTCCACCGCCGCGCTCAGACCCTTGAGCTTGCACGCAGCCAGGAACACCTGGCGTCCGCCGGAGCAGAACCCGATGATGCCCACCTTGCCGTTGTAGTTGGACAGGTGACGCAGGTAGCTGATGGCGCCCTCGGCGTCGCCCAGGGTGCGGTCGTCGGGCATCCCGCCCGCATCGCGGATGCTGTTGCTGTTCGCCACCGGGTCGTCGTGGCCCTGGCGATAGTGCAGGTTGGGCATAATGGCGATGTAGCCGTTGTGGGCGAACTTGCGGGCCATTTCCTTGCTGGCCTCGTCCCAGCCGGGCATGTGGTGGAACAGCATCACCGCCCCGAACGGACCCGCTCCCAGCGGGCGCGCTAGGTAAGCGTTGATCGCGTCGCCGTTGTGTCCTTCTACCCAGATGTGTTCGGCCGTCATTCCCTGGTAAGGCATGGTGTGTTACCTCCGATGCGAAATGGTTTTCTTGGTTCATCGTGCGGGTCGGGCGCCTGAAGCGTTGCTCAACTGGCCGACTGCGCACGAGCGAAGGTTACTATCCGCCCGGTTGCAAGTCAAACGAGCGGCGCATAGTCCCTGCCCCGTTTCCGAGTCTGCTAACCCAATCCCGCTTGAACCAGCAGCGCTCTCAGCATCCGCCCCATCTGCGCCTCGTGGAACTGCGCGAAAGCGGTGAACTCTCGAAGGTTGCGCGCTGCCTCTTCCTGGGGGTCGAACCGCTCGCCCATGAGCTCGTAGTCAGCGGACAGTTCCCGGTTCCAGACGCGCAACTCATCGAACGTCAACTGCGGCTCAAACTGGAAACCGTAGGAGATGCCGTAGCGAAACGCCATCGGGAAGCGAACGTATCCGCCGTCCCGTCGCAGCATGGTGCCCTCGGCCAGCAGCGTCGCGCCGGCCGGCACGGTGAACTGCTCGCCGTGCAGCGTGGGCCCCAGCGGAATGCCGATCTCGCCAAAGGCCGGGTCAGAGCGTCCGGCCTCGGTAATGTCGATCTTGCGCAGACCGAACTGATAGCCGCCGGTGGGCGCGACCGCGCCGCCCAATGCGCGGGACAGCAACTGCGCGCCCAGGCAGATGCCAACCACTGGGGTAACCGGTTGATTGCCCACGTCTCCGGTGGCGGCAGCGCGTAGATATGCCATCTCTTGGATGAGTGCCGGGAAGTTGTCGTTGGCTGACATCGGCCCTCCCAGCGAGACCACTAGATTAACCGCCGACAGGTCCGGGGCGTCGAACCCAGTGAAATCGGGCGTGCTTTTGAACAACGGCACGATGGTCAACTCGAACCCGGCATCCCGCAGGATAGCCGTGAAATTGGCTCCCAGCGTTTCGACAGGATGGTGCTGGATGACTAACGCGCATTTCGTCATCAGGTCACCGCCTGTTTGGATCCCAGATCCGCCAGCACCAAGCGATCCGTCGGGAATGCCAGCGGTTCCGGCGGAGCCTCCGGCGCAAACCACCCCACCCGGTCCAGATCGTCGGACGCCTGGACGCGGCCGCCGACAACCGTGCCGTAAAACCACACGCCCACGGTGAGTGAGGCCGCGTTGTGAAAGTTCGAATGCACCGCGCAAACGTCGCCGATCTCCACGTCCAAACCGGTTTCCTCGGCAAACTCACGGCGTGCGGCCTCGCGGATGTCCTCGCCCCACTCCACGTAGCCGCACGGGATGCACCACTCGCCCACGTTGCCGCCGGCGGACCTTCGGCCCAGCAAGACCCGGCCTTGCTCGTCCAACACCACTACGGCGACGCCCACCGCCGGATTGCGAAAGTGCACGAACCCGCACGACTCGCAGGACGGCCGGGGCAGCCCGCCCCGGATCTTGGCACGCAGCCGGTCGCCGCAACGGGGACAGTAACGGTAGTCTGGGGAAATCGAGTCCGCCACGCGTAACGGTTACGTCGCCGCCCGGCCCCGTCGCAGCCCGCGGCCCGGCAGCGCGCCGGTGTTCTCGCCCTGCTGGATCACCACCCGCCCGTTGACGATCACGTATTCGATGCCCACCGGGTACTGCTTGGGGTTCTCTTTGGTGGCCAGGGCTTTGACCGTGTCCGGGTTGAACACCACGATGTCCGCCTTGAACCCGTCCCGCAGCAGACCTCGGTCCGGAATGCCCAATCGTTGCGCCGGGAACGATGTCATCTTGCGGATGGCTTCGGGTAGCCGCAGGTGTTTCTCGGCACGCACGAACTCCGCCAGGACGATGGGGAAGCACCCGTAGGTGCGTGGATTGGGATACTCGCCGAACAGAATCGCGTCCGACGCGATCATCCCGTATGGATGCGACACGAAGGCGTACAGCGTCTGCGCGTTGGTCCCCAGGCCAACGGTGCTGATGCCCAGGTTCTCGTCGAGGAGCAGGTCGAACAGCGAGTCGGCCGGATCCTGGCCGCGCATCTCGGCGATGTCAGTGATCAGCCGGCCGTCGTAGATCTGGTTCTCCGGCTTGGTGAAGTTGGTCAACCAGTTGTTCTCCAGCCGGCTCGGCGTGATCTCCCGTTTCATCCGTGCCCGGTCGTCGGCATCCTGCAGCGCGGCGATCAGGCGCTCCGGCCCGCCGTCTTTGGCCCAGTGCGGCAGCCCGATGGTGGGCGTCGTCCCGGAGTAGGGGTAGGTGTAGCAGTCGAAGGTGCAATCGATGCCCTCGGCTCGTGCGTCTTCCACCAGGCCCAGGTGGCCCAGGTGGCTGCCCACGCCCGACACCGACTGGCGGTAGTGCGTAAGGTGTACCGGAATACCGCTGCGTCGCCCGATCTCAACCGCCTCGTGCCACGGCGCCAGGTACCCCTGGCTCAGCAGGCTGGCCCGCGTGTGGGTGTGGTAGACGCCTCCCAGCGAAGCCGCTGTTTCCGAGAGCGCCACCAACTCGTCAGTGTCCGCGTAGGCTCCTGGCGGGTAGTCCAGTCCTGTGGACAGCCCCCACGCGCCTTCCTCCATAGCCTCGCGCACCACCGACTGCATGTCGGCGATCTCACCCTCCGTGGCCTCCCGCTGCTCCCAGCCTACGCTCCAGATGCGCACGGGGGAGTTGCCCAGGATGTAGGCCATGTTGATGGCCACGGTGTTGTCGTACTTGCCCAGCATATCCGCAACGGTCAGCCAGTCCGCCGGCATCGGCGGGTAGCCGTTCAGCCCCGCGTCCAGCCAGATGTAACGGTGCAGCTCCTCCTGCGTCTTGAACGGCGCGTGGGAAATGCCGTCGATCCCGACCAACTCGGTGGTCACCCCCTGGCGCACCTTGGGATCGTGATGCGGTTCTCCCAGGATGGTCAATCCGGCGTGCGAATGCAGGTCGACAAACCCGGGACATACCACGTGCCCAGTGGCGTCGATCACCCGCGTGGCGTTTTCGCGCAGGTCCGCATCGTCGCCCCGGTGGATCGTCACCGTGTCGCCCGAAACCGCTACCGCCGCGCGGAACCCGGGGCTGCCTGAGCCGTCAACCACCTGTCCGTTGGAAATCAGTAGGTCTATCATGGCTGGATGATAGCACGACACTCCGGGACGGTGGATATGCTGAACTGGTTATCCGCGCTGTGGCGCAGGTCAAACACTCGGAACTCTGGTCAGTTGGACCCAACCGAATACAGCGTGCATCCGCCGAACCTCACCTTTCTTTCCGACGTGTCTCCCGGGCGATGGATGGAGGAAAGGTGGCCGCCGCATTTCGGATCCGTTGGTTCGTTGGTGCCGGGCGGTTACTCAGCCTACGCCCGCGTGCTGCACCCGGCGCGGAACACGCGCGATGAATCCGTGCCGTGGTCGGCCGTCGCCGAATGGTCGGGGCGCGTGTACCATCCAATCATGTCCTTCGAAGGCATCAGTGTGCCAACGGAGGGGAGCCTCCGGGAAACGCCGCCGTGGGATCATGATCCCCGGCATGGAAGCATTGACGAAGATGTCGCGCTGGAGCTGGCGGATTTACTGTCCTGCTACACGGACACTGACGAGCTGTGCTACTTCGGCGTGTGGGAAGGATACGGCGAGTACTCCGGCGGTACCGTCCTGCTCACCTCCGACGGCCGCGGAAGGCGGTTGGGCGTTCCCCGGGACATCCGCCGCGCTCAGCGCGTCAAGGGTAGCGGCTTCCATTACCTGCTCTACGAGGGCACTTTGGAAGGCATCCTCGGATTTTACAGTCACTTCCTGGCCCACCCGCCCAACATCTGGTGGCCGTCCGACCGGGCCTGGTTCGTCGCCACCGACGTTGACCTGGATTCAACGTACATCGGGGCCAGCCAGGAATGCATCGATGCTCTGCTCGGCCATCCCACGCTGGAAGCCGTCCCCGCCGAGTATCTCGCTTCGGTTGCCATGACGGCGGACACCATCAACCTCGGAGATCAAATCTGAATGTAGCCGGACCGCGGAAACGTCGCCGACTCTGCTCACTCCTGGTGCAACGCCAAGTGGTTCCGACTGAAGTCGTACTCCATGCGCACTTGGTTCAGCAGGTCGCGGCCCAGCAGCGAATCAAGCCCGTCAGTAATGGGATCGGGCTTGGCAACGGATATGTCGATTGCAAACTCTGCCGTACCGCCGTCGATATCGTTGAAAGAAAGCACGGCTGGCTCCATGTAATAGAGCAAAACGCCGCCCGCGCTGATGAACTCAGCCGGGTTTTCCAGCAGGTAAAACGGGCAGCGCAACATTCTTCCGTCGGCTGGATGGAGGATCGTGGTATCTGATCCAGTATCAACCAAAAAGGTTACCGGCGCTTTCAACCCGAATCTTGGCAGCAACAAATCACAGCTAACCCAGGGCACGCCGTCGCTGGTGAAGTAGCCGATTATCATTGCTTTCGCTTCCGCCATACGGTCGGGATGCGTCGGCGCGGGTTGCTCTCTAATCGCAATACTACCGAATTGGGTGAATACGCGCCGCATTTTTCGAGTTTGACCAGAATGTCATCAAGTGAATGTCCCACAACCAATTTCCAGTTGTCTCCCAGGGCGACCCACTGGTCAGGATACTCGGCGGTCAGCTCGCTGCGGTTGTCATGCAGGAGTTTCGAGCGCGCCGAGTAGTCCTGCAGTCCCAGCTTGATTTCTTCTTCGCTCTGGGACGGTCGCTGGGGTACGACCGGTTCGCGCGGTGTGATGGTTTCCATGGTCGGTTTTCCTTATGCGGCAGATGGGTTGCCGGTTTCACTTTAGCAGCGCCATCGCCCGAACCGCAACGCGCTGGCTGCGCGGGGTTGTACCGGCGTCTGCTACACTGCCGGCGACCCCGAGGCTTAACCCCACTGGAGGCACAAAATGACTGAACTCGATGACCGCTACGAACGCGGGCAGGAAACCCGGCGCATGTTCGGCGGCGGGCAGATCACCGGCGGCTCGTCGCCCGGTGCTTGGGACATCGCGCCCGATCTGGAGAGGATACTGGGCGAGGCCCTGTTTGGCACCATCTGGAAGCGACCGGCGCTCACGCCGGCGCAGCGCGAGATGATCACCCTCTCCTGCCTGATCGTGCTGAACCGCGAGGTCCAACTGAAGCGGCACCTGGGCAACGCCCTGAACATCGGCCTGACCCCCGAGCAGGTTGTGGAGTTGATCATCCACGATACCTGGTACGGCGGCGCCCCCGCCGGCATCCAGGCCCTGACCCGGTGCAAGGAAGTGTTCGAGGAGCGCGGCATCGACTTCACGCCGGCCCGTATCCACGACCCCAACGAAGACCCCGACAGCCTGTTCCAGCGCGGCGACGAATACCGCCGCAACTACATGGGCGGTGGCGGCGGCGCTCGGCCCGCTCCTCCCACCGACGCCGAGCGCGAGCTGGGCCGCGTCACCGGCGAGTACTACTGGGGCGCGACGTGGACGCGGCCCGGCCTGGATCTACCCAGCCGCTGCCTCTGCACCATGACCTGCCTCGCTGCCCTGGGACGGGAGGGTCCGCTGCGGAGCCATATCCGGGGCGCCCTCAACATCGGGTTCACACAGGACCAGATCATTGAGGTTTTCGGCCACATGACCCTTTACGCCGGCATCCCCTTTGCCCGCGGTGCCATGGACATCGCCAACGACATTTTCAACAACGGTTAGTCGTCGGACGGCGACCCGAAAACATCGCAGGAGCGACCGAAGCGTCGCCCCTGTTCGCACGTAGCTCGGCTCGGATGTTTTGCTTCAAATACCGTACCCCACCTCGACGCAGCCGGGCAGCCAGCGACGGTTATCGTTGCGCAGCAACTCCTCTCCGTTGGGCGGGCCGTCCATTCCCGGGAGATAGCGGAACGGGGCCGGAGCGCCGGGCAGATCCAGACCGTGTACGATGGGGTCGATGATGCTCCAGGCCAGCTCGATTTCGTCGCTGCGCGTGAACAGCGAGGCGTCGCCCTCCAGGGCGTCCAGCAGCAGCCGCTCGTAGGCGTCGGGAAGTTCCACACCGGCGAATCCGTCGTGGTAATGAAACTCTAGCGACACTGGTTTCATTTCCAACTCGGCGTCCGGCACCTTGGACTGGAACTCCAGGCGCATCCCCTCGTTGGGCTGGACGCAAATCGAGAGCGTGTTGCCGGGTATGTCCACGTCGTCGGGAACCGGGAACAGCATGTGCGGCGGTGACCGGAACTGGATGATCATCTCGGTGGTCTTGCGGGACAGGCCCTTGCCCGAACGAAGGTAAAAGGGGACGCCGTGCCAGCGCCAGTTGTCCACGTACAGCCGCAGCGCGGCGTAGGTCGGCGTGTGTGAGCCGGGCGAAACCCCGGCTTCGTAGTGGTAGCCGTCATACTGGCCGATCACCACGTTGTCCCGCACATCCCGCAGCGACATACGGCGCACTGCGCTCAGGGCCTTGACTTTTTCGTTCCGCAACGCATCCGCGGCGAAGGCATAGGGCGGGTCCATGGTGATCAGCGCGAGCAACTGCAACAGGTGGTTCTGGAACATATCCTTGAACACGCCAGACCGGTCGTAGTACTCGCCCCGCTCACCCACCAGCACGTCTTCGGCCACTGTGATCTGCACCTGGTCGATGTAGTTGCGGTTCCAGATCGGTTCAAAGATGGAGTTGGCAAACCGGAACACCAGGAGATTCTGCACCGTCTCCTTGCCCAGATAGTGATCGATGCGATAGACCTGTTCCTCGCGGAATACGCTGTGGACGTGGTTGTTCAGCTTTTGCGCCGTGATCAGGTCCGACCCGAAGGGCTTTTCGATCACGATCCGCCGCCACCCGTTCCGGTCGTCGGCCATCCCCGCCGCGGCCAGCGCGGTGACCGTCGGCTCGTACAGGCCCGGCGCCAGCGCAAGGTAATAGAGGCAATTCAGCCGGCCGTTTTCGCCCGGGTCGAATTCGTCCAGACGTTCGTACAGGGTTCGCAGCGCTTCGGCGTTGGTGACGTCTGCTGTCGCATAGGTCACACGGGTGGCGAACTCGTCCCACTCCGGGCCATCCGCATCCGGTGTCGAATCGCGTAGCGCGTCACGGAACTGCTGGTCGTCCATGGCGTCACGCGCGACGCCCACGATGTGCAGGTGTGCGGGCAAACGCCCCTTTCGATGCAGGCTGAACAGGGCTGGAGCCAGTTTGGTGCGCGTCAGGTTGCCGCTGGCCCCCATGATCACGATGGCAGTCGCGTCGCCTCCGTCATCGTCATCGCGCAGCAGGTTGGGCCCCGATGTCATCATTGCGCGCCGGCCTCCCGGACGGCATGTCCTCCGAACTGGTTGCGCAGCGCCGCGAGCAGCCGCGCCCCGAAGGGCTCTGCCTGCCGTGACCGGAACCGCTGGTACAGCGCGGCGGTGATCGCCGGCGTGGGCACCGCCAGTTCCACGGACTCGTTGACCGTCCACCGACCTTCGCCGGAGTCGTCCACGTAGGCGGCCAGGCTGTCCAGGCCGGGGTCCTCTTCCAGCGCACGCACCGCCAGGTCCAGCAGCCAGGAACGGACGACGCTACCGTGTTGCCAGGTCTTGGCAATCGCGGTCAGGTCCAGGTCGAAATCCGATTGCTTGGCCTGCAGTAACTCGAAACCCTCGGCGTAGGCCTGCATCAGCGCGTACTCAACGCCGTTGTGTACCATCTTGGTGAAGTGGCCCGCTCCCACAGGCCCAACGTGGGAATAGCCCTTGTCCTCGCCGGGCGCCAGCGCCTGGAAGATCGGCTCGAGACGCCGGAAAGTTGCCGCGTCGCCGCCGACCATCAGCGAGTAGCCTTCGGTCAATCCCCAGATGCCGCCGCTGGTACCGGCGTCCATCAGGTGGATGCCGCGTTGCGCAAGCATTTCGCCCCGGCGCAGAGTGTCTTTATAGTTGGCGTTGCCGCCGTCGATCACCGCGTCGCCCGATGCCAACAACTCCGCCAGTTCATCGATGACGGCATCAGTCACACCGCCCGCCGGCAACATGATCCACACCGCCCGCGGCGTGCCCAGTTTGTCCACCATATCCGCAACCGACGCCGCGGCGACCGCCCCGTCGGCTCTACTGGCGGCTACCGCATCCGCGTTCTGATCGTAGACAACCAACTGGTGACCCGCCAGCAACAACCGCTGGGTCATGTTTGCGCCCATCCGCCCCAGACCAATCATCCCTAGTTCCAAGATTCTCTTCTCCTTATGGCTCCGCCCAACGGCCGGTTCTGCGGCCTCGGTCACCCTCCGCGCTTGATGAATGCGAGCTTTCTGATGGATTTGCGCTGCGAACCCTGGCCGGTTCATAGCGTGTCGACAATGCGCTTTATGCCTGCGGCAGGATCACTGCCCAGGTGTACCGAAACGGTGCGCCGCCCGAGATGGTCCAGCGCCTGCAGGTCCCCGAGAGCCTGCGCGTCGGCCAGCACGCCGAAGCTGAGATCCCACCCGGGAATCGCAACATCCAACTGGTGGTCTTGGGTGAGCTGCAGGAAAATGCCCGAAGCCGGCCCCCCTTTGTGCATCTGTCCAGTCGAGTGCAGGAAACGCGGCCCGTACCCCATGGTGGTCGCTATGCGGTGCTTCATCATGACCCGCTGTCGGAGTTCGCGTATCGTTTCGCGTATCTGCGGCGTATCCGGCAGGTACGCCATGATCGCCAGGTAGTCGCCCGGTCGGCTCGATTCCAGCAATCGCGCCAGCTTGGCCCCGTCATCCGACCGGGAGGACGGCAACTTTCCGTCCCGTTGCCACTGCTCCAGCACGCTCACGGTGCGGTCCTTCGCTCCCTGCACGTCGGGTTGATCGAAAGGATGGATGCCCAGCACATGGCCCGCGATTGCCGTGGCGTACTCCCAGCGATAGAACTCTGCCCCCAGGTCGTACACGTCTCCCAATTCCAGGACCAGCACTGGGTGGCCCACCGCTTGCAGCTGTTCAACCAGCCCATCGGGATCGGTGTTGTCGTCGTCAGCCAACCGCAATTGCACAAAGAAACGGTCGTCCCCGTAGCAACCGTCGGCCCGCCCCGGCAAGGGCTCCGCCGCCACCGGGATGATGCCGGTGCCGTCCTTCCCGGTGCTTTCCGCAAGGAGCTGCTCGACCCACAGCCCGAAGGGCGCCATGCTGTCTGTAGAGATCAGTGTGAGCTTGTCGCGCCCGTGCTTGACCATCGTCCCGATGGCGGCTCCCAACCACCCGCCCGGGTTCTCGGGAGCCAACCCGTTTTGCAGGCAGAGCGCCTGCATCCGCTCCGCAGACGTCAGCAGGCGGTCGAGATCCACCCCGGTCAGCGCGGCCGGAACCAGACCGAAGTAGGACAGTACCGAATAGCGGCCCCCGATGTCCGGGTCGTTCAGAAACGTCCGCCGAAAATTCTCGTCGCTGGCCCGTTGGGCAAGTGGCGTCCCAGGATCCGTGACGGCGATGAAATTGCCGCCGGCAGCCTTGACGCCCAGGCCGGCTTCAACCATGTTGCGGAAGTACGCGTAAAAAGTCAGGGGTTCGGTGGTCGTTCCCGACTTGGAAGAAACGGCGAATAGGGTGCTCGACGCGTCCATCTGAGCGCTTGTGCCAGTCACCCAATCGGGCACCGTACTGTCCAGCGTCAGCATCCGGGGATAATCATTGTCAGCTAGTGTGCAGCCGATTACCTGGCGAATGACTTCCGGGCCGAGGCTGCTACCGCCCATCCCCAGCAACCCCACGTGCTGGTATCCCGCTGAGCGGACCGTTTTGGCGAATTCGTAAAGCGGGGCCAGCTTGGACCGCATGTCCGTCGGAAGCGTCAGCCACGCCAGGCGGTCTGAAATCTCCGCGGGATTTTCGCTCCAAAGCGTATGATCATGGGCGCGGAGGCGAGCCGGAACATCGTTGGAATCCAGTTCGGCCGCAACATGCGCCACCAGTTGGGAATAGTCGCCGAGGTGGTAATGGTCGGTCATGGCAACTCCCTCGCCCGGCATCTGGACGCTATGAGGCGATTTTAGCACACACGATTTTGGCATCTCAGAAACGCCCGAACGGCGACGGCATGTGCGGCGTATAATCTGCTCCAAACCACGGGAGCCCATGGACTGTCATGCCTGACTCTGAAATCCACAGCAACGAATCCGCGCCGCAATTCGGCATCGCCGCGATCGGCGACCTGGAAATGCACTACCTCGATTGGGGAGGCGAGGGCAACCCGCTTCTGGCCCTGCACGGGTTGGCTTCTTCAGGTCATTGGTATCGTCGGGTGGCGCCGATTTTGCGCGACGGGTACCGCATCATCGCCCCAGACCAGCGCGGTCACGGCGCAACCACCCAGGCGCCCAATGGATATGACTGGCAGACCCTGGCCGAGGACGCGGTCCGGCTGATGGACCATTTTGGCATCGCCCGGGCGCCGGTGCTCGGCCACTCGTGGGGCGGCCACGTCGCCAGCAACCTTGCCATGCGCTTTCCCGATCGTGTGACCCGCGTGGTGATGATCGACGGTGGCTTCCAGGACGGCGGGCTCCTCCCTGAACCCACCTGGGAAGCGTTCCGGCAGCGCCTGGCTCCGCGCCTGGTGGCCGGGACCCGCGAGGAATACCTGTCCCGGCTGGCCGCAAATCTGTCCTTTTGTTGGGGTGAAGACCTGGCCGAGATCGCCCTAACCATGGTCCACGAAGGGCCCGACGGCCAGATGTACGACAACCTGCGGCCGCAGAATCATGCGCAGGTTCTGGAAACGATGTGGAACGAGCCGCCGTCTGTGGTGTTGCCACGGATCACGATGCCCGCGCTGGTCGTCGCCGCCGGCCCCCGCGCCGACCGCGCGAACTCATCATTCTCGAGACAGCGCGAGGTGATGGTCGCCGCCGCTGAGAATGCCCTGCCCAATGGACGGGTCCACTGGATCCAGGACACCATCCACGATATCGGGTATCACAAACCCGAGGAACTGGCGTCGGTGATCCTGGATTTCCTGTCGGAGAACTAGCGGAACCGAACACACGAAAAGAGCGGCCAACGCGGCCGCTCTTTTGCAGTTACGTTCGCGCCGATCAGCCGGCTGCTGCGGGAGACAAACCGTCCGCGCCGATGACTTCGCCCCCAACCGGCGCAACGTCCACTGCGGGCCCGGACAGCCCGTAGTTGATGGCGTAGAGCTGGGCGTAGACGCCACCCGACTCCAGCAACTCGTCGTGTGAGCCCACTTCTGCCACGCGGCCCCGGTCCAGCACCACAATTTTGTCGGCGTTGCGGATGGTGGAAAGGCGGTGAGCGATAACGATCGACGTCCTGTCCTTCAGGATCCGGTTCAAGGCCTGCTGGATCAACAACTCCGTGTGCGTGTCGATATTGGCCGTGGCTTCGTCCAGCACCAGAATTCTTGGATTGCCCACGATGGCCCGGGCGAAGCTGATCAACTGCCGCTGCCCGATGCTGAGGTTGACTCCCCGCTCGGCCAGTTCCGAATCGTAGCCGCCATCCATTTCCATGATGAAGTCATGGGCGCCCACGGCTTTGGAGGCGGCGATCATCTCTTCCTCGGTCGCGCCTCCGTTCTGATAGCGGATGTTCTCGCTCACCGTCCCTGAGAAAAGGTAAGGCTCCTGCAACACCATGCTCATCTGGTGCACCAGCGATGTGCGTGTCACGTCGCGAAGGTCGTACCCGTCGACGGTTATCGAGCCGCCCGTCACGTCCGCAGACCGGTGGAGCAGGTTCACCAGCGTGCTCTTGCCCGCGCCGGTGGACCCCACCAGGGCCACGTTTTCGCCGGCCTTGATATGCAGGTTGACGTTCTTCAGCACGTCGGTGCCCTCCACGTAGTGGAAGGTCACGTCGTTGTAGCGGATTTCCCCTTTGACCTCAGGCAACCGCGCGGCGCCAGGCTTGTCCATAATATCCGGGTCAAGGTCAAGCACCTCGAAGATACGAACGCCGGCCGCCATGGCCCGCTGCAACTGGCTGTACTGCATTGTCAGCTGGCGAATCGGCTCGAAGAAACGCTGGATCCAGAGCGCGAACGCGGCCAACGTGCCCACTTCCAGCGCGTCCCGCTGCAGCAGGAACCCGCCGAACAGGACAACGCCGATGCCGATGCCCAGTCCGATGAGCAACTCCACCAGGGGTTGCAGCAATCCCGAGTAACGCGCCGCTTCCAGGTTGGCGTCCAAGTACTCGGAGTTCAGTGTGCGGAAGTGGGCCAGATTTTCGTCCTGCCGGTTGAGGCTCTGCACTACCCGCACGCCCGTGATGTTCTGGTTGTACTCGCCGTTCACCATGGCGATGGCCCTGCGGATGCGCATGAAGGAATGGCGGGCAAAGCGCTGCCAGTACATCATGATCAGCGTCAACACTGGCACCACCAGCATGCACACCAGCGCCAACTGCCAATCGATCACCAGCATCAGTACGATGATTGCTCCCACGGTCAAGAGCTCGGCCAACGACAAAGCCAGCAGTTCGAATGTCTCCTGCAGTTGCAGGATGTCCGATTGCATGCGTGACATGATGCGCCCAATCGGAGTGCGATGGTAGAACGCGTTGGACTGGTTCTGCAGGTGGCTGAACATGGACGCGCGCAGGTCGTACAGGATGTGCTGCCCGGTCAGCGATATGAAAATGAACTGTAACCGGTTGGACAGGAAGTGGATCACGGTTATGACCATGAACGCGCAGCCAATGACGTGGACGCGGTTCACGCTTCCCTCGCCGATAGCCCAGTCGATGCCGTATTTGATCAGCAACGGGATCGCCGCGTTGACCGCTGCGTAGATCAGCAACGATCCCAGGGCGATGAGCGCGAACCTGCGGTATGGCTTGATGTAGGTCATGAAGCGCATTACGACCCGGTTGTCGTACACGCGCCCGACCACGTCCTCATCGGTCAGGTTGTCGTTGGTGGGAGCGAACATGCTGTCCGCGGAGGTGCCGCGCATCCCCCGCATCATGCCGCCTCCCATGCCGCCGCCGCCACGCATCATAAGGCAGCCCTCCCGTAAGCCGGTACTGCTGCCTCCAGCAAAACTTCCTCCTGCGGGCGGAGTTGAAGCTCGTAGATGCTCTGGTAGATCCCGCCCTTGCGCACCAGTTCTTCGTGGGAGCCTCGTTCCGCGATGACGCCCTTGTCCAGCACCAGGATCTGGTCCGCTTCCCGCACGGTGCTCAGGCGATGGGCGATCACAAAGGTGGTCCTGCCTTTCATCACCTCGGTCATGGCGCGGTGGATTTGCCGTTCCGTCTCGACGTCGACGCTTGACGTGGAGTCGTCCAGGATCAGCACCGGCGGGTCGATCAGTATCGTACGCGCGATGGACAACCGCTGCCGTTGTCCTCCCGACAGCGTGGTCCCGCGTTCGCCGACCCACGTGTCGTATCCGCCGGGGAGCGCCATGATCTGGTCGTGCAGTTGGGCCACCTTGGCGGCGCGTTCCACGTCCTCATGGGTCGCGTTGCTCACGCCGTAGGCGATGTTGTCGCGAATGTTCGCGCTAAACAGGTACACGTCCTGGTGCACGATGCCCACGTTTTGGCGCAGGGATTGCAACGTGAAATCCCGGATGTCCATGTCGTCAATCGTGATCTTGCCCGACGTCACGTCGTAGAAGCGCGGCAGCAGGCTCACGACGGTGGTTTTCCCGCTGCCAGGAGCGCCCAGGATGGCCGTCACCTGGCCCGGCTTCGCGTCCAGGTCCACCTTGCGCAGCGCCGGTGACCGGTCCCCATACGCGAACGCTACGTTGTCGAACCGAACGTGGCCGTGGGGCCGGCTCATTTCCTGCGCGTCGGATCGCTCTGAAACCGGGGACACCGTGTCCAGCACGTTGAACAGCCGCTGCCCGGAGGAGATTGCCCTGGAGAAGGTGTTGATGATCTGCGCAGAAGCTCGAATCGGGAAAGTCAGCTGGTTGAGGTAAAGGAAGAACATGGCGAGCTGACCGGGCGTGAGGTCTCCACGCACCACCAGCCAGCCTCCGACCCAAAGGATGATCCCGAGCGCGAAGGTGAAGTACAACGACATCCACGCGCTGTTGGTGCCTTGCATCCGCTCCGCGTCGTAATACTCGACGCGGAGCTCCTCGGCCTTCCGGTTGTACTTGGTTCGCTCGTAGTCCTCGGACGCGAATGCCTTGACCACGTGCATACCGGCCAGGTTCTCCTGCAGAACCGTTACCGACTCACCCATGACCTCCTGCACGTGAAGCCATTTGCGCCGCAGCACGCGCATGACGAAGGCGGAGCGCACGATGATGGCCGGCACGAAGATCATGCTCAGCAGCGCCAGCTGCCAGTTCACCACGAACAGGATGATTGGAATCGCGAGGATCCTCACTACAACGTCCAGCGAGCGGATCATCCCCATGTTCACGAAGCGGCGCATGGCCTCCACGTCGGCCGTTGCCCGGGACATCAGGTCGCCCGTGTGTTCCTTGTCGTGGAAGGCAAAGCTCACATTCTGGAGCTTGTCGTACAGGAGGTTTCTGCAGTCGAAGGCGACCTTCTGGGAAAGCGATTCCGTGGTGTACGTGCGGCCAAAGTCACAGAAGCCGCGCGCCAGGCTGACCCCCAGGATCCCGAGGCCGAACATCATCAGTGCGGTCAGCGTGAAGTCCTTCTTGAAGAATTCCTTGCTCACCGGGTCCTGGCCCACCATCAGGTCGATGGCGCTGCCGAACAGCCACGGCAGTGCCAGGGAGAATCCAATGGACACCAGAGCGGTTATGTAGGCAAGCGAAAGCCGGGTTGGGTAGTCGCCGGCCATGCCAATGATGCGCCAGAGTATGCCCATTATCGACCCTTACGCAGGGTGGGGCTGGCCGACATCGCGCTCCACGTGGAGTAAGCCGGGCTACGAGAATCGCAAGGGGTCACGGCATCCGCTACGAACCCGGATGCGATTATGGAATCGGATAGCATAGGGCTCGCAATATACACCTAAAACTTGTTATGGGCAACGCTGACGCGGCCCCGAAATCAGCGTTTTGGGGCTATTCGAGCCGGCGTCACCAGTGTC
Organism: Dehalococcoidia bacterium; assembly: GCA_034423575.1. GTDB lineage: Bacteria > Chloroflexota > Dehalococcoidia > Lucifugimonadales > UBA3495 > Bin87. The sequence goes on along the minus strand of DAOUIF010000050.1, from coordinate 47,892 downwards.
TGGCTACTTGGAGTCATCTACAGTCCAGTACACGTGCCCCGCCGGACACGCAGCTTGCACCGAGAGGCTGCATGACTCCCCGGAACACCGGTGTGCGCCAACTATCGCTCCATGCGTTCCGGGGCGGACATCCCCATCAGGGTCAGCGTCCGCCGGAACACCACCTGCGCCGCGGCTACCAGCTTGAGCCGCGCCAGCGTCAGTTCGTTGTCCTCGGGGTTGGCCGAGATCACCCGGCAGTTTTCATAAAAGTGGTGGAATGCCGTCGCCAATTCCATCGCGTAATGCGGCAGGTGGTGTGGCTCCAGGTTTTCCGCCACCTGGACGATCAGCTCGGACAACCGCAGCATGGTGCGTATCAGCGCCAGCTCGTTGGGGTGGGTCAGCAGCGACACCTCCCCGCCGGAGAAGTCGATGCCCCGCTCGGCGGCCAGGCTGAGGATGCTGGCGTTACGCGCGTGAGCGTACTGCACGTAGTACACCGGATTCTCCGATGATTCACGCGTAGCCAGTTCCAGATCGAATTCCATCTGGGTGGACGCGGCCCGCGCCAGGAAGAAGTAGCGACAGGCGTCCATCCCCACCTCGTCCACCAGCTCACGCAGTGTGACGAAATCGCCCGTACGCTTCGAGGCGCGCACCGTTTCGTTCCCGCGCTTGAGCGTCACCATCTGGGATATCAGCACGGTGAGGTTTTCCGGCTCAACGCCCAATGCTGAAACCGCCGCCTTCATCCGGGGCACATGGCCCTGGTGGTCCGCGCCCCAGATATCGATTACCCGGTCGAACCCGCGCCCGCTGAACTTGTTGTAGTGGTAAGCGATGTCCGATGCAAAATACGTGGGTTCGCCCGACGAACGCACCACCACATTATCCCGGTCGTCCCCCAGGGCAATGGAATTGAACCAGAGGGCGCCGCTCCGTTCCGCCAGGTGCCCGCCCTCGCGTAACCGGGCCATGGCCCGGTCGTAGTCGCTGGTGGGTGTGTCTTCGTTCAGGAACAGCCAGCGCTCGCTGAACCAGTTGTCGAAGTTCACGCCGATGGCGTCCAGGTCATCGCGGATCAGGGAGACCATCTTCTCCCGCGCGATTTCCCCGATCCTGCGGACGGCTGCCGGCTCCGGCAGTTCCAGCAGTCCCGGCCCCTCCATCTCGATGATTTCCGCCGCAATGTCCGCGATGTAGTCCCCCTGGTAGCCGTTCTCCGGCATCTGGGCCTCCCGGCCCAGGGCCTGCTGGTAACGGGTCCATACCGAGCGATAAAACGCCTCCATCTGGGAACCGGCATCGTTGATGTAATACTCGCGAGTGACTTCGTACCCGGCCGCCTGCATGGTGTTCGCCAACGCGCTTCCCAGCACCGCTCCCCGGGTGTGACCGACGTGGACCGGGCCCGTTGGGTTGACGCTGACGAATTCGACCATCACCTTCCGGCCGGCCCCCGCTTCCGCGGACCCGAAACCGTCGCCGGCGGCGATGACGGTCTCAACCTGCCGCTGGAGCCATTGGTCGCTGAGCCTGAAGTTGATGAACCCGGGCTGGGCTGCCTCCACGCTGGCGATCTCCGAACCCGGTTGGATACGCTCCGCAATCAGCTGCGCTAATTGCATGGGATTAGACCGCGCCGCTCGCGCCAGACGAAGGGGAAGATTGGTGGCGAAATCTCCGTGATCCGGATTGTTGGGCCGTTCAATCTCAATGTCCGGGGCGGCGTCTGCGTTGATCACCCCGTCACGGTTGGCCTGCTCCAGGGCGGTGGCGACAATTGCGGCTACGGTGTCTTTCACTAACATGGTGCTCGTCCAACTCGGAAAAAGATTGCGCTCGGTTGTACATGGTAGCATCCGGGTGGATTTCCCGTCCCGGCTACCGCGACTTTGGGCCAACCGGCTTACTGCTCCGTTTCGCGCGGAGCCCCGGAACCGGCGATCAGGCGTCGAACGGAGAACGCCCGTAGGGAGACGCGCAGGCGGGACGTGGGTGATAAATTCCGCAACCCCAACTGGCCCGGCGCGGCTATCCTTCCGCGATTTGGAACGGATACCCCAAGGCGCTGGCGGCGGCGATATTGGCGGTCATGTAACCCTCAGCGCTGCGGGACATGCCGTTTTGGCCACGCATCTCGTTCCCCTTATCTGCCAGCGCGGCCGCTTTCTCGGCGATGTCCGATACGCCGAATGCCAGGTGGTACGGGCCCGGTCCAAAAGTCTTCAGGTACTCGCCCATGGCCGAGTTGGGATCCAATGGCTCGGTGAATTCCACGTTGGTCTGGCCCACCTTGTAAACGGCATTTTTCATGCCCCGGGCCGGGAACACCTCGATCTTCTCCGGTGTGATGCCAAAGTTCTCCTCGATGTACGCGGCCATGGCGTCCGCGTCATGGACAAGGATTCGGACGTGATGTATAAACTCGAACATCGCCGATTCTCCTGAGCGTGAATTGGCTTGGAAACGGAGGCGCGAAAAGGTGGCTAAGCGGATCCTGTTGGTCGGGGGTGACGAGTTTCGGGCGTCCTGCGCCGGCATGGATCGTCACGTCCTCGAGGCTGCAGGAACGGCGACTCCCCACGTTGCCATCGTACCAACGGCCGCCGCCTTTGAGAACCCCGGCCTCGCGGCGAGCAATGGTGTGCGCCACTTCACCGGCCTGGGGGCGTCGGCACACGGCGTCGATGTGGTGCGCCGCGAGGACGCCGAAAACCCGCGTCTCATTGCGCAACTGGACGGCGCCCACATCATCTACTTCACCGGGGGCAGCCCGGAGCACCTGCATTCCGTGCTTGCCGGGTCCCCCCTGCTCGCCGCCGTCAATGACGCGTGCGACGCGGGCGCGATCTGGGCCGGCTCCAGCGCCGGAGCCATGGTGCTCGGATCGGCGATGCGCCGCCCCTCGTCCGGTTCGCCTGTGTCACCGGCCCTGGATATCGTGCCCGACGTAATGGTCCTGCCGCACCACGAGCGCAGCGACCCCAGCTCGGTAACCGAGCAGCTATCCGGCTCCGCCACCGTTGGGCTCACCGTCCTGGGCATCGATGGCGGATCCGGCGTGCTCCTGGATGCCGACGGCGCTACCGCATTGGGAGCGGGCAACATCACGGTGTACCGGTCCGGGGAATGGCGCCGTTACGCCGCCGGAGAGCGAGTCTCTGATCTGACGGTCAACGGCCCGGTGTCCTAGCTCCGTCGGGACCGAAGCTCCTCCCACACCGCTCTGGGCGACACGCCGGCGGACGCCATCAGCGTCAAGGTGTGATATAGCAGGTCTGCGATCTCTGCCGGCAGGTTCTCCGTCTCTCCCGTGGCCGCCGCCAGCGCGGCCTCTCCGGCCTCTTCGATCACCTTCTGTCCCACTCGGCTGGTGCCTTCCGCCAGGAGTTTGGCGGTGTAGCTGCCTTCGGGCATATCCCGCTGCCGGTCCTTGATCACAGCGAACAACTCATCCAATACTCGAGGCCCGCCGTCGGAGCTGACATAGTCTTCGGGCAGGTCTTCCATTTTCGTGTAGAAGCACGAAATTTCCCCGGTATGGCAGGCTGGGCCGTCCGGCTCCACCTTGAGCAGAATGGTGTCGCCGTCGCAATCGACATACCACTCCCGCAGGTTCAGGTAATTTCCGGACACCTCGCCCTTGTGCCACAGATCCTCCTGGCTGCGACTATAGAACCACACCTGGGTGCCTTCCACGGTCCGCTTGAGCGAGCCGGGGTTCATGTACCCCAGCATCAGCACCTGGCCGGTGTTGATGTCCTGCGCGATCGCGGGTACCAACCCTTTATCGTCCAGTTTCACTTCGCTCATCATTTCCTCCGTGGTCTAACAACTATCCCAGCCTGGCCAGGACGTCGGGCAGTTCCAGCAGATCTCGTATCTCCGCGTCTGGCGTGGGCAGATCTGGGTCTGCCGGGCTTCCGGCGCGGTTGATCCATATGGCGGTCATGCCCACCGTTCGCGAGCCCATTACATCCTCGAACTGACGATCGCCTACATAAGCGCACTCCGATGGTTGCACCCCAAGTTGGCTCACCGCCGCGTCGAACAGCCGTCGGTCGGGTTTGTAGCACCGCAGGGATTCGGACGAAATGACTGCTCCCATCCGCACCGGTATCCGCGACACTACCGGATTGAGATAGGCGTCGTCGGCGTTCGAGATCACCGCCAGCAGGTGGGACTGACCCAAAATCGACAATGCTTCCGTCGCCTCCGGGTAAAGCGGCCGGGTGCCCAGGTCGTCAATCGATTTCTGTGAAGCCGCCTTGGCGTCTCCTTCCAGGTTCAGCTCCTGGAAGGCCTCGGCGAAGGCGTGGGCCCAGCCGTCGAGGTATGACTCGAACTCCGCGCCCGGCGCTGTCCTCCGGTCGCGGAAATTGCCGGCACCATAGTCCCAGGCGTACCGCAATTCTTCCGGGGTGGTATCCAGTTGCTGTTCCTCGATGATCGCCTGGAACGTCTGACGCCACAGGTCGGTCCCGTCCTGCGCTATCGTGTTGAACATGTCGAAGATCACTGTGGTGATAGCGCTCATCAGGTTCCTTACTCCGTGTGTCGGCCGGAGTTAGATTCTCATCGGAACGCCGCAGGCCGCCAGGTACTCCTTGGCCTGGGCGATCGAGTAAGTCCCGAAATGGAAGATGCTTGCCGCCAGGACCGCGTCGGCCTCGCCTTCGGTGAAAGCGTCGTGCAGGTGCTCCAGGGTGCCGGCTCCTCCGCTGGCGATCACGGGAACCGGGACTGCCCGGGATATGGCGCGGGTCAGTTGCAGGTCGTAACCACCCTGCTGCCCGTCTTCGTCCATGCTGGTCAGCAGGATTTCGCCCGAACCCAGGGCAACTGTTCGCTCTGCCCATTTCACGGCGTCCAGGCCGGTGGGGTTGCGTCCGCCGTGGGTGAAGACCTGCCATCCGGAGTTGCCGTCCACCGCAAGTGAAGCGTCCCGAGGCGTCGGGAATTCTTCGCCCGGCACGACTCGGCGGGCGTCGATGGCGGTGACGATACACTGGCTGCCGAACTGGGCCGCGCCTTCGGAAACCAACTCGGGGGTGTTGATGGCCGCGGTGTTGACTGAGACCTTGTCGGCTCCGGCGTTCAACATGCGGCGCACATCTTCAATCGAGCGGATGCCGCCCCCCACGGTCAGCGGTATGAACACCTGCTCGGATACGCTCCGGACTACGTCCACCATGGTGTCCCGGGAATCGCTGCTGGCGGTGATGTCCAGGAAGACCAGCTCGTCCGCGCCTTCCTCGTCGTACCGCGCCGCCAGCTCCGCTGGGTCGCCGGCGTCTCGAAGGTTCACGAAACTCGTGCCTTTAACAACCCGGCCGGCGTCAACGTCCAGGCAGGGTATGATGCGGCGGGTCAGCACGGCGGGCTCAGGCGTTTGGTTCCGTATTGCCCGGACAGTATAGCATCCGGCGTCCGAATCGCCGGTCGCGACGGCGCGAATCCTTGTTGCCGGGCACTGGGCCGGCATCTATGATGGTTTCCGGATCAACGGCCTCAGGCCGATTGCACACAGGAGGCAAAACATGGCATTGACACTTGCGGACAGCAACCGGATCATGGCGGCGGCCATCGCCCAGGCTAACGAGCTCAACATCAAGATCAGCGTGGCCGTGGTGGACCCGGGCGGACGCCTCATCGGCTTGCAACGCATGGACGGAGCGATCTGGGCGTCGGCCTACGGCTGCCAGGGCAAGGCGGTGGCGTCGGCTGCCTTCGGACGACCCAGCGGCGAGATGCAGGACCGGGCCACCGCGCCCACGCCGGCCGGTATCCGGGAGCGTTCCGGCGCGGAGATGATCTTCGGCCAGGGCGCCGTACCCATCTCGCAGGACGGCTCAGTGGTCGGCGCCTGCGGTGTCGGTGGCGGCACCAGCGAGGAAGACGAGCAGTGCGCAGCGGCCGGAGCAGCGGCATTGTAAGACCCGATTCTGCCCGGTAATCCCGGGCTCCGCCGGCGGATCCGGCGCGGCGACACATGCCCGGTCCGCCGGCGGATTTTTCATGCCATTTACGGGACCAACGCCAACACGCAGGCCGGGCTGCCGCTGCCGCCCACCAGCGGCAAGCGCCCGATAACCAGCGTCGCTCCGGTAGCCGGCAATTGGTCGAGGTTATTCAGGCATTCCAACACGATGGCGCCTCTGCCCAGCGCCGCCCGGCTCGCCTCGAGCTCGGTCTCTCTCCCCGGGTCGACGCCGTGCGTATCGGTGCCGATACCAGCTGCGCCACGCTCGTCGAACAGGAACGACACCGTCTCGGGCGCGAAACCCGGCGTGTGCATCAGGCCGTCGTCTCCCAGGTTGATGAAACGTTGCGGTTCGTCCCAATACCCTAGCCACCCGGTGAGCAGCAGTACGATCGACGCTGCCGGGATTTCGCCGTGATCGCACTCCCAAAGAGCGAGGTCGTCCATTGTCAGCGTGTAGTCGGGATCCCGGCCCGCTTTGTCACGTGAATCAATCACCACGGCCGATGCGACTAGAGCCTCGAGCGGGATGCTGTCCGGCCCGATGCCCTGGTCGAAAAATGCGGATGGTGTCGAAATGTGGGTGCCGCTGTGCTCCCCCATGCTGAACCGGCGCAGGAAGTACCCGTTTCCCGGTATGGTGGCAGTCGTCTCGAATTCCACCGATGGATCTCCCGGCCAGGCGGGGATGGCCTGGTGTATCGGGTGGGTCAGGTCCACCACCCGCCGGAAAACAATGGTCGTCTCCGGTCGGTTCATCATTATGGACAAATACGCTCAGGCGGCCGCCCGCAGGTTTTGGTGCGGTCGGGGTGGGGTGGTCGCGGCCGGCGTTCCGGCGGGGATCATTCCCTCCATGTTTGCCACGTGCTTGTCGACCCAACTCATGGCATCGGGAAAACTGCGGGTGGCGCCCAACTCGGTCAGTTGGCCCAATCCGTTGCGGCCGTAGATCACGTAGCAAATCGACGGGACTTCGCCGTGGATCAGGTAACCCCGGTAGGATATGCGTCGGCCGCCGGCCGGAATGCGGGAGGTCGCTACGGCGTGGGTGGCGTTGATGACGCTGTTGCGGATATGGGTGCTCATTTCAGCTCCTGTCGCGCTGCTGGTAGCGCGTTTGTGTTGAGCACATGTTCTAACAAACGCCCGTTCTATGTCAATGCAGTGCAAGACGGATTTTCGGTTGTTTGTTCCAATTTCCTCGGGCAACGCGCAATGCAAAAGGCCGGCGGTATCGCCGGCCCGTTTCGCGTGCGTAATCCTGACCGTTAGTCGCCGCTGGCCTGCCGCAGAAATTGGTCCAATGGTAACGTCTCCTGGCTGGAGGTTCGCATATCCCGGACAACCACGGTTCCGTCTCGCACCTCGTCCTCGCCGATGATCAGCGTGGCGGCTACGCCCAGCGCATTGGCCTGCCGCATCTGGCCGCGCAGCGCCCGGCCTCCGTTGGCCAGGATCGCCCCGACCCCGACGTTACGCATCCGGCTCGCCAGCCGAACGCCCTCGACGCGGGCATCCTCCCCGATGGTGGCGATGAGATAGCGCGGAGACGGTTCGTCGGGAACGGGGGTCTCATCGCGCCGCAGGTTGAGCGCCAGCCGTTCGATGCCGCTGCCGAACCCTATTCCTGGTGTGGGCCTCCCGCCCAACTGCTCGATCAGACCGTCGTAACGCCCGCCGCCTAGGACGGTGGACTGGGCGCCTTCCACCGCCGGCTGGATTTCGAACACGGTGCGGGTGTAGTAGTCCAGGCCCCGCACCAATCGGTGGTCCACCCGGCTGGGTATGCCGGCCGCTTCCAGGTAGGCACGCACCCGGTCCCAGTGAGTCTGGCACTCGCCGCAAAGGCACTCCACGGATTTCGGCGCCTCCTCGCCCAACGCCCGGCACGTCTCCACCTTGCAATCAAGCAGCCTCAGGGGGTTGCGCTCCAACCGTTGCCTGCAGTCCGGACACAGGTTGGCGGTCTGGCCCTGGAAGTAGGACTTCAGAGACGCGATATATTCGGGCCGGCACTGCCCGTCGCCGATGCTGTTGGTCACCAGTGTGACATCGGAGAGACCGATGTCGTGCACGAAGGTCCATGCCAGCTCGATCACCTCAGCGTCCACCGACGGGTCGCTGTCGCCGATGGCCTCGACACCGAACTGATGGTGCTGCCGGAACCGGCCGGCCTGGGGCCGCTCGTAGCGGAACACCGGGCACAAATAGTACATCCGCACCGGTTGCGCCTGGTTGTGCATCCCGTGCTCCAGGTAGGCGCGGCACACCGGCGCCGTGCCCTCCGCCCGCAGGGTCAGCTGGTCTCCCCCGCGATCCTCGAAGACGTACATTTCCTTTTCGACAATGTCCGTCCCCTCGCCGACGCCGCGCACGAAGAGCCCCGCGTCCTCGAACATGGGGCTGTCAATCCGGCCGTAACCGAACCGACGCGCTACATCCATCGCATGTGACTCGATATAGCGCCAGTATTTTTGCTCTGCGGGCAGGCGGTCGGCGGTACCCCGTGGGGCCTGGAAGGTGGGCATGGCGTGGTCAGCGCTCCTTGTGCAATGGCCGAGCAAACAGGAAAGCCGGTGCGGAGTTCATTCTATCACCCGGCTGCCGAACCCCGCGCGCGTCGCTCCGCCCCACGCAACCATCAGGCTTTGCCCTCGGCTTCCAGGTGGTCCACTTCGTCCTGCGTCAGCCCACCGACGGTGCACAGGATGTCCCGGTTGTGCTGTCCCAGCGTCGGCGGCGGGTTCGCCGGGGTATCGACGCATCCCGTTAGTTGGACTGGGGTGTTGACCGTGCGGAAGGGACGACCATAGGTGTCCCCGCTGTCCACGAACATATTGCGAGTCTCCAGGTGCGGGCAGCTGTCCAGATCCGCCGCGTCCTGCACGATGCCCATGGAAAACCCGCAATCCAGCAGATGCTGGTTCAGCTCCCGTTTCGGAATGTTCTGCGACCACTCCTCGATGGCGGGCACGATGTGGCTCAAGAAGAATGGTCCCGTTACGCCTCGACCGAGGAATCGCGGGTCCTCGGCGAGTTCGGGCCGGCCGATGAGGTTCCACATCGCCGTCCACTTGTCGTCGGCGTTGCCGGCTCCGGCCAAAACCACGTATCCGTCGGATGCTCGCAGCGTGAGCTGAGCGGAGAACATGTTCTCACGGGCCGTGGTGGTCACCTGCCCGGTGCACTGGAACAGCGGCATGCTGCTGGTGGTGTGGGCCACCATGCAGTCGTACATCGCCATGTCCACGTGCTGCCCCTTGCCGGTCTTGCGCCGCGATTCCAGCGCGAGCATGATGCCCAGCGCCGTCCAGACTCCTGGCACCGAATCGCCCATGTTGTCGCCCACCATCTGGGGCCCGCTGTCGGGGGTCCCCGTGGTCACCATCCAGCCGCCCATGCCCTGAACGCACGGGTTGTTCGCCGGCCAGTTGGAGTAGGGCCCGCGCAATTCGTCGCTGTCGCCGTAGCCGCTGATACTGGCGTAAACCAGGCCAGGGTTGATTTCGCTGAGACGTTCGTAGCTGAACCCCAGGCGTCCCAAAGCGCCCGGCCCCCAGTTGTCCAGGAGCACGTCGGAAACGCGCACCATGTTTTCGAACGCCCGCTTCCCCACGGGGTCCCGCAGGTCCAGCGCAACGCTTTTCTTGTTGCGGTTCACCCCCAGGTACCTGGCGCTGATGCTGGATCCGTCGGGCCCTTCTACGAAAGGCTCGTTCCTGCGCCCCTGGTCTCCGGTGCCGGGGCGTTCGATCTTGATCACCTCCGCTCCCATGTCCGCCAGGATCATGGAGCAGAATGGCCCGGCCACGATGTGCGTAGTGTCCAGCACGCGCAGCCCTTCTAACGGCAGCGGTTGCCAAATCGGTTCAGGGTTGGCAGTTGAGGTCATGGTGTTGCTCCATCAGCGCGCCAGGATTGAAACAGCGCCGCGGCTGGGCGCCCTTCCCAACTATACGGGATCAAGCCGAACAGTGCGCTCCGGGAGAGTCGGGTCGCCAACCACCCGGGACACCGCGGTGAACAACAGCGTTGACCCACGCCGAGTCCGCGCCGAGCCTTTGGCGACTAGCGCGACCGTTCGCGGATGTAGTCCACCATCTCCAGCAGCGATCTTCGCGGAGCGCACTCAGGCAGATCGTCCAGCGCCGACGCCGCTTGGGAGCAGTAGTCGCGGATCACCGCAAAGCAATCGGGAACAATGCTTGATCCGTCGATCATGTCCAACGATTTCTGCAGCAGGTGGTCTACGTCCGCGCCGTGGTTCGTAATGGAAGCAAACAGTGCGTCGATGGGATGGTCCCCCGGATACCGTTCCATCAGCATGATGGTGGGTAGCGTCAGCACGCCTTGCAACAGGTCGTTACCCACGGGTTTGCCGATTTCGCTCACGTCCCCCTGGATATCCAGCAGGTCGTCGACAATCTGGAATGCCATGCCCACGTTATACCCGTACGTGCGCAGCGACTGTACCTGATTTTCGGGAGCGCCGCTGAGAATGGCCCCGGTTTCGGCGGAGGTGCAGAACAGCGACGCCGTCTTGCGGTATATGCGCTCGTCGTATAGCCGGCGAGCCTTGGACGGGTCAAAGGTCGTGAAAAACTCGATAAGCTGCCCGCTGGCCAGCTCCATGATCGTTTCCGAGAACCGGCGGATGACGCGAACCACCCCCGTATCGCAGACGAAGGTCGCGGACGCGGCGAACAGGTAGTCGCCAAGCAGCACCGCGACGTGATTGCCGTACATCTTGTTGATGGTCGGCTTGCCCCGTCGCAGCCCGGCGTTGTCCACGGTGTCGTCGTGGATCAGAGTCGCCAGGTGCAGCAGTTCCACGGCCGTCGCCATGATGAGGGAGCGTTTGCGATCGTGCTTGTGGAATCCGGCCGCCAGCAGCGTCAGCGCCGGGCGGACCCTCTTGCCGCCCGAACGCAGGGCGTAGTCCAGGAGCGGGTCCAGGTCCGCAATGTCGGTCTGGCACAACTCGTGCAGCTGTTCTTCAACCCGGGCCAACTGGTCTACTACCGGGGCGTAGATCGACACGGTTTGCAGGTCCAGCCCGGTCTGCATGGCGGAGCTCTCGAAAGGGAGAGGGATCAGGCGGAAACGCCCAGTTGGCCGGATTCCTGCTCCGCCACGGCGTCATCCAGCTTGGTGTAGAGGTTAGACGGGTTCCGCAGCATGCCGCCGGGCTTCACGGCTCCGACCAGCGCCTCGAAGTCCCACGGTTCGTCGGTTACTTCCCCGTCAAATCCGAGGAACCCGTGCAGTTTCTGGCTGGTGAACGGGAGATACGGCGCCAGCATGACCTTGAGACAGTTGAGCACCTGGATGGTCGTTCCCAGCGAGCGGGCAGCGTGCGCCCGGTCTTCCTTGATCGCCTGCCAGGGAGCCCTAGCGTCAAGATATCGGTTGCACTCCTGCGCCAGCCCGAAGGCCTGGCTGATGCCGGCGCGAAAGCGCGTGTGGGTTAGGCTGTCGTCAACCGCCATCATGCTCTCGCGAGCGGTGCGTAGCAGGCCCAGTTCCATCTCTTCCGGAGCCGACGCGTCCACTGGGACCTGGCCGTCGAAGTTGCGGTACGTGAACCGCAGCACCCGATTGACCAGATTGCCGTAGGTGGCTACCAGCTCGTCATTGTTGCGGCGGACGAACTCGCCCCAGCTGAAATCGGTGTCGCCGGTCTCGGGCATGTTGATCGACAGCAAGTAACGCAGCGGGTCCGGATCGTATCGGTCCAGGTAGTCCGGTACCCACACCGCCCAGTTCTGGCTGGTGGAGAACTTGCGGCTCTCCAGGCTCAGGAACTCGTTGGCCGGAACGTCATAGGGCAGGTTCAGACCGCCGTATCCCATCAGCATCGCCGGCCAGATGATGCTGTGGAAGGGGATGTTGTCCTTCCCGATGAAATAGTAGGTCCGTGTGCCGCCGTCCTTCCAGTAGTTCTGCCAATCATTCGGCTGCCCGTCTCGCGAGGCCCATTCCACAGCCGCCGACAGATACCCGATCACGGCTTCGAACCACACGTAAATCCGCTTGTCTTCGTACCCTTCCAGGGGCAGCGGTACGCCCCAGGTGAGGTCGCGAGTGATCGCCCGGTCTTTGAGACCGCCCTGCAGGAAGCTGCGGGTTCCGTTGGCCACGTTGGGCCGCCAGTGGTGTTGCTGGTTGATCCACTCCAGCAACGGTTCCTGGAAAGCGGAAAGCTTGAGGAAGAAGTGCTCTGAGTCGCGAAACTGGGGCGTCTCCCCGCAGATGCTGCAAGCAGGGTTCACCAATTCGATGGGGTCCAGGGTGTGGCCGCAGTTGTCGCACTGGTCGCCACGGGCCCTGGGGTTCGGGCAATGAGGGCATGCGCCTTCCACGTACCGGTCGGGCAGGAATCGATCGCATCCCGAGCAGTGGGCCAGCAGCATGGTGTCGGGGTAGATGTAGCCCTGTTCTTTCAGTCGCAGGAAGAAGTCCTGCACCACCTCCTGGTGGTTCTCGGTGTGCGTGGAGGTAAACAGGTCAAAGGAGATGCCCAGCCGTTCCCACGTTTCCAGGAACTGGGCATGGTACCGGTCCAGTACTTCCTGTGGCTCCACGCCCTCCTGGTCGGCGCGTATGGTTATCGGGGTGCCGTGGGCATCGGAGCCGGACACCATCAGCACGTCGTTGCCCTTCATGCGGTGATAGCGGGCGAATATATCGGCGGCCAGGTAACAGCCGGCGATGTGTCCCATGTGCAGCGGGCCGTTGGCGTAGGGCCACGCGACACCTATCAAGATGCGTTCGGGCACGGTAACCCTCCATACTCCGATGACTGAACTGGCAAAGCAATTCTAGCATAATGGGTGCACTGCTTCCGTGCGGTTGAAAACCCCGGAAACCAGAATTCGACGCGACCGCGGCGAGATCGGCTCGCCCGCCAAGTTCCGCTGGTTGGTCCGCGCTCAATCGTCGTCATCGATAGGATAGAATACTCGCTGACGCTTGGCCCCTTCAATCATGCGCTCACTGCCAAATCACGGATAGCCTGATGACTGAATCCATAGGTCCAGACCTCTTTCGGCACCTGAAAACCGTGGGTGACCCCACCGTCGCACCCGACGGAAGCCGGTGCGCATACGTGCTCTCGTGGATCGACCGCGATACCTCCGAAGCCCGCGCCCGCATCTATCAGGTTGACCTCGACGTGGACTCGGCCGGGGCGATGCCGCGGCCGTTCACCCAGGGCAACAATGACGGTCACCCCCGTTTCTCTCCCGACGGCGCTACGCTGGCCTTTTTGCGCGCCGGTCTTGGAGACGGCGATGCGGCCCGCCAGGTCTGGCTGATGCCAGCCACCGGCGGGGAGGCGGCCCAACTCACCGAATTGGCCGGCGGCGTCCGGGAGTTCGCCTGGTCGCCCGATTCCGCCCGGCTGGCGGTCGTGTCCGACGTGGAGCCGACGCACCGTCCCAAGGAGCCGGACGTGCCCGCCGCAAGAGAAGTGCGCCGTATCCGCTATCGCCACGACGCTATCGGATGGCGAGGCGACAACCACTTTCACCTCTTTCTCGTTAACGCCGCCACCGGCAGATCCGGTCAACTCACCTCCGGCGACTGGGACGACATGGCGCCCGCATGGTCGCCGGACGGGGGTCGCATCGCCTTCATATCCGGACGCTCCAGTGACCGGGACGTCACCGCCACTAACGAGGTCTACGTGGTGGACGTTGCCGATGGTCCACCGATTGCAGGGGAGCAGGCGGAACCGGAATTGTGGTCCCAGGGTCTGACGGACGTGGCCGCTGTGTCCTGGTCACCCGACGGAAGGCGGCTGCTGGCCGCCGGCGGCATGGATGACGGGCTGGCGGTGTTGTGGCAGGCGTATCTGTACATTCTTGAGCCGGGCCGACCGCCCCTGCAGCTAACCGACGACAGCCTGCGTCCTTGCCTCGGGTATCCGGGCATCTTTCCGCCGCTGGAGCTCCGGTGGTTGCCGGGCGACGCGGATGGTGGGCGTATCGTGTTTCTAGGCGACTCCCACGGGGAAACCCGGCTTTACGAAACGGCGGTGGAACCGGAAGGGTGCTCCGCGCCGTCCACGAATACCGCAGGCGGGGAGCTATTGTCCGGCATTGCGATGGACGCCGAGGCAAATCGGGTGGTGGTTGTCGGCTCGGACCCGGCGAGCCCGTCAGACGCCTACGTCATCGATCAAGCGGGCAGGGTATGCCAAACCAACCGGCGCCGGCTCACATCACATAATGACGCCTGGCTCTCCCGGCATGCTCCTTCGCCCATGGAAAAGTTCGTCGTTGAACGGAGCGATTGGGACATCGAGTGTCGCCTGTACCACCCGCCCGATTTCGACCCGACGCAGCGCTACCCGCTGATATTGGAAATCCATGGCGGCCCAAATGGAGCTTTTTACGATTCGTTTGTTCCCTGGCACCAGGTGTTGGCCGGAGCCGGCTACCTGACCCTCGCGGTGAACCCCCGAGGCTCGTCCACCTATGGCGAGGAGTTCGTGAACGCGGTCCTGGGTGACTGGGGTGGGAGCGACTACCACGATCTCATGGCCGCCGTGGATTCGGTGTGCCAGCGCGACTACGTGAACACCGACCGCTTGGGCGTTCACGGGTACAGTTACGGTGGCTATATGACCGCCTGGATGATCGGTCACACCAACCGGTTCCGCGCCGCGGTTGCCGGAGCCCCCTGCATCGATCTGTGGACCATGTATGGCACCTCCGACATCGCCACCAGCTTCGGCGAGACTCAGTGGGCCATTCGTCTCGCCGGCGGCATGCCTATCAGCCGCCCTCTCGCCAGCGAATTGACCCAGGGTATCGACACCTTGGCCTATCGCCTGTTGCAACGGTCGCCAATAAAGTACGCTCCCCAGGTTGAAACGCCTGTGCTTCTGCTGCACGGGGAAGCCGACGCCCGGTGTCCCATCGGGCAAAGTGAACAGTATTTCCAGGTGCTGAAGCGGATGGATAAAGAGGTCGAAATGGTGCGGTTCCCCGGCTGTAGCCACGGGTTCCTCCGGACGGGACACGTCGCCCTGCGTCAGGAATATCTGGAACGGATGCTGGGCTGGTTCCAGCGTTGGCTCTGATGAGCCAACTGCTCTTGTATTGGTCTCAGCGCCGGAAACACGTCACAAACCCCGTCCCCAATGATTGGGTAACCAGCAAAGAAGGATAGACCCATGCCCGATCCCGATCTCGGCGCTGAACAGGTCCGCAAAATGGCCGACCTCGTAGGCATACCCATCGACGATTCCGATTTGCCCGAAGTGGCCAACCGGTTCGCCAGCCTGATGCAGGAACTCGACCGCCTGCGGGACCTGGACCTGGAGGGCATCGAGCCCGTCACAATCTTCCCCGATCCTGAAGGCGATTGAAACGGGCGATTAGCACGTTACGTTCCTGAACGAGCGTACCCCTTCGGAGTTCCACATGACCTCTGCCCAATCCCACGACGACATCGTCTTTCTCTCCGCCGAAGCCACCTCGACCGCTATTCGCAACGGCGATTTCACCGCCACCGACGCGGTCCACGCATACCTCCGTCGCATCGACGCCATCGACAGCGATATCAAGTCCTACATAACCGTGTGTCGCGAAGAGGCGCTGGGCGCCGCTGCCGAAGTGGATAACGCGCTGCGCCGCGGTGACGCCAGCGCCATTGGCGGAACGCTCTTCGGCGTGCCCATGGCCGTCAAGGACCAGTTCAATACCGAGGGTATCCTGACCAGCAACGGTTCTCGAGCCTACGCGGACAACGTGCCCGCAGAAGACGCGACGGTGGTGGCCCGCCTCAAATCGGCCGGCGCGATCCTGCTGGGCAAGCTCAACCTCAGCGAGCTGGCCATGGGAGGCACCGCCGATCCGCCGTACGGCACGCCGCATAATCCCTGGCGTCACGGCCACACTCCCGGCGAGTCCAGCAGCGGGTCCGGCGCGGCGTTGGCAGCACATCTCTGCGCCGCCTCGGTCGGCGAAGACACCGGAGGCAGCGGGCGCGGGCCGGCATCGTATTGCAACGGCGTGGGGCTGCGACCGACCTTCACCCGCATCAGTCGCCACGGCATCACGCCCATGTGCTGGTTCATGGATGCGGCATCCCCCATGACCAAGACGGTCGAAGACTGCGCGCTCGTGCTTGGCGCCGTCGCCGGATACGATCCCATGGATCCCACAACCAGCCGCCGCACGGTTCCAGACTATCGTGCCATGCTCGACGGGGACGTCCAGGGCATGCGCATCGGCCGGATGACGGAGCTGTGCGACTCTCCCGACATGCACGCGGAAGTGCGGCGCGCCACCGATGCCGTGCTGGATACCTTTGCCGGTCTCGGGGCGGAGGTGATGGAGGTTTCGCTGCCGCTTACCGAAATCGCCGGCGCGATTTTCGTGGGTATCGCCGATACCGAGGGAGCCGGCGCCCGCGACGGACTCATGCGGCGATCACCTGAGCTGTTGGATCGAGCTTCCCGCACTCGGCTCCAGAGCGCGTCCCTGGTGCCGGCCAAGGTGCAGAACCGCGCCATGAAGGCCCGCGTGTTGCTCCGCCGACAGTTCGAGGAGGCTTTCCGGCAGGTCGATGTCCTGGTGTGCCCGACCGCTCCGTACCCGGCGCCCCGGCACGATGCCCTGACCGCGCCTTTCGAGTCAGCTGAGGACGTCCGCCAACGGTTCTTCTTCCGCCGCTCGTATACCGGCTGCTACCCCCTGGCAGGGATGCCCGCCGTGTCGATCCCGGGAGGTTTCACCGAGGACGGTCTGCCCATCGGTGTTCAACTGGGAGGCGGCCCCTTTGCGGAGGGGACCATCCTGCGGGCCGCGTACGCCTACCAGGAGGCCACCGACTGGCACACCCGGCGCGCGCCGGTTTAACCGATCAGGCGACCCGGCACGTCGGCTAGGTCCGGAAGGTAACTCGCCGGAACGCTTCCGCCAGCGTCAGCCCTCTGAAATCCTCGTCGGGGTAATCGTTGCCGGCTTGCGCCGCCTCTTTGGCTCGCGCCCGCATGAACTCTTCCAATTGTTCCCTGGACCGATCGCGGGCCAGGGAGCGGTGAGCCAAAACCGCGTCCATCTTGACGTCGAAATCGGCCTCAATGTCCACGAAGGTGTTGGGGTTTTCCGATCCCCAGAACATCACCGCCGCGGTTTTGTGAGGCTCAATCCCCTCGTTGGCGAACAGATCGCCGAAATGCAGGTGGTCCCGAGCGTACGGGAACACCGCGTCCAGCGCCACCTGTCCGGTGATCCGGTTGTCCCGGTGCCATTGCATGTTGCGGCGGTAGGGCTCGGCCGTCAGCACCACATCGGGCTTGATTACGCGGATCTGCCGAACCACGTCCCGACGAAAATCCGACGTGTCTTCCAGTTCGCCATCCGGCCTGCCCAGCATCACCACGTTCTTGATGCCGAGAATGTCGGCAGCAGCCATCTGCTCGCCACCGCGGGTGGCCGCCAATTCGATCGGGTCGATTTCGGGGTCGTCCGTGCCCTTGCTCCCGTCGGTGCATAGGACGTAGTGGACTTCCGAGCCCCCGCGCACCCAGCGGGCTATGGTGCCTCCGGCCCACACCTCCGCATCGTCGGGATGTGGGATAACCACCAGGGCGCGTTCGGGAGTGAAATCCATGGGGCTAATCCTCCGGGGATGCAATGTTCAACAGGATAAACGGATTCTGCGGGAAATTTTTGAACCAGCGCAATGAAGAAAATGCTAGTCCTGGATTTCCGTAAGGACCGGGATCGAGTCCGGCACCGGCCTGGGCCAGGAGGGCCGCGGCGCGGCGTGGACGGTGGCGTCACTGCCCCACAGCCAATGGAAATCGGGTGTTGGGTGCTGGGCGCCATTGAGTGAGACCCGGCCAGCGATGATATCACCGGCAAGGATACCGCCCGAGATAATGATGCGCATGGCTTCGTCTACGGTAATATCAGTGGGCGTCACTTTGCTGGAGGCGGCCACCACCAGATAGCCGGAAGACGGAACCGGAGTCGTGGGCACGTAGATCGACAGGTAATCCTCTACCCCATCCAGCTGGCCGAGGTTCGACGTGATCAGCCCAATGGACAACACTCCAAGACGCGGGAACTCCATGAGCACCACGCCCCGGTACTCCTGTTGCTGGGTGTCGGACAGAAAGTCGATCCCCACCCGCGTCGTGTTGTACACCGCGCCGACTACCGGAATCCGCCCGATCAGATCGTGGATCTGGTTGATCAAAAACTTTGCCACCGCCCAACTGATGAGCAGTCCGACGATGTAGATCACCACCAGCACTGCGGCTACCCCCACTAGGTCGGTCCAGTCGAATCCGCCTGTCTTGGGAATGTTCAGCCAGCGGACGAAAGGCTCCAGCAGCGAAGCCAGCACGTCGTAGAAAAATTTGAACACGAAATAGGTCACCAAAACCGGCAGGAACACCAGCAGGCCGGCGACCATGCGCCCTTCCAGATGCCGTAGCGCCGACCCGAACGGCCTGCGGCGTCGCGGTTTCCCCTCCCCGTACCCGGGGTAATTCGGGAATCCGAATTCGTTCGGCGCCAGTCGGCGGCGCTCCGACTGCATCAGCTGGCCGTTCCCGAATCGGCGCCAGCCGAATCAAGGCGGGCGTAAAGCGCCAGCAAACGGCCCGCCACCTGGTCCCAACTCAGGGTTTCCGCGCGGTTGCGAGCGGCCCGACCCATGCTGTCGCGCAGGTCTTCGTTGGCCATGATCATTTCCAATGATTGGGCGAACGCCTCAGGACAGCGCCAGGACTTCAGGTAACCGGTCCGGCCGTGTTGCACGATCGTCGAAAGCCCGCCGACGCGAGAGGCCACCACCGGAGTCCCGCAGGCCATGCTCTCCAGCGCGGCCAGGCCGAAACTCTCGTAAAAAGATGGCACCACGCACACGTCCGCCGCGGAATAGTAAAGGGCCAACCGATCCTGGGACACGCGGCCCACGAACTCTACGGCGTCTCCCAATTGCAGCTCGTCGGAAAGTTGGTGCAGCCGCTCCATCTCGCCGCTGCCCTCCGCATCGGACCCGACTACGAGCACCTGGACGCCCTCTTCCGACTCCAGTGAAGCTGCGGCGTGCAGCAGCAGGTCCGCGCCCTTCAACGGCTCGATACGGCCCACATAGAGCATGACTTTGTGGCCGTTCAAGCCAAGTTCCCGCCGCGCCGCAGTTCGGCCAATGGGCCGGAACCGGCTCAGATCTACCCCGCACGGTATCAGCTCAACGCGGTTTCTATCTGCTCCATACAGCTTCACCATGGCGTCCCGCTCGTGCGGGCTAAACGCCACCACGCAATCGGCGTCGGCGATGATCTGCTCTTCGGTCTGCTGGCGCACCGGCGGTTCCTGTTCCCCGGACCGCGACTGCATCTTGATGCGCGAAAGAGTGTGGAAGGTCACCACCTGTGGCGTACCTGATGCGGCGGCCAGACGGGTTCCGGCCCAGCCGCTCAGCCAGTAGTGTGAATGGATCGCCCGGTAACGAAGGTTGTTTCGTTGCCTGTAAGCGTCAACTCCAGCGACGAAGTCGTCCAGGTAGTTGGGCAAATCAGCCAGCGGGGCATCTGCTGGCCCGGCCGGCACGTGGACGTAGGTGACTCCGTCGCAGCGCGCATCGTTGCCGTCGCAACGGTAATCGTGCTCCCGCGTGAACACATCCACCGCCACACCCAGGTTCCCCATCGCCCGGGCCAGCTCGCGTACGTGCACGTTCATGCCTCCTGCCTTCCCCTGCCCCGGCGCAGCCAGTGGGCAGGTGTGGTAGGAGATCAGCGCGACCCGGGATGTACAGTCGGATATCAAGGCAAAAAGCCGCTATGACGGTCTGGAGGCGAACCTGAAATGAGCGGTCGGGATGTTTCGAATTGTAACAATGAGGTGTTTCTTATCCGTTTCGTCATCCGCCGCTCGTTTCCCGCGAATCGGAACGTTGGAGGGTTATCCGGTATAGATGATGATCACGTCCGCCCAGCCGATACTTGTAGGATTCGTTTCCCCGGAGGAAATCGAAGTATCGATACCCCCGTTCCAGGGCGTCGCGCAGCGACAGCGCGTGAAGCAGTAGCCCAACACTGTAGTAGCGGTATTCCGTGTCGTGGCCGCTGTTGTACAGCATCCGTACGCCGTCGTAATCCAGGCACAGCGAGGCGGCCACCGGCTTGCCGTCCATTTCCATGAAGAAGAGCCGCAGCACTCCTTGGGCCGCCGTGGTGGCGATCAGCTTGCGGAAAAAATCTTCGCGGTCTTCAGTCAGAAACTCGGCCTTGGCCGGGTCGCTGTTTCTCATCAGGGCCAGGAACGTGTCCGCGCGGTCGCTGGCCTCCCCTGGGTCCGAAACGCAGAACCAACGCCAGTTCTCGTGACCTTCAAGCCGGCGCAATTTTCGACGCAATTCATGCCGGTCTTTTTTGCTCAACCCGGCCAGGTAATCGTCCCACGACGGCGGCAGGTCGATGCGAGGCGCGACGTCTTCTTCGGCGATATCCACTGAATACCCGCGTTCCCTCGCAAGCTCCGGCAGCATGGCCAGCGTCGGCGAGTCTTGACCCACTGAATAAAGGTCCAGTTGCTGGCCGCCTCCGGCGTCGATGGTATCCAGCAGGGCGGGAAAAAATGCCCGCTCGGCGCCCCGGGCGATGACGAAATCGTTGTAGTCAAAGGTGTCGCTGTTGCCGACAAAAGAAAAATTGTCGCCGCAGCGCGACAGCGACGCCAGGGCGGTCAATCGACCTGAGGCATCGGTGAGGTAGAACCCAGCCAGCGAGCGGCCGTTTTGGAAAGCGCTCCACCACAGCTCCTGCCAGGTGGGCGTGATGTACAGGTTGTTCACCACCGACCGGCCAAGGAGTTCCTCCCATTGCTGCCGGACTTCCTCAAAGGAGGTGATTGGGGTTACTGGTTGGACCGTAGTCATGAGAGGCCTGTCGCTTACGCTGGGCGGTCCATCAGGCTCAGCAATTCGGTTGCGGAATACCACGGTGCGGCCCCATTATCGCCGCTCCCTTGACGTTGCCGAACTGCCGTGGTCACCACGCGATGGCCCGGTTTTTGGATCCCGCGCATCGACATGCACAGGTGCTCTGCCTCGACGCGGCAGGCCACGGCCAGGGGCTGCACCCGCGTCAAAACCGCGTCCGCCAGTTGGGCGGTGAGGCGCTCCTGCACCTGCAATCTTCGTGCGGTGTTTTCCAGCGCCCGGGCGATCTTACTGATCCCCGCGATGTGCCGGTCAGGTATGTACACCAGGCTGGCCTTTCCAAAAAATGGCAGCAGATGGTGCTCGCACATGGTGTAGAAAGGCAGGTCCGCCACCACCACCGGGTCGTGGGTCACGTCTTCGGAAAACATCGCGTCGATTTCTGCCGCGGGATCCGTTCCCACCCCGGAGAACAACTCGGCGTACATTTCCGCGACCCGCTCTGGGGTCCGCCAGAGACCCTCGCGCCCGCTGTCCTCGTCGATGTACTTGAGAATGGTGCCTACCGCGACCTCGATGGCGGCCAGGTTCATTTTGGGTCCGGCAACGCTCATCTGGCGGGCAGAGCCTCCATGATTGCGTTTTCGATGGCCTCGAGGTTGGGCTTGACTTCCACGGTGTCAGCCTGCGCGCTGCTGACCGCCATGTCCGGATCCTTGAGCCCACTTCCCGTTATGATACACACCACCCGCTTGCCCGTCAGATCAAGTCCGTTTCGCTGCATCTTGATCAGGCCGGCCACTGAAGCCGCCGAGGCCGGCTCCCCGAAGATCCCTTCTCGCGACGCCAGCAGACGGTAAGCCTCCAGGATCTCATCGTCGCTCACCGCGTCGATGACTCCGCCCGACTGGTCCCGCGCGCGTTCTGCGAACTTCCAGCTTGCCGGGTTCCCAATGCGTATGGCCGAAGCGATGGTCTGTGGGAAGGGGACCGGCTCCCCACGAACTATCGGCGCCGCGCCTTCCGCCTGGAAACCCATCATCTTGGGCAGGACCTCGTTGCGCCCCAACTGGTGGTACTCGACGAACCCACGCCAGTACGCAGTGATATTGCCCGCGTTTCCCACGGGGATGAAAAGGTAGTCCGGCGCCTCTTCCAGAACATCGGAAATCTCGAAGGCCGCGGTCTTCTGCCCCTCAATGCGGTGTTGGTTCACGGAATTTACCAGCGTTATGGGGTTGGTCTTCGTGAACTCACGGACCAGCGCCAGGGCCGCGTCGAAATTTCCATCTACCAGCAGGATTCTCGCGCCGTACGCCATGGCCTGCGCCAGTTTGCCCAATGCCACCTCGCCCTTGGGTATCAGGACCCACGCGGGCAGGTTGCAGTAGGCGGCGTAGGCTGCCGCCGACGCGCTGGTGTTGCCCGTAGAGGCGCACATCACGCCGACGCTCCCTTCCTCCAGCGCTTTGGCCATGGCCACCACCATCCCCCGGTCCTTGAATGAGCCGGTAGGGTTGCAGCCTTCCAGCTTGAAGTACAGGTTCGTGCAGCCCAACTCGGGACCAAGTTGCCGGGAGCGCACCAACGGCGTGTCGCCCTCGCCCATCGAGAAGATGGGTGTCTCTTCATTGACCGGCAGTAGGTCCCGGTACTGTCGTAATACGCCTTCGCCCATTTTCTACCGGGTTTGGCAGGGTGGTGCCACGGTTTCGCCTGGTTACTGGGATCGATGCGTCGGGTTAGTTGGCTGCGGTCGGTTTACTGTTCAATGCGGATCAGATTGTCGACGCTTACCACCACGCCCAACTGCTTTACGCCCGCCAGCGCGGTCTGCACGTCGGCCTCCCGTGAGGGATAGGTGGTGATGACCAGTTGGGCAGTTCCACTGCCCGGGTCGGTATCCTTCTGGATCACGGTGGCGATTGAGATGTTGCCGTCACCCAGCAGCCGCGCAATCTGAGCCAGTACGCCGGCCTGGTCCGCGCAGGTGAGTCGCATGTAGTACGCGCTCGAGAGTTCGTCGATGGGTCGGATGGTGTCCCCGGGTTGCTGGTCTCGCCCGTTGGAAACCGGAAGTAGCGGCGGAGCGCCGGCGCTGTCGATGAACCTGACCACGTTCAGGATGTCGCCCATCACCGCGCTGGTAGTGGCGTCGCGGCCGGCCCCCTGGCCGTGCAGGATGATCTGGCCACACAGGTCGCCGGTCACTTCTACGGCATTATACACGCCGTCGACCTTGGCCAGCAGATGGTCTTCGGGAACCAGGGCGGGATGAACTCGGGCCTGGATGGCGCCGTCCGGTCCCGCCTGCGCTATCGCCAGGGATTTGATGGCGTAACCCAGTTCGGCCGCATACCGGAAATCTTCGGGGCCGAGGCGACTGATGCCTTCAGTGTGTATCGCCCCGTGGGGTATCGATCGGTGGAAAGCCAGGCTGCCCAGCACCGACAGCTTGTACGCCGCGTCGATGCCTTCGACGTCATTGGTCGGATCCGCCTCGGCGTAACCCCGGCCCTGGGCCTCGGCCAACGCGTCGGCAAACGGCGTCTGGCTGCGCGCCATCCGGGTCAGGATGTAATTGGTGGTTCCGTTGATGATGGAGCGGATCGAGCGAATGTCGTTGGCCAACAGTTGTGTCATCAAGCAGCCGACAATGGGAATACCACCGCCGGCAGACGCCTCGAACAGCAGATTGACGCTCTGGGACTGCGCCAGCGCAAGAAGCGATGCCCCGCGACGGGCCATCACTTCCTTGTTGGCGGTGACGACGTGCTTCCCACCAGCCAGGGCGCGTTCCAAGTAGTCGCCGGCCGGCGTGTCGCCGCCCATCACTTCAACGACTACGTGGATCTCCGGGTCGGCGAGAATGTCCTCCGGATTCGTCGTCAACACGCCCGGTGGCGGCGACGGCTCGCGGCTTTTCGTCGCGTCGCGAACCAGGGCTCGCCGCAAACGCACTGTGCGGCCGGTCTTCCGGCGGATCTCATCCGCGTTGCCCGACAGCGCAGCAGCGACGCCGCCTCCGACGGTCCCGAGTCCCATCAGGCCGATGTTGATTGAATCCGTAGCGGCGGGCATCTGCTGGTGTTGCGGTGTGGTGCGCTTGGCCTTTGGTGATAACTCAGCAGGGCGCTGTAACCGTCAGTGAACGTCCTGAAACCCTCGCGGGCCCTACTGCTGGGGCTGTGGGGTGACCCGCGGCGCGGTCAGCCGTACCTGGTCGGTCACCCAGGCGTAGCGGTTGCTGTCGAAGTTGATCTTTACCCAGCCTTCCTCAGACCCGCGCGCCAACTGCTCGTCTTTCCATTCCTCGACCCGGGCGCCGGCCATTTGGAAAAGCATTTGCGTTTCTACCTCTCGCGTCTCCGGCTCCCCGATGGCCTGGATGATGAAAATCGTTTCGCCCTCGTATATCGGGGTGGATATCTCGCCGGGTTCCAGCGAGGCCGGTTTGCGCGTTGTGGTCCCGTCTTCAGCGACTTCGGTCTCTCCGAACAGGTAACTGTCGAACTCTGGAAACGCTCCTTCCGGCACCCAGCCGATGTAGCCGTCCGATCCGGTGATTTCCCGGGACACGGATCCGAAATCCTGACCCAGCATCAGGCGTTCGCGCACCGCCTCCGGAGAAGCGTTGGAGTTCAGGCTCATCGCGATGGCCTGCAGTTCAATCTGGGGCGCCTCCTCCGGCAGGGATGCCAGCATGATTCCGAACAGCGTGCTCTGGTGTAGACGTTCCTCCATCATCCGGCGGTAGGCGCCATCGGTCAGGTTCACCTGGGTCAGGAAGTTCTTGTAGATGTTGTCAAACTCCGCGTCCAGCTGTGCAGCCAGTTGCGGGTCGTCGGCATCCTGGCCAGGCCCAGGCTCGGGTCGGAATTGATCCCGGATCGCGTCGTCGATCTGCGAGTCGGTGACGTTGATGCCGAGGCCGGGCGCCGCCTGGCGCAGTATCTCCGCGTGCAGCAGGTCGGTGAGCAGTTGGAACGGTATCCGGCTGAAATCAACCTGTCCACCCTGGTAACGGTTGATGCCCTGAAGGACGCGGATGCGTTCGACGAGGTCGCCCATGGAGAACCGCACCCCTCTGACCTCGCCCGCCATCACGCGCGGCGGCAGGATGAACTGCTGGTACACGCCCGCCAGCACCACGCCCACGATGACCAGGATCAGCACGGCTCCGACGACGATCGCGATGCGTTGGCGGCGGGATTCCAGCCGACGACGAGTGCGCGCAGCCTGCGCGGCATCGGTGCCGGTCGTTCCCAACCGGCGACTTCGGCCGGCTGCATTTCTCGAAGGACGCCGCCTGCCAAGCTGTTCCGGAGCCTCCTCTGCCTCTTCGGCGCTGCGTTTCCAGGGCAGCGAAAGGTTCAGCATATGGGGTGGGCCGATTAGCGACCCGAACGCATTCCGACGTTGATACTGTGTTCGGGCGCGTAGGGCAGCAGAGCGAGGTAGCGGGCGCGCTTGATGGCTTGGGCCAGCAGCCGCTGGTTCTTCGCAGAGGTGCCGGTCTTGCGTGTGGGCTCGATCTTCCCCTGCTCCGAAATGTACCGCCGCAGCCGATCCACGTCCTTGTAGTCGGGCGTGACGCCCTCAACCGTGAAGGCGCACACTCGCCGGCGAGGCCCGTACCGTCGCCCGCCGCGACCTCCGCCGCGCGGCCCGCCCCGGCCCGGCGGTCGTCCTCCCGGGCCTCCCGGCCGTCCGCCCGGTCCACCGCCTGGCCGGCCACCCGGCCCACCTGGAGGCGGTCCGCCGGCTGGAGGGCCTCCGGCCGGAGCGGATGGAGCCGTGCTGGCGGGGGGGCTCGAAGGTGCGGATGCTGGGGTAGTCATTGCTGGAAGTTCCTCCGGTGTCGGGAGTTCAGTTGGTAGCGTCTTCAGAAGGGCAGGTCATCGACGTCCATCGAGTCACCGCCGCTGGCTCCATAGCCGGCCCCGCGCCGGTCGTCGTAACCGCCGCGCTGGTCACCGTACTCGCCGCTGTCGCTTCGGCTAGCGTAGCCGCGGTCGGACTGTCCGCTGTACCCGCCGCCGTCCATGTCGTCACGACGACCAAGCATTTGCATCTCGGTAACCATGACGTCAAGTGAAAACCCGGGAGTTCCATCTTGGCGATTGTACTGACGCGAACTGAGCCGCCCTTCGACGTAGACTTGTCGGCCCCGGGCGAGGAATTGGTTGCATGTGTCTGCCAAGCGGCCGAAGGCAGTGCAGTTGAACCATTCGGTTTCTTCGCGTTGTTCTCCTGCTGCTGTAGTGTAACGGCGGTTGCTGGCGATGCTGAAGGAGGTCATCGGAGTGCCGGACGCGGAGTATCGCATCTCAGGGTCCCGACCCAGGTTGCCGATTATGATGATCTTGTTCATGGTAACTTACGCCTGAGCGTCCCCATCGGTTTCCGCCGTTTGCTCAGGTGCAGGCGGCTCTGCGCCGGCGGTCGGCTCAGGTGGCGCCGACGGCTCGGGGGTCGGCGTTGCGTCAACGCTCGGGGCCGCAGACGGGGCGGGAGCCGGCTCGGCCGGTGCAGGTGTGGCCGCTGAAGCGGCGGGAGTCTCCGCGTTGGGAGCAGCGGCCGGCGCTCCGGGTGCGGGCGGTGGACCGCCCTGCCGGCGGTCAGAGAATCCGCCCGGCGCTTCCGGTATCGGCCCGCCGCCGTCCTGGCGTCGGCCGCGTCCGGGCGGGATGTACCGCGACGGGGCTGTGAGCGGTCCTGGCGGTGGTTTGTCGGGCAGCGGCCCATCGCAATTCACGATCAATGACCGCAGTACCTGCTCATCCAGCCGCAGGTAATTCTCCAACTCCCGGTTGAACGAGTTGTCCACGGTGAACGTGCTCAAGTAGTACGATCCCTCGAGGAAATTATAATTGCCCTTGCGGATCGGATAGGCCAGCCGTCGCGTCCCCCACACCTGCTCGGCGGTGATTTCCCCCTCCCGGTTGGCGATGAACGACTTGATCTCGTCCCATTTGGCCGATGCTTCGTCCTGGTTCAGCATCGGGCTCAGGATTGTTACCAGTTCGTAATGACGCAAATTCGAATCTCCTGAATTGGTGAAAGCGCAACGGCGATTATAGCATCGGCCGCCGTGAGAGTCAGCACGAGCGCTTCACAAAAAACCCGGATACTCGGTGCGACCGCTCTTGGTGTCTGCGGCCGACAGCTGGGACGAGCATGGGTTGGGAGACGCGGTCGGCTGCTCGCTCTCCGCTAAATGCGGGGTTAGTAGTCGAAGTAGACCGCGTTGACCGCCCCGTGCAAATGCCTGCTGAGCTCTGCGATCCGGGCCAGCAATCGCGGCTTGTCTTCGACGTCCGGCCACTCGTAAAGCACCAGCGACCGGAGACGTCCGGTCATCCGGTTCGCCGCCTCCGTGGACGCCCGGTCGGGTCCCGTGCCGATGGCTTTCAATTCCACTGACATGGCATCGAGGGCACGGCGCAACGAGTCGGGAAGCAACCGGTCCGTGACCAATAGGTTGAGTGCTTGTTCCGGTTTGATCTCGACACCGCAGGTGCGCAGGTACGCTTCCTGGGCGTGGAAAACCCGCAGCAGCGTGGTCCAGTCTGACTCGGTATGTTCGGTTGGACCTTCGTCCTCCTCCAGTTGGGCCAGGAGCAGGCCGCTCGCCAGTTGAGACCTCTCGAGGAACCTTCCCAACTGCATGAAATGCCACCCTTCGTCCCGGTACATCGTTCCGGACGCTACCCCCATGAAGGTTTCTATGTCTTCCGCCGTTTCCGTGTAGAAATTCTCCGGTGATCCCAGCCATATGTCGAGCATCCTGATCCGTTGCAGCTTCAGGTAGCTTAGGTTCAACGACCGCCACATCTCGGCGCTGATGGAATTACGCATCTGTCGCGCGTTTTCTCTTCCTGACGCAAAGCAGCTCCACACCGAGCTCGCATTAGAGCGTTCAAACGTGAGATCGTCCGCGAGCGTGAACGAATCCGCCAGGGTGTAGTTGTCGCTGATTCGCTGCTGCATCCGGACCTGTCCCGACGGGCCTCCCGCCCGCTGAAACTGGGGCGTGGCCCTCTCGTACGACGGCACCAGGTCCAGCCCTCCCGCCGGCGGTTCGCGGTCAAGACTGCGATAGATGCGGCGCCAGCCCGAGTAAATTTCGCCAGTGGGCCGGTCGACCAAGGCCTCCGCCTGCAACTGCAACATCCGGCTCAGATGGTCCGCCCGCTCCAGGTAGCGGCCCATCCAGTAAAGCCCCTGTGCGCTTCGAGCGAGCAAGTCGGCTACTCCTCCAGGACCCAGACGTCCTTGCCGCCGCCGCCCTGGCTGGAATTGACCACCAGGCTGCCCCGCCGCAGCGCCACCCGGCAGAATGCCCCCGGCACTATGCGCGTGGTCTTTCCGTGCAGGATGAACGGCCGCAGGTCAACGTGCCGCGGCTCGAAGTTCCCGTCGATCAGGCACGGCGAACGCGACAACGCCAGGGTAGGCTGCGCGATGAAATCCGCCGGGTTGGCTCGCACTTGTTCCGCGTATTCGGCTCTCTCCTGCGGTGTGGCATGGGGCCCCACCAGCATGCCGTAACCGCCGGATTCGCCAACCTTTTTCACCACCAGCTTGTCCAGGTTGTCCAGCGTGTATTCCAGCTCCTGCGGGCGGCGGCAGAGGTAGGTCTCCACGTTGTGCAACCGGGGTTCCTCGCCCAAGTAGTACCGGATCAGGTCAGGAACGTAGGCGTAGACGCTCTTGTCGTCGGCCACCCCCGTGCCCGGCGCGTTGGCCAACGCCACGTTGCCGCGCAGATACGCGTCCATCAGGCCCTGCACGCCAAGGACCGAGTCCGGGCGAAAGACTGTCGGGTCAATGAAGTCATCATCCACCCGACGGTAAATCACGTCCACTCGCTGCAGGCCCGTCGTCATCCTCATGTAGACGAAACCATCACTGACCACCAGGTCTCGGCCTTCGACCAGATGCGCTCCCAGTTCGCCGGCCAGGAACATGTGCTCGTAGAAAGCGGAGTTGTACACCCCCGGAGTCAGCAGCGCTATGGTCGGATTGCTCTGGTCTCCAGGCGCCAGCTCGCGCAGGGTATCCAGCAGCAGCCGGCCGTAGTGCTCCACTTCAAGCACGCGCGACGAGCGGTAGAGACGACGCAAACTCGCCTTCACGGCCTTGCGGTTAGCGATCATGTATGACACGCCCGAGGGAACTCGCAGGTTGTCCTCCAGCACCCGGAACCCCTCGTTGGTCCGCACCACGTCGGTGCCGCAGATGGCCACCCAAGTGCCTTGCGGCGGCGTGAAACCCTGCATTTCCAGCCGGTACTGGGGACAACCCAGGACCATGTCCTCGGGTATGACTCCGTCCTTCGTGGCTTTCGACTCCCCGTAGACGTCCTGCAAAAACAGGTTCAAGGCCTTGAGCCGCTGGGTCAGGCCCGCGTCGAGGTCGCGCCACTCCACTTCCGCCAGCAGCCGAGGCACACAGTCAATCGGGATGATCCGCTCGTCCGCTTCGTCATCTCCATAAACGGTGAAAGTGATTCCCTCGTTGGAAAACGACCGCGTAACCCTTTCCTGGATGGCGGTCAACTCTTCCGGGGAAAGGTCCGTGAGTGTTTCCCGAAGCGCTTTCCAGTCGTCTCGCGTTTGACCGTCCGCGTGAAACATCTCGTCATAGATGCCCGGATCGATGCTGTAGTCCTGGAAACGATCTGCCGTAGTCACGCGCGCCTCTTGCCCGCCAGGGCCGCTAGCCTGCCGGTGGCGGCCGGAAACCCTCCGGCTGCCTGTGTCACATGAGACTAGCAAATTGCCGCAGGCCGGCACAACTAAATCGCGATCTCACCGTATCTGGTTTGCGGTGGGGAAACGTCAGAATCTGGATTTTCAAGATCTGGGGATTGTGAGGATTGGCGCCGCTCTGTGATGGAGATCTCCCAATCCTGTCCAATCATCAAATCCCGTGAATCCTGATTCTGACGACCTTCCTGCGGCAGCGACCTTCGGGGTTCACGCGGCCGCCAGCGCCGGTATCACGTGGTTGCCGAAAGCCTGCACTTCCGCTTCCGGTGGCGCGAAGGTCAGGCACGGCATCAGGTACAGCTGGTTGACGCCGTGTTGCGCCATCTCCTGGATGCGCGCGGTGCAGTACTCCGCCGTTCCGATCAGTCCCAGCGCGTCGCACAGTTGGCCGTTCACATCGTCGTCCACGAATTGGGTCAACTCTATGGCTTCTTCCCAGTTTGGCGCGTGTCCCAAATCGGGATAGACATCGCGCACCGCCTGCGGCACCTCGTAGTCCGGAATGTCCAATCCGGAATAGGGCAGCCAGTTCGGCCCTCCCCACAACAGCGCCCAGTGCGTCGCCACCGGCCGCGCCAGTCGACGAGCCTCTTCGGTGGAATCGGCCACGCAGGTGCGCACGGCGAACATCACGTCCAGGTCCTCCAGGCTCCGCCCGCTCCGTTTCGCTCCGGTCTCCAGGTGCTCCATCGCCTTTCCGACAATGCCGGGCGTGTAACCCACCAGCACCAGCGCACCGTCGGCCACCTCGCCGGCCAATTCCAGTGATCGTGGACCCGATGCCGCCATCAGCACGGGAACGCCGTGCCCGCCGTCGCTACCCGCGAAGTCCAGCCGATTGGTCATACCGTCGTATTCCACCGCCTCACCGGCCAGCAGCGCTTTCACCTCCATGATGCAGCGACGCATCTGCCGGAGGGTCGCCGGTCGCCGTCCGATGGTGCTGGCCGAGGTGTAACCCGTGCCGATGATGAACTTGGTTCTGCCGGGAGCGATCTCCGCCACCGTCTGCGCCGCGCCCGCCAGCACCGACGGGATGCGCCCGAAGGGGTTGGTCACCGCCGGGAACAACCGCAGCGTGCTTGTCGCGCTGGCCGCCATCCCCATGGTCACGAAGGTGTCGCGGCATATCATCTGGCTGTCCAGGATGCCCGCGCCGTCAAAACCGGCCGCCTCGATCTGGCCTATCATCCTCAGCAGATCCGGCATCGGTGATGTGCCGGGCACGCGCATCGAAATCTTGATGGACTCTGACATTCGGGTTCCCTCTGGCCACTTCGGGCTCGTTCAACTCGGTCGCGGTAGTATAGCAGCGCGGCCGAAGGTTCTCGCCGGGAGACGGGCCGCGCGACCGTCTCCGCCGCGATACACATGCTCAGCCATCATGCGTCTGTTGCCACCCCAGGCTCTCGGCCGCTACACTGCCGCCACCGATCAAAGGGGGGAACCGTCAAATGGCTGCAGTCCGCTACGCTTTGGAAGATTTTGTCCACGACATGGAGGAACTCATCGCTTCCCAGCCAGGCAATGAGAAGATCTTCGACAGGGGATCGGTCTGCCTGTCCCGCCTCATCGCCAACCCCGAGGCCATCCCGGAACGGTTCCGCCGACCGGTGGGGTCTGGAAGCCGCTCAAATCACGGCTCGTGGCTACTCCATCACAGCCCGGACAGTGGTCTTCTGGTAACCGCCGTGGTCTGGGGTCCCGGCGACCATGCCGGTCCCCATGACCATCGCACCTGGGGCATGATCGGCGTAATGGACAATGCCCTGACCGAAACGCGCTTCCGGCGCGTCGACGACCGCCAGCGTGAAGACTGGGCCCGGTTGGAGCGTGATCGTTCGGCCGTGGTCAAGCCGGGCGAGATCAGCCTGCTCATCCCCGAGGTCGACGAAATCCACCAGATGGACAACTTCACCGACCGGCCCACCGTCGAAATCCATGTCTACGGCCAGGACCTTCGCGGCCTTGAACGCCTCCGCTACGATCTGAAATCCGGCGCAATCCGGCAAATGATGACGGAAAAGTACGACAACTGCTGATCACGGGTTGACATGCGGAGGCATCAATCCGTTCTTGCGTGTATACTTACCGTATAACTTATTCAGATCCATCCGAATGAAGCGACAGGCCGATCAAGTACCCAACCTATGCTGAACATCGTGCCTCGGCTCTCGGTTACGGGCGGACTGGCCGTGCCGAGCGCAGCATAATATCGAACAGATATTCAGCCGGTAGCAGACCCAACATCGACGATTTTGTGGATGCCCTCGATAGCGCATCCGGCTGCGGATCGTTTTGATCGGAACCACCTGGCCCTGTCCACGGAGATGCGCTGATGGCTATATCATTTAGTCCCGAACAGCTCACGGAGTTGTTCCACGCCAGTTCCCCCTTTGCCCTGATCGATGTTCGCGAGCCCGGCGAATACAACACCAGCCACATACCGGGAAGCAGCCTGATACCCCGGCGCAGGCTGGAGTTTGATCTCCATGACGCCGTGCCCCACGCGGGTACGTTCATCGTGTTGTGTGATGACGACGGGCGCCGGGTATCCCACGCGGTGACCACCGTCGAGGCCATGGGATTCTCCCATGTCGGTTGGCTGGACGGCGGCATCAACCGCTGGGTCAGTTTGGACTATCCCACAGAGTGGGGCGTCAATGTGCCCAGCAAGGATTTCGGCGAAAAGGTTGAAGTTGTCCACCACGTGCCCGAGATCGATGCCATCAAACTGCGCTCCCGCATGGACCGCGGCGAAAAGATGGTCATCCTCGACACGCGCACGCCAGAGGAATATCGCCGCTTCTGCATACCCGGTGGCCGCAGCGTCCCCGGCGGCGAGTTGGCCCTACGGATCACCGACATCACGGCAGATCTCGACCCCGATACCACCGTGGTGGTGAACTGCGCGGGACGCACCCGCAGCATCATCGGCACCCGGGTTCTCCAACGCATGGGCCTGGATCGGGAAGTGGTCGGGCTCAAGAACGGCACCTCCGGGTGGGTGCTGGCGGGTTACGAGCTTGAGTCCGGGGCCACCCGCGACCGACTGCCCGGCGTATCCGAGGAGGGCCGGGCTGCTGCGGAAGCCTACGCCGACCGCTGCGCCGCAGAAGATGGCGTGCGCTTCCTGGATGTGGCCGGTCTCGACGAGATGGCTGACCGCAGCATCACCGAGAGCATCTACTTCATCGACGTGCGTACGTCCGAGGAATATGACCGCGGCCGTATCCCGGGTTTCCGTTGGTTCCCCGGCGGCCAGTGTGTCCAACGCAGCGACGACGTCGCCGTTGTGAAAAACGCTCCGATAGTGTTCTGCTGCGACGGGAAGGCCAGGGCAACGCTCACAGCGTCCTGGTACCGGCAGTTGGGACATGAGGAAGTTTACGCTGTCGACGGCGGCACCCAGGCATGGGTAGACGACGGCAGGCCCTTGGAATCCGGCATGAGCATCGCCGCCTTGAACGATGGTTCTATCTCCGGCGAAACCGAGTCCGAACTCTTGGTTGAGGCTCGGCGCACGGTGCCTACCGTATCCGCCAAAGCCCTGGATCAGAATCGTCCCGACGTGATCATCTTCGTCGACACCAGCCAGGATTTTGCTCGCGGTCACGTTCCGGGGTCCCACTGGGTGCCCCGCGGCTGGCTCGAATGGCAGATCACGGACCATGTTCGCACCAATGACGCCACCATCGTGGTTACCTGTGTGGACGGCCGTCAATCCCTGTTGGCCGCGGCGGCTCTCCGCCAGATCGGGTATTCAAACACCCGGGCCCTGGCCGGAGGCGTCACCTCATGGATGGCGGCCCGCCTGACCGTTGAGGAAGGTCTCAGCGGTGTCACCCGCACACCTTCCGATGTGGTCTTCAGCGGCCCGGACCGCACCTACGCTGATATGCAGAACTACCTGAGGTGGGAGACCGCCCTGGGCGAAAAGTACGCCTCCGCCTAAGCGCAACTGCCCGGGCAGTCAACGTATCCCGGTCCACGGGAGCGCAGGCCGCCCAACAGGGACAGGATGAGCGACCTGGTCAGCCGGACGTGTCGACCTGGTCGCTCTCTTCCGGGTTGGGCTCTATCCGCAGAGTCTGCACTATCCGGTTGTACGCGTTCTCCGACTCATGGGTTCGGCCCACGTGACTGGTCGCCGCGTCCTCTGCCCGCCGCCGGTCGTCGAATATGTCGTACCAGTCGCACTCCGCGCAGTCCACGCGCCATTCGGTGCGCCCCGTGGGGATCTGCTCCGTGATCTCAACGATGATGTGCAGCGTGGTCACTGGAACCTCCTGGCGTTCCCGCGTGGTGCGACTGTTCGAGATTGTTCCCGTGGCCGTCCCCGGTGTCAATTCTTCTCGACGGTATCTCCGTCCCCACCCGTTATACCGGCGACAACATGAACCCAGACCCCCTTGCAGCACATGACGCGCATGAGCACGCCTCATGGCGCAGGACTGGGGGCTTTCGGGGCCCGCTGGCGGTGAGTACTCGGAGCCGCCGCTGAAACGCCGGCCGGCCACTTGCCGCTGCGTCGCCGGCATGGGAAACTGGCACATCGCCGGCCTCCCGTCGGCCATCCAACCCTGGAGACGCACATCGAATGACTACCCAGCAGAACACCCCGGAGAATCAGGCCGACGATGCCGCCCGCCCCGACTTTTTGCAAATGGACGGCTCCCAGTCTTCAGATGACGGTGATAGCGCCGACTCCTGGTACGGTTGGCCCCATAAGAAGGTCGAACCCGTTACCCTGCTCCGCCCCGATGGCAAGACCGAGCGCGTCCGCACTCCGGTGATGGACCTGGAAGGCCTCATCACCCCCACCGAATTGCATTACGTTGTGCAGCACTTCGGTGTGCCCGACACCGTGGCCGCCCGTGACTGGTCATTGTCCGTCGACGGAGAGGTCAAAAAGCCCCTGCGCCTGAACTACGATGATGTGCGCCGTTTCCCTTCCCGCTCGGTTCGTACCGTCATGGAGTGTTCCGGCAGCGACGCAACCTACTTCGAGTATTTCAAAGGCGAAGGCCCCCGCCCTTCACGTACGCAAGAGCGGATGATCCTGTCCGGCAGCGAGTGGACCGGTGTCCCCCTGGCGGCTATCCTCAACGAAGCCGGCCTGACCGGTCGTGCCACCCACATCCGCGCCGAAGGCTGGGACGAGGGCGTTCCAGCCACCGCTGAAGAAGGAACCGAGCCGTTCTTCTACGACAAGGGCCTTCCCCTCCAGAAGGCGCTCCATCCCGATACCATCCTCGCGTATGCCCAGAATGGACAGGTCCTGGAGCACCTGCATGGCGCACCCATCCGCCTGCTGGTTCCCGGCTGGTCGGGTAATTGGTCTGTCAAATGGCTGCGGCGCCTGGAGGTCCTGGATCACGAGCCTGACTGTTGGTACCACTACAACTTTTACTATTACGGCGATTCGCCGGACGACCCCAACAAGGAACTGATCACCACCATCGGCGTGAAGTCGTTGGTGTCCCAGCCCAACGACGATACTTCTACCCTTCCGGCAGGCCAACACGTGGTGCGCGGTTATGCCTGGAGCGGCGGCGGCGCCATCACCCAGGTCGATGTCAGCGTCGACGGCGGAAAGTCCTGGCAGCCGGCCCGCCTGGAGGAGCCGACGGAGCGCTGGATGTGGCGCCGCTGGTCGTGGGTCTGGGACGCTACGCCGGGTCAGTACACGGTCATGTCCCGCGCCACCGACAGCGTCGGCAACGTGCAGTCCCACGAGCCGCGTTACAACAACATGCGCAAGAACTTCAGCGCCATCGTCGGGTACGACATCACGGTGGAATAATCGCCATGACCTCCGTTGCCGAACCCTCGATAGCCGCAAACCCGGCCCAAGCCGGCGTCAGTACCGGCCCTGTGACGGCATCAGCGCCGCTGCGCATTGAACTGTCGGCGCTTGGGATCGACAACCGTGCTCCGGATTTTGCAGAGCGATTTTTCCGAATGGCTTGCGACAACGAGCCCTACGAGTTTGAAATGACCTCCCAGGGAGTATTGATCGTTATGCCGCCGGCCGGTTGGGAGAGCAACATAGGAGAGAACCAAGCAAACGCCCCGCTTGTCTTGTGGCAAAACGAAAACGGTGGCTACGCCTCTTCGCAGGACGTGTTGTATCAGTTGCCCAGCGGGGCGATGTACATGCCTGATGCCGCTTGGATCACCCAGGAAAGGTTCGACGCACTGCGCTCCGGCGAGTACCGGAGTACCATACCCGGCGCTCCCGATTTCGTCGTCGAAACCCGGTCCCGCACCGACAGCGTCGATAACGGCCTGGCCAAGATGCAGGAATGGATGGACGGAGGCGCCCGACTTGGCTGGTACATCGACCCGTACGGGCGACGAGTGCACGTCTATCGGGCCGGTCGGGCGGTTGAGGTCTTGGACGATCCTGGAACCCTGTCTGGGGAAGACGTTCTGACCGGTTTTGTGTTTGAAGTCAAGAGGCTCGTGTTCGACCGCTATGCCGAGCTGGCGGGCCACGGAGAATAACAGCATGACGACCATCGCCTCCATCCTGGAACAGGCGCCCACCGTGGCCGCAGAGTGGGCAGAGGAACAGGCCGACCGCCAACAGCGCACCAAGGCCGATCCGGCGGATTATGCCCGGCTCGCCGAAATCGGCGTGCCCCTGATGGCGGTGCCCGTCGATCTTGGAGGCACCTGGGAGAGCCTCGAACAGTCCGCTCGGCCCATCTGTTCCATGCTGAGAAAACTGGCCGTCGGGGACCCGTCGATCACCTTAGCCAGCGCGATGCACCATCTGGTGTTGTCGTCCTGGCGTCTGCCCACCGTTCCCGAACCCTTCACTGCGGGTTGGACCAAGCAGCGCAACGCCGTCTTCGACAGCGTCCACAGCGGCTGCTGGTGGGGCACCATCGTTAGCGAACCCGGCTCCGGTGGAGACACCTCCCGCACCGCTTCCATTTGCGAACCTGATGGCCAAGGCGACTTCGGCTATCGCATCTCGGGTCAGAAACACTTCGGCAGCGGCTCCGGTCTTACCTCGTTCATGACCACCCGAGCCCTCGCCGCTGGTGAAACCGTACCCGACCTGTTCTTCATGGAAGTTCAAAACCATCCCTGGGACGGCTCCACCGGCCTGAAACTCACTGCCGAGTGGCGCGGCCACGGCATGAAATCGACCAACAGCCACGCCTTTGAGTTCGCCGATTTCCCGGCGACGCGCGTGGCCTGGCCCAACCACCAGGCTGAACTGATGGGAGCAAATGGCGGATTGGGCGCCGCCGCGTTCACCTCGGTAATCGTCGGCGTCGTCGATGCGGCGATGGATCACGTCCGCCCGCGCATCAAGAATGGTATGGCGTCCGACCCCGGCTTGCGCGCCTTCCAGCAGGTGGAATGGGCTCACGCCGAGCAGGAGGCCTGGCTCATCGGTCAGGCGTGGGAGGGCGCCATCCGCTGCCTGGAAACCAACACCGGCCGCCGAGAGCTTCTCTTGGCCAAGGAGAGCGTAGCCCGTCTCGCGGAAGACTGCTTGGGACGACTATGCAAGTTGTCCGGCGGCAGCGCCTACACACGCTACTCCCCTCTGTCCGTCTGGTACGACGACGTTCGCGCGTTGGGCTATCTGCGCCCGCCATGGGCCCTGGCCTGGGATCAGGTTTTCCAGCAGAGCCTGGCTGAATAGCTCCGCAACCGACGGAGGCGCGATTGGCGCGGTCGCCGCCGGAGGAGTAGAATGGCCTCCCTATGGTAGGGTACGCTAAGCGCAACTTCGCCGTATTCACCACCGTTGGCGCGATGGTGATTACTCTCTTGCTGATCGTCTTCTTCGGCGCCTGGGCGGTCGCATCTGCCGGTGACGCCGACATCTCCAGCATCACCAACTCTGCCACCAGCGGATTTGCCGGCTCCCCGTATCAACCCGGCGCAGTCCCCCCGGGAGCCGCGGATTCGGACACCGTCCCCCGCCTGGCTTCCGCCACGCCGGTCTCGGAAACCTGGTGGGGCAAGTCGTTCTTGGTCGCCTGTCCGTTGCACTGACGGCCCCCATCTCTCCCCACAGGAGCCTCTCTGAATGGCCGCAATCGATGGTATTCGCCGATCC
This sequence comes from Dehalococcoidia bacterium, assembly GCA_034423575.1. Classification (GTDB taxonomy): domain Bacteria; phylum Chloroflexota; class Dehalococcoidia; order Lucifugimonadales; family UBA3495; genus Bin87. Next base: position 10,139 of record DAOUIF010000050.1, on the reverse strand, counting down.
TCCGGCGGTTTTCACTACGCGTGGGTGATCATCGCGATTCTGTCCATCGTCCAGATTTTTGGACAGTCCATTTCGATGTCGGCCGGCATTATGGTCCCTGAACTCCGCATGCCTTTGGAGGAGGGAGGACGCTTTGGATGGTCTCCGGCGATCATCGGGTTCGCGTTGGCCGGCTACTATCTGGTGGGTTCGCTCACCTCTCCGTTCAGTGGGCGGTTTGGCGATATCCTGGGAGCCCGAAAGTTACTGGTCGCCGGCGGTGTCCTGTTCGGCGGAAGCATGATACTGATCGGCTTCATAACCCACGTCTGGCAGTTCTTCATCGTCTACAGCGTCATGCTGGCCCTCACCTCTTCGATCGCCATGGTGCCGCTGATGGCTGCGGTCAACCCCTGGTTCAAGCGACGCCTCGGATTGGGCATCGGCCTGATGTGGGCTGCCGGTGGTGTTGGAGCCGCGGCCCTGGCGCCCGTCTACTCGCTGTTGCTGGTCAACTTCGGCTGGACCACCACCTTCGTGGTCATCGGACTGGTCGGCGGTGGCCTCACTCTGGGATTGATGCCGTTCTTCCGCAACCAACCGTCGGAAAAAGGGTTAATGGCATACGGAGCGTCGGCCACCGACCCGCCGCCGGTTAAATTCAGCGCCGAGGCCTCCCGGCTCCGCCTCAAGGTGTTCCAGCGCCAGATGAAGCACACCCGGGCGTTCTGGAACCTGCCGGTGATCCATGGCATGGGTTGCGCCGGCCACGGCATCGTCCTGATTTTCGTGGTGGACTTCGCGGTAACACGCGGCATCGAATTCACCACCGCAGCAGTTATCCTCACTCTCATCAACGTGTTCAGTATCGCTGGCCGGTTCCTGGTACCCATCATCACCGAGCGCATCGGCGGCAAGCTCATCATGTCCGCGGCGTTGGGCATCCAGGCAGGATCGGTGGCCATCCTCTTGTTCGCTGGCGATGTTTGGGCGTTTTACCTCTTCGCTTGCGTCTTCGGGCTGGGCTTCGGCGGTGAGATGTCGGCCTACCCGGTGGTCAACCGGCAGTATTTCGGTACGGGGCCAGTCGCCACCGTGTATGGTTTCCAGATCTCAGGAGCCATGATGGGACACTTCATCTCCACTCTTGTGGCCGGTGTCATCATCCATTTCATCGGTTATATTCCGGCTTTCATCTTGTCCATGGCTTTCAGTGGCCTGGGCGTGGGCATCATCATGACCCTGGAAACCACCAAGCGCCAGTTGATCCCGGACTGGGAGGACCAATTGCCTCCTGAGGCGCGCACTCCCTCCGCCAATGCGGCCCCCGCGATCGTTCCTCCTGCCGCTGCTGCCACCGGAGTCGCTTTCGGTAGCGCGGGCGGCGATGGCAACTAACCTATTCCGCGTCAGCCGCCTCCGATGACCACGGATCTGGCTTTCCTGTGCGATTCCGCCCTTGAGGACCGGGGCAAGTTGCACGCCTTGGGCGTTGGCATCGACGGTGTCTCCGGCGGTTCCCTGCCCATGATCCATCCGAGGTTCGTGGTGGTTTGCGTCATGCGCTATTCCGTCGTCGAGGCCGGAGACAAGCGCATGGTGATCCGCCTCCTCACCCCCGATGCTCGGGATGCCGTCCCGCCCATCGAGCGGGAGATCACGCTGCCCGTACGCGACGGCGTTGTGGACGCCACCGCAAGGATCATTGCCGAGGTCAACGGCGTGACTTTCAACCAGGGCGGTCCCCACGCCTTCCACGTGGCGATAGATGGCGCGGAGGTGGCCCGGCTGCCCATCAACGTCAGCGTGCGCGGTTCCTGATCCCGACCTCGTTTGGTAATTGTCCGGTGACCGTTCCGCGAATCCTGCTGGCCACGGGCAACGCTGACAAACAGCGCATGCTCGCGTGGCTGCTGGAGGAAACCCCGGTGCGGACTGTAACGCCCGCCGAGTTGGGCGTACGCGCCGACCCCGACGAGAGCGGCGACACCCACGAGGCCATCGCCCGCGCCAAGGCCGAGGAGTGGTCACGCGTCGCCGGCATGCCCGCCATCGCCAGCGACGGCGGACTTTTGGTCCCCGTGTTGGGCGCGAATTGGGAGAGCCGGCACACCCACCGCTTTGCCGGGCCGGCAGCCGACGACGCCGAACGCCAGCGCCGCCTCCTGCGCCTGTTGGAACCCTACTCCGGTGACCAACGCAGTGCCGCTTTCGTAGAGGCGCTGGCGATTGCCGACGGTGGCGAAACCGTCGCCTCCTGGCAGGTGTCTGGAGCCACCGGGCGCATCGTGGATAGCCTTGCGGATCGGGGCGAAGATACCGATGGCGACGGCTTCTGGGTCTTTCCCCTGTGGTCTTTCCCCGAGTTCGGCCGCACTTATGACCGCCTGACCCAGGCCGAGCGGGCGACATTGGGCGATCACTGGCAGGTTCTGCGCGATCATGTCCGTAGTTTCATACCCGGCTGGTTGGCCGGCGTTTCTGGTCCTTCAAATCGGCTACAATGATCCGGCCGATAATTTATGCCCACGGAGCCGCCCTTGACCGCCCCGCACGCCGAGCACGATTCACTCTCCCCCGCCTCAGTGGAAGACGTCCAGGGTCTCCTGAGCGACCAGGCTTACATAACCGATCGGGGGTTGGCCATTGCCATATTCCTGGCGCTCAAGTTGCGGCGCCCCTTGTTCCTGGAAGGCGAAGCGGGGGTTGGCAAGACCGAAATCGCCCGCGCCCTGGCCGCGGGCCTCGACACCGATCTGATACGGCTGCAATGCTACGAGGGTCTGGACATCAACCATGCGGTCTACGAGTGGAACCACACTCGCCAGCTGCTCGAAATCCGCTTGATGGAAGCCCGGCGCGAATCCGGCAGCAGCCATGAAGCTCCGGACGTCGACCTGTTCGCTCCCCAGTTCCTGATCAAGCGACCCCTCCTGGAGGCCATTGACGAAGGCCGCGACCGGGCCCCGGTGCTCCTCATCGACGAGCTAGACCGGGCCGACGAGGAGTTCGAAGGGTTCCTGCTGGAATTGCTCGCTGACTATCAGATCACGATTCCCGAACTGGGCACATTTCACGCCGCGTTCCCACCCGTTGTCGTCATCACCTCCAACCGTACCCGCGAGGTGCACGACGCACTGAAACGACGCTGCCTCTACTACTGGGTGGACTATCCGGACTACCAGAAGGAGCTCCAGATCGTGAGTGCGCGCCTCCCTGACGCTCCCCGGCAGTTGGCGCAACAGGTAACCGGGTTCATCCAGGAGCTGCGAGAAACCGAACTGTACAAGATCCCCGGGGTCTCTGAGACCCTCGACTGGACCTCCGCGCTGATGGCGCTCAACATGCGTGAGCTGGAACCCGAGGTCATCGACGACACCCTGGGTATCATGCTCAAATACCAGGACGACATCGAAGCCGTGCGCGGCGAGCCGGCCCGCGCCCTTCTGGAACGTTCTCGCAACCGCGGTCCCCGTCGCGGCGGACGTAGGGGTTAGCATGGATCCCGGGCACGTCGTCGTCATCGGCGCCGGCATCGTCGGGGCATCCGTCGCCTGGCGCGTTGCGTCTCGGGGCGCCCGCGTTACGATCATCGATCGAGCAGAACCCGGTAGCGGGGCGTCCAGCCACAGCTTCGCCTGGATCAATGCCGGCGCCAAGGAACCCGTCGGTTACCATAACCTGAACCGCCGCTCCCTCGAGATGTGGCCCCGTTTCGCCGATGGCTTGGGTGAGGACGTTGGCCTCCGCTGGGGCGGCAAGGTTTCATGGGAAAACGAAGCCGAGGCCGCCCAGGCGCTGCGAGCCCGGGTGCAACAGCTCCAGTCTTGGGGATATCCGTCCCGCCTCGTCTCTCGCGAGGAGCTGCAGGAACTTGAACCTTCGTTGAGCATTGGTACCGTAGCAGCCGCCGAGTACAGCGAGAACGAAGGCCAGGTCGAACCGCAAATGGTCGTGGACGTCTGCCTCAATCGGCTGCGGGAACTCGAGGCCTTTATCGTCACCGGCGCCGAAGTCGTCGGAGTTCGCAAGGACTCGCGCAACCGTGTCGCTTTGGTTCAAACCACCGCTGGCGACATCGAAGCGGACATCGTGGTCGCTTCCGCCGGCACGGCCACCACCGCTGTGGCCGCTATGGCTGGCGTCAACGTGCCCCAGGCCGAGAGCCCCGGCGTCGTGATGCGCACCAGTCCCGTGCCATCTCTGTTGCAAAACGTGCCGGTGGTTTACGCTCCTCCCCTGGAGGACGGGCGCCGCGAAATCCATCTCAGGCAATGCCCCGACGGCCGTTTCATGATTGGCGAAGGCGACCAGGAAAGTTTGGCCGAGGACGACAGCCAGGCCCACGCCGACGACTTGCTGGCCCGTGCCTGCGAGCACCTGCCCGGATTGGCGGGCACTGCTGCCGTCCCCGTGCCCGTGGGCTGGCGACCCATGCCCCTCGACGGCTATCCGGTGATGGGATTCGCTCCGGAGGCTCCCAACCTCTACGTGGCCCTCACGCACAGCGGGGTTACCCTGGCCCCGGCCCTGAGCCAACTCGTCGCCCTGGAGATCTGCGACGACGCCCAGGCTGACGCCGTGCTTGGTCCGTACCGCCCCGAGCGTTTCGCTGGTATGACGGCGGAGACGGCGGCCCAGATGGAACACCCGCGCGCACGCCACCGTTAGACCGTCGTCGCGTTCCAGTTCCTTGCTCGTCGCGGAACCTGGACCGGCACCGTACCATGCGTAACCGCCCGTCGGTGGAAGCATCGCCGAGACGCGCAGGTTATCCATAGCGAAACCGACCAAACTATGGGGCCAACGAACGCGGATGTTCGTTGGCCCCGGTTTCGGCTTATGCGCCGATCATTTTGGTTATCCCTACCGCTGGCATGGATTGGGCTCGTCCGGCGTCGGCTTGGCGGACCCAGTCGAGCCGTCGGCTCCGGCATGAAGGGTGAGCAATGGAACAAACATCTACGTCGCATGTCTACGGCTGGATTGGCCATCCCTGCGCCATACGGTGTGACGCGGTGGTAACCGGTTACCGGGCCCCTACGCGTGTCAGCGTGACCGCGGGCAGGCTCCCCACGTCCTGCCCATATGTGACACTGCCAACGGCCGGGCTTGCGATCACCGACGGCGCCGCCGACTGGAAAGCGCTGGTGGCTTCCGCGGACCACACTTGGGTTGCCCCGTAGGGGATCTGGTTTGCCGATGCCATCATCAGCCCCATCACAGCGGCCAGCGAGGCGCCGGTCAGCGCCAGCATCCATAACCCCTTGCGCCCTCTGCTGCCTCCTCTCCTCGGTCTGCTTTTGTGCATGTTCGACGCGATCATGATTGCCTCCTCTATCAGTTATTTTGCGCGCGGTTTCCCGTCGCGAGGCGGTTTCCCGTCGCGAGGTGTTTTGCACGAAGCCTGTATCTGGTAGTCGCGTGTAATGTTCGTTTGTTTGCCCGTATGTACGTCGGAACGCGTGGCTTGGTCCTGCATCGCGCTTGCGCCTCGATCGGCGTGGGGTTGATAGCGTTCATCCTCGATGTGCTGCGGTTTGGGACGCTATCGATCGTCCGAAGGAGTTTGCTTGGTTGGTTTCGAAAAAGGACGGGGCCGAGCAAAATCGCAATCACCCACCAGGCTCCACACTAACCCCATCCCCGTCCATGAATATATGCTATCAACCGTTTGTGAAAACCAAGTGAAAATCAAGCACGGATATATGAACATAATGTGAATGTTGCTGTGACTGTCACTCACAAAAACAAACGGCGAAGACTCCCGTCGGCTTTCAGGCCCAGCCGACTCTCCGGCGCTGGAACTTCCGCGCTAAACCCGGGATTGCCGGTGGGACACAGGGATCACGAATACCAACACAACGTGGGGCTTGTAGCCCCGAGTCACTCGATCTGCCGGCACTGCGGGCCACCGTTAACTGACATCGGTGCGGGTTGGACGCACTGCGTGTTCGCGACCTGACGAAAGCCTCTGGGGGTGCTGAAATGCCTGCCGCCGGCATCAGATTGATCTGGAACCGTCTCCAGGTGGGGCCAGGGTCTGCAATCGCCCGGACATGGGCGACACCCGGTTTTCACGCAACCGTAAGGGACGCCGATGCTCCTGGAAACGAGGAAGGGGCCAGCGAGCGTTATCACTCGCTGGCCCCGATTACGGCGCGCCTATACGCTTTGTCTGGCTATCCCGGCCCCTTCGCTATGTGCTCCGGAGCCACCGGTAAGTGTTGATGTTGTGGCGCTTATCCACGCCCCTGATTGCCCGTATGGGAAGCTCTGGTTTTGGCTGGTTATGTTGCCGCCAGGGCCACCGGATTGGTTTGATGGTTCGGTCCGATGGGACCGTTGTCATCGTCATGCGACGATATTGGCCTCCTCCCGGCGCGCCGCCGAGCAGTTATCCCTGGGGAATTATCGGCCTCGCTGGCCCAGGATGATCGCGGGCAGCCCGCTCACCGCCGCGACCAGCGCCGATGCCCTCCGAATGAGCCTCTCCGTCGTGTTTTTGAATGCCTTCATGTTTCGGGTTTCTCCTTGTCTGTGGGTTTCGGACGATCGGGGATGCTGTGCTTTGCGGTGTCGGCGACCCCGAGTGGCCTCGTCCGTGTTTCTGAGTACAGATTAGCAGCCGAGTGTGAAAACCAAGTGAAAACAAACCCCTGATTAGTGAACAAATTGTGAAAATGTTACAAATTTGTTACATGCACGAATCGCGTTCTTCCATCCGCCGCCGCAATCGGTAGCCGGCGGGTTTCGGCTTGATCTCGTAACGTTTGACTGGTGGCGTCTCCCCACCCTGAGCGCGCATGGCCCCGCCCACTATCGTCGTCGGTTCGCTTGCCCATTGGGGCCTCCCGGCGTAGAATGGCGCAACTTCATTGGCGAACCCCAATTGCGCATTCATTTTAGGAGAATCTGTCATGCCGGAAGCTAAAGGCCCACTGGACGGAATACGCGTCATCGACCTCGGTCGGCATCAGGCCGGCCCTCGCTGCGCCCAGGTGTTGGCCCGTTTGGGCGCCGAAGTTATCAAAGTTGAGCGCCTCGGCGGCGAGGAAACCCGCTACCACGCGCCCTGGGTCCGCAAGCAGTCTGCCTACTGGGTGCAGTACAACAGCGGCAAGAAGAGCCTCAGCATCGACCTCCGCAAGGAACAGGGCAAGGAGGTCCTCCGCAAGCTGGTCAAGGTCTCGGACGTCCTCTTGCAGAACTTCCGCCCCGGCACCATCGACGTGATGGGCTTCGGCTATGACGTGCTGTACGAACTGAACCCTCGCATCATCATGGTCAACGTGTCCGCCTACGGTCAGTTTGGCCCCTACCGCGAACAGATCGGATATGACCCCATCGGTCAGACCATGTCCGGCATCGCCATGGTTACCGGCGAAGAGGGCATGCCTCCGATCCGCGCCGGCGTCCCCATCATCGACCGCACCACCGCTCTCCATGCTGCCATCGGAACCTTGGCCGCGCTGCACGAGCGTGAGAGTTCCGGCGTCGGCCAGACCATCGACGCCTGCCTCGCCGACACCGGCTATAGCTACACCGAGATCCCCATCACGGCCTATCACGGCGCCGGCATCGAGCCCCGCCGCGGCGAGTCCGCTGCCCCGCCGTCCGGCACCTATCCCTGCGCGGACGGTTGGGTGCTCATCTCCGCCGGTGACCAGCACCACTGGCACCGCGTCTGCAACGCCCTGGGCAAGCCCGAGTGGCTGGAAGACCCCCGCTTCACCACTCGCCACGAGCGCGGCAGGAACGGCGACTTGGTCAACCAGGCCATGCGCGACCTGATGGCCAACATGACGATGCAGGAAGCCATCGCCCACTTCACCCACCACGACGTGGTGGCGGCGCCGGTCAACACGATCGCCCAGGCCGCAGCCGATCCGCATCCCTGGGAGCGGCGCGCCATGGTCGAGGTTGACGACTTCCTGGCCGGCACCATCGCGGTATCCGGCGACTTCTGGCACTTCAGCCGGACACCTGCCGTCGTCGGCACCACCCCGCAGGTCGGCGAGCACAACGAGGACGTGCTGACGGGCATCCTCGACTATTCCGAGGACGAGGTCCAAGCCATGTACGAGGCCAACGTCATCGGCACCTTCCACCACTACGACGAAGTGCCTGGCTAACCTCACACGAATCTGGACTAGGCGAATTGGGGGCGAACGAAGCTTCGCCCCTATTTCTGTGGCAAGCGCCCTCGACATCATTGCGGTAACTTGCCCCGCGCACCAACCCGAATCAGCACGGGTTGCTCCAAGTTTCACATCCGGTTTATGGAAGTTCAGGGCGCGACCGCACAGTTCGCGATCGTGTTCCCGGTGTCCCTGCAACTAAAACCGAGGAAAATTCAGAAACGATGCTACGAACACCCCGAATTTTGCGCAGCCGCCGGAAGCTCAGACGCAGGACCAAGATCATGGTCGCCGGCGCAGCCGCAGTGTTGGTCGCTGGAGCGTTGCTCATGACCGTCGTTGGCAAACACAACGTGCCGGCCGGAGTTGGCCCCCAGTCGCCGGAAGACTTCAGAAAACGCTCCAGCCGTAGCCACGACCTCGAAGACGATACTCGAGACTAGAAACACGTTCGAGCGGAGGCCGCAGCAGTTAACCCACGTTGCCCTGACTGACTGGCACAATCACCTGTGGATGCTATGCGAGCCCAAATCGCCGGCCGTTCGGTTGCAAGCGCGTTATGGCATAATACCCAGACCCATCCCCCTACGGAGGTACCTGCCCCATGGTTGACCTCAGGCGCGCCGCCGCCATCGTGGGCATCCACGAGCACGTCACCCGCTACGCTCCCGACAAGAGCGAACTCCAGATCCAGGGCGAGAGCGTCATCAACGCCCTGCAGGACGCCGGCCTCTCCAAGGACGACGTCGACGGCCTGTTCACCGCCTCCAGTAGCGCCCGCAACAGCGGCATGAACCTGGCCGACTACCTCAACCTATACCCCAGCTACGTCGACAATACTACCGTCGGCGGCGGGTCCTTCGAGTTCCACCTCTCCCACGCCCTTGCCGCCATCGCGGCCGGTCGCATCAACGTCGCCGTGATCACCTACAGCAGCCTCGCCCGTTCCGGTGGTGTGTCTGTCGGAACCGGTGGCGTCGGCCGCTTTGGTCATCCCATCCTTGAGCCGTCGCCGGACAGCTTCGAGGAACTTTACGGCATGACCACCGTTGGCCTGTACGCCATGATCGCCCGCCGCCACATGCACCTCTACGGCACCACGTCAGAGCAACTGGCCGAGGTCTCGGTGGCCATGCGGCACCATGCCTCCATGAACCCCGAGGCCCTCTTCCGCGACGAGATCACCGTTGAGGACGTGGTCGGCTCCCGCGTGATTTCCGATCCGCTCCACCTTATGGACTGCTGCGTCATCACCGATGGTGGTGGTGCCGTCGTCGTCGCCTCGCCGGAAGTCGCCCGCAACTGCCGTCATACCCCCGTATGGGTCCTGGGCACCGGCGAGGCTATCGCCCACCAGGGCGCCGGCAAGCGCGACCTCATCTACATCGCCGCCCACCAGAGCGCGCCGCGCGCCTTCGAGATGGCCGGCGTCACCCACGACGATATCGACATGGCCATGGTTTACGACTCCTTTACCATCACCGTTGTGGAGACCCTGGAGGACCTGGGCTTCTGCAAGAAGGGAGAAGGTGGAGAGTTCGTCAGCGGCGGCCGCCTCAAGGTCGGCGGAGCATTGCCCATCAACACCGACGGCGGCGGCCTTTCCTCCAACCACCCGGGGATGCGCGGCCTCTTCCTGCTCCTTGAAGCCACCCGCCAACTCCGCCACCAGTTTGACGGCACTGGACGCCAGGTCCCCAACTGCCAGCTTGCCCTGGCCCACGGAACCGGCGGCGCTCTCGGTTCCCGCCACAGCGGCGGCACCGTCATCCTGGCCCGCGACTGAACCGTTTCGTCTGAATCAGGATTTGCGGGATTGCAAGATTTTCAGGATTACCTTTCTCCAATCCTGCAATCCTGATTCAGACGAATGACAGCCATCCTTACAAGGAAACAACCATGACCACTTCCTGGAACAAACCCCTACCCACCGTCGCCGGTGAGACCAAGGCTTTCTGGGACTCCTGCCGTCGCGGGCAACTAGTGATCCAATACTGCGACGACTGCGCTGAGTACCAA
>DAOUIF010000049.1:0-39664 GCA_034423575.1 Dehalococcoidia bacterium | reverse complement strand
GTGGTTGTGGGTGTTGGGCAGGCACAAAATGGCGATGACGCCGCCCAGGCTCATGACAAAGGACAGAAGGATGGTCCAGCAGTAGGGGTTGTCAAGAATTACCGGGAAGCCCAGTTCGGTGACACCGATGAACAGGCCGCTGCCCAGCAGCGCTCCGCTGGCCATGCCCGCGCCAGCCCCCATCATCTGGAAACCGTAGGCGCTGCCGATGGGAGCCCGGCCGTAATACTGGCGGTTGATGATCGGGAAGGCGGACATCTCGCCACCGAAGCCGATCCCGAACAACACGGCGAAGAGATAGAACATCCACAGTTGATCCGCAAACAGCAGGATCAGGACGGGCACGAACTGGAGGGTAAAGCAGGCAGCCATTACCCACTTGCTGCCCAGCAGGTCGGCAGCGATGGGAGCGCCGAATCGGGTTATGGTGCTGGTCAGATGCATAGTGCCGGCAATGGTGATGCCGATGGCGGAAGCGCTGACCAACGCTTTGTCCACGCCCTGGTAGCCTTCTTCCGGTCGCAACAAGTCAACCACCATCACCTGAAGGAACATGATGATGATGGCGTGACCGGCGCATCCCCAATAGTGGATGCCCACCAGGTTCCAGAACGTGGGAGTCTTGCGCGCTTGGCGCAGGAATACCCGGGCCCGTTCCTTAGCGCCCCTTCCCGTGGTGGGAGCCGCGCGTATCGGCTCGTTGGGGTCGGCGCCCAACTGCCGCATTCCCACGTCTTCCGGCGAGTTGTGGAACAGCCGGGTGAGCCCCAGAAGGACCGCGCCGCCCACGATGCCGGGGATCCAGAACGCCATTCTGATCCCAATGCTGTCGGCGCTGAAGATCGGCAGAGAATCTGCCCATGCCTTACCCTGTCCCAGCGAGAAGAACGCTACCAGACCCACCATAATGGCCGGCACGATTACGGGTCCAACTCCCTGGGAAGATTGCAGCAACCCCATGCCCAGTCCAAGGTGGCGACGGAACCAGGACGTTACCGACACGGTGAGGGGAACCTGGAATATCCCCATGGAGGCGCTGAGCATCACGCCGAAGAACAAATAGAGATGCCAGAGCTCGGTCATGAACCCGGCAAGGATCATGCTCACGATGTACAGGGACGCGCCCACTGTGAGCGTGAACCGGGCCCCGTATCGATCGCCAAGCCACCCGGACGGCGGGCCGAACATGCCGGACACCACCCACTGCAGCGAGAAAGCGAACAGGATGAGTCCTTCGCTCCAGCCGAAGACCTCCGCGATGATGGGAACCAGCGCCGGGAAGGACATGCGGAACGACGACGACACCAGTCGCATCAGCGCTGTGATAAATACGATCATCCACGCGTAGTGAATGCGGTAGCCGAGCAGCGCAAACTGGTCGGGGCGGAGGTTGAGTGCGGACATAATCCTCTCCCTTAAGCGCCGCAGTATGCTCTTGCGTCCGATATTGTGTCAAGGAAACTATTGGCGAACGGCCCGATTGCGCCGCTCCGGCGACCGAGGATCCGGCGCCGCCGCGATGGCGTCAGACAAATCGGCGTCAGCGCGGACGCGCCGGCGACGGTCCCAGATGGCTGCCGGCGTCGACCAGGATGGTCTCCCCGGTTACGTGCTCCCCGCCTTCCAGCAGCCAAACCACCGGCTCCGATACAGTTTCGGGAGTGCCAGCTGACCCAAGGGGCGCCGATGCCGCATAGCGGTCGATGAATGCCTGGTAGTTCTCCTCGCCCAGGCCCTCGCGCCACCAACGGGTCTGCATCACGCCGGGGCACACGGCGTTAACCCGGATCTCGGGCGCCAGGGCTCGGGCCAACGAATAGGTCATCACGTTGAGCGCCGCCTTGGACGCGGCATAGGCGATGGAACTGCCGGATCCGCTGAACCCCGACCCCGATGAGACGTTGACGATGGCGCCCTTACCCTGCTCCTGCATGGCCGGGGTAACGGCCCGCACCATCTGGAACGCACCGACCACGTTCACCGACAGCACCCGCTGGAAGTCCTCGGAGGTCAGACCCTCAAGGTCGTAATGCGGGACGATCACCGACGTGGCCGCGTTGTTCACCAGTCCGTCGATACGCCCCCACCGTTCCAGCGCCGTCGCTGCCATCCGCCGGCAGTCTCCATCCTCCGATACATCGGCCTGGCAGAGGATGGCCTCCCCGCCCAGGTTGCGGCACGCCTCCGCGGTGGCCTGCGCTTCGGCTTCGCTCTTGGTGTAGTTGATGACCACGTTGCCGCCCTTCGCCGCCAGCCGCTGGGCCACGGCTGCGCCCAGGCCGGTGGCCGATCCGGTCACGAGGAATACGCCATCCTTGATTTCCATTCCGTTTACCTCAGTCCGTGTCGCGGGAATATGTGGCGCGATTATATCGAACGGAGGCGGTGAACTTGACCGTCCCAATGCTCAGGCTACAATCGTGCCATCAACGAGTGACAGGAGGCGGAACCATGCGGCTGGAAAACAAGGTCGCCATCATAAGCGGCGGGGCCAGGGGAATGGGCGCGCAGGAGGCACGGCTGTTCGCCAGCGAAGGCGCGCGAGTAGTCATCGGCGACGTGCTTGACGATGCTGGACGCCAGACCGAGGCCGAGATCAACGAGACCGGCGCGGAATGCCTCTTCGTTCACCTCGACGTCACCAGTGAGGAGGACTGGCGCAACGCGGTAGCGGCCGCGGTGTCGCGCTTCGGCAAGGTGGACATCCTGGTCAACAACGCCGGCATCTCCACCAGGGGCGGCATCGAAGACATGACCGAAGAGCAGTGGGAACGCACCATGGACATTAACGTTAAGGGCGTGTTCCTGGGCACCCGTGAGGTGATACCGGCGATGCGCGAGGCCGGCGGTGGTTCCATCATTAATATATCGTCGGGGGCCGGGATCGCGCCGGCCCCCGGAACTTCCGGAGCCTATGCCGCCAGCAAGGGGGCCGTGCGCCTGTTCACCAAGTCCACCGCCATCCAGTACGCCAGGGAGGGCATCCGGTGCAACTCGGTGCACCCCGGGCCGGTGCAGACCCCCATGCTTGGCGACACGCCGGCGGACGAGGAACGGATCGCCGCGCAAGTGGGCCGCGTGCCGCTGGGCCGCGTGGGCCAGCCCATCGAGATCGCCTACGGCGTCCTCTACCTTGCCAGCGACGAGTCCTCGTTCGTCACCGGCTCCGAGGTGGTGATCGACGGCGGGCGCACAGCCCAGTAGATGATCGGTTGCGGCGGCATCCAATCTCACACGTACCCACTTAGTACGTGGCGGGGAATTGTCAGAATCAGGATTTTCCAGATTCGGGGATTATCAGGATTGGAAGCGTTTTGTGCGGGAGACTCCCAATCCTGTCAAATCATAAAATCCCGCGAATCCTGTTTCTGACGATTTACGAAACTGGACACGCTAGAGTCGGGGAGAGGGCAGCGATTGAACATAAAACCGCCCCGGCAAAACAGCCGGGGCGGTTGCAAGGTCGCTCTTCGTGCGCGCCGGATCTAGACGCCAGCGGTCACGGGCGCATGGGCCTTGAGGAACGCACGCGTCTGCTCGATCGTTAGCGCTTTGAGGTCGGGGTCTTCCTTCCACGGCCAGGCCGTCGTCTGAGCCTTGGGAGCCAACGCGACCATGTCCAGGGCCGCCTGCAGCGAGTGGGACGGGGTGTCGTCCGGCATCACCAGCAGCGGGGTCTGGCAGTTGCGCGCGAAGTCCCGGTCCACGCTGTAAAAGAAGTCCGGCTGCACTCGGTACAGGTTGTGTAAGTATTGTTGGATCGTATCCATTGATATGTCGGGCCGGCCGGCGGTCAACTCGGGAGCCCAGACGTCGACCCCAGAGTCGTACATGGCGTCCGGCGTCGCGTCGGCGTGGCCAACGGGCTGGCACAGGACCGCGCCGCGAACGCGGTTGGGCGCCTTCTTGATCAGCGTCATGGCGAACGGGCCGCCGATGCAGAAGCCGATGAAGAGGAACTCATCGATCCCCAGGTGATCCATCAGGCCCAGCTGGTCGTCGGCGAATGCGCCCCACGGGTCTTCAACCTGGACCGGCCCGGTGGACTGACCGCCCTGGGCATTGCGCTGGTCCATGGTGATGCAGCGGAAGTCGTTCTTGAACTCGTCGAACGCGTTGATGACCTGCCTCGGCCAGCCGCTCATGATGGAGTTCAGCCCGCCGCCGGGGGTGCACAGCAGGGGGAAACCGGAACCCTGTTCCTCGTAATGGATGGTGACATCGCCTCTGGTGTAAAACGGCATTTGAGTATCTCCTTGATGTCGTGTCTAGGGGGCCTCCGGGGGATTGTAACTTGGGCCATGAGGTTGTCAAGGCGATAAAGACAAGCCAGTGCCATGCCGGAGGCGCAACGAGGCTGGCAGCCGCTGCGACCACCGGAAACGGGTTGCCGCCCATCGGATGGATGGAATTAATGGCGGAGAGGGCGGGATTCGAACCCGCGATACCCCAGAGGGGTATACCGGTTTTCGAGACCGGCGCCTTCAACCACTCGGCCACCTCTCCGTATCGCGCGGGCCCTGCTGAAACACCCGCGGTCTAATACCGTGGGCGGGGCCCGAAAAGCAGCGTTGGTTGACGCTCATTAATTGTATCAGACATCGCTCTCGCGCTGGCCCGGGATGCTTGTGGTCTCCGCGTCATGGGCGCGGATGACTTTCTCCCGGGCGCCCCATATAATGCAGCCACGTCGTTAATGAAATCGCCACCCCATCAGGAGGGCTACCATGGCAACCGCAACCAGGTTCGAACGCATCACCCAGCCCCTGGTCAAGATCACCGAAATGGACCACATCGTCCTCCGCACTCGGGACGTTGAAGAGTCGCTGCGTTTCTACACCGAGGTCCTGGGGCTGCAGGCCGAACGCGTGGAGCAATGGCGCGCCGGCGAGGTGCGCTTCCCGTCGGCCCGAATCAACGCCGACACCATCATCGACTTCTTCGCGTCCGACGAGATCCCCAGCGGCCGCGACGATGTGCGGAACCAGGACCACTTCTGCATGGTCATTGACGAGACCGATATGGATGCCCTGAAAGCCCGCTTCGAGGACGCCGGCATCGACATCCAGGCCGGTCCCGGCAAGCGCTGGGGATCCCATGGAGACGGCATCTCCCTTTACATCTACGATCCGGACGACAACGTCGTTGAGCTGCGTCACTACTGATCGTCGATGTCGCTACAGTCCCGTTTTCCGCAATCCCCCTCTCAGGAAACCGCGCCGGCCCGTAACGACGGGCCGGCGTCGTCGCCTTACTGGGAGGAACCGGCCTCGTCTCCTTATTGGGAAGCGCCGGAGCTGGAGGACTTGGGCGTCGCCGAACCCGGATCCGGCGGCGCTCCCGTAATCCTCCAGGGGCTCAATGAACCCCAGCAGCAGGCCGTCATCACTACCGAGGGCCCGCTTCTGATCGTCGCCGGACCCGGCTCCGGGAAGACACGGGTCATCACGCACCGCATCGCCTATCTGGTAGGCGAGTGCGGCGTCAATCCGTGGCAGATCCTCGCTGTTACCTTTACCAACAAGGCCGCCCGTGAGATGCGGGAACGTCTTGACCGGTTGCTCCTCAGCCGCAGCGAGGACGTGACCATGGGCACGTTCCACGCTGTCTGCGCCCGCATTCTGCGCCGCCACGGTGAGCGCGTGGGACTGGACCGCAATTTCACCATCTACGATCAGGATGACCAGATCGACGCCCTCAAATCTGCCATGCAGCTGGCCGACGTGGACGCCAAGCGGTACAACCCGCGCGCCTTGCTTTCCCGCATCTCTGCTGCCAAGAGCGTGTTGCACGACTCCCACGCCATGGCGCGTGCCGCGTACGACAGCGACGACGAATATGGCGCCCATTGGATCGACACCTGCGCCCGGGTCTATCGCTACTACGAGGAAGCGTTGACTCGGCAGAATGCCTTGGACTTCGACGACCTGCTGGTGCGCACAACGCATCTGCTGGAGCAGGACCCCGAGGTACAGGCCCAATATCACCGGCGCTACCGTTATCTGCTCATCGACGAGTTCCAGGATACCAACGTAGCTCAATACCGGCTGGCTCAACTCCTCACCGGAACCCACCAGAACCTGTGCGTGGTCGGCGATCCCGACCAGAGCATATATGCCTGGCGCAATGCCGACATCGGCAACATTCTCAGCTTCCAGGGCGATTTTCCCAGCGCCACGGTAATCAGCCTTGGCGAAAACTATCGCTCCACCAAGAACATCCTCAACGCCGCCTCTAGCGTCATCTCGTCAAACACCGAACGCATCGACCGGCCCTTATACACCAGCAACCCTACCGGCGACCCCGTCACACTCCATGAGGCGTTCAGCGAGGAGGACGAGGCCCTTTGGGCCGTGGACGAGGTGTCCCGTCTCACCCGCACCGGTCGGTTCCGCAATGGTGACTGCGCGGTCATGTACCGTATCAACGCCCAGAGTCGGGCCTTTGAAGACCAATGCATGCGCCAAGGTGTCCCTTACCGGCTCGTCGGCGGAGTGCGGTTCTACCACCGGAAAGAGATCAAGGATGCGGTGTGCTATCTGCGCGTCATCTTCAATCCCGACGACGAGGTCAGCCTGCAGCGCGTCATCAACCAGCCGCCCCGGGGGCTGGGCGCGAAGTCGGTTCAGCAACTCGTGGCTTTCGCGGGCCAGCGGGGACTGACCAGCCGCCAGGCCATGCGCGAGGTCGCCGCAGCCCGGGCGGAGAAGCTGCCTTGTCCCATCGACGTAACCGCCCGGGCGGCTCGCTCCATGGCCGATCTTTCCGTCACCCTGGACCGGCTCACCGATGCCGCACGCGAGCTGGGAGTTGCCGACCTGTTGGACCGCACCCTGGACATGACGGGTCTGGCGAAGCACATCAACGCGCAGGACGACGGCGACGAGCGTTGGGAGAACATCCTCGAGTTGCGCGGTCTCGCCGAAGACTATGGCCCCTCAGGCAATGGAACGGCCGACGCCTTGAGCGCTTTTCTGGAACGTGTGTCGCTGGTCTCCGACGTTGATTCCTACGAGCAATCCGACGACGCCCTCACGCTGATCACCCTGCACCAGGCCAAGGGCCTCGAATTCCCGGTGGTCATGATGGCTGGCATGGAGGAGGGCCTGCTGCCCCACAGCCGATCCATGGACACGTTGGCTGAAATCGAGGAAGAGCGCCGCCTGTGTTACGTCGGCATGACCCGAGCCAAGGAACGCCTCTATCTCCTGCGGGCGTTCCGACGACGCTACCCGTCATCGGGCGGCGTCTCCCTGCCCTCCCGCTTCCTCGAAGAACTTCCCGAGGAACTGCTGGCTTCTCCCGCCCTGGACCGTCCTCCCGGGACTCGCGCCGACACCTACGGGTTGAACTCGTCCCGGTCGTCTCGCAATGGCGACGTAGTCATCGGCGGCTCTTATGCACAGGAGCGCCGCGCCTCCCGCACCCGCCTCGGGGACGGTTCCGGAACCGGGGGTGAGGCCACGCGAGGACGGCTGCGCGGCAACATCGACGAGCGCCTCACCGAGTGGACGTCAAGCCGTCGGTCGCGGTCCGAACCCGACCCGGGAAGGGTCCCCCTGGCAGTGGGAGAAATCGTCCGCCATCCCACCTTCGGCGAGGGCGTCGTGCAAGACGTCGAAGGGAGCGGAGATACTGAGCAGGCTACCGTCAACTTTCCCGGCGCCGGGTTGAAGCGGCTGCTCGTCAGCCTGGCGCGCCTGGAGCGCGGCTAGTTTTTCGCCGCCCAGGCCGCTCCTCCCTCGATCGTTGGTCCCTCGCGGGCAACGTTTATGGGCATTGGCGTGTGCCTATCCGACCTAAGTCACGATTGATATTTCGTGCATCATTGCCGGCGTAATTCGTGATAATGCACAGCTGTATGTATCAACCGGGGCATCATGATCTACGGAGCGTGTGATTCGCGTCGTCAATAGTGCAATTGTGATTTTTTTCCCATATAATGCGATCCCGTGTCTCACCGCAACGTACTCAGGATACCGCAATTGACGGTGCGTTGAGCGGTGCAGCACAGGTCAGGAGGATTTAACGTGCTGAAACCAACGATTGTGCTCACCATCGCCGCGTCGCTTCTCCTGCTTGTGGGCATCGCTTGTGGCGGCGCTGCGGAGCAGCCTGCTCCCGCCGCCCCGGCCGCCGCGCAGGCGACCACGGCTCCCGCGGCCCAACAAGCTGCCGCTCCGGCGGCAACTACGGCTCCAGCCGCACAACCTCAGCAGCAGGCTCCAGCCGCCGCTGCGACCGCCGTTCCCACTATTGTAGCGACCGCCACGCCGCGTCCGACGAACACCCCATCGGTAGCTCAGCAATCTGAGGTGGTCGGTGGCCGCCTGCGGATCGCCGTTACGCCGCCGGTTCAGGAACTTGTGCGCGGCTGGCTCGGCACCACGACTTCCGCCAATGCCCAGGTTCGCCCCTTCGCCGAGCCGCTGGTGCACACCGACCGCTTCGACGGGTCCCTGCAGCCCGGCCTGGCCACCGAATGGGAAATCTCCAAGGCTGACGGCACCCAATGGGTGTTCCGCCTCCGCGAGGGCATCCCCTTCCACGGTGATTGGGGTGAGTTCACCGCCAATGACGTTCCCCACTCGGCCGCTTTGATCATCGGTGAGGAAGCCATCGCCACCGACACCGGCCTGTTCCGCGGTCTGTTCGGCCAGACTCCCGATGAACTCTTCGAGAACATCCGCGTGGTCGATGACTACACTGTGGAGTTCAACCTGCTGCGTCCCGAGGCCGCCATGGACTTCGTGGTCTCCGCACAACAGGGCAACTACTTCATGTACAGCAAAGCCCAGTGGGACGCTGAGGGCGAGCAGGGGTACATCGACGGCCCGGCTGGAAACGGCCCGTGGCAGTTCGAGAGCCGCCAACTCGGTGTGGGCGGCAACATCCTCTACTCTCGGGTCGAAGACCACTGGCGTCAGACCCCGTTCTGGAGCGAGTTGGAGCAGATCAACACCCCTGAGCCGGCCACTCGCCTGGCCAACTTGCTGACCGCCCAGGTCCAAATCGCTGAGGTCAACCGTGACCTGCATCCCGAGGCCAAAGACGGTGGGATGATCATCGTGGAGAGCGAATTGCCCTCCATCCAGGTGGCCTTCGTCATGGGCGGCATCTTCTCTCCCCTCAGCCCCTTCCATGATCCGTCGGATCCGCACCTGGACATCCGGGTTCGGGAGGCGATCAACCGCGCGATCAACCGAGAGGAGATCAACGAAACACTGTTCAGCGGGTTCGGCTCGCCGCATCCGGTCTGGGGCTTCCACCCCAGCCTGCCCGGCTGGAATGACCGCTGGTCCCGAGAGTTTGACGAAAAGTACAGCTTCGATCCTGACCGCGCCCGCGAGTTGATCAAGGAATCCGGTCACGAAGGCTATCCCCTCAAGCTCATCATCACCCAGCTCTCCGGCGTGCCCGAAATGATCCCCATGGCCGAGGCCGCGTTCACTTACCTGTCGGACATTGGCATCGACGTCCATGCAGAGGAGATGGAGTGGGCCCGCTTCCGCGCCGACTTCTACCGGCCCGGCAAGACCCACGGCACGATTGCGCCCATTCGCGGCACCATGCGTCCCGCCGAGGTGACCCTGCGTTTCTACAACCGCAGTGGCCCCGAGGGCTTTCAGCGCATCGTTCCCGATCCCGCGCTGGATGAGCTCTACGTGGAAGCCATCACCGCCGTCAGCCCGGACGTGAAGGCCAACGCCCTGCGCGCCGCCGGCGACATCAAGTTCGATCAGTACGCCGAGGTGCCCATAGTCTGGCTCCCCAGTCAGATCGCCATCAACCCCGACGAGGTCGGCGAGTTCATCTGGCCCGGCAACATCAACACGGCCATAACCCACATGGAGTACATCACCACCGCGCAGTAGCATGCCGTCATTTTCCCAGTTTATCCGCAGGGGCGAATATGCATTCGCCCCTGACCACCAATAAGGCGACCGATCGTGCAACGCTACATCCTCATACGTATCGTCCAATCCATCCTGGCCCTGCTGGTGCTGACCGTGATCGTGTTCAGCCTGGCTCGGATCGCGGGCGACCCGCTGGATGTTCTGCTTCCCCTGGAAGCTACGGTGGAAGACGCCGAGCGTGTCCGAGCCGCCTGGGGTCTGGACCAGCCCATCTACGTGCAGTACTTCAAGTTCCTGGGCAACGCGTTGACCGGTGACTTTGGCGAATCCATCAAGCACCGGGATCAGCAGGCGATCGAGCTGGTATTTGACCGCCTTCCGGCCACGGCCCAACTGGCCGGCCTGGCGCTGTTGGTGGCCACGGTCATCGCCGTGCCGGTGGGTGTGCTGTCCGCCGTTAAGAAGGACACGATCTTCGACTACGCGGGCAAGGTGATTGCGCTCACGGGGCAGTCGCTGCCAGCCTTCTGGTTGGGTTTAGTGCTGATGTGGATCTTTGCCGTCAATCTCGAGTTGGTGCCAACCTCCGGAAAGTCCGGCATCCGGTCTTTCATCCTGCCCGCCATCGCCATCGGCTGGTTCCAGGTCGCCGCCCTTATGCGCCTGGTCAGATCGTCGATGCTGGACGTCCTTGACACCGAATACGTCAAGCTGGCTCGAATCAAGGGAGTGTCCGAGCGCAAGGTTGTCTGGAAGCACTGCCTGCGTAACGCCGCCATCGCGCCGTTCACCTACTTCGCGCTGATCCTGGGATCCCTGATGGTCGGGAGTGTCAGCATCGAGTTCGTGTTTGCGTGGCCCGGCGTCGGGTTGCTGGCGGTGGACAGCACCATCGCCCGTGATTTTCCAGTAATTCAGGCGGTGGTGATCGTCTTCTGCCTGGTCTACATCACCGCCAACCTCTTGGTCGACATCGCCTACGCCTATGTCGACCCGCGCATCCGCTATAGCTAGGGCGCCAGCGTCGCGCTCGCGCTTCAACATCCGGTTCTACCCGAGGAGACTCATCCGAAATGGCTGCTGAAGACCGCACGCCTCCGATCCCAGCGGCTGCTGACGGCAGCGCTGCTGCCGCGCCATCCGGCGGCCGGTCTCGGCTGAGCCAGTACGTCTCAGAAGCGCGGCGCCTTCCCCTTCTCCCTACGGTGATTCTGCTAGTGGTACTGGTGATCCCGGCTATCTTCGCCAACCAGATCGCCCCTCACGATCCCACCCGGGGAAGCCTCGGCAACCGGCTGTCGCCGCCGGCCTGGCAGGAGGGAGGCAGTTCCGACCACATCTTCGGTACCGACAAGGTCGGACGTGACATCCTCAGCCGCATCATCTACGGCAGCCGCATTTCGGTCGTCATCGCCATGATCGCGATCGTGGTCAGCGGCATCGTTGGCACCGCCCTTGGCATCACGGCCGGCTACTGGGGCGGTTGGGTCGATGCCCTGATCATGCGCCTGGTGGATATCTCGTTATCCATTCCGATCATCCTGCTCGGACTGGTGCTGGTGGCGGCGCTGGGACCCCGGACTAGTACTGTTATCGGGGTCATCGTCGTGCTGCTGTGGTCCCGTTACGCCCGCCTTGCCCGGGGCGAGACTCTGGCCGTACGCGTGCAGGACTTCATATCGCGCGCCCAGGTCGCCGGGTCCAGTCACGTGCGGATCATGTTCAAGCACATCCTGCCCAACGTCTTCAACAGCCTGGTGGTCCTGGCGACATTGCAGGTGGGGTTTGTGATCATCCTCGAAAGCACCCTGAGCTTCCTCGGCGCCGGCGTGCCGCGCCCCAATCCGGCCTGGGGCCTTATGGTGGCCGACGGCCGCGAACTGGTGGCCTCCGAAAAGGGCTGGTGGGTCTCCCTGCTGCCGGGCCTCGCCATCATGCTGGTTGTGCTCAGCATGAACCTGCTGGGTGACTGGTTGCGCGACCGCCTGGACCCGAAGCAACGCCAGGTGTGATCGTTTTCCCTGGCACGGGTCCAAGCGCCTGTCTCCAACGGCCCGCCACCGGCGGGCCGTTCTCTTTGGTCCGCGCCGTACGGTCGACAATCGTGCATGGCTTTCGGGAGCGGCCCTCTCGGCTCAAGGGCACGGTGAGGACCGCGGTCGGCGTGACCTCGGCGCCTTCAGCAAATGTCCGCGTGATGATGGTTAATAAATCCACATCATTGCGAGATATTATACGATTACCGTCACATAATCCGCCAATTTGAGGTTGAAATCGAGATAATGATCTGTATTATTTACGAAACTCGCGGCACGTGGTCGGTGATCTCATAGAGGTGTCCGGCAATGAAATTGACGTGGTCGATCCGAATCTGGTCGCGCTGACCGATATGGAGGAGTGAAGATGTCGAAGCGCTCTGTCCTGATTACCGCCGCCTTGACCATCGGAACGTTGTTAATCGCCGCTTGCGGCGGTGCCGGCCAACAGCCGGCTGCGGAAACCGCCGCCCAGTCTCAGCCGGCGGCCGCCGAGCCCACGGCCGAGTCCATCAGACCTTCGCCGCTGCCCGCCACCCCGGCCGTCACCATCGTGGCTACCGCTACCCCGCGGCCCACCAATACGCCCACCGCGGCCCAGGCCATCACCGAAGTGGGCGGGCGGCTTCGGATCGCATCCATTCCGCCGGTGCAGCAGTTGGCCGGTTCCTGGCTGGGCACCACCACCGCCGCCAACATGCAGGTGCGTCCCTTCACCGACCCGCTGGTGCACACCGACCGCTTCGACGGTTCCCTGCAACCGGGTCTGGCCACCTCCTGGGAGGCCAACGCCGACGGAACCCAGTGGACGTTCCAGTTGCGGGACGATGTGCCCTTCCAGCGCGGTTACGGACTCTTCAGCGCCTATGACGTGCCCCACAGCACCGGCCTGATCGTCAAGGAGGATGCCATCGCCAGCGACACCGGCACATTCCGGGAATTGTTCGGCGATACTTACGATGTCGTGCAGGACAACGTGGTGGCCCTGGACGATACCACCGTTCAGTTCAACCTCCAGGTGCCCAATTCAATCGTCGACTTCTTCGCGTCTGCCCAGCAGGGGAACCTGTTCATGTACTCCCTGGATCAGTTCGAAGCTGAGGGGCTGGAAGGCTACGATGCCAACCCCGCTGGGGTGGGACCCTGGCAGTTGGAGGAGCGCACGCTGGACGTGAACCTGCTGTACTCCCGTATCGCCGACCACTACCGGCGCTCACCCTTCTTCGACGAGCTCGAGTTCGTCCTGATTCCCGAGGAGAACACACGGTTGGCCCAGCTGAAGACCGGCCAGGTGCAGATCGGCGAAGTCAGTCGTGAGCTCCACGCCGAAGCCGTCGCCGCCGGGCTGCAGGTCGTCCAGAGCCAGCTGCCGTCCCTGCAGGTCACCTTCATCATAGGCGGCGTCTATAATCCGGAGTTCGGCAGCGAGTGCTTGAAGGAATCCGACGAACCGCCCTGCTTCTATTATGCCGACGAGCCTCACCTGGACGTGCGGGTTCGCGAGGCCATCAACCGCGCCATCAACCGCCAGGAAATCAACGAGCAGCTGTTTGACGGCATAGGCCAGCCCCACACCGTGTGGGGGTACCATCCTTCCCTGCCCGGATACAACCCTCGCTGGCTGGAAGAATTCGATGACAAGTACGGGTTCGACCCGGAACGCTCTCGCCAGTTGCTGAAGGAAGCCGGATATGAGGGCTACAAGCTCAAGCTGTTGCTCACCGAGTTGCCCGGCGTGCCCGAGATGATCCCCATGGGGGAGGCGACCTACACGTATCTCACCAACGTGGGTATCGACGTAACGTCGGAGGCCGTCGAGTGGTCGACCTACCGCGCCGACTACTATCGCCCCGGCAAGACCCACGGCACGATCGCGGCTTCCCGGGGAACCTATCGTCCCGCCGAGATCACGGTGAACGGGTACAACCGGAGCGGCCCGACCGGCTTCTGGCGTACGTCAGTTGACCCCAAGACGGACATCCTGTACAACAAGGCCACCCAGTCCATGGACCCAGTGGTGAAGTCAGACGCGCTCCGAGAGTTGGGTGATCTCAAGTTCGATCTGTACTCCGAGGCCCCCATCGTGTGGTTGCCGGCGCAATTGGTCATCGACCCGAGGGAGATTGGCGAGTACGTGTGGCCCGGCAACATCAACGCCAGTTTCACCCACACCGAGTACATCACGCCGGCGCAGTAGCCCGAGTGTCCATCCGACCGGCGAGCGGCAACGCTAGCGGCAGTCCAAATGGCGGTGGTATCGCTCGTCGGAGCAGATGCACCCCTGAGCCCAGCTTTTCTCAATAATGGGTGATTGTGATGCAGCGCTACATCATATTCAGAATCGGGCAATCCATACTGGCCCTGTTGGTCCTGACCGTGGTGGTGTTCACGCTGGCCCGAATATCCGGAGACCCGCTGGACGTCATGCTGCCGCTGGAAGCCACTCCCGCGGACGCCGCCCGCGTTCGCGCGGCCTGGGGGTTGGACAAGCCCATCCATGTCCAGTACTTCACCTTTTTGGGCAATGCCCTCAAGGGTGATTTTGGCGAGTCCCTGCGCATCCGCGGTCGAACCGCCATCAGCCTGGTGCTGGAGCGCCTGCCCAACACCGCCGCTCTCGCGGGCGTAGCGGTCATCGTGGCGGTTGTGGTGGCCATTCCGATCGGTGTCCTGTCGGCGGTCAAGAAAGACACGCCGCTGGACTACATCGGCAAGACCATCGCACTGTTCGGCCAATCGCTGCCGGCCTTCTGGCTGGGCCTGATGATGATGTGGATTTTTGCCGTTCAGTTAGGCTGGTTCCCGGTATCCGGCAAGGAACACGGAGCGCTGTCGTTCATTCTGCCGGCCATCGCCATCGGATGGTTCCAGGTGGCCGCGTTGATGCGCCTGGTGCGGTCGTCCATGCTTGACGTGCTCGATACCGAGTACGTGAAACTGGCCCGCATCAAGGGAGTGCCGGAGTGGAAGGTGATCTGGAAACATTGCCTGCGCAACGCGGCGATTGCCCCGTTCACCTATTTCGCCCTCATCATTGGTTCGCTGATGGTGGGGTCGGTTTCCATCGAGTTCGTTTTCGCCTGGCCAGGCGTGGGCAGATTGGCCGTGGACGCGACGGCGGCGCGGGATTTCCCGGTGGTGCAGGCCGTCGTGATCACCTTCTGCCTCGTATATATAGTCGCCAACCTGCTGGTTGACATTGCGTACGCCTACGTCGACCCGCGCATCCGTTACTCGTAACGACGCGATCAGCCCGCCATCCAAGGAGCGATTGCCATGGCTGTAGACGAGCAAGCACGCGCCGCTGCTGTCGCCGAAGAAGCCGCCGGTCCGCCACAAGTTGCTGGCGGGATCACCCCGGGCCGCATCGTCTCCGAGGTCCGCCGGTACCCGATCTTCCCCATTTTGCTCCTCCTTATTGTGCTGGTGATTCCTGCCGCTTTCGCCGACTTTATCGCTCCCCACGATCCCAAGCTGGGCAGCCTGAGCAAGAAGTTGCTGCCTCCGGTGTGGATGGAGGGCGGCACCACCGAGCACCTGTTGGGCACCGACCGCGTGGGACGCGACATTCTCACGCGCA
This sequence comes from Dehalococcoidia bacterium, assembly GCA_034423575.1. Classification (GTDB taxonomy): domain Bacteria; phylum Chloroflexota; class Dehalococcoidia; order Lucifugimonadales; family UBA3495; genus Bin87. Next base: position 24,191 of record DAOUIF010000049.1, on the reverse strand, counting down.
TCATGTATGGGGCCCGCGTCTCCGTGGTCACCGCGGTGATCGCCATATTTATCGCCGGCGTCGTGGGAACGAGCCTGGGGATCATCGCCGGCTACACCGGTGGAATGGTCGACGCCGTGGTCATGCGCGTTGTAGACATATCCTTATCGATCCCAATCATCCTGCTGGCGCTGGTGCTGGTCGCTGCCATCGGAGCCAGCATGGGAACCGTGATCACCGTGCTGGTCTTGCTGATGTGGTCCCGCTATGCTCGCCTGGTACGCGGCGAGACGCTGGCGGTTCGTGTCCAGGATTTCATCGCCCGGGCGCAGGTGTCGGGATCGTCCCATCCGCGCATCATGCTGCGGCACGTGTTCCCCAACGTGTTCAACAGCGTGATCGTGCTGGCCACGCTCAACGTCGGCTTCGTCATCATTCTCGAAAGCACCCTCAGTTTCCTGGGCGCCGGCATCCCGCCGCCACAGCCGGCATGGGGCTTGATGGTCGCCGATGGCCGCGTGCTGATCACGTCACCGGTTGGTTGGTGGGTGGCGATGTTCCCCGGCCTGGCCATCATGCTGGTGGTGCTCAGCATGAACCTGCTGGGCGACTGGCTGCGCGACCGCCTAGATCCGAAGCAGCGACAGGTGTAAGCGGGTGCTAGTTCGTGCGCTCCGGACGAGGTCGTAGCATTAGTTGTAGAGCGTCCACGCCGATGTCGACTATGTCGTCAGCAAGTTGGATCACTTCTGGAGCGACCGCGCGACGGTTGGGCGTGGCGATCAGGACGCGTACGCCGAAATCCTGTGCGGTACGGATGGCCTCGGCTAGGTCTCGATCCCCGGCGATCAATATCGCTGCGTTATAAGCCTGTCTTTGGGCGAGTCGCACCATGTCGAGGGCGATCAGCGTGTCAACGCCTTTCTGCTGTCGCTCTGGTCGGAACGTCCAATGTTGGTTGAACGCTTGCAAAAGCCGGGTTGGTTCGATACCCAAATCGGTCGCGGTTTCTCGCAATGCGCGGAGCAGTGCCCGTTCAGCACTGTTTTGCCTTTCAGCGATATGACCGAGCCGGAGTTGTATACCCGGGGTTCGCGCAATAGCGTCGAATAATCGGCGCTGGCCCGCGTAATCATGGTGGGACGGGTCAAACGCTCCGTCGTACCAATACGCGCGAAGGAACACCTGGCTTTCCAGCATCCCTTGTGCCGTGCGACGCAACCAGTTCACTACTTCTCGAGCATCAGGGTTAGTCGCCATGGTTCGAGTGCCGAGAGCGGATGATCCGGAGGCACGCAAAAAAACCACATCCACAAATCCGACGCCGGTTTCAAACATCAACCTGGTCCTCACGAAAAACAGGGCCTGATTTCAGGCCCTGCATAAACGGCCCGGCTAGGGCCGCGTTTCTAATTGGTTCCAATGGAACCAATCTCCTATCGTCCTCAGCGGACACATGCAGTATGCCAACTTATGATCCGACATGCAAGAATATCCTCAGGGGAGATTTTCTTCACCGAGGTTCGATAGCGGCAAACGCGGCCGGCCGATACAATAGCCCCGCGCTAGCGCGCCCAACCTAATCAAGGAGCCACCACCATGCAACTCGGAGCCATCTTCCCCCAGACAGAAATCGGCGCCGACCCCATCGCCGTCAAGGACTTCGCCCAGGCCGCCGAAGCCCTGGGATACGAGCACCTGCTCGTCTTCGATCACGTGTTGGGAGCCGACCACACCCAGCGCGCCGAGTGGAACCGTCCCTACAACAAGGACGACATGTTCCACGAACCCTTCGTGATGTTCGGCTACCTCGCCGCCCTCACGGAGAAGATCGAGTTCTGCACCGGCATCATCATCCTGCCCCAGCGGCAGACCGCCCTGGTCGCCAAGCAGACCGCAGAGGTTGACGTGCTCACCAACGGCCGCCTGCGCCTGGGCATCGGCGTGGGCTGGAACGAGGTTGAATTCGAGGCCCTGGGCGAAAACTGGGAGAACCGCGGCCGCCGCTCCGCCGAGCAGATCGAAGTCATGCGGATGCTATGGACCCAGGAAGTCGTGAACTACGAGGGCCGCTATCACAAGATCACCCACGCCGGCATCAACCCGTTGCCGGTGCAGCGACCCATCCCCGTCTGGTTCGGCGGCGGCGCCCCGCAAGTGGTGCGGCGCATCGCCCGCATGGGCGACGGCTGGTTCCCCCAGTTCCAGCCCGACGGCGCCGGCCGCGAACGTCTGGAGGAGATGCGGGAGCTGGCGCGTGGCTACGGACGCGACCCGGCCACCATCGGCGTCGAGGGCCGCGCCTCCCTGGCGGACAGCAACAACCCCGACGACTGGAACAAGCTCGCCTCTGACTGGAGCGACGCCGGCGCCACCCACTTCTCCGTGAACACCATGCGCGCCGGTCTCAAGGGTCCCGACCAGCACATCGAGGCGATACGGCGTTTCAAGGAAGCCATGGGCTGAACCGACTCGACCCAGGACCGCCGTGCCCACCCTGACGAGGCATCAGCCATGACTACCACCTCCGCCCGGCTGCCGGCCGGTGGTCCCCGGCTGCCCGGCGAAGACCCCACCGTCGTATATCCTGAAGAGGAAAAAGTGCCGGAGTCGGAACTCCAGGGCAACGCTCGCCGTTACGTGCAGGGCGCTCTGTCAATCCGATACCAGGAACCCCCTGACATCTATGTTGCCGGCGATATGTTCGTATACTACCGGATGAATGACGCCGAAGCGCGGCTGGCGCCGGATATCATGGTGGTATTCGGTGCGGCGGAAAGTCCGCCCCGGCCCTCCTGGCTGGTCTGGCGGGAGGGCGGATTGACACCGGACTTCGTGCTGGAGATCGCCTCGCCGGGAACGGCTGCGGATGACGCCGGCTGGAAGCGGGACCGCTACGCCATCATGGAGGTGAGAGAATACTGGCGGTTTGACCCGCAGGGCGACGAGTTGATGCCGGAGTTGCTGACCGGGGAAGTCCTGGATACCTCGGGAAAATATCGGTCGCTGCCGGTGGCCCGGGACACCGCCGGTATTCTGCGGGGCCACAGCGCACTGTTGGGGCTGGATCTGTGCGTGGTCGGCAGCGAGTTGCGGCTAGATGACCCGGCAGCGGGTGAATGGCTGCGCAGTCATGCCGAATCCGAGGCCGCTGCCCGGTCTGCCGAGGCATGTGTCGCGCAACTGGAGGCCAGCCTGCGCGCCGCCGGAATCGACCCGGCGTGACGAAATACTGGATTGACTCGATGATTTCAGCACAGCAGCGTTTTCAAGGCTGCCTTATGGGCCTGGCCGCCGGCGACGCCGTGGGTACCACAGTGGAGTTCAAAAGTCGAGGCAGTTTCCCTCCCGTTGAGGATATGATGGGCGGCGGGCCGTTCCGTCTGAATCCGGGAGAGTGGACGGACGACACCTCGATGGCGCTATGTCTGGCGGATAGCCTCATCGCCTGCGGCGGCTTTGACGCCTCCGACCAGATGGCCCGCTATGTCCGCTGGTGGAGAGAGGGCTACCTGAGCAGCACTGGCGCCTGCTTTGATATCGGCAACGCCACGCGAGACGCCTTGAGCCGCTACCAGAGCATCGGCGAACCCTTCGCCGGTTCAACCGACCCGTACTCGGCCGGCAACGGCAGCCTGATGCGGTTGGCGCCGGCGCCGCTGTTCTTCGCGTCTGACCCGGAGTTGGCGATTCGCATGAGTGGTGAAAGTTCCCGAACCACCCACGGGGCGACAACCTGCGTGGATGCCTGCCGTTACTTCGGCGGGCTGCTGGTGGGAGCGGTGCGGGGCGTGGACAAGCAAACGCTGCTGTCGCCGCGCTATGCGCCGGTGACCGGCCTGTGGGAACGGGAGCCGCTGTGCCCTGAGATTGACGAGATCGCCGGCGGTTCCTTCAGAGGCAAAGAACCGCCGGCGATTGTCGGCAGCGGCTACGTGGTGAAATCGCTGGAAGCCGCGCTGTGGGCTTTTCACCATTCAACCGACTTCCGCGACGGCTGCCTGCTGGCAGTGAATCTGGGTGACGACGCCGACACCACCGCCGCCATCTATGGCCAAATCGCCGGCGCGCACTACGGCATAGACTGCATCCCTGCAGAATGGCGGGAGCGCGTTGCGATGGGAGATTTAATCATTCAATTGGCGGATGGACTGTGGAAGCGCGGAAGCTAGGCGGCATCTTCCCTCCAATCGACCACGTAACCTGCTTGTTCGGCCGTTTCCGGCGAACGGCGACTGATCGACTTGGGATTTTCCTTCCATAGTTCCGTGAGCCGGTCCAGCGCCGGCTGACCGGTCTCATAGTGTCGCGCCAGCCAGCAGCCGACGATGGTGCCGGTGCGCCCAACGCCGCCCCAGCAGTGGATGTATACGGTCTCGCCGGCCGCGATATGGGCATCAATGGCGTCCAGCGTCGCTTTGGTCAACTCCACAGACGCCGGCACGTCCTGGTCGTCGATAGGAAACGGCTCATGGGTTAGCCCATCGAGCAAGTACGAGTAGGGTTTCAGATGTCCGTCGGTCGTATCCGGGTTGGTCAGATCAATGAAAACCGAAACGCCGGCGTCGGTGAGACGGGCGAGCTTCTCCTTGGCCTTGTCCTCTTCCCAATGTCCGGGATATTCACCAGCCAGCAGTTTGCCGGGAACCACCCAGTAGCACATCGCGATGGGCCGGGGCGGGTTTTCAGCCGCTTTCTGAGAGGCAATTTGGCTGACCTCTGCTTCGTCGGCGCGGACCTTGTCCGGATCAAGTTCGATGGCTCTTGCCAAATCTGCGATTGCACCCAGGTAATCTTTTGAGTTTGTTTTGGCCGTGCCACGGTTCAGGTGGTACTCTGCATTAGACGGTTGGAGTTCAATGGCGCGATTGAAGTCAACAACCGCATCGTCGTAGTTACCTAAACGGCTCTTGGCGAGGCCCCGGTCATCGAAAGCCGCTGGATTATCGGGCCAAAGTTCGATAACCCGGTCGTAATCAGCGATTGCGCTTTCGTAATCCCCTTGCTTCATCTTGATGTAAGCACGAGCGATGTAAGCGACTTCGTAATCCGGTTCGACTTCGGTCGCCCGGTTGTAGTCAGCGAGCGCTCCGTCGTAGTCGCCAATAGTCTCTTTGACGATGCCCCGATTGACGTACCATCCACCATCATCGGGTTTGAGTTCCAAGGCAAGGTCCCAGTCGGCAATTGCGCCTTGGTAATCCTCCGTATCCTGCTTGCAGAGAGCTCGATTGACGACGGCTTCGACGTTGTCCGACTCGATTGCGATGGTGCGGTCGAAGTCCGCAATGGCGCCGTTGTAATCCCCGTCCTTTCGTTTTGCGACACCGCTGCTGACAATAGCACCGGCTTCAGAATCGTCTTCGAGAGTGATTTCTTCGTATTCTGTTTCCTCACCGATTTCCGTATCCTGGGCGCCGGCCGATTGTTGGATGAGACTGTAGTTGATCGACAAGGAGTTCGGGATGGCTGTTGTTTCGTCCGCTGAACGGGTTTCACGTAAGGCGAAATTCTGCACCCAACGCATTGTCCGCACTCGCTCTTCGTAGTAACGGGCGGCTTTTTCCTTACCCATGAATCCCATTGGGTCGCTCATACGCGCGCCGAACGCCAGGGTCCCCTGAGCTTCTTGCAGCAGTTGGTCGGAATCAGTGTGGTATCCATTGATGATCTTGGTACGCACTGTCCCTTCTACCCCATCGTCGGGGTTCTGATACCGGAACATCAATCCGACAGTTAAACCGATCATCAACGTGTAACGTTCTACATCTCCCTCTTCTTTGGCGCGCATCGCTTCCTGTAATGCAGCTCCAAATTCAAGGGCGTGTATTTCGGCATCTCTGGTGCGGGCGTAATGGTCGTCGTTGCTGTCGGGGCGTTCCGACGCTTCCTGCAGAATATAGCGCATAAAATCAAAATCTGAGTCTTCGTAGGCGTCAGAGATATCGTCGCACATTTCCAGGGCCTTGACGCCGAAAATGCCGGCTGCTGCGGCTATTCCGGCGGCTTCGCCACAGTAGTAACCGAAATCGATTTCGTCTTCATTTTGACGTTCAAGGACGATAAAGGCATTCTGCAAAGCTGCCACGATTAGATCAATCATCATGACCCCCAAGTCAACGGTATCGGTGTATTCCACTACACCCGTCCCACCAGTTCCTTGAGCGCGGCGTAGGTGCGGGGGCCAGTCTCGCCGTCGCCGTCGGCGGCGAAGATGTTGGCCATGAAATCGGTAGCTCCGCCGGCGGCGAATTCTTCCAACTGGCGGCGGAGCGAATCCTCGTTGCCGACGACGCACACTTCCGAGGGGCCTTCTACGCCCTCGATGTCCAGGACGCGGCGGTAGTTAACCAGTTGGCCGTACCGCTCGTAGGCTTCCGCTGCTTGTCGCCGGCCCGCCGCCTCGTCGTCGCACACCGTGGTCGGCAGGCCGACGCAGACCCGTGGCGCGTCGCGGCCGCGGGTCTCAGCCGATCGGTTGATGCGCGGGGTGATGTGCTCCCGGATGGTTTTGGCCCCGGCCATCCAGGTGATCGTCCCGTCCGCCCGTTGACCCGCCAGTCGCAGCATTTGCGGCGCCAGCGCCGAGATCAGCACCGGGCACTTTGGACGGTTGAGCACGTCCAGCTCGGCGTTCACGTTGTAGAACTCGCCGGAGAACTGCACGCGCCCTTCTTCCATCAGCGGGCGTAACACTGACAGGTACTCGCGCACGTGCAGCGCCGGACGGTCGTATGACAACCCGAAGCTGCCCTCGATGCCCGGCCGATGGGACGGCCCGAGTCCCAGCAAGAACCGTTCATTGGTTGCCGCCGCCGTGGTCAGGGCCTGCTGGGCCATGGCCACGGGGTGACGGGGATACGTGGGCACCACGCCGACGCCCAACTCGATGCGGCTGGTCTGCGTCCCCGCCAGGGCCAGCACCGTCAGCGCGTCGTACCCCCGGGCGGAGATATGTGGCACCCAGAAGCTGTCGAACCCGTCATCCTCGGCCTGCTTGATGCGGCCGATCAGCTCGTCCAAGCTCATCAGGTAGGCCGTTGAAGCCCCAACGAATACTCCGATACGCATTGTCGTCCTCCTTGTACCGGTCGGCGAGGCGAGCCAACCTGTCTGCGCGATTACGCTCTCAGTATCCTCTCCGCGACTTCCCGCGCCTCATCCCGGTTACTGACAAAACGGTCCGCCGGCACCCGGTGCAGCGTGTTCAGCGCCCGCAGGTTGCGCTCCACGGGGCCGGACAGCCCCATCACGATGGGCTCCGTGTCCTCGTCCATGGCCACGTCGATCATCTGCTCCACCACCATGGCCGCGCTGTCGTCCATGTACGCGGTCTCGGTGAAGTCGAATATCACCACCTCGTGCTCCTGGATATCCTGGCCGATGGCGCTCACCAGGTTGCTGGACGATGCCACCGAGAACCGGCCGCGCATTGACACCAGACCGACCCGGGCGGAGAACTCGTCATCCTTGTCGGCGTCCAGTTCCGGAGACAGAAAACTCTGGTCCAGCAGCGGCACGGACACCACACTGTCCAGCTCCTGGCGCTCCAGGAGACGGGCGCTGGCCATGCCCGCTGCGATCAGTCCGATGGCGATGGCTGTTACCAGGTCCAGGAACACAGTCAGCACGAAGGTCATTAGCATGACCACGAGGTGTTCACGGGGCATCTGGTGCAGGCGGGTAACGAACCGCCAGTCCATGATGTCCCAGCCCACTTTCACGAGGATGCCGGCCAAGACAGCGTGGGGTATTGCCTCCACGTATCGGCCCAGGCCCAGCACCAGCGCCAAGAGCACCGCCGCACGGATCGCGCCCGACAACTGCGTGTTCCCGCCGGACCGGATGTTCACCACGGTGCCCAGCGTCGCGCCCGCTCCCGGCAGGCCGCCGATGAGTCCGGCGATCATGTTGCCGATGCCCTGCCCGATCAACTCCCGGTTGGGGTTGTGCCGGGTCCGGGTCAAGGAGTCCGCGATCAGGGATGTCAGCAGGCTGTCGATGGATCCCAGCAGCGCCAGCACCAAAGCCGGCTCCAAGGCGCCCAGGATGAACCCCACCGAAAACTCGGGAATCTGCAGCTCTGGCAATCCCTGCGGCACTTCGCCGATGATTGGCAGGTCGTTCAGCCACAGAATTCCCAACGCGCAGCCGACGATCATGGCCGCCAGCGGCGCCGGCAGGAATCTACGGAAGGGCCGGGGCCACAGGATACCCACCACCAGCGTGACGGCGGCCACCGCCAGCGCGTGGAAGTTTACGCTGGTAAACGTTTCCTGCAGGGAGTTAACCGCCCCGATCACGCCTCCCACCGCCACCGGAGACCCCAGGAAGGGCGCGATCTGCACGATCATGATGATCACGCCGATCCCGGTCATAAACCCCGAAATAACCGAGTAGGGAGTGTAGGCTACGAAACGGCCAATGCGCGCTAACCCGAGCGCAGCCTGGATGAACCCGGCCAGCATCACTATCGTGAACGCTTCGGCCAGCGAGTTGGCGTGGGCCGTCACTATTACGGCCATGGCGATGGACATGGGACCCGTGGGCCCGGATATCTGGGATCGCGTGCCGCCAAACACCGCCGCGAAGAACCCGACGGCGATGGCGCCGTACATGCCCGCCGTAGGGCCCAAGCCAGAGGCTACGCCGAATGCGAGGGCGACCGGCAAGCCTACCACCGAACAGGTGAGGCCGCCGAAGATATCGCCGCGGAGCTTGTCGAGGCTGTAGTCGAAATTCACGGTCTTAGCAGTGTCGCAACCCGGTCCAGGATCCTGTGGCCCACCTCGTATTTGGTGAGCAATGGCAGCCTTTCGACCTCCATCTCACGGTCAATCAGCACCACCCGGTTCGTGTCCACGCCAAACCCGCTGCCTTCTTCCGTAATGTCGTTCGCTACTATCAGGTCAAGCTCTTTGCGCCGCACTTTATCCGCGGCGTTGACCTCCAGGTTCTCGCTCTCGGCCGAGAACCCGACGCGCACAAAGTTCCCTCGCGCCGTCGCCAGTATATCCGTGGTCTTTTCCAGGTCTATGGACATCTCGTCCGCTGCGGTCTTCTTGATTTTCTGCTCCGCCATGACCGCCGGGCGGTAGTCTGCGACCGCCGCCGCCATGATGAGCGCGTCCGCCGTTGCGGTTTCCGAAAGAACGGCGTCGCACATATCCTGGGCGGACATCACCCGCACCGTGCGCACCAGCGCCGGATCTCCCAACGCCGTGGGCGCCGTCACCAGCACCACCTCCGCGCCGCGGTCCCGGGCCGCCTCGGCCACGGCGTATCCCATGCGGCCTGACGAGTGGTTCGTGATCACGCGCACCGGGTCGATGGCTTCCTGGGTTCCTCCCGCGCTTACCACGACCTTCCGCCCCGCGAAATCCCCACCCTTGCCCAGCGCCGCCGCGATGTGGCCCAGCAAATCCACCGGCTCCACCAGCCGACCCATGCCCATCAACCCGGAGGCCAAGCGGCCCGGCGCCGGCCCCGCCAGGAACACGCCCCGGCCGCGCAGCCGCGCAATGTTTTGCTGGGTTGCCGGATGATCGAACATGTTGGCGTCCATGGCCGGGGCTACCAGCAGCGGCGCCTCGGTTGCGATTACCGTAGTGGTCAGGGGGTCATCGGCCAGCCCGCCGGCCAGCTTGGCGATGCAGTGCACCGTCGCCGGGGCGATAACTACGATGTCGGCCCACCGCGCCAGGGCGACGTGTTCCACGCTGTGTTCCGAGTCGGCGTCAAAGGTGTCTGTGATCACCGCTCGGTGGGTCAGGCTCCGGAACGCCAGGGGGGTCACGAACTGGGTTGAGCCGTAGCTGAGGATGGTCTCCACGTTGGCCCCGGCCTGCACCAGCTTGCTGGCCAGGTCCAGCGCTTTATAGCAGGCGATGCTCCCGGTCACGCCCAGGACGATGTTCTTGCTGGCCAGCGCGGATTCCATATCACCCCGTCCTGCTCATTCCTTCCGGCGCGCCGGAGCCGGGGAGGCCCGCGGCGTTCTTCCGGTAGATGATGTCCAGCCCTACCAGCGTCAGTTCCTGGTTGATGTCGTCGAACACGGGAACGTGGTCCGCTATCACCGTCACCAAACCGCCCGTGCCCACCACCTTGGCGTCCTGGCCAATCTCCGCCCGGAACCGCTCCACCATCGCCATTACCAGCCCAGCGTAACCCAGCACGATCCCCGATTGCAGCGACGTGGTCGTGTTCCGCCCCACCGCCTCCGCCGGCGCCACCAGTTCCACCCGTCGCAATTGTGACGTGTTGTAATACAGCGCATCGGCGGAGAGGTTGATCCCCGGCGCGATGGCGCCGCCCAGGTACTCCCGGTCGCGGGACACAGCGTCAAACACCGTCGCGGTCCCCAGGTCGACCACGATCATGGGAGCGCCGTATAGCTCCACCGCAGCCACCGCGTCCACGATCCGGTCCGCGCCCACGTCGCGGGGGTTGTCGTAACGGATCGGCATCCCTAGGTCGACCTGCGACGTCACCTGCAGGGGGCTGACCCCGAAAAAGCGTCTACAGATGTCCTCGAACATCCCCGTCAGCGGCGGCACCACCGAGCAGATGCAGGCTGCGGTGATGTCGGTGGTCGCGATCCCCCGGAATTCCAGCAGGTTCTTGAGGAGGATACCGTACTCGTCGGCCAGCCGCCGGGAGTCGGTGGCCACCCGCAGGGTGGTCACCAGCCGCTCCACCGGATTGGCTCCGTTACCGCTCCCCTCGGAGGCGCCCCCTTCTCGGAACACCCCGATGGTCACAGCCGTGTTGCCGATGTCGATGGTCAGCAGCATGTCAATCCAGTTATCCGATGAAATTCAACCATTCATCTCATCGGCGGCATTATAAATGTCAACACGATTCCCCGCAAACTGATTTTCAACTCCAGTTCCTGCTTGGAGTAAGTCGCACGTAACAAATTGTCATATCCACATCTTCTACTCTGCGGGTCCGGCGATGCCTACCTGCACGATCCGTGGTTGGTCGACACCTGCCGCCCCCACGTACTGGAACAATTTTCCGTCGGCCTCTCGGGGCTGTATCCCCTGGGTGACCACTTGCTTGTTGCCCAGCAGCAGATCCGCGAAGGGGGCCGCCTGCGTCCCCGCGTTGGGGTCGGTGGGGAACGCGAAGTCCACCCCGGGGTCGGTTGTGAACACGACCCGTCCCGTCGCGTCGCTGACCCAGAATTCGGCGATGATGCTGGTGTCAGCGATGCTCATCAGAGCGGCGTTGATCTCGTCGGCCGACTTCCCTGCTTCCAGCGCAGCAGCGATGTAATGAGCGGTCAATTTGGCTTGGGCGATCATGTGCGCCGTTTCGTCCACGTTTGTGGCCCCGGCCGGTTCTTCGGACGCGCACCGAACCGCCAGTATCATGGCTATTGCTGCTATTGCCAGCACGCAAAAAACTCGCATTTTCTCTCTTCTCCAGCGCTCGTGACGCCCCGATTCAGGGCCTTATCGAAGGCAATTTTATGCTAAAATCGGCGCTGAATCCCCCACGGAGACGTGTGAAAATGGCCGACATCGCACTGGTCCAGATCGTCAAGCAGGGTCGCGACGCCGTTGCCGCCTGGCGCGAAGAACACTCCAACCAGACCATGGACCTCAACGCCTGCTACATGAGCCACGCCCGCATCCCCATGGTCAACCTGCGGGGCGCCGACATGCGCGGCGGCGACTTCATGGGCGCGATGGTCCGCCGCGCTGACTTGTCAAACAGTTACCTCAACGACGCGCACTTCTATCGCGCCGACCTCCGCGAGACCAATCTCAGTCGGGCCATCGCGCCCGGCGCAAACCTGCGCGGTGCCGATCTGCGGAACGCGAACCTGTCCGGCGCGAACTTCGACCGCGCCACCCTGTCCGAAGCCAACCTTTCCGGCGCGGATCTGACCAACGTCAACCTGGACCGGGCCAACCTGGACCGGGCCAACTTCACCGGCGCCAACCTCACCGGAGCGAGCTTCAACGGCGCCAACCTGTCTCGCACCAACCTATCGTCCTGCAACCTCAGCGGAGCCGACTTCTACGAGGCGGTTCTCAACGACGTGGTCGCCGGCGAATCCGACTTCAGCAACTGCATCATCGGTTACACGGTGTTCCAGAACTGCGCGCTCGATACCGCCGTTGGCCTCGAAGAGGTGCGCCACGATGCGCCCAGCACCATTGGTCTGGACACTCTCCTGCGTTCGCGTGGGTCGCTGCCGCAGTCCTTCATCCTGGGTTCAGGCGTGCCCATCGCCGTGGCCGGCCTTCAGGACAGCGTCGCCGACGCACCGGTGACCACCCTGGAAGTCCACATCTCCTGCTCCGATGCCGACGTGCCCTTCGCCCGCCAGTTGGAGTCCAACCTGCGGGCCCAAGGGGTGCGCAGCTGGGTCTTCGCCGAGGGTTTTCGGGGCAATCCGCTGGTGGACCGCCGCGCCACTTCCGGCGAGGAAGAGATCGAGCGCTGGGTCCGCCACTACGACCGGCTTATCGTGGTGTGCACTGCCGCTGGCCTGGACAGCGAGACCGTCCGCAACGACATCACCGCTGCCCACGAAGCGCAGCGGACCAACGATAGCTGGACCATGTTTCTCGTGGACGCCGACGGCGTCATGGGCGGCGGCCGCAACCGCGCCGCCCGTCTCATGACCGATGAATTGCGCTTCTTCGACCTCACGGGCCAGTCCGATGGCTCCGACGAGTACCAGGCGGCGTTGGATGACCTGATCACCAACCTTCGCGAGGAGCAGCCGGCCAGCGCTGCCGCTCCTCCGCGGCGGGAAGTGGATCCCCGCAATCTCCAGTTGTAAGCTGGGCAACCCGTCGACGAATGTGAAGGGGCGACCAACCGGTCGCCCCTCGATTTGTTGTGCCGCGCGGCCTTGCTGGAACCTTCAAAACTCGCGCCATCATCCCGCGTGGCGGAAGCGGTAGGCTCCAATCGGATTTTCGCCTACCGGAACGGCGGAGCGTAAATCTGGCCGCCCTTGGGGCAGTTCTGGCAGGGAGCATCAGCCCACAGCGCGTTGCGGCTGCCGGGTGGGCGCGGGACGCCGAGGCCGCCGGATCCGAAATGCCGCTCATAGACCTCGCCGTAATTGCCTATCTCACGAATGATATCCTGCGCCATGGTCGGCGTGAGCCCCAGGCTCTCCTGACCCCAGGATCCCTCCAGTCCGAAAAGCCGGTCCACCGAGGTGTTGCCGGTGCTCGCGGACGGCACATTTCCAGAATGGATGTCGTAAGCCTCGGCATAGATCAGCACGCCGATCACAGACTTGACAATGTCGAACCATTGATCGTCGCCGTGAGGCACGGCCAGGCTGATCGGCTCTTCGGAGATGGTCTCCGGGAGGACCACGTGCTCATCTTGCGCTCCACCGGCGGCGATTATCTCCCCCAACAGGAAGGTGCGGTCGGTGGTGTACGCGTCGCACTGCCCAGCGACGTAGGCCGCGATGGAAGCTTCGAAGGTCTCGAAAGTAACCACATCCATGCTGAGCTGGTACTCGCGGTTGAAGTCCTCCAGGTTGAGCTCGGTGGTGGTGCCCTGAGCAACACACACGGAGGCTCCCCGCAGGTCATGGGCACTTTCAATGCCCAGCGCCGCTGGTACCGCGAATCCTTGGCCGTCGTAGAGCGTGGTATGGACGAAGTTGCCGCCCCAGGTTGCGTCTCGGCTGGTGCTCCAGGTATTCACCCAGGCCAGGATGTCGAGTTCGCCGGACGCCAACGAGGGTCCGCGCTCTGCTGCCGACCCGATGATCCGGAACTCCACCGCCTGGGGATCACCGAACACAGCGACGGCCGCCGCGCGGCATAGATCTATCTCGAACCCGTCGTTCGCACCCGCATTGTTCAGACTGCCGTATCCCGCCACGTCGTTGGTAGTGCCGCACACCACATGGCCGTGACTCCTGATCCGGTCCAGGCGGCCGTCGCCTTGGGCAAGGTTCGAGGTGTTATCCGCGTGAGTTCCTTGAATTGCAATGCTCTCGCTGCCCGTCGACCCTGCCACAGTTTTCAGCTCGGTGTGGGCGGTGCATGCCGACGCCACCACCAGCATCGTGGCCGCGGCAAACATCGCCGCTATTGTTTTCAATCCGTCTCGCAACATGTTGTCCCTTGCTTCTCGTATTGTCTTCAAGCCCGGATTCTATAGATGACTTTAACTGCAATAAGGGGAGGGCAATCGCCCTCCCCTTGGTTGGACCGTTCCGAAGAACCGACCGATTTGGCTGGCTACATCGCTTTAGATGTAGTCTTCCTCCTCGTACATCATGTCGACGTTGTCGGTGCTCTGGTTGAGGCCGCGGACTACCTGAGCCCGGAACTCGTTGAGCATGTCATCGGTGATCTCATTGCCGTTGGCGCGGGCGGCGTCCTTCAACGAATCGAAGGCCCATTCGCCGGTGTCGCCGTGGGGCATATCGAAGAAGCCAGGCTCGAAGACCGGAAGTTCGCCGGGGCCGAAGTAGCCCTTGCCCTCGATGTTGTAACCTTCGAGGTCGTGGGTGCCCTTGCCGAGGACCTGACCGGTGGCAGCGTAGTGCTCCATGGTGGCCTTCATGCCGTACTTCTGGATCGGGCAGACCTTCATGCAGACGCCGCAGCCGAGGTAGCGGGCCATGACGGGGCGGCAGCGCTTGAAGTAGAGCTTGTTCTTCTCGATTCCACGCCACCAGATCTTGTCGCGCATCAGAGCGCGGCCGGGGCAGCGGTTCACGCAGACCTGGCACACCTGGCAGAAGGCGTGGATACCGTAGTCGACGGGCTCGTCATAGGTGACGTTGGCGTCGGTGGTAATCATCATGATGCGGCAGCGGGAGCCGACGTGGGGGGTCAGCAGGTAGCCGCAGGCGCCCAGCTGGCCGAGGCCGGCGGCGACGAACATCGGGATGTAGGGGCCGGTGTTGTCGTTGGGGCTGTGAACCTGAGCACGATAGCCGAGGCCGCGGATGAAGTTGCCCAGTTCGAGACCGGCGGCGCCTTCGGTCCGGTACGTGCTGGAGTGCACGATCTCGGCGTCGATGCTGGGGATGGTCTGGGTGGGCTCGAAGTCCTGCTCGTAGGCCAGGCAGATGACGTGCGGGAACTGGACCCAAGCCTTCTTGCTCTGGTACACGTAGCGGATGTCGAAGGAAGTCATGCCGACTTCGACGAAACCGAGCTCGCGGGCCTTCTGCTTGATGGCTTCGGTGACGTCTTCGCCGCTGGCGTCGGACGTGGGCTCGAGGTCACCGGTGAGGCGGGCGGCCATGACCAGGTTGCGATTGAGTTTGTCGTGCTCCTTCCGGATCTCACGCATCTCGGCGTGCTGGTCGCGCAGGGTGTTGGCCCAGTCTCGGGAGGCGCGCTCGGTGATGTTCATGGTCTCGATGGGGTATTCCCGGGAGTACCAGTCAACCTCGCGCTGTTCCATAGGGATGCCGGGAGTGGTCTCCAGCTCCTCGGGCACCGGGATTGTGACAGGAGCGTCGCCCAGGTACTTACCGGGTCGGCGAACCTCGTGACCGATCGTTAGCATATCCTCCTCCTTGGTTGGACTGCGTAGATACGCCTGAATTTGACGTGAAGGGTACTTCCCCGGTTCAGCAAAGTCAATACTCCGGCCTCGAAATCATCATATTCCGCTGCTCGATGATGATTATTTTGAGCAATCCGTACCCTGTCAAAAAAGTTGACCAAATATCGTCGAACAGACCGTTCCGCTACGGGGAATTGCGGGTTGTTTCACTGGCGGTAAGCAGCAGTGGAACACCGTCCCCTCGCGGGAACGATCGGAACCGCCATGAGGCCAATGAGCCGGCGCTAATCCGCGACGCCGATCTGCGCATCGATGCCCAGGGCTTCCCTCAGGTAGCGGCCGGTGTGGCTCTGCTCTGCCTGCGCCAATTTCTCCGGTGTTCCGCACGCCAGCAAGTTGCCCCCCAGATGGCCTGCGCCGGGTCCCAGGTCGATGATCCAGTCGGCGTTCTTGATCAGGTCCAGGTTGTGCTCGATGAGGAGCACCGAGTTGCCCTGGTCGACCAGCCGGTGCAAGACACGCAGCAGGGCGGCACAGTCCTCGAAGGAGAGGCCGGTGGTGGGTTCGTCCAGGAGGTACAGGGTGCGGCCGGTGGCGCGGCGGGACAGCTCGGTCGCCAGCTTGACCCGCTGCGCTTCGCCTCCGGAGAGGGTCGTTGCCGGCTGGCCCAGGCGGATGTAACCCAGCCCCACGTCCCGCAGCGTTTCCAACTTGCTGCGGATGCGCGAGTAGTTCCAGAAAAAGTCCAGCGCCGTTTCCACGGTCATCGCCAGCACGTCGGCGATGGACTGGTCGCGCAGGGTCACCTCCAGCGCCTCCCTGTTGTAGCGGCGACCCTGGCAGACCTCACAAGGCACGGTGACGTCGGGCAGGAACTGCATCTCGATCTGGATGTAGCCTTCGCCCTGGCATGCCTCGCAGCGGCCGCCCTTGACGTTGAAGGAGAAGCGGCCCGGCTTGTAACCCCGAATACGAGCCTCGGGCAGCGTGGCAAACAGTTCCCGGATAGGCGTGAAGGCGCCGGTGTAGGTGGCCGGATTGCTGCGCGGCGTACGGCCGATGGGCGACTGGTCGATGTTCACGACCTTGTCGATGTGCTCGATGCCGGTGACGTCGTCGTGGTCGCCGGGACGGTCTCGACCCTGGGCAACTGCCTGCGCCAAACGCTTGTAGAGGATGTCGTACACCAGGGTGCTCTTGCCGCTGCCCGACACCCCGGTGACACACCCCAGCAGACCCAGCGGAAACTCGACGTCGATGCCCTTGAGGTTGTTTTCCCGTGCTCCGGTCACGGTGATGGATTTCCCGTTGCCCTCGCGTCGTTCTTCCGGGATGGGAATGCGCTTGCGCCCGCTGAGGTACGCGCCGGTGAGGGACGCTTCGTTGGTCATCACCTCCGCGACGTCGCCCGTGGCCACGATGTTGCCGCCGTGCTCTCCGGCGCCAGGTCCGAGGTCGACGATGTGGTCGGCGGCGCGCATCATGGCGTCGTCGTGCTCAACCACGATCACCGTGTTGCCCATGTCGCGCAGGCGGGTCAGGGTCCCGATCAAGCGATGGTCATCGTGGGGATGGAGCCCGACCGTGGGTTCATCGCAAACGTACAGCACGCCGGTGAGTCCGCTGCCGATCTGGGTGGCCAGCCGGACACGCTGGGCTTCTCCGCCGGAAAGCGTCCGGGCGGTGCGGCTCATTGTCACGTAGTCGAGGCCGATGCTGTCCAGGAAGTGCAGGCGGCCCTCGATTTCCTTGAGGATCTGATCGGCGATGACCATTTCGCGCGGGGTCAGGTGGCTGGGCACGTCGGGGGTAGTCGCACGGCGCCCGTTTCGACGGCCCCGCCGGCCTTTTGCGTTGCTGCCGTTGGCGGACGCCGGTGGCTCGTCGGTCGGAAGCGTTTCGGGAGAGTGGTGACCGTTGCTGCCGTTGACGGGGATTTGATCCGGTGAATCCGCCACCGGCTTGATGCTGCGCACCCAGTTGAGCCCTTCCCCGATGGTGAGGCCAGTGACCTCGATGATGTTCCGACCGCAGATCAGCACACCAAGGGCCTCCGGGCGGAGCCGCGCCCCGGTGCAGGACCGACAGGCCCGCTGGGCCATGTACCGTTCGATTTCGCCGCGGGTGTGGTCGGACTCGGTGTCCCGGTAGCGGCGTTGCAGGTTTGGGATCACTCCTTCGTAAGTGGTGTTCCAGGAGTAGGTTCGGCCCCGACCCGTGCGATGGCGCACCTGCACTTGCTTCTTGCCGGCGCCGTAGAGGACGATGTTGAGCTGCTCCTCGGTCAGCTCACGCACCGGAGTGTGAGGGGAGAAGTCAAACTCCTGCGCCACCGCTTCCATCATGCTGGCGTACCAGGCGTTGGCGGCCCCGGAACGGGCCCAGGGCACGATGGCCCCCTCCAGCAGGGAAAGGGAGCGGTTTTGGATCACCAGCGACGGATCGACCTCGAGCTGGTATCCCAGGCCGGTGCAGGTCGAGCACGCTCCATGGGGACTGTTGAAGCTGAAGGTGCGCGGTTCGATTTCGGGCAGGCTGATACCGCAGGCCACGCAGGCGAACTGCTCGCTGAAAACCAGGTCGTCCTCGTCCTCGCGGCCCACCGTGAGGACGCCTTCGCCTTCGCGCAGCGCGGTTTCCACCGACT
The DNA here is from genome assembly GCA_034423575.1 of Dehalococcoidia bacterium. Lineage (GTDB taxonomy): Bacteria > Chloroflexota > Dehalococcoidia > Lucifugimonadales > UBA3495 > Bin87. Next base: position 6,043 of record DAOUIF010000049.1, on the reverse strand, counting down.
CGGTGACGCGGCTGGGTTCCGTGTCGCCCCGGATGATGAGGCGGTCGACCACGATGTCGATGTAGTGCCACTTCTGCTTGTCCAGCGCGAGGGCGTCGGTGTCCTCCACCAGCATGACTTCGCCGTTGACGCGGACGCGGACGAATCCGCCGCGGCGGGCGGCCTCGAACACCTCGCGGTGCTCGCCCTTCTTGCGGCGCACCTTCGGCGCCAGCAGCGTGATGCGGGATGACTCGGGCAGCCCCAGGATGGCGTCGACGATCTGCTGGACCGTCTGGCGGGCGACCGGGTTGCCGCACTTGGGGCAGTGGGGTTTGCCGACCCGGGCGAACAGCAGACGCAGGTAGTCGTAAATCTCGGTAACGGTTCCCACGGTCGAGCGAGGGTTGTGGGAGACGCCCTTCTGGTCGATGGAAATTGCCGGCGACAGACCCTCGATGTAGTCGACGTCGGGCTTGTCCATGCGCCCCAGGAACTGGCGAGCGTAAGCCGAAAGGGACTCCACGTAGCGGCGCTGGCCCTCGGCGTATATGGTGTCGAAAGCCAGGCTGCTCTTGCCGGACCCGGACACGCCGGTGATCACGACGAGCCGGTCTCGTGGAATCGTCACGTCCACGTTCTTCAGGTTGTGCTCGCGGGCACCCTTGATGAAGATGACTTCCTGCGGCATAAAGCGGCCCTACTGCATGAGGATGGTGAAACCGGCCTGGGTGAAGTGGTGGTCGTTGGTCAACGCTTCCCGGATATTCAGCGCAGCCATCAACCGAAAGCTGGAGCAGTCCACCAAACCCCATTCTTGGTCAGGGCGGGCGTCGTAATAATCGACAACATCCCAAAAGGGAACGTCCGACAGGCTGACGACCTCCACATGGATGCTTTCTTGGAGTTCTCGTGCCAAGGTAACTGCGGCGCGTCGTTTGGCCGGTCCGAATTCCGGGAAAAAGTTTAACACCTCGCTAAGCACGAGTTCACTGATTACCACACGCCAGGTTCCGAGAGACTCTGAGAACAAAACAGCGATCTCGTGGAAAGAATCACGCTCGTTCAACCTCGCAATCCAGTAACTGGCATCCGCGAAGACCGGGACCATTCAGTCATCCACCCTGGGTCGCCCGTATAGATAATGGTGGAGGTTCTTGGCGCCGTCTGTGGGGACGTCGGACCAGTCAACGGACTTGCTGATCTGGTCGATCTTGTGCCACAGAGTAGGCTCTTCGGGGTCTGCCGGAGGCACTATCCTGTGCGTCTTCTTGAGGTCGATGCAGACGATACGCCTCAATTGCCCGCCGGCATAATCGCCCTCTCCCACTAGCTTCACGCTGTACTTCCCCCGGTTATGCATGGCCTCAAGGTGCGCCCACTGGGAGGCAGTGAAATCGGCGAGGACGGTTGAGCCGTCTTCCAACAGCAGCTTGTAGACGCCGTTGTGGTTCAAGTCCAAGTCCATGGACTTGACCTCTGCTACTACTTCGACGGAGTGGCGTCCGGTCTTTTCGGTCATGGCGAACCGTCCTTCGAGGGGCGGTGGGTCACTCCAATTCTACCAAAGGGTCGTTGGCATTGACGGAGTCGAGGGGTTGAACGAACACGGTTTTCACCACGCCGTCCCGGTGGGCCAGGATGCTCTGCTCCATCTTCATCGCCTCCACCACGCATACCTCGTCCCCGGCGTTGACCGTGTCGCCGGGCCGCACCATGACCGACATCACCCGGCCCGGCATGGGGGAGCGCAGTACGTCGTCGTCGATGGGGGCACCGGTTCCCGCTGCCACTGTAGTGGGGGCTTCGGGTACGGTCAGCCCGCCGGCTGGCCGGCCCCGACGTGGAGGTGCCGGAGCGGCAGCGAGATCGATGTCGACTTCGAAGGTCTCGCCGTCAACGGTGACTTGAACGGGCGACCGGGTCAGGTCGCCCACCTCGACGGTGTACCAACGGTCCCCGACACGTACTCTGATTGTGGTCAAGTTACCAGGATCCACTGCCGAGCCGCGAACGGAAGAGTTCGCGGCGACCCTGCGTGCGCCAACGCGAACCGCGTTCGGCTGGCGCAGCGCCCTGACCCTGTGCCGCGATTGCGGCGACGCCGATGGCCGCCGCCAATGCGCGCGGGTCCATATCCGACGCCATGTCCGTCGGTTTTACGCCGTTGGTCCCAATGCTCACGTTGCGGTGCCCGTTGGATTGCGCGTTTTTGTCTCGCAGCCTTCGCTCAAGGATGGTCGGGAGGGTGCCGGTGTTGTATGCACCCGACACGAACTCCGGTGAGGCCAGCACGTCGCGCAACAGGGGGATGTTGGTCTTGACGCCCTCCAGCCTGAAATGCGTCAGGGCGGAATCCAACGTGGCGATCGCCGCGTCCCGGTCGGGTCCCCAGGCCATCACCTTGGCGAGCAGCGGTTCGTAGTGTAGCGAAACCTCGTATCCGACGCAAAGGGCGGTGTCCACGCGCACGTTGTCCCCTTCCGGCAGATGCACGTCGGTGACCACGCCGACGTTGGGCAGGCAGGTGTCGGGATCCTCGGGATACACGCGCGCCTCGATGGCATGGCCGCGGGCACGGATGTCGCGCTGCCTCAGGGTGAAGGGAAGGCCAGCGGCCGATTGCAACTGGAGTTCGACGATGTCCCTTCCGGTAAGAAGCTCGGACACGCCGTGCTCCACCTGCAAGCGGGGGTTCATTTCCAGGAAGTAGAAGTGCCCGTCGGGTGTGACCAGAAACTCGACGGTGCCGGCGTTGGTGTAGCCGACCTCGCGGCCCAGCTGGCGGGACAAACGGCCGATCTGATTCCGGACCTCCTGGGGTAACTTGGCAGAGGCCGGCGTTTCCTCAATCAGCTTCTGGTTGCGACGCTGGATGGAGCAGTCCCGCTCGTGCAGGTGGAGCACGTTTCCGTATTGGTCGGCAATCAGCTGAACTTCAATGTGGGACGCGCCCTGGAGGTAGCGCTCGTAAAACAGGCTGGAGTCAGCGAAGGCCGCTTGGGCGGTCTTGCGGGTGCGTTCGATGATCGGCTCCAGTTCTGCCATGGAGTGGACCACGTGGATGCCGATGCCGCCACCGCCGGCGGTGGCCTTGACCATCATGGGAAAGCCGAGTTCCCATGCCTTGCTGATGGCCTCGTCGTCGCTGACGGGCTCCTCCGTGCCGGGCATGACCGGCAGGCCCGATTTACGGGCAACGCGACGGGCGGAAAGCTTGTCGCCCATCTGGTTGAGCAACTCTTCGCCCGGGCCGATGAACACCACACCTTCGATCTTGCAGCGACGCGACAACTCACTGTTCTCGGACAGAAAACCGTACCCCGGATGGATGGCCTCGGCACCGGTCGTGCGGCAAGCGTCGAGGACAGCGTCAATGCTCAGGTATGAGTCCCTTGCCTCCGCGCCCCCGATGCACACCGACTGGTCGGCCATCTGGGTATGCATCGCGCCAGAGTCCGCCTCGGAATACACGGCCACGGTTGCGATCCCCATGCGCTGGCACGTGCGGATGATTCGTGCGGCAATCTCGCCCCGATTGGCTACCAATACCTTGTCAAACATTTATGCACTCCCAGAACACTCCCTACGCGCCTTGCCGGTGACGGAATCTCGTCATTGCGAGCATTGAAGATCATTTGGGTTGGGCCCGATTGCGGACTGCTGGCCATGGAAATACGTCCAAAGGAACGCAGCCCGAATTTCAGCGCCTACCGGGTATGCGCCCTATCAAATCGAGAGCGCTTTGCATTGCCTGTATGCGATGGTTTTTACGCTATTGGTCATTCGCGGGTCAATATCAGGCTCGACCATTTCAGGCGAATTTTGCGGTTTCTAAAAATTCTTGAGATTTCACTCTGCGGTCCAACCAATATTGCAGCGTTGCGGTCAGCGTTTCGTGAACCTCACGCTCCAGCGGCGGCGGAACCGCCAGCGTCGGCAATGCTGAGACCGATCCTGTACGGTGCAACAGCCGCAGCAGTTTCAACGCCGGCAGTGACAGGGGCCGCACCGCCACGTCGGGCGGCCCGCAGTCCGTGCACAGGGCGCCTCCGGCGCCCACGGCGAATCGGTGCCGCTCGGGTTCCAGCTCTGTGCCGCATTCCACGCAGTTGTAAAGTTCGGGCATGAACCCGGAGAGCTGGAGGAGCTTGAGGTCGAAATAGCGCAGGGCAAGGTCGGCGTTCCCCGCCGTGCCCAGCGCTTGTAGGGTCTGGACGGTCAGGGCGAACAGGTCGGAGTTGGCGGCGGACAAAGCGTTGAAGCCATCGACCAGTTCAGCGACGTACAGGCCGCGGGCGGAGTTCTCGTAGCCGTGCTTGACGGCGGGAAAAGCGTCCACCACCTCCGCCTCGGTTACCTGATCCATGGAACGTCCCCGGGCGATGGAAACCCGCACCAGGGTCAGAGGCTCCAGGTGGCCCATCAACTTGCTGGTCAGGCGTTGGGCTCCCCGCGCCAGCAGTTCCAGCTTGCCGTGCTCACGGGTGTACATCACGGTGAGCAGGTCGGCTTCGCGCACGGGAGACCGGCGCAGGGTTAGTCCCAGGGCTCGGTAGGTTCGGGTCGAGGTCATCGCGCGAGACCCGCCGGGCTAATCGAGAGCGCTGCGTCCGGCCAGGGCGCGGCTCAGCGTGGTTTCGTCGGCGAACTCCAGCGATCCACCTACTGGCAGTCCCCGAGCCAGTCTGGTAATCCGGATTCCCGCGCCGGCGAGCCGGCGGTTAATGAAGTCAGCGGTGGCGTCACCTTCCAGGGTGGGGTTGGTGGCCACTATCAGCTCCCGGAACGGGCTGTTGGATTCGCTGAGGCGGTCAAACAACTGGGGCAGGTGAATGTCTTCCGGACCGACCCCGTTCAGCGGCGACAGGACGCCGTGAAGCACGTGGTACAGCCCTCGATAGGCGCGGGTCCGTTCCAGGGCCACCAAGTCGCGCCGCTCTTCCACCACGCAGATCTGATCCCGGTTGCGCTGAGGGTTGGAGCAGATCTCGCACGGGGAGGCATCGGTGAGGTTGCGGCACGGATCGCAGAACACGAGGCTGTCACGGGCCTCCAGAATTGCGTCGGCCAGCGACCGTGCCTCTTCGGCCGGCATCCGGATGACGTGGTCGGCGATGCGCTGGGCGCTCTTGGGCCCGATGCCGGGCAATCGGTTGAGCTCGTCGATCAGCCGACTGAGGGAACGCGCGGTTCCCGGGTTATATTCGCTGACCATGGGGATTCGCTAGGGAATGATGATTGCGCAGCAGGGGCGAATGATCATTCGCCCCTGCCAGTTTTCAGCACAGGCCGGCAGCGGGTCAGAACAGTCCGGGGATGTTGAGACCGCCCGTAACGGCGCCCATCTTCTGGGCGGCCAGTTCCTGGGTCCGGTTGAAGGCGTCGTTGACGGCCGCGGCGACAAGGTCCTGCAGCAGGTCGATATCCTCCGCTGCTTCCGGCTCGATGATGACCGAGGTGACTTCCTGCTTGCCGGTCATGGTGATGCGGACGACGCCACCGCCGGCGGAACCCTCAACGCTCATCTCTTCGAGTTCCTGCTGAGCCTTGGCCAACCGGTTCTGCAGTTGCTGGGCCTGACGCATCATCTTGCGGTTCATCATGATATGTACGGAGCCTCCTGCTGGTTTTCCTCGCCGGTCAGTTCTCTTCGATGGGACGCGCTCCCAAGCCGATGGCGGTGCGGTATAGAGGGCTGTCCTGCACTGAATTGCGCACCGGGCGGTCGCCATCTCCGTTTGCGCCGGCCAGGGTGACCGTAAACGGGTGGCGTTCGCCGAAGCACTGTTCTATAGCCTGCTCAATGGTATCACGAACCCGCGGATCGTTGAGTTCTTCCTGCATGCGGTCCAGATTGGCGGCGTTGGTGAAGGGCAGTATCAGGGTGGCCGAGTCATCGGACAGGTGAACACTGTTGGGTCGGCAGTCGCGGAGGAGCGCTCCCAGGTTGTACTTGCTGCCCTTCTCGCGGGCCAATTGCCTCACCGCCTGCTCCCAGCGACCCTGCACGCTGTCCGGTGCGGCGACATTGCGCGGGCCGCTCTGGGGGCTGGCCATCGGC
>DAOUIF010000048.1:0-78845 GCA_034423575.1 Dehalococcoidia bacterium | reverse complement strand
TTTTCACCGATCTGACCCAGCGACGGGAAGAAGTCAAACATCGCTGCCGAACCGTGCTCCAAGCCAAGGCCGGCGAATTAATCGCCGACACCCAAGCCAACCCGCTCTGCACTGCAAATGTAGATTTCACCTTGGCTTCGGTTTAGGATGATTAGATCCAGGAAGGTGCAAGCAGGGATCGGCGTGATCGCTCTGGCGTTGGTAGTTCCGCTCCTGGTTGCCATGGGCAATACCCAAAGCGATGCTGGGACGGATGACGCTTTCACACGGGATGCGCGCACTTACGCTGATGACACAGGAGTTACCCTAGAGGAAGCGAAACGCCGTCTCCGGCTGCAGGAGGAAATAGGCGATCTACGTAAGCTCCTATCGCTGGAAGAGGAGGAGACCTTCGGCGGTCTCTGGACAGAACACAGTCCAGATTACCGTGTGGTGGCCGCTTTCACTGCGTCTGGTTCTGAAACGTTGGAGCGGTACCAGAAGAGTGCCGGACTAGCCGAAGCCATCCAGGTCAAGAGCGTCGACACGAGCTTGAGTTCACTTTTGGCTACTCAGGTTGCCGCGGACTTGTCCAGCGGCAAAACCTCGGTCTCTACCGAATCTGCTGTTATTGTCAATGACAACGTTGTCGAGGTTTACACTCTCGACGAGGAGGAGTTTAGGCGCGCCTTGGATAATGCCGGAGAAAGTCTCGGGCCCAAAGTGGTTGTAAAGGAGGTGAGTGCGCTAAGCGCCCCGGCGCACGGTTCCGCGATCCACGGTGGTGAGCATATCCTCGATCCGGATAACTATGCTTGCACAACCGGTTTCGCTGTCCAGGAAGTGATCGACTACGATGATGATGGCAACCCCATCCATGGCGAAACCGGGATCACTACCGCCGGCCATTGTCACGACTCCCAATCGAGAGGTTCGTTGGCGTTGACTTATGAGGATGGCGACGTTGGCGGATCCGTCGATGTACAATGGCACACTGCGGGCTCCGACTACACCCCGGACAATGTCATTTCGTTTGGTAGTTTATACCACCGTTCAATAACGTCCGAGCGCCACCGTTCCTTCCAGGGCGCGGGCGATTGGGTTTGCAAGTACGGCCTGAATACCGGACAAGGGTGTGGGTGGATTGTCACAACGTCGTTCCGGCCGAGTTGGGAGGGCGAAGACGGCGAAGATTACAATTGGAGCAATACTTGGGTACTGGTCAGGAATCCGTCTCGCAGCTTGGCGGCACCCGGAGATAGCGGCGGCCCATGGTATCTTTTCAACACTGCCTACGGTACGACGTCGGCCTCGCACAACCCGAGCCCCCATCGACGCGAGCCCAACCAGGCAATCTACATGGCCGTCAACTACCTGTCCCTGCAAGATTTGGATTTGCTCACCGACTGAACCTACTCCGGCACCTGTGGCTTACGGCCACAGGTGCCGTCATGAATGGCACCGCCGGTTGCAGCGCGACACCTGAGGCATGGGACTAATGCACGCGTCGTTGTTGTTCTTGTGCGCAATCATTCTGGTTTTCTCGATGTCCTGCCGGGATAGCGACGGGGAGGTTCAACCGATTTCTGGGGCGATTCAGGGGATTGCAGCGATGGAGACTCCGGCTGTCGCGACGAACTCAAAGCTTGCGGAGACCCCACCCCAGAACGCCTCCGCACCGCCCATAGCAGAGACTAAAGGCGTTGCAGAGCCGGCGGGTCAGAAACCGGAGGCTACACCCAATGCCAGACCCACAGTTCAGACAGTGGACGCTGATGCTGTCGCAGAGCCCACTCCTGCCGCCCAACCCGCGGTTCAGGCAGCAGACGCCGAGAGCGTTGCGGAGCCCACCCGTCATGGCCTACCGCCAACACTGGCCGCCCAACCCACCATTGCGCCCACACCCACGGTTACAATTGTAACGCCCGGGAGCGATGGCGCTCCAACTCGTTCGGCGGAATCAACACCAGGCAAACCAGTTGCTTCGGGAACCACCGAAACTATACCTGTCGAGATTCCACGGCATCACCATGAGCCAGTCGTAAACATGGGATTCGACTATCTCTATGGTGAACTATTCGAAGCAGACGGATGTCTGCGCATCTCATTCCTGGGCCCGCATGAGATTGATCACATACCGGCCGGAATATGGATAATCTGGCCCCCGGGGTTCACCGCGCGCCGCGTTGGTGGCGTCATCGAGGTGGTGAGCCAGGACGGTCTGCTGATGGCTAGGGTTGGCGATAGGGTTCGCATATCCGGCGAAGGGCCGAGGGAGCTGGTTGACGATCCCGCGGTCTGGGACTGGAGCGAAGATGCCGTCAGGGATTGCGCCGGGTTCCAGTTGCTGGTCGGTGATGAGGTGAGCGTGGTCACGGATGAACCCCGCACCATCGTCTCCGCTGCCGGCATTGTGGTTCCGAGAGTGAAGCACCAAGAGGGGGCGCATTCGGCTCCGGCGGCGTTGGGTGGAGGCAGGCTGGTACTGCGCGGGCGTTGCCTGCGTATCGAAAATACACAAGGCGGTACCGAGCATGTGGTGGTATGGCCGCCGGGCTTCCGGGCTGAGGTCCGTGGGAACCGGGTGGTGGTCACCAACGGCGGGGGCGCAGTCATCGTGCGGGTTGGTGACAAGTTCAAGGCGGGGGGTGGGTATGTTCCGGTTCCGGAGTTCCCTGAGGCGCCGGATTGCTCAGGTAAGGGATTTTGGGCCTTCGAAATCTTGCCTCTTGATTGAACGGTAACTTGCTTTCCTTGCTGTCTGCTGGTGGGACGGCGGTTTTTTATGTGTAAGCGCGCTCCAGCAGGCGACTTGCCTCCATGTGAGCGTACTCGTCTGATCGGAGGTGTGCCAGCGCGGTAGCCAAGTAGGCCAGAATCGACGGTGTCACGTGCAGCGACACCGCGAAGATGTTCCGGAGTTTGGCCGCATTACGGAAACTGTCGATCAATCAGTCGATGTCCGACGCGCCGGCCGTGGAGACGGAGTAGCGAAATCGCTTCGGCAAGGTAAAGGCGGTGCTACACCGATCGCTGATTTTGTGGTACCATACGTTTGGCGAATTGTCTTCACGGTAATTTGCTTTCCTATGACGCAACTTGATGACGTAAAAAGCCGGCTGGACATCGTCGAATTGGTCGGCGGATACGTTCAGTTGCAGAGATCGGGTAGTTCCTTCAAGGCGAATTGCCCTTTCCACCAGGAAAGGACACCGTCCTTCTTCGTATTTCCTGACCGTCAGTCCTGGCGCTGTTTCGGCGCTTGCGCTGAGGGCGGTGACGCCTTCTCCTTCGTGATGAAGGCGGATCGGGTCGACTTCCGTGAGGCGTTGGTCCGTTTGGGAGCCCGCGTCGGCATCACCATCACCGACCAGGCGGAATCCGGCGGCCGCTCCCGGATGCTGTTTGAGATCAACGACGCGGCGCGCCAGTTTTTCCAGCGGATGCTTGGGGAACGGGAGGCAGCTTTCGTGCGTGAGTATCTGCACGGGCGGGGCTTGAACGACCGGTCGTTGCAGACCTTTGAGTTCGGTTACAGCCCGGCGCGGGGCAATCGCTTGCTGGCGCACCTGGCCGATTCCGGTTATGAGGCTGAAACCATCGCTGCGGCCGGCCTGGCACGCGAAACTGAAGATGGACGCTACTACGACCTGTTTCGCGGCCGTCTGATGATCCCCATCCGCGACTGGTCTGCGCGCGTCGCCGGTTTCGGCAGCCGGGCACTGAACGACAATGCAACGCCCAAATATTTGAACACACCACGCACGGCCGTATTCGACAAATCTCGCATCCTGTACGCAATGCACTTGGCCAAGGAACCAGTTCGCCAACACGGCGCCGTCATCGTCGAGGGTTACATGGACGCCGTGATGGCGCACCAGCATGGGTTCGACAACGTGGTCGCTTCCATGGGAACGGCTCTCACCGAACACCAGGTTGCGCTGGTACGGAGGCTCACCCATCGTGTGACGATGGCTCTCGACGGCGACCCAGCCGGCCGCAACGCGACGCTACGGAGCCTGGAGTCTTCCTGGGGGGTTTTCCAGCAGCGCGACCAAAGATCCGCCGGCCAGGCCGGATCGTCCGTGTTGCAGCAGCCTGAAGCGTTGGATCTTCGTGTGGCGGAGTTGCCGGCCGGGAAAGATCCAGACGACTATATTCGCCAGTCACCCCAGGAGTGGAGCGAGTTTGTCGAGGCTGCCTCCCCGCTGTTCGACTACCTGTTGGGCGCGCTGACGGAGCGCGTCGACGTTACCAGCGCAGACGGACGATCGTGGGCCGCGCAGACCATGCTGCGCTTCGTGGCCCACGTTCCTGATCCCATTAAACGGGACTTCTATCTTGACGCCCTGTCGGCTCACTTCGGCGTCGACGTGGCTACCCTCCGTGCGGCGATGCCGATAGCAGCCCGCGCGGAAGTTCGAAGCAGGCGCGTCAACCATGCGCCGGACACGGCCGATGAAGCCACGCCGCTACCTGGCCGCGACGCAAACGCGGCCGAGGAATTGGTGTTGAAAATTCTGCTGCAACACCCCGAGCAGATCGGAGGCGAGGCGGTGAAGTCGGTGCGTTCGGAATGGTTCAGCCGAACCGAGAACCGCGAAATTTTGCGGTACGTATTTTCTCTTATGGAATCGAACGGGAATGACGAGGCTTCGGTCACACCAGAATTGGAGCAACATTTCAACCAACTGCTAAACAGCGACCCAGTGCTGCCAACACCGGCCAAGGTCGAGAGCGCATTGAAACAAGCGTGTCTTCGTCTCCAGCGCGAACACTCGATCAATCAGAACTCCCAATTGGCTAACGCGATGGCCGAAGAGGATTTAGCGGATCCTCACTCACCCGTCGCAAACCTTTGGTTGGACAGTAAGAACAGCCTACGCGAGATCGACCTGCTGCGGCAGCCGGCCTCGCCACACAACAGGTAAAGGAGAGGTTTATGACCATCATCAACAACCGCCGCAACGTAATCGTTCCCGACGAAGACGGGGACTACGACGCGGGTGAAGCGGTCGCCATCTCCGACGATTCTGGAAACTACGGTCGCGCCCGCTCCAATGCCGCCGCGACCGATGATGCCGACTACGAGGACGAACGCGCCGAAGAGGACGACGTGAACGTCGCGGTCGTGATCGTAGACGACCCGGACTCGAGCGAAGACGAATGGCAAATCCGGCGCGCGGCCGCTGTGCGCACCGTGCTGCCCGAGCTGGACGGCCCGTCCGCCCGGGACATGGAACGCGAGGAACGCGACTGGGCCGACGTTGATACATCCGAAGGTACCGACGCCTTGGACGACCCCGTCCGGATGTACCTGCGCGAAATCGGCCGGGTCGATCTTCTGACCTCGGCCGACGAACGCCGGCTGGCTCGTGAACTTGAGGGATTGAACCACCTGCGCAAGTTCGACGGCATGAGCTACCTGTCCAAGCTGGACAACCCGGAAGAGATCGAGAAAGCCCTCGACGGTCAGCCGCTGCTCGAGTCCAAGGACACGTGTCGGAGGGTGGCGGCCCGGTTGGCGAACGGCTTCAGCGTCGACTACCTCCCCATCATCGGCGACGTCGAGCTGGACAACGCGGTGTGGGAAACCACCATGCTGCTGTTGGCCCGTATCGCCAACGCGGCCCCGTTGGTTCGCTCTCTCGCCCGCTATCTCGAACTCAACGAGGCCATGCCGCTGGATGAGGTCAAGGATTCCCCGGCGCTTCGAAAAGCCATCGACGCCGAAGTGTCACAGGAAATGATTGACCAGGTTGCCAGCGATCTGGGCATCAGCCCAGAGGTAGCCTACCAGCGTATCGTGCAACTCTCGTTGGACACCTGGGTGTTGCCCCAGAACGTCGTCGACGTGGTCACCGGCTACGTGCCGATCTGGGCAGAATTGCACCCGGATGGCGTGGAAGGCTGTTACAACCCGGAACAGGGTCTGGACGTCCCTTCCGTGTACGTCCACGATGACGAGTGCTCGCTGCTGCTGCTTTCTCAATTGCTCCGGGACCCCGGCCTGATCGACCGCGTCGAGGCGAAGAAGTTGGAGGCAGCCGGCTACTACTACATCACGATGAAGAACGGCGAGCGGGCCCAGACCCATCTCACAGAAGCCAACCTTCGCCTCGTGGTGAGCGTGGCCAAGAAATACATCGGTCGAGGCATGGCTCTGCTGGACATGATCCAGGAGGGCAACATCGGCCTCATCCGCGCGGTGGAAAAGTTCGACTACCGCAAGGGTTACAAGTTCAGCACCTACGCCACTTGGTGGATTCGCCAGGCTATCACCCGCGCCATCGCTGACCAGGCTCGCACCATCCGCATCCCGGTTCACATGGTGGAAACCATCAACAAGCTGATGCGACACCACCGCCGCCTGCTGCAGGAAAAGGGCCGTGAGCCATCCACCGAAGAGCTGGCGGAAGCTATGGAGATGACGCCGGAAAAGGTCGAGGAAATCCAGAAGATCTCCCAGGAGCCGGTCTCGCTGGAGACCCCAATCGGCGAGGAGGAAGACTCCTTCCTGGGTGATTTCATCGAAGATCGCACCACCCTCGCCCCGGCTGACGCTGCATCCGCGCAACTGCTCCGTGAGCAGGTCCAAGAGGTTCTGGACACCCTCACCGACCGCGAGAGCCGCGTGCTCAAGCTGCGCTTCGGTCTGGAAGATGGCCGCACCCGGACCCTCGAAGAGGTCGGTCGCGAATTTGGGGTGACCCGGGAGCGTATCCGGCAGATCGAGGCAAAAGCCATCCGTAAGCTGCGCCACCCCACTCGGTCCAAGAAACTGCGCGACTATCTGGAGTAGTCCGGCAGACCGTCGTCTATTGGGTTGCGGGGCAGTGTCGTGCACTGCCCCGCACTTTTTGATTTGCGATGTAACCACACAATCGTCAAGTTTTTGTAAAACCGCCAAATATCGCTGCCGCATATGCAGGCAAATCACTGGCGACGAGCCTATACTCCGGGCCGCACACCCAGTCTGGAATGGGTAAGGGAGGTAATGTTGGTGGAAGCGATGGAGTTCCCGATTTGCCAGCAATGTAACATCGGGACGTTGGTGCCGCTCTCGGACTACGGCGCGCAGGGTGCTCCGGTTCACTATAAAGCCTGGACCTGCACCAACCCCAGCTGCGGATATAACATCAAAATTCGCAACGGTGACATATTCGTCAACGAACCCATCCGGGCGGGAAGGCACTGATAATGGCGCCCAGCCCCTGCGGGGTCCAAAACACAGCCTGCCGGTGTCGAAGGCGGGACGGAAACGCGCGCTCTAACTGAACTTGGCGCGACTGATACTCAGGGAACTGAAATGCAGATTGGACTTGATTACATGCAGATGCGCACCCGCGCGCAGTATTACGGGTTGCGCTGGGCAGGCATCTCTCTCCTGGCAGTCGGCGGGGTACTGGCCGCGGCCGGTATCGCATACTACGGGTATCTATATTTCTTGCGGGCCAGCCTTGACGACTACGAGGCGCTGCGCCAGGACGCCACGCTGATCGAAGCCGCCGGGCCGGCTGGCTCCGAAGGCGGGACCGGCGCGTCCATCGTTTCGCTGCCCGCCGGGGCGTACTCCCAGCGCCTGGCGGAATTGGGTTACACCGAGATGCCCAGTTCCGCGGCCTGGCCCGTGGGGACTCAGCCGACAGCGTCCCGCCTCATCGTTCCTTCGCTTGGCATTGACGCCAAGCTGGACGAGGTTAGCGTTTCCGGCAGCTCCATCGCCAACTACGCCGCGGCAGACAACCCAGCCGCCGGTTACGCCTCCGTGACTGCCAATCCCGGCGAACGCGGCGCGATGTGGCTGTTCGGGCCGTCTGGTTCGGGGGTACGCAGCTTCGGCAATCTGACCCGCGCTCCTCATCTGATTGCTGAAGGCGAAGAGCTGTTCATGTTCGTCAACACCTCGGAGCGCAACTACCTTTACGCTGGTACGCACAGCGAGGTGGTACGGGCAGGGGACCTGCGCCTCAACAGCAGCGACCGCAGCACCATCCACCTGGTCGTGCCCGTGCCCAACGGCTGGTACGACCACTTCCTGATCCTGAGCGGAGAGTTGGTCGGGGTCCGCTAATTCAGTTCCGGTTGGACTTGAAGGCTATCCGCTCTTGCCTTGCTTTGCTGCGGCTGGGGGAACCAGCCGCAGTTCGTATATCCGGCGCCCCCGCACCTGCGTGACCTCGATCGACGCCTGATCCGAAACAACCACGTCGCCCACAGACGGCATCCGCCCCAGTCGCGTGTAAACATACCCGCCGATGGTATTCACGTCCCCCGAATCGAACTCCAAGCCTACAACGCGGGCCACGTCTTCCACCGGGGCAGTAGCTTTCACCAACCAGGTCCCATCGGCGGCGGGTTCCAGCTCTCCGGCGGCGGCGTCATCGAACTCGTCATCGATTTCGCCGACGATTTCTTCCAGCACGTCTTCCAGGGTCACAATTCCTTCTACCCCGCCGTACTCGTCCACAACAATGGCCATCTGCAGGGATTTTGATCGCATCAGGTGGAGCAAATCGTCGACTGCCATGTTCTCCGCCACGAATTCCGGTTCCCGCATGATGGCGTCTACCTTGGTCTCGATGGTGCCGTCGGCCACCACCTTCAACACGTCGCTGATGTGGATGATCCCCACTACATGGTCCATGGTGTCCCGGTAAACCGGCAACCGCGTGTGCCTGGTGCTGACCAGCATCCCGACCAGCTCTTCCATGCGGGTCGTCACCTCCACCGCCTGCACGTCCAGGCTGGGCACCATAATGTCCTTAACATCGAGATCGTCCATATGACTGATGGATCGGACCATGTCGATGTCGTTGCGGTCCAGGTTCATCAACTCCGCCGGCGTCAGCGTCGACCCGTCCGCGTAACCGTTCTCGGAATTCCCGTCAGGACTCCCATCCACCGCTATGGGAAGGCTGGGGCCGTTTTCGGAATGGGTCCAGTTGGCGTCACCTGCCCACCGCCTCGGATCCGCCATCCTCCGCACGACCCGTGGAAATCGTCGGGCCAACAGGCGAGCGCCGACGTAGATGCACGCCAGGCCCGCGGAGGTCGCCAACACCGCTAACGCCAGCGCGATGATCGCCGGCGAGCCGTTGGCCAGTTGATACGCGATGGCCAAAGCAGAGCCGCCGACTGCGGCAGCGGCGGCGGCTAACAAAATTCCGATGGCCGGTGATGCCGGCCGGGTCAAAAAGACCGCGCTGGCTTGGCTTTGTCGTCTGGATGCTACAGCGACACTGGCCCAAGCGAAAATCAGCAGCGAAGCTGCCAGAAATAATAACGGAGGTAAGGTACTATCAGTATCCAAGCCAGTGGCCCTCAACCGGCGCTCGTCGCGCCGAGAGCGGGTCAATCGCTCCCGCTTTGTTGTTGCGGAAGAAGTCTAGCAGGAACTCCGACGGCGCGTCTACCCTCCGGCACGTCGCGTGTCACCACCGCCCCTGCTCCGGTGGTCCCGCCCTCTCCTACGCTCACCGGGGCAATGAGCATCGTGTCGCTCCCGATGAACGCGCCCCGGCCAATCACCGTTTGGTGCTTGTCCACGCCGTCGTAATTGCAGGTGATAGTTCCCGCGCCAATGTTCACGCCGGCCCCGACATCGGCGTCGCCCAGGTAGCAGAAATGACCGGCAGCTGTACCCGCGCCCACCCTGCTGTTTTTCACTTCTACGTAGTTGCCCAAATGCACCCCCTCTTCGATCAGCGCCGCGGCACGCAAATGGGAATAGGGGCCAATGCTTACGTCAGAATGGACCCGGGCCTCCTCCAGGGTTGAGGCCACGATGCGGCAACGGTCGCCGACAACAGTATCCCTGACAACGGAATTGGGGCCGATTTCGCATTCCTCGCCGATGACGGTGCGACCAGTAAGCATCGTATTGGGCAGTATCACGGTGTCCAAACCTATTGCCACGTCGGCGTCGATATAGGTGGTGGATGGGTCAACGATGGTAACGCCCTCTGTCATCCAATGGCAGTTGATGCGGTCGCGGAGCACGGTTTCGACCGCGGACAACTGGAGGCGGTCGTTGACGCCCATCGCTTCGTCGGCCCACGCTATGGCCAGGGCGGATACGGCGTCGGCCCCCATGGCAGCCAGCGCGGTCAGGTAGCGTTCCCCGGACGGCGCCGGACGGACTCTGTGAACCATGTCGGCCAGCCAGAGGCCGTTGAAACAGTAAACCCCGGTATTGACCTCTGCCGGGCCGATGGCGTCGTCCTGCCGTTCTGACGCTTCCTCAATGGCAATGACCGGGCCGGACGCGCCTGCGGAGCCAACCCTTTTTATGTGCCCCAAGTCAGGAGCGAATGCGTCAGCCGCAGATAGGATGGTCATGCCCCGGCTGCTGCAACTCGCGTGGTCAGACATCAGGTCGCGCACTGACCCGGGCCGCACCAGCGGAGTATCGCCGGCCAGCACGACCACCTGAGACGGCACGGTGGGTAGCGATGCCAGCGCGCTGGCAACGGCGTGGGCCGTTCCTTCCGGGGTTGTCTGCACCGCACACGTTATCCCGCTGCCCAACACGGCAGAAATTGCCTCGCCGTTTTCCGGGGAAACCACAACGACAATCTTTTCGATTCCGCATTGGGCCAGCAGCTCGACGGGATAGCTGATCAGCGGTTTGCCGGCGGCGCGGTGCAGCGGTTTGGGCAGCCGTGACCGCATCCGGCTGCCGCGACCTGCCGCCAAGATCACGCCCACGGCGTCGGTGTCAGATTTGATCGCATTCATGCCCTTGCCTCGCCTGGTCGACCGTAACCACTGACGTTAATCCGGATTATAGCAGCGAAGAAATCCCGCAACGGATGCCGGCCTACGGGGCCTGCCTTCTTTGGTCGCCTGCTGCGAGCGCCGCGCATTACTGCGCGAAGAGCCAGACCGCGCCGCCAATGAGCAGCCCCAACAGCAAGCCGCCGGCGTGGTTGACTCGAACTGCCGTGGACCCGTAACCCAGCCGCTGCTCCAGCCCGCGGCCGAATATGCCCACACTGATCACGCAGATGACGCCCACGAAGGCGAGCGGCCCGTACACCAGGGCCGGCGATCCCGCGTCCTTGAACAACCATGCCACTCCAATCAGCAAACCCAACACGCCCAACGAAAGGGCCATGCGCACGAGGCCGATGCGAAAACCCCAGCCCATGAGGAAACACCAGCCAGCGAGGCCCAGCAGATGCCAGGGCGAGTCAAACAGTCCGGAAATCATTCGCCGATTGTGCGCTTTCGCCGCCAGCGATGCAACCGATTCCCCGATGCGCGATTACCGTCGGTCACGTGGGCTTGTGGCAAAATGGTGCCAAATCTCGACCGGGAAGATTGCCATATGAACAACAAGGGCGTTCGCGCCGACGGCCGACGATGGGACCAACCTCGAAACGTGCGCATCACGCCGGGATGCCAGCCCTTCGCCGAAGGGTCCGCCATGATCGAAACGGGCAACACCGCGGTCCTGTGCGCCGCCTCGGTGGAGGAACAGGTGCCCCGGTGGATGCGGGGTCGCGGGGCCGGATGGGTCACGGCCGAGTACGACATGCTCCCCCGCGCTACGTCATCCAGGCGATCGCGCGACCGCGATTCGGGCAGGACCGCCAGCCGGTCCCAGGAAATTCAACGCCTGATCGGCCGGTCACTGCGGGCCACCACCGATCTGAAAGCCCTGGGCGAACGAGCGATTTACCTGGATTGCGACGTGCTCCAGGCGGACGGCGGCACCCGAACCGCTGCTATCACCGGCGCCTTTGTCGCTCTGAGTCTGGCCTTACGCTCGTTGGTATCAGCGCACAAACTGGACCTGGTCCCATTGCGCTGCTCCGTCGCAGCAATCAGTGTCGGGCTCTGCGAGAACAATCTGCTCCTCGACCTGGATTACTCGGAAGACTCCACCGCAGACGCCGATTTCAGCATCGTCATGACGGACGCCGGTTCAGTAGTAGAAATCCAGGGCACCGCAGAGGGCAAACCGTTCCACCGCGAACGGGTCGCTGAGGCCATAGCGTTAGCAGCGCACGGCATGGAACCGCTGTTCGCGGCTCAACGGGCGGCGTTGCGGTGATCAATGTGTCACGCAGTTGCTGCTCGGTTTGAATGCATGCCCAAGTGGCGGCCAACGATCCCCATAGCGGGTCAGCCAATCACCGCACCTTCCGCGTCCAGCACCGTCAGGCCGTATCCCAAATCACGCAGCGGGCCCTCTACCCGCTCCCGGTCGCCCACCACCAACACGCTCAGCCGCTCCACCGGGAGGTACTCGGCTCCCACTCGGCGCGTATCGGCCAGGCTGACGGCGCCCAACCGCTGCTCGAATGTCCGGAAGTAGTCCGTGGGCAGTTCGAACTGCACCAGCGGTATCAACTGTCCCAAAAGTTGCGCGGGTCGCTCAAAACCCGACGGATACCCCAACTGCAATCCGTTCCGCGCGTTTTCCAACTCTTCAGAGGTGAGCGGTCGTCTGCCGCTGATGTCCTCGAACTCGCGCAACGTCTCGACCACCGCTTCACGTGTCACCTCTGTCTGGACGCTGCCGCCGGCGGACAACAGCGATGGAGCGTTGTACCACGATATTCCTGAGTTGTATCCGTAGGAGTACCCTTTGTCCTGGCGGAGGTTCTGGTTGAGGCGCGCGGAGAACTGCCCGCCGAATGCGTAATTCAGAACGGACAGCGCCATGTGATCCGGATCCCGGCGTGCCACCAGCGGCATTCCGGCCCGGATCACTGACTGAGCGGCTCCGGGCTTGTCGATAAGGAACAGGCGAGGTCCAGACACGGCGGCGACGTCAGCGATACTGACACCGTCGTTCCCGTCCGCTCCCGGCGACCAATCGCCGAAACAGTCCTCGGCGGCGGTCACCGCCTCCCGCAGGCTAACGTCGCCAGCCACCAGCAGACTCAAACGGTTCGGCCGGAGCGCCTGGCGGTGTCGCTCCACCAGATCGTCCCTCCGCGCCGCCGACACCGCGGCTTCGTTGCCCAGGTTCGAGTGCGCGTGGGGTGATTCCGGGCCGAACACCAGCGCCCCGAAGTTGGAGTCGGCAACGAATCCGGCGTCATCCCGGGCGCGGCGCAGGTCGGTCAGCCGCTCGCGCCTGACCCGTTCCACCTCGTGGTCCGGGAAACTGGCGTTGCGCGCTACATCCGCAGCCAGCCCCAGCGCGTGCGCCCAGTGCCGGTTCAAAGTCTCAGCGGTGAGCAACGTGATCTCTTTGCGCGCCTCGACCGCAAGCCTTGAGCCAATATGCTCGAAGGCTCCGGCTATTTCCTGGCTGCTCCGGTTGGCCGTGCCTTCATCCATCAAAGCCGCCATGAACGACGTCAGCCCGGGCAGAGCGGTGGGGTCTCCGATCGCGCCGTCTCGCGCCAGCAGCGCAAAGGTCACCAGCGGCGTTCCCGGCCTGGCGACTACCGCCACCTCCATCCCATTGGCGAGCCGTGACCGCTCGGGGACCGGAGGCACGAAAGACGGCGTCGGCTTGCCGGCTGGCTGTTGCGTTCGGTCCAGTGCCACGGTGGCGGAGCTCAAAGACCTTTCCGGGTACACCCGCATCCGCACCTGCCCGGCTTCCATGATTTGGGCGTGGGCTTTAAGCACGTCGTCCAGCGTGACGCGGCGATATTGGTCCATCACCCGATTCAGGCCGTCCGGGTCGCCGGTGAACACGTTGAAGTAGTTCAGGGCGTCAGCCCGCCCGCCAAAGCCGCCGACCCGGGAGAGCATCCGTTGATGCTGCATCTCAATCCGGTTGATGGCCCGTTCGAACTCTTCTTCCGTCGGCGGATTTTCGGCGATGCCGGCCAGCACCGCCTCGGCCGCTTCCTCCACTTCGTCCAGCGTATGGCCCTCCGCTGGCGTCAGCTCCATACGAAATTGCCCGGCGATTTCCGCCGCGTGGTAGCCAATCGATGCTGATTGGGCGACCTGCTTCTCGTACACGAGTGTGCGGTACATCCGGCTGCTTTGCCCGTCGGACAGGATGGCGCGCAGAATGTCGCCCGCGTCGTCCTCGCCCGAGAAATTGGCCGGAGCCAACCACGCCGCGTAGATGCGCGGCAGCGTGACCCGATCCGTCATCTCCAGGTCCACCCGTCCCGATAGCAGCGAGTCCGCCCTTTCGATCCGGCGCACGCTAGGACCCGGATCCAGGTCCGCGAAATAGCGATGCGCCAGATCCAGCGCCTCGGTAACGTCGATGTCCCCCGCAATGGCCAAGCTGGCGTTGGACGGCGAATAGTACTGACGGAAGAAATCTTTCACGTCTTCCAGGCTCGCAGCGTCCAGGTCCTCCTGCGAACCGATGGTCATCCAGTGGTACGGATGGGGAAGCGGGAACAGGGATTGCTGGATATGCCACTGCGCCATGCCGTAGGGACGGTTTTCATAACTCTGCCTGCGCTCGTTCTTTACCACGTCCCGCTCGGTGTCGAACCCGTCCTGGTCCAGCGCGTCCAGCAGGAACCCCATCCGGTCCGATTCGAGCCACAACGCCAGCTCCAGGTAATTGGAGGGGACGTCCTCCCAGTAATTCGTGCGGTCACCCGTGGTTGAGCCGTTCAGCGTCGCCCCGATCTTCTGCAGAGGCTCGAAATGGCTGGCCTTGTGGTGTCGCGTCCCCCGGAACATGATATGCTCGAAGAGATGAGCAAAGCCGGTTCGCCCGATCTCCTCATCCTTGGAACCCACGTGGTACCACACGTTGACCGCCGCCACGGGGATTGACCGGTCCTGATGCAGGATCACATCCAAACCGTTGGGCAGCGTGTGTTTTTCGAAAGAGATGCCAGCCATAACCACTTCCTTTCCCTGCGTTTTCGCCCAGATCCAACAGGCGCGGACATTGTAGCACCGGGTCGGGCCCGGCACCGCCGGCCTCAGTCGGCCGGACATAACCGCTCCACTCCCCAATCACCGATATGCTGTACGAAGTTGAAGTAATCGCCGACGGCAACAGCCCCATGGACCTCAACCGGGTCTTCGATCTGCTGATCGATCCGCAGCCCATCGTGCGCGTCCTGGCTCCCGATCCCCTGGGCGCCGACGTTTGGTGTGACGTCGTCGGATGGGAGAACGGAGAGCCCTGCCCGGCCATGGCCGCGCTGTCGGAAGACTCCGGCGAGGGCGTGATCATGCTGATCTACGGCGGCGTGGACGGCATCCGACTCCGGCCCGCGGACGGCGGCGACCCTTGGGACGTCGCCGCGCCCGACCAGTGGGGAGAAGCCTGCCTTATGCTGGGCAGCGACGTTCGCATCGAGTACGTGCCCGCCGACTGGGACTACTCCCAGCACCCTCACTGACTGCGCGCCGGCTTATCCTGCCGCCGCTTCAGCCTCGTCGGCGTCCGGTTCGTCGTCCCATTCGTCCGGCTGCGCTTTGATTTCCGCGGTCAACGTCGCCATCACGCCCGGCAGGTCGCGCCGGTACCCACCGACACGGTCCTTGCGCGGGCGCAGGCGCGCGATGGGCCCGCCGCCCAGCTGCCGGTACAGTGCGTCGCTGTCATTCTTCAGGCAGTCGTCCATTTCCAGAGCCGCCACGTAGGAACGCCGGGCCGCCGAGGTCGTCTGCCGTTGCATGATCTCCTGGTACAGCCGCCAGCAGGCCGGGCTTTCCAGCGCGTCCCGTGAGCAGAGCAATGCCACCCGGTCGAAGTCCCTGAATCGGCTCATCGGCGGAATAACCGATGTGTTGTATGCCGCTTCCTCGTCGTCCGCCAGCAAGCTCCAGCACTGCAACCCCATCGACCTCAGCTCCGTTTCCAGCCACCTAACTATGGTGTCGTCCACCACCGAGCCGATCAGCAGGACCCTGCGGTGTGGCGTTTTCTGGTCGCCGAGTTTGCCCTGGCTTTCGATGAATTCCGGTGGCACTCCGGCCGGCCGCAGGAATGACTCCGGAATGCCGCCATTGGAGCGCGCCAGCGTGTCCGCGCCGACAATGCTCGGCCCGTCGTGACGTAGCGTTTCCAACCCTAATGCAGCGCTCAGGTCGCAGTCGGCGAAGAGCGTCATATCTAGGACGACTTCCTCAAGCAGCGTCCGGTCGAGGCGGGTGCGCACCAGCGTCGCCCGGCGCAGGTCGCAACGCGTGAGGTTGGCGACGTCCAGGCAGGCTGCGCTCAGCTTGGCGCCGCTCAGGTTGGCGTCGGTCAGGTCGGACATGGTCAGATCGGCTTCGGTCAAGTCCGCGCCGGCCAGGTTTGCGCCCACCAGCGTGGCGAAGGCGATGTCACAATTGGAAAGATCGGCGCCCCTCAGGTCCGCGCTGTCGAAGTTGCTGCCCCTGAGGTCGGAACGCAGGAACGACGCCTCTGCCGCCTGGCATTCTGCGAAGTTCGCCCGGTTGAGGTTGCAGCGCGTGAGGAATGCTCCGCGCAAACGGGCTCCGCCAAAGTTGCTATGCCGCAGGTCCGCCCGGGTCAGATCGATCTCCGTCAGATCGTCGAACCCCAGGTCCACGCCTGGCATCCTGATCCCGCTTAGATACGCGCCCGCAAGATCCAGACGCGGGCGGCTTTGAAACTCACGTGCTCGCCAGCGCGCTATGGCAAACGTTCGCCTTTTGACGATGGCAACGTGCTCAGGATTCGCCAAGCAATCGCTCCGGCGGCTGGGTGTTTACCGTCAGTCGTCGCCGACCGGAAGGACGGCCTCCCTCCCCGTGAAGGCCGGCATCACTTCGTCAGCAAAGATGGACAACTGGTTTCTGAACTCGTCCCACGGCATCCCTTCCGGCCACTGCAGCACGATGTCCTCCAGCCCGGGGTACTTCTCCTCGATCTCCCGCAGGAACCTGATGAAGTCGTCCGGATTGCCGCAGAACCACGCCTTCTGGTCCACACCGTCCTCGATCCGCGGCGTCCGCGCCGGAGCTCCCGGCGTACCCCAGGGCCGGCCCTGCTCGTCGGTATACCTGACGAACCCGAAGGGCGCGAACCACTTGTAGCGCTCGTCGTGGAAGGGCCGCACCTTCTCGATGGCCTCTTCCCGGCTGCCGGCGATATAAAAACCGAACCCCAGCGCCATGTCGCCGCCCAGTGGGATGTCGCGTCCCGCGCCCGTCGCGGCGTCGTGATACTGGGTGATCATCTGCTCGGCATACAGCTCGCCGGTCAGTGCCACCATCGCCTTGATCCCGCGCTCGGCGATGTAGTTCAACGTGCGGCCGCTGGCGATGGGTTGCCAGATCTCCACGGGCCGACTGACCGGGCGGGGCACCATCGTGATCTCTTTCAGGTCGTACCCGCGATAGGGAACCTGCGGGGGTATGGTGTAGTACTTGCCGGAGTGGCTCCAGGACTCTTCGTTGAACGCCTTGAGGATGACCTCCATCTGCTCCAGGAAGAGCTCGCGGTTGGCGTCGTTGTCGATAACCGGCGCGCCGAAAGTCTCCACTTCCCGCGCGTGGTAGCCGCGGCCCACGCCGAAGATCATGCGCCCGCCGGTCAGGATGTCGGCCATGGCAAAGTCTTCGGCCACCCGCAGCGGATGCCACATGGGGATGATGTTGAACGCCTGCCCGAACTTGAGGTTTTTGGTCTGTCCCGCCAGGTGCACGCCCATGAGGATCAGGTTGGGGATGCACTCGTACCCTTCGTGCTGGAAGTGGTGCTCCGCCATCCACATGCAATAGAACCCGCGCTCGTCCATGTGCTTGGCCAGCGCTTCCGCGTGATCGTAGGCCTGGATCAACTGCTCGTTGCTGTAACGGCGCTGGTCGGCCGGCGTGCCGTCCGCGCCCACGTTGTCCAGGTCGATCTGCCCCACGTACAGAACCGAAAACCGCTTAATCATCCAAACGATGCTCCGCTCGAATAAGAATCGCGCCGCATTATAGCATGGGGCCGGCGGACGGCGATTTCAGCGCGGCGATGCTCCCGCGGCTAAAGGCGCAGCGCGTTCGTAGGTATGAGGCGTCCAGCCACAGGATCGACGGCTAGCAGCGCCTCTTCCAGCGTGACCACCCCAAGCAAAATGGGCTCGCCGGATTCAGCGAAGATTACCGGTGTGGAGAATTCCAGCCCTTCAAGCCTGATCATAGTTTTTCCGATGTCCACCGGCGCGTTGCTTCCGTCCGCCAGTTCGGACTGTACTGACCGTTGGACCGGCACTCCCAGCCGCTGCAACGTGGTTCGGGGGATCGCAGTGAAGGTTGAGCCGGTGTCCACGATTGCGTCGACCTCTTCAAACCTCTGCCCTTGCGGGTCTCCGATACTTATGGTGACCCCTACGGTTCCCATTGCATTTCTCCTCAATCCGGTGGTGTGCATTGGTGTCTCGGCAAAAGGCGGTCTGGGCGCCAGTCGTCGGCAAACATAGCGAGGAAGGCAGTCCATCCCACGATTACACTCCGGCGTAAAACCGGAGTGGGTGCGCGTCAGTGTAGCATGGGCAATGGTATAATCAGAACATACTTGCGAGTCATCGCGAAACACGGATTTGACCACGGAGACCCCGCACGATGATGAAGCCGACCAAAGCACAAGCGAAGGCATACCTACAAGAAGGGCTGGATGGAATCCCAGCATTGCGGTCACTTAACTCGAATTCTTCAGAGTTCAGAATATGGCATAGGAACACTCGAATCGCGACAGTCAATATATTTGGCGCCGATTCTGGCAATGCAAAAGAATTTGCACGTATCCGCTACATCGCAATGATCGCTCCATCTAGTGCATATGAACGTTCGCAAGCGTATCGGAGTGGCTTAAACAGAGCCTCTGATACACTTGCTTCGATGATCGCGGAGATCGATAGGTGGTGGTCTGGCGACGACCAAGTGTCAACCAATGCTGGAGTGCCCACTGTGAACGGAGCTCCTGTCTCTAATCGAGTTTTCGTTGTTCACGGGCGCGATGAAGCCGCCAAGCAAGCGGCGGCGAGATGCCTTGAAGGGTTGGGACTGGAGCCCGTGATCTTGCAAGAGCAGCCTAGCCAGGGCCGCACCATAATCGAGAAGTTTGAAGACTACGCCGGAAAGGTGGGGTTTGCGGTGATTCTAGGCACGCCGGATGACTTTGGCGGTCTTGCCGATGAACCTGACAACCGACAACCACGTATGCGGCAGAACGTGGTTTTTGAGCTGGGGTACTTTACCCACGCGCTTGGTCGGAACCGGGTGTGCGTGTTGCTGAAAGGCGATGTTGAGAGGCCGTCGGATTATGATGGAGTTGTCTACATTCCAATGGATGACGGTGAAGGGTGGAAACTGACGCTTGGCAGGGAGTTGCGAGCGGCCGGCTTCGACGTCGATTTGAATAATCTATAATGGCTACAACCGCCGGTTGCTCACCACCGGCTCGGAGGCCAGCAGCCGGCGCAGGCCGTCCAAGTTGGGCAGCCCCAGGATTTCGGCCAGGCCGTCGTCCAGGCGGCGGCGGGCGGTGCAGTCGGCCATGGCCGGCAGACGCTCAAATTCCTCCTCCGCAACCTCGTCAAACAGCTGCGACAGGGACTGCAATTGCTCCGGGGCGATGGCGCGCAAGTCCAGCACCGGCATCCCCACCAAGTCTGCTTTCTTCATTTGCACCCAAGCGCCCCTCGTAGTGTTCCGAGTTGCGAACAGCGTTAGCAAACCGATGCTGCTGTTCAGCCATAGAGCAAGCGCTTTTTCGGATGCCTCGTCGTCAACCCTTATCGGCCACCACATGCTGGCCAACACGTTTCTGTTGGAACGCATTGCGACAACTCTGACCGTGTTAAGCCAAAATCGCGCGCCGAGAAGTAGCCTTCCTGCCTTTGGCCAGAGCGTTTGAACCAACTTGAGATTGCGGCCCGGACGAGGCTCCACCAGCGGGACAAGGTACTTATCAGGTTCGGTCGAAATCCATCTCCGCTGGTCGGTATCGTGGTTCTCGATCATCGGGTAGGCAGTAATGGCATCGGTACGGTCAAAACCGTCCCACAAATCTCTTACGTCGGGGCCGATTTCACCGAGTTCTGCCAGCGGGCAGAGGGGAATTTGACCTACCGCTGACTCGCCCGGAACCCACACCTCTCCATCATCCAGCAGACGCAGGGCGCTGCGGGTCAAGTCGGCGCGGGCGAACTGCACGCCGGCCCATTGTCTCGACAAGATTTTCGACGATGGAACCGCCAGCAATTCGCCAACGTGCTGACCATCAACGGTTAACAGTGCTGTGCCAGTATCCTCGAGGTTTGCCGGTGTAGTCTCGGAAATCGCCTGCGCTGCGCGGTGAGCGTCCAACACGCCGTCAGGGTTTTGCCACAGATTCACAAAAGTAGTGCGTTCGTCTCTAGCATGGCTGTCGGCGGAGCGACGGGTAGCGATTAGCAACGCCTCCGACAAATCGGTGCTGTCGGAGAAGTTCCAGCGACGCGGGTCGTGGGAGACAATGACCATATCCAACGCAAAATCGCGTTCAATGAGGGAACGGGTCTGCTGCCAGGAAGGGCCGGTGCAAACGGTGGCCGGCAGCACCAGGGCCAAGCGTCCCTCGCCGGGGCGCAGCTTGGGAGAAGCCGCCGCCACGAAGGCCGCGCCCAGGCCGGCAGTCGCCGTTCCCATTCGGGATTTAAGCCGGCGCGATAACTCTTGCCGCAGTTGTCGGCGCTCAGCAGCCGGCAAGCTGCCAAACAACAGGTTGCCAAATACCGAGCGAGTAAACGGAGGGTTCATGATCGCCAGGTCCAGTTCCGGCAGTGTGGCCAGTTCTTCCTCTTGCACTCCATCAGGGCCACCGCCGTACACCCGGCCGGCGTCGCGAATCGTTCGTCCGCCGGCGCCCATGGAGTCCGGGGAAAGAGCGAACTGCACTGCCGCTTGCGTCTCCCCCAGGAAGTCCAGCGAGCCCAGAGATATGTCGTCGCCATCGGCCCCCAGCGGCATCACGTAGAGGTTCATGCGGTCAAATTGGATGTCGGGGTTGAGCATCGCCAGGCTGGTGGCGGCGAAATGCACGGCGGAGAGCTGCACATCGTAGCCGTGCAGGGCCTGCTCCACCATCGCCTTGTGCAGGCCCGGAGCACTCCGGCCACCGGCCTCGGTGTGGCGACGTTCCGCTTCGGCGGCCACCGCCATCAGCAGGGTGCCGGTACCGCAAGCGATGTCGGCCACGTTCAGGGACGCGGGGAACTCGTGGTCGCTCCAGTCAACGCCGGCCGGCCAGTTGTGGAACACCAGTCGGGTGAGCAGCGTCGCCGCCGGAACCGAGGTGTAGTAGGCCCCGGTGAATTTGGCGTCGGTGAGCAGAGTGTGGAAAAGACGGCCGGAAAGGTCGTGTCCTTCCAGACGGCGGGTGTCATCAATGGCTTTGAGCAGGGGTTCGAGAACTGGGCGGTGCCAGTCAGCGGGAGCGTCGATCAGGATGTCCAGAATAGTGGCCGCCAAGTCAAAAACCGGCACGTAATCAATGTTCTCGCAGATGTAACGCCAAGCCTGGAACAAGCCGGGGATGCCGTCGCGCCACGCTTCGGTCACCCCCGCCACGGCGTCGTGCTTTTCGGAGAGCCTCAGGTGAAATGCCAGAGCGTTGAAGAGCACTAGGCAACCGATGCGCAGGGCTTTGGCGCGGTCGCTTTCCTGGTCGGTCTGGGCGATCACGTCCCTGACGCGGCGGGCGGTTCGAGCATGGGTGGCGAGTTCCACCGCCGACTGCTCAACCGCGTGCTCAATAACGGCGGCGGCGGCCACCACGCGGTCGGTGCCCTCAATCTCCAAGGGCAGCACGCGCAACTGGTCGGCAATGTCGGCAGGAGAGCCGAAGCGGGAACGGCGTTCTGCCGTCGGTTCACCTCTGGAACCGTGGAGCCACCATTCCAGGTCGCCGGCATTCTCCAGTCCTTCGCGGGTGTCTTCGAGGTATTTCAGGCCTTCGGGGTAAAGGACGCCGATAACCCCCAATGCGTCGGGGAACTGCTGCAGGCGAGTGTCCAACTGGCTGACGGAATCTTCCCACTTGCATTCCAGCAGCACGGTATCGCCGGTCTTCAGGGTGACGCGGACGTCGGGAGTTGCGCCCCGGCTGCGCCGTTCAGCGCGGGCCGGGATTCCCTGGTCGCGAAGCAGTTGGGCGAGCAGCGTATTGACGGCTTCCTCGCGGATAGTGTCCCGGCGCGCCGGGTCGAGCGAGGCGGCGTTGTCGTTTCGTCGTGGTCTTGGCACAGCGGGTCTTCCTCTTATTTTGAGGCATCATAGCCCGTGCGCGGCGGCCGCTTCAATTGCGCGCCGTCACAATTGCCGACCCGCTATAATTCCCCCGTTTCCATTTCATTCGACAATAGGGGAGGCGATCCCATGGATTTGACCCTGAACGGTAAGGTAGCAATGATCACCGGCGGCAGCCGCGGCCTCGGTCGCCAGTGCGCCCTGGCTCTCGGGCGAGAGGGCTGCGCGGTGGCCATCTGCGGACGCGACGGCGATACGGTGGAACAGACGGTGTCCGAGCTGGCCGGCCTGGGTGTGAAGGCCAACGGCAGCCAGGCCGACGTCACCAATCCCGAAGATGCCGAGCGGTTCCTCCAGGAGACCACCGCCGCCCTCGGCGCTCCAGACATCCTGGTGAACAATGTGGGCGGCCGCCGCGGTTCTGTACTCTTCGACGAGACCTCCATGGAACAGTTCCTGGAGGGGCTGGAGGTCAACCTCATCTCGGCCGTGCGCATGACCAAACTGGCCCTCCCGCACATGCAGGCGCAAGGCTGGGGCCGTGTCATCAACATCTCGTCGATTTACGGGCGCGAACACGGCGGCTCGGTCGACTACATGACGGGCAAAGCCGGCATGATCGCTTTCTCCAAGCACCTGGCCCTGCAGTTGGCGCAAACCGGCGTGCTGGTGAACTGCGTTGCGCCGGGCAGCATCGACTTCCCCGGCAGCACCTGGGACCGCTTTCAGCAGAACAACACGCCTGAGGTCGTCGCCGAGTTCATCGATCGGAACCTGCCCATGGGTAAGTTCGGTTGGCCTGAGCCCATCGGCGAAACCGTCGCTTTCCTGGCCTCCGACCGCGCCGGCCTGATCACCGGCGCCTGCATCAACGTCGACGGTGGCCAGTCCAAGTCGCTGTTTTAGATCGACGTCAGAATCAGGATTTTCAGGATTATGGGATCCGCAGGATTGCATGCGTCAACGGCGCATATCTGTCCAGCCGGGCTGAATCTCAAATCCTGTGAATCCTAAAATCCAGCAAATCCTGATTCAGACAATCACGCCGGCTCATGCACCGTGCCCACGAATTCCAGCCAGGCCTGCACGCACTTCTCCGGCGCGGAGTGCTGGACATAACCGCTGGCGCCGGGAACGCGGGCCAATCGGCAGTTGGGCATCATTTCAGCCTGCCCCTGCGCCCGGTCGGGAATGTCCCCCTCGCTCAACTCTCCAACCATCGCCAGTGCCGGGGTTTGGATCGTCGGAAGCTTCTCGGACAGGTTCTGCGTACCCAGGTAGGCCAGGGTTTCCAAGACCACATGGCGCGACGTTGATCCCATTTGCTTGATGTACCACTCGTGGTGCTCCGGCGCATCGTCCGCGCTGACCCTGCGGCCTCCGGTGGCCCGCGCCCAGCCTTCCACCCCCTCTTCAGCCACCAGGCGGTAGTAATTCTGGTAGGTGTCCACGCCGGTGAAGTTGTACGGCGAGGTGCACGTGGTCACCGTGTGCAGTCGCTCCGGGAACTGGTAGGCGAACTGCAACGCGATGGTGCCGCCGATCGTCTCGCCGATCAGGTGCACCTTGTCCAGTTCCAGGTAGTCGAGCAAGTTACGCAGGTCGCCGGCGAACCCTTCCAGGGACCAGTCATAACCCGGTTCCGGCACGGTTGAACGGCCGAAACCCCGCATGTCTACGCGGATCACTCGGTACTGACGGGCCAGCAGCGGCGGCCACGCGTACCATAACCGCCCGCTCTTGGCGTTGCCGTGATGCAGAACGATGGTTTCGACCGTCTCCGGATCACGCCACGGATCGGTAAAGTTATCGTCGTCGTAGTACATTTCCAGGTCGCCGGGCAGCGGAGCTATGGCCATGGTTCTCTCCTGCGTATGATCGCCAGTTTGCGTCGGGTGTCCCACCCAAGGATGAGTGCGCTGAGATTGCGGCTACACCCCGAGAGCGCCACCGGGCGTCTGGTCTGCCAGCGGGATTTGCACGCTGATGCGGTCCACGTCTCCCACACTGCGGGTGGTATGGCCCCGGCCGGTAAGATCCTCGCACAGCTCGATGTCGCCCACGTTGAAGATCCGCTTGGTCCCGTCGCCCAAACCGATCTCGACCTGGCCCTGCAACGTAATCACGTACTGGCGGCGCGGCGCGGTATGAAAGTCGACCAGCTGGGTGGGCCTCAAGCAGCTGAACTGCACTCCGGTTGCCGCTTCCGTCGCCGTCCTCAGGGCGTGTCCCATCTGCTCGAAGGGCAGCTCCATTTCCTCAATGTGCGATTCGCCGTCCTCTCCGGTGTAGAGCCTGACTACCTGCATTTCGTGTCCTCCGGTTGTGCTCGGTTGTCGCCATCATAGCACCGGCGAACCGTTGACGGCGCGCATGCCGGTGGAGCAGAGGTCCAGCAGGCAACAATCGTGGCACCTCGGCGCGTTCTTGGTGCAGGCTTCCTTGTGATGGTGGTCCAGCAGCGCGTGATATTCGTTGAAGATGGCGACGTCCGTCGGCAGGTTGTCGTGGAACAGCCGTTGCCAGCCGTCATAGCTGTCCCGCCCGACGGGTTTCAGCCCCACCCGCTTCACAATGCGAATCGTGTAGGTATCGATTACGAAGGACGCCATCCCGGCCGCATAAACCAGGATGTCGTCGGCAGTTTCCGGCCCAATACCGTGGATGCCCAACAACTCCCGGCGCACCTTTTGCGTGTCGCCGTCAAACATGCAATCTAGATGCCCGTCATAACGCTCGCACACGTGGGCGGCGAAAGCCTTCAGCTTACGCGCCTTGGCGTTGTAATACCCCGACGGCCGCACCAACTCGGCCAGCTCCTCCACGGGCAACGTGTGCACCCCCGGCCAACTCTCGACCCCTGCAGAGCGGAGGTTGCCCAGGGCCCGCTCCACATTGCGCCAGGCCGCCGCTTGCGTGAGGATCGCCCCGGCGATCATTTCGAACCGGCTGTTCGCCGGCCACCAACCTTGCGGCCCATACTTGTTCAGCAGCCGGCGGTAAATCTCCATCAACGGCGGTTGTGCGCTGACCACTCGCCCTTCTCCATTGCGAACCTGCCGAACCATGGCGGCCCATTAGCTACAGGAACACAGGCACTGTATCAGCGAGTTCGATACTGCGCTCGGTGACAGTGCAACGATACGCCCAAATCTCCACGCCCGCGTCACGCGCTTCTCGCAGCGTCCTTCCAAGCAGCGGGTCCGCCACGTCGTGCGGAGCGAAGGCCCCGGCATCCGCCCTCTGAATCACGAACACCACCGCCGCGCGGTGCCCCGCGTCCAACGCCGCCATCAGGCTCCTCAGGTGTTTCACTCCCCTGATAGTTGGCGCATCGGGAAACAATCCGACCCCTTCCTCCACCAGCGTCACCGACTTGGTCTCGACGTAACACTTTCCCGTGGGGCCTTCCAGCAGGAAATCCAGCCGGCTCTCGCCGAAGACCTGCTCTCCACGCGCCACTGGATACTCGTCGAATTGTGGCATGCGCCGCTGGAACAGAGCCTCCGCTACCAGCTTGTTGGGCAGCCGGGCGTCAGCGGAGGAAAGCGCGCTCCCGGTATCCACCAGCGCCAGGTCGAAACTGGTTTTTCGATTGGCACCCTCCGGCGCCGGTACCAGCAGCACCCGATATCCTGGCACCAGCAACTCGCCCATTCTGCCCGAATTGGGCACGTGCGCCAGGTATTCCCTGCGCTCCACGTCCACCAGGGCCGCGAATCGGTTCAGTCGCCTGATGAATCGCCCTTCAACCAGGGGAGGAAATCGCAACTGTTGTCTCCGGGATTGTCTGCCAAAACCGCGTTTGTGGGGTGCATGGCGTCAGCGAGCCTGCATCCCATACAATCTGGCTTGCCATGTAACAAAAGCGTAATCAGTTCGTAATTGCCCGTTAATCCCCGGTGCGCAATATAAAGCCATCGGCAGCGACCTGCCAAACCATCCTGGCGCTGTTGATAAGGGTCCGGCGATGATCACGTATGCAGGTTATCAATCCACCAAAGACGTGGCTCCTTGCGTCCTCTTGTTGGGACAGGGTTGGGACATAATTAACGGCGCCCTGGCCGTCGCTTCCGACACCGGCGCCATCCAATTCATCGGTCCGGAAGCTCGCTATGACGTCGATGGCGATTACGGTCCGGACTCCCCCGCGGTGCTGCTACTGTCTCCCGACGCCGACGTGCCCCTGAACCCGGACGACGAAGGCGGACCCCTGATCTTGCGCTGCGTCTCAGACGACGATTTGGACGATCCGGATCTCTACGAAGATTCCGACGACTTCGTCACCGTGCCTTGTTCGCCCGCGGAACTGATCAAGCGAATCCATCGTCTGGCCCGACGCCATGCCACCACCTTGGTCTCGGCCGGCGCCATCCGGGTCGGCGGTATATCGCTTAACCCTGCAACCTACCAGGTCACCGCCAACGGACGGCCGGTGGACCTGGCCTGGCTGGAGTTCCAGCTGCTCCAGTTCCTGATGGACAACGTGGGCAAGGTGTTTACCCGCGACCAACTGCTGGCCAACGTTTGGGGAGTCGAAAACATCGGCGGCACGCGTACCGTCGACGTGCACATTCGCCGTCTGCGCTACAAGCTGGAGAGCGGACCCGAAACCTACTTCCGCACCGTCAAGAACGTTGGCTACGGGATGGTTGAACCCTAGCCCGACGAAACCCGCCGCACCAAAAAGGGGCGAGTGGAAACCCGCCCCTTTCGCATTGCCGTAGGTGCGGAGGTGCTCGCTACCACTCGGCCGGCAGACTCACCACGCCGCGAATGTTCAGCAGGTTGTGGTATTCCAGCCCGTCAGGGTCGCTGGCGAACCTGAAGGCCGGGAACTTGCGGGTCAGGGCACGAAATGCCTCCTGCCCTTCCAGTCGCGCGAGGTTGGCGCCCAGGCAATGGTGGATGCCGCCGCCGAAAGCCACGTGCGGGTTCGGGTAGCGGGTGATGTCCAGGTCCTCGGGACTCTCGAAAGCCATCGGGTCACGGTTGGCGGAGTTGATGATGGTCATCACCTTTTCGCCTTCCCGGATCTTCTGCCCGCCCAGCTCGATGTCCTCCAACGCGATGCGCGGGGCGCGTTTCACCGGCGAATCGTACCGCAGCAGTTCCTCAGTGGCGCGGACCAGGAGGCTGTCATCCTCCTTGAGCATGTTCCACTGATCGGGGTTTTTCATCAGGGCCATGGTCCCGTTCCCGACCAGGTTGATGGTCGTCTGATGGCCGGCGATGAGCAGCAGAAGGGTATTGCCAAGCACTTCTTCCCGGCTCAATTCGCCCTCGCGCTCTCCGATCGCAAGCACCGATAGCAGGTCGTCAGACGGCTCGCTGACGCGGTCCTCCACCAGCGGGTTCACGTAATCATTCAGCGTGGTGATGGCTTCGTGAACGCGCGTGTGTCGATCCGGTGATTCCTGGTCCAGCGACAGCAACTGCCGCGACAGCGTCCGGATGAACTCGCGATCCTCGGCCGGCATGCCCAGCCAGTTGGCGATCACCAGCACGGGCATGGCGTTGGCGAAGTCCCTGAGCACGTCCATCTCGCCGCTTTCAGGATCGAAGTCCTTCAGCAGGTCCTGGATGATCCCCTGCACCATCGCGCGGAACCGGTTGTCGATGTACTTTGGGTTGAAAACCGGATGTACGGCGCGACGCATCCGCAGGTGATCGGGCCGGTCGCGGCGGATGAACCAGTTGTTCATGTAGTCCAGGTTGAACTTGTACTTGGGGAAGTCCTCTTCCGAAATCGGCGGGCTGGGCGGCTTCTCGTCCCGCAGGAACACCTCGGACGAAAAGTATTCCGGATGCCGCAGCGCCCACACCACCGCCTGGTAAGAAGTGATCACCCAGGTGTCGAACTTGGAGTTCCAGTACACCGGCGCCTCTTCTCGCAGCATCGCGTAGTACGGGTACGGGTTCCGCAGGTTTTCCGGTGACAGCAGTTCATTGTGGAGTAGGTCTTTGAGCATGGGTACAGCCTCGCAACTCGGTGTGGTTCGGTGAGGTGGCGATCAATTTAGCCGCCCTGCGATTGGGATGTCAACTTGAACGCGCGCGTCGCAGCACGCGGAAGTTCCACCAGACGATCAGCGGTGTAATCACCGCCGTGGGCAATATCCACGGCACCCACACCGGCTCCATGCTTACGTTCACGACGGTCACCGCGGTGATGGTCGCGATGGTGCCGGCCATCATGTTGGTCAGATGCCGGGACACCCGCCGCGCGCCACCCGGTTGGGTCCAGTGAAACCTCGCATCGGCCAAGCCCAGCGCGACTGCGATCCCGCCGAAAATCAGCAGCGTCACCCATTGCGAACTGCCATCCAATGCAATCATCACCGCATAGCCCCACATCGCCAAACCTGTGACTCCGATCGCGGCGACCGCGATCCAGTCCACCGGATGCGCGCGCCGCCGTCGGTTTCGCGCGAATCGCCAGCCAGCGAATACCAAGTAGAAGCTGAACAACGCGATCAGAAACAGGAAAATACTGTCGGCGAAAATCGCCAATGGTATCGCGGTCACGAATACCACCGTCATCCCGACGGTATAAATGCGCCCCGCCAGCACGTGCCAACGCCCGCCCTTGGTGGTGACCAACGCGACCCCAGCCGTCGCCAGCGATACCGAACCGGCGGCGATGTGCACCGCCAGCAATATCAGTTGAAACAAAATCCGCCGACCGGTAAGCGGGCTTTGCAGGAAGGCACAAACGTCACTCCAGGGCTCCCGCGTCAGCCAGCCCCCGGTACTCCGCCTCGCTAAGTCCCACTATCTCGCGGAGCGCATGCTCCGTGTCCTGCCCCAGCAGCGGCGCCGGGCGGTCCAACCGCCCCGGGGTTAGCGAAAGTTGCATCTCAGTGTAGTCCGTGGCGTAAGGCCCCATCTCCGGATGATCCAGCCAGGTGAAGTGCTCCCGATGCCGCAGTTGTTCGTCCCCGAACAGGTCGCGCGTATCGTTGACCACACCGGCGGGGACACCCACCACTTGCAGGCGGGCCATCAATTCGTGCCGGTCGTGGTTCACCGTCCAACCGGCGATGATGCCGTCCAGCTTGTCCTCGTGGGCTTTGCGCACACGGAAGGTGCGGAACTCGCCTGAGGCGATATCCGCATAACCGTCGGCTGCAATCTGATCGCGCAGGGCGGCCCATTGCCCGTCGTTGAATGCCGCAATCGCGATCCAGCGGTCAGCTTCGCCGTTGGCGTCCAGAGCACACGGATACGCACCGTGTGGCGACGCTGCGTAATGACGATTACCCACCAGTTCCGGCTCTCGCCCGTTAACGGCCGCGTCCAGCAGCATTGGGCCGCCGAAATGGAGGCTGGTTTCCAGCTGGGACATGTCCAGGTGCGTTCCTTTGCCCGTGGCCCGCTGACGGTCCACAGCGGCCAGGATGGCGGACACTGCGAACTTGGGGCATACGAAGTCGGTGTAAGCGCCATACGGATTCACCGGTCCGCGATCCGGCCACCCGATGATGTTGGTGTAGCCGGCCAGAGACGACAGCACTGCCCCGAACCCGGGCTGGGTTTGCATCGGCCCGCCACGCCCCAGCATCGACGCGCTGAACAGCACGATGCGCGGGTTGACCCGGCTGAGTTCTTCGTAGCCTAATCCCCAGCGCTCCAGCGTCCCCGGCGTGAAGTTCTCGGTGACCACGTCCGCCCATTCGGCGATCCGCAGGATGAGCCCCGGCGCCTGCGGATGGCCCATGTCGATGGACAGGCCGTATTTGTTGGCGTTGTAATTGGCGAAGTATCCGGAGCGGTTGACACCCGACTGCCCTCCGGCGAACGGCCCGGCGCGCCGCAGCGTTTCCGGCCGCTTGGCCGACTCAACGCGTAGCACCGTCGCGCCGTATTCCGACAGGTACTTGGTGGTCATCGGACCGACGGCGACCCAGCAGAAGTCGAGGACTTTCAAACCTGCCAATGGTAAATCAGCCATACCGAACACTTCCGAATTAGTGATTTGCATGGATTACGGGATGAAAGGGATACCTATTGGTTTATCCCGCGCATCCATGCAAGTGCTCAAACCACACCCAACTCGGTGAGCCGCCCAAGATCTCGGTCATTCAGGCCCAACTCGCCGCCGAGGATTTCCCGGTTGTGCTCACCGACGCGCGGAGCCCGGCGCCTCACCCCTACCCGTAAAGGGTCCGTCAGGTCCTTGACGAAATGGCCCAGGTAGGTGACCGTTTCGCCAATGTCGTCGTGCTCGATCCGGTCGTAGTAGTCCCGCGCTGCCAGTTGGCGATGCGCGAGGATGTCGCTCGGCGTCGCCACCGGAAACAGCAGGATGCGACGTTCCAAAGCTCCGTCGGCCAGCTCGTTGCGGGTGTGGGTCATGAAGAACGGCGCCACCGCTGCCACCGTCAGCTCCATGATCTCCGCTCGCGCGGTGCCGTAGCCGAGCTCCTCCCAGTTGACCGCCTCCAACTCGGGACTGCCCATGCCCTCTTCCGCCATCCAGGCGAGCATCGAGCGTACGCTGCGGGCGGAGCCGGCGGTTCCCCCGCCCGGCTGAAAGTTCACGTACCCATCCTTGCACGGCCAGTTGATCCGGGTGAATGTCCCTCCCGCGGACTCCCGGTACGCTCCCATGCGACGCAGGATGGTCTGTTCCAGGTCCCAGTACTGCGGCGCGTGGGCCAGCGTCCGGGCCACCGCTTGTTGGCAGGACACGTCGACGTGCTGTCCCTCGCCGGTCAACTGCCGGTGCGTGTGCGCAATCATCGCGCCGGCCGCGCCAGCTGCGCTGCCGTGCTGGTAGAACTGGGGCATGCTGACCCGCAACGGCGGACGGTCGCCGTCCCCGGTCAGATGCATGAACCCGCCCAGCGCCATGCCCACGATGTCCGACGCCGCGTAATCCGCGTACGGCCCGTCCTGTCCAAAAGCTGTGATCGAGACCATGACCAGTCGCGGGTTCAATTCCCGCAGCTCGGCGTAACCCAACCCCAGCGATGCCATGTGGCCCGGATCTCCCGACTCGATCACAAAGTCCGCCTGACCAACCAACCGCCGGAAAAGCGCCGCGCCGTCCGCCTTGCCGACGTCCAGCGTGACCCCGCGCTTGTTGGCGCAATACGCCCACCAGAAAAGGCTGCGCTCGGCCCCCGGCTCGTCCTTGTAGAACGGTCCTATCCTGCGGGCAGGACTGCCTCCGGGCGGCTCCACCTGCACCACATCCGCGCCCAGGTCGGCCAGCATCTTGCCGCACAGCAGACCCCGGCCGTCGGTGAGATCCAGCACTCGGTAGGGCGCAAGGAGTCCGGGCCCGTAGTCAGTTCCTTCAGTCATTGGTTTTGCGATTTCACCGTGAGTATTCGAAGCGGCTGTTCCGAGTTCAGCCAAAGGAGGTCCGCGCAGATCAGTTATCCGCAGATGCCAGCATTGACGCCGGCGCGGCGTCGAGTATGTCGGCAATCAGGCGAGCGATGTCAGGCGGGCTGAAAACGGTCCCCGCCATAGGAGAGGGATCGTCACGCCACATGTCGTCCAGGCAATTCGCCAGCACAAACAGGTGCCACTCGTCCTCCTCAGTCAGCGCCGCGATGGTGTTGTGCGCCATGTAGGCGGCGATGCTGCCCTGGCCGCGCGAAGTGCCCTTGGCCGCTTGCGCCGCGAACAGAATGCGGCTGCGAATACGTTCGGGTAAATCGGCACAGTTGAAGCTGCCGGCGCCATCCTGTAACCCATAGCAGGTCATCATGACCGCCGGCTCGATGTCGTCTTCGTACTCAGCCGCGTCCGCCACCTCGTTGCGGAGCGGCCAGTATTCCGTCGCCAAAGCGAATCCCACGTCCCAGGTATCCCGGATTTCGTGAGTCCCGCCGCCAGCTTTGGGTACAACGGTCCAATCGGAACGACGCAGCCACTCCGACCAGACGCTACGGTTGTGCGCCCGGTCGTATTCGCTGAGTACGGGAGCCGTCATCAGAACGTCGCCAGCGGGTTTACCGGCGACCCGGTGGCATTGTGCCACCTCAGCGGCGCGACGGTGAACATAAAATCCCAGCGGTTCAGCCGGCGGCACACCGGCGCAACCTCGTCGAAATTCGCCGCGTCGATCAGCCACAACCCCATGCCGACGATCCCAACCTTATGGATGGGAAGGCCAACGTATGGGTATTCGCTGGGCGCAACGTCCCATGAGGCGTCGCACGCGGCGATGGAAACACCGCGCTCCCGCAGCCATGGCAAAGTCTCCGCGTGCAGGCCGGGCCGCCCTTCGGCCGCGCTGGGCGGGCCAACCTCTTGGCGACGCTTGTACCAACCCAGCCGGATGCACAGCGCGTCCCCTTCCGTCACCCGGACGCCCTGGGCCTCTTCCGCCGCTTCCAGATCGGCGGTGAAAACCGGCTCGGCGGCGTCCAGCCAATCCCGGCCCTTCACGCCGGCGATATCCAGCAGCACCCCACGTGTCACAACGCCGTTCTTCACCGCGTCAATCGCACCGGCTCCGGCCTTGTTGGCGTTGTTGACCAACCCGGCGTCCATGCCGTTGTACATCTTGCCGTTCCAGAACTGGTGGCACAGGCTGTCCAGGTGGGTGACGGTGAGCCCGTGGAATGACACCCCCAGGAAATCGCTGGCGCCGCCGCCACCCTCGGATGGGGCGGATTCACCGGTGGACACCATGTAGTGCAACGGCGGGATGCTGGTCACGTCCGGCGCCATCTCCGGAACCAGCAGCCGTGAGCAGGTCACGCTGATGCCTTCCTGGACCAGGCTCGCCGCCTCTTTACGCTTCGCATCGGTTATCAGGTTCAGCGTGCCCAGCTCGTCGTCGTCGCCCCAACGACCCCAGTTGCTCAGCGAATCGAACCAGCCCAATACTTGCTCTTCGGTGGGAATGGTTGGTGTGGTCATGGTGGTCCCTCCGATGCGGTCAATGTTTCCGTATCACCTACCAGTTGGAGCGATTGTAGAGACCGCCACCGGGCGGGTCAACGGGGATTGCAGTGCTAAAATCCGTCCCATGACCACCCCCAACTTCGCCGACCGCACCATCTGGACCGGGGACAACCTCGAAATTCTGCGCGGCCTCAACTCCGCGTCGGTTGACCTGATCTACCTCGATCCGCCCTTCAACTCCAACCGCAACTACGCCGCGCCCGTGGGGTCAGCAGCGGCCGGCGCCGCCTTCAAGGACACCTGGACCCTCTCGGACCTGGACGTGGCCTGGATGGGCCTCATCGCCGACGAGCAGCCGGCCATGTACCAGGTTCTTCAAACCGCCGGCCTCACCCACGGCAAGGGGATGCAGTCCTACCTCTGCATGATGGCCGTGCGCCTGCTGGAAATGCGCCGCGTCCTCAAGGACACCGGCTCCATCTACCTCCACTGCGACCCCACCGCGAGCCATTATCTCAAGCTGCTGATGGACAGCATCTATGGACAGGGTAACTTTCGCAGCGAAATCATTTGGAAACGAACCACCGCCCATAACGACGGCCGGCAAGGCCGACAGCAACATGGCCGTGTCCACGACGTCCTGCTCTTCTACACAATCACAGACCAATGGACATGGAACACAATTTATACGGATTACGAACCCGAATACATCGCAAGATTCTCGCTCATAGAGCCAGAGACTAACCGTCGGTACACTCTAGACAATTTGACCGGCCCTGGTGGGGCATCCAGGGGCAATCCCCAATACGACGTGATGGGCGTCACCCGTTATTGGCGGTACAGTGAAGAACGCATGCACGAGCTTGTTGCCGAAGGCAGGGTTGTGCAAAGTCGGCCAGGTGCGGTGCCGCGCTACAAGCGCTATCTCGACGAGATGCCAGGATTGCCGTTGCAAGATTCGTGGGCAGACATCTCACCTATAAACTCGCAGGCCAGAGAGCGCATCGGCTACCCCACGCAGAAACCCCTCGCCCTGCTGGAGCGCATCATCAAGGCGTCCTCCAACGAGGACGACGTGGTGCTGGACCCCTTCTGCGGCTGCGCCACCGCCTGCGTCGCCGCCGAGAACCTGGGCCGTCGCTGGATTGGCATCGACATCTCCCCCAAAGCCGTCGAGCTGGTCAACATGCGCCTCCAGCAGACCATGGGCGAGCTCTTCCACAACCGCCTCGTCACCGCCCGCACCGACGTTCCCCGACGCACCGACATCGACGCGCCCATCCCCTACCGCCAGAACAAGCACGTCCTCTTCGGCCAGCAGGAAGGCCGCTGCAACGGCTGCAAGTCCGCCTTCGAGTTCCGCCACCTGGAGGTCGACCACGTCATCCCGCAGTCGGCCGGCGGCACCGATCACATCGAAAACCTGCAACTCCTCTGCGCCCACTGCAACCGGGTCAAGGGCGACCGCCCCCAGGAATACCTGGTAGCCCGCCTGCGGGAGATGGGCATGGCGGCGTAAGGGACAATATAAACAATATGGTGTGGGTCGCCGCCACCATTGGGCGACTCGGAGTGCATGGAGTACATATGGAGAACAGAGACAAGCAGATGGGTCTGCGGTTGCAGTATATCCATTTGAGCCTCCTCATGATTCAACACGCCGTTTCGGGAAGCCGACATCCCCATATGGACGCTTTGGCGCAGTGGATGGAAGCCGAAAAGGGAGTAAAGAATGGTTTTGTCGAGATCCCGCTGACTGGATCGGCTCCTGAATTTCACTACTCCTTACCGAGTGAAGCGGATTTACGGTCGATGAGTGATGATCTCCTCAGCCAAGCGTTGCATGAAGCCGTGGACGCCAAGTTCGGTGCGATACACGAAGATCCCAACGATACAAACAGCCCTATCATTCATTGGATGCCCACTGATATCAGGTGGGCACGCATCATGTTAACCCAACGGGAATTGGACAGGCGAAACCAAAAGAGCATCCAACGATGGACTTGGGTACTATCTGTCATTGGAGTGGCCACCAGCATCACCGCGGTCACTTTGTCGGCATTGTCGCTACTCGGCACACTACCCCTTTGATAAACCTTTCCTCTCCTGCCGGAGGCATTGAATGGCATTCAAACCGCAGCGAGATAAGCCACTGCCAGATGGGCTGGTTCACGGGATGACCTCGATCATGTTCGAAAGCGCATTAGTCCCGTCAGAACCGCCCAAGCCAGTTGATGCCCGTCCTTCCCACCAAGGAAACCCCAATATGAAAACTGTGGCGGAAATCCGACAGGCCATATTAGAGCTACCCGAGGCCGACTATGCCCAATTGAGCCGCTGGTTTCACGAAATGGAGCGTGAACGCTGGGACGCGGAAATCGAGCAGGATGCCCGCGACGGCAAGCTGGACTCCCTGGTTGAGCAAGCCGTTCAAGCGAAAGCCGACGGCACGTTGCAAGAACTGTAGGTAGGACACATGGCTGAACCATCCAACCTTTATGCCGACCGGCCCGATGCAGGCAAAAAGCTGCACGTCATTCCGTCCGATTGCTCGTGGGATGATGATTGGGAGTTGACCGTAGACCTCGTGGTGGAGATTCAGGCTTCTGGGGAGGAAGTGCTCGCTGTCTCTCGTCACCTGACGGTTGAGGAATACGGAGAGGGCGCATCCGTTGAAGAGGCGGTTCAGGACCTGCGGACGTCGTTGTCGGAGTATCGCGAATCTTTGGAGGAGCGGGAGGCTAGACTCGGCGTATCCGCTGCTGCCGACCTTGCGAAATTGCGTGGCATCATCCGCCGGTGTCATGAGTAAGCCCGGATGGACGTCAGGGAGCGGCAACGGGCTTTGCGGCGTAAGCTGGGAGCTGTGGAAGACCGGCGCCGACACCACGTTTTCTGGTGGTTCGAGTTCGGTGGCCGGGAATATCGGGTCGCAAAATTCTCGCATTCCAGCCGCGGCCAGTTGCCCCAACATATTCTATCGGATACTGCCAAACGGCTGAAGCTTACGAACTCTGAACTTGACGACCCGGTAAATTGCCCGATGACGGCGGATGAATTCCGACGGTTGTGGGCAATACGCCAATAGAACCTCACGCCTCCCGCAGCCGCCGGGACACCAGGCACAGGAACACCGCCACCGATCCGGCGATCCCCAGATACAGCGCGGTCAGCGGCGCGCCGATCTGAGTAACCATCCACCCGTTCAGCGCGCTGGCCGGGAAGTGGGCCTGGATCGCCAGCACGCGCATCCCGCCCATGCGGCCCCGAAACTCCGGATCCGAATTGCCCATCAGCACCGTCATCACCAGCACCAGCGACACGGAACGCCCGATGCCGGTGAGCACCTTGATCGCCAGGGCCACCACCAGCACGGCCCCAAAGGGCAACAGCCCCGGCAGCGTCAGCACTGCCACCGCGAACAGGATCATCGACCCGTGCCACCCGCCGTTCACCGCCCAGACGAGCCACCATCCTTGCCGGCGCAGGTTGCCGATGCCGGCCACCACCAGCGCGCCGATCACCGCGCCCGCGCCCATGGCGCCGTTGAGCAGTCCCAGAACCTCCGGCCCGCCTTGCAGGGTTTCCTTGGCGAAGATCGGCATTAGCGCGGTGGTGAATGGGAAACCCGTCACGTTGTACATGGCGGCTATCAGCAGCGCCATAAACAGTTCCTTGCGCTCCCACACGTGCCGCAATCCCTCGCCGACACCGATGATGATCTGGCGCGGTGTGGTGCTTCCTGCGGTCGCGTTTCTGGTGCGGACCATCAAAGCCATGACGGCGCCAACCATATACAGCGCTCCGATGAACCCAAACAATCCGGCGGGAGTGAGCGGTGTGTAGAGAAAGCCCCCGATGATCGGACCCACGAACTGCGTGAGGTTCTGGCCGAGACCCAGCATAGCCACCGCGTTGGTCAGCCGCTCGCGCGGCACGGTATCGATCAGCAGGGCATTGGTAACCGGAAGCTCGATGGTCCGAAACGCGCCGCCGCCCAGGATGAT
The DNA here is from genome assembly GCA_034423575.1 of Dehalococcoidia bacterium. Taxonomy (GTDB): domain Bacteria; phylum Chloroflexota; class Dehalococcoidia; order Lucifugimonadales; family UBA3495; genus Bin87. The sequence continues at coordinate 41,862 of DAOUIF010000048.1, read as the reverse complement.
GGCGAAGATCATCCAGACTTTCAGCTCGCCGGACAGCAACAGCGCCATCAACAGGAACGCCAGTGCCGCCGCGACGAAATGACCCGCCGCCATTAGCAGCCGGCGTGGCATTCGGTCCACCACCGCGCCGGCGAAGACGGAGAGGAACGCCAGACCAAGAGCGGAGCCGCCGGCCAGTCCTACCAGCAGCGCGTCTCCGGTCAACTCCAGCACTAGCCAGAGCACCGCTATGATCTCCATCTGCCGCCCGACCATGGCGATGTTGGCGGACACCCAGACCAGGGAAAAGTCGCGCCGCCGGAACGAGCCGAAGGTCTCGCCGGCACGGGCGCCCAGGAATGTGGCCAAATTGCTAGACCCTCCCTCGCAAACCGGCGCCGATTATAGCACCGGGCTTGGTGCGCTCCCGATCAGCATGTGCTCCTGACCGCCGCAGGTCTTAGTGAACCCGAACTCACGATATTTGCGTGGTAAAATTTCGCATCAGACACTCAGGATCGCGGGAGGCAACGGAATGGAAATCGGCGTCGGACTGGACCACACCCTGGGAATGAACTGGGACGACCAGGCCAACCTCGCCCGTGAGGCCGCGGAGTTGGGCTACGAGAGTATCTGGACCCCTGAGAACATCGGCACCGATTCTTTCCAGGTGTGCGCCCGCCGTTGGCAGGCCAGTTGTGACATCGTCGAAGGCGGCCTGACCACCGGCATCGGTGTTTCGCCGGTGATGTGCCGCACGCCCGTGGGTTTCGCCATGTCCGGCGGCACCATGAGCCAGCAGACCGGCGGCAAGTTCATCATGGGCATCGGCGCGGGCAGCGCCTACCGGCCCGCCAACCGCCGTGACCTCGGTTTCCCTCGGGTTTCCGCTTTGAACCTCATGCGCGATTACCTGACCACCGTCCGTGGTTTGGTCCGGGGCGAGCGTGTCTCCTATCAGGGTGAGCACATCAACTACAACAACATCCGTCTCGCCATCCGCCCGGCGCCGAACACCCCTGTCTACCTCGGCACCCTGGGCCCCGAGATGCTGCGGCTGGCCGGCGAGATCGCCGACGGCGTTTGCCTGAATTGGTGCACCCCCGCGCAGATCGCCTGGAGCCGCGAGCGGATCGCCGAGGGCGCGGAGCGCGTCGGCCGCGACCCTTCGGAGTGCAAGGTTGTCGAATACATCCGCATCTGCGTCGACGAGGACGAGGACGTTGCCCGCCGCGCCTTCGCGAAGAACTGCCTGGGCTACCCGTTGGGCGCGGCGGTTCCCACGGAGCGCGAGCGCCAGTTCGGCTATCGTGCTCACTTCGAGCGCATGGGCTACACCGAAGAACTGGCCGGCGCAGATGCCATCCGCACTCGGGGCGGCGACATGGACGAGGTGGCGGACGCATACCCGTCGGACGCCCTGCTGGCCGTCGGCTACTATGGCAAGCCCGAAGGGGCCGCCACGGCCTTCGCCAAGTTGGCTGAGGGGTTAGATGTCGCGCTGGTTCGCGTCATCGCCGCCCGCCCCGAAATCGCATCCACCCAGGCAGTCATGCACGCCTGCGCGCCTGAAAAGGTGCGGCCGATGCTGTAGGCAGTAGTCGGTGAATACGAAAACCGAGTCATTGTTAAAGAGGCCACCATGCACGTAGGCGCCGCCACAATATTCCAGAACCCGGGGAAGTTTTCCTCCGATTACGACGTGTATCGTGAGGAGCTGCGGCTGGCCGGCTTGGCCGAGCCGTTAGGTTTCCAATCGATCTGGGGCGTGGAGCACCATTTCACCGACTACACGATGTGCCCCGACGTGCTCCAGTTCCTGACCTACATGGCCGGACGCACCACCGACATGCAGTTGGGAAGCATGGTCTGCGTCCTGCCCTGGCACGACCCCATGCGCGTTGCGGAGCAGGTATCCATGCTGGACAACCTCAGCGACGGGCGGTTCATCCTGGGCGTGGGCCGTGGCCTTGCCAAGGTCGAATACGACGGGTTTCGCGTGGACATGAACGAGTCCCGGACGAGGTTCATAGAGTCCGCTGAGTGCCTACTGGCCGGGCTGGAGAGCGGATTCTGCGAGTTCGACGGGGAGTACATCAAGCAGCCGCGTCGTGAGATCCGGCCGAATCCTTTCCGTAGCTTCAGGGACCGCACTTACGCCGCGGCCATCTCGCCGGAGAGCAGCCGCATCATGGCCCAACTGGGCGTCGGCATGCTGGTAATCCCTCAAAAACCCTGGGACGAAGTCGAGCGCGACCTGACCAACTACCGAATCGCGTGGCATGAGAGCCACGGCGCCGGTTCCGCCGGACCCCCTTCGCCCGTAGTGGCCTGCTGGACGTTCTGCCACGAAGATGCAGATCACGCCCGCGAAATGGCCCGACGCTACATCGGCGGCTACTGGCACACGGTCATGGACCACTACCAGTTCAAGGCCGACCACCACAAGGACATCAAGGGGTACGAGTATTACGGCAAGGTCGCCGAGAAGATGTTCGACTATGGCGACGATGAGGTTGTGGATTTCTTCGTCAACCTGCAGGTCTGGGGCACGCCCGAACAGTGCTACGAAAAGATCCTCCAGATCCGCGACCGTACCGGCCACGACACCTACGTGGGGGCCTTCAGCTACGCTGCCATGCCCTACGATGCCGCCGAAGCCAGCATGCGCCTCTTCGCCGCTGAGGTCATGCCGGAATTGCAGGCTCTGGGCGGTAATGCGTAACTGACTTTGTGGGATGTACCCAGTGACACGGAGATCGGATTATGGCTACCCGAACCCTCATGGGTCCATACACCTACGCGGACTACCTGCTGACCCCCGACGATGTCCGCTACGAATTGATCGACGGAGAACTGATTGTGGCGCCTACGCCTATTCCTTTGCACCAGAGGATCGGGATGCGTTTCACCAACCGGATGGGACCGTTTATCGAGGAGCACCATTTGGGGGAACTCCTTGCCGCTCCCATGGAAGTCCGTTTCTCCGATACCAACGTGCTGCAGCCCGACGTCCTGTTCAGCTCCAACGCACGATCTCACATCATCGGCGAAACAAACATACAGGGCGCGCCTGATCTGGTCATCGAGATCGCCTCCCCATCAACCGAGGAGCACGATCGCGGCGTCAAGCAGGAGCTATATGCTCTTTTCGGAGTGCTGGAATACTGGCGAGCATATCCCCAATCCCAGACTGTTGACGTTATCCGCTTGGAAAACGGCCAGTTCGTGACTGTGGACGTTTATGGGCCGGGGGCCACCCTCTCCACACCGTTGTTGCCCGGCCTGATCATTGACCTGGACGAAATCTTCGGCTAGCGCTGACCAGTCTCTTCCGATCAGGCAACGGTCCTGTCCCCACAATTCCGCCCAATCAATTGATTCATTGGAGGGTTGCATCGCAATGTCCGAGTGGTTTCCCAAGCAAACGATAGGAGACCTGCTCAATGAGGCAGCCGTCCGTTTCGGCGGGCGCGAGGCCCTCATGTACGAGGGTCGGCGGTGGACCTTCGACGAGTTTCGCGACGAAGTCGATCGGGTCGCGCGGGCGTTGATCAACCTCGGCGTTCAACCCGGTGACAAGGTGTCGATATGGATGCCCAACCGCGCTGAGTGGCTCTTCCTTTTCGGAGCAGTCGCCAAGATCGGGGCGGTGTTAGTGCCCATCAATACGCGGTTCCGCACCGGCGACATGGAGTACCTGGTCAACCATTCCGACTCCACCGCACTGATCCTGATGGACCGCTCCGGCCCGGTGGATTTCGTGGAAATGCTTCGCGAGGTCGCTCCGGAGGTCGATACAGGAGATGCGAGCGAATTGCGTCCTTCCGCCTTCCCCGCCCTGCGCAACGTCATCGTCCTGGGCGACAATCATCCTGCTGGCACGATCGACTGGGATGCCATGCTGGCTGGGGCCGACGAGGTTCCCGCCACCGAACTGGCCCATCGCGAATCCGCCATCAGCCCGGACGACACGTTCTTACTGATGTACACGTCCGGAACGACCGGGTTCCCCAAGGGCGTGATGCACTGCCACAACCCCATCCGGACCATCACCGATGCGGCCAACCGCATGGCCATGTCCTCCCGCGATGTCATCCTCATGTATCTGCCGCTGTTCCACTGCTTCGGTCTGTACGAGGGGCCGCTGATGTCATGGGTGACCGGAGCGCGCATCGTGCTAACCACCATGTTCGATGCCGGTGAGGTGCTTAGTCTCCTGGCATCCGAAAGGGCAACCGTGATGGACGGGTTCGACACCCACTTCTTCGACCTGACCCACCACCCTGACGTCGACAAAATAGACAGGAGCAGCCTGCGCACCATCCTGCTCGCTGTCGGCATGGCCTCCAGCGAACCCACCGCGCGCCTGACCCAGCAGAAGCTCTGTCCCTCGTTGTCGGCCTGGGGCATGACCGAGGTCGGCGTTGGCGCCACCCGAACCTTCCTGGACGCGCCCGAGGACGACCGCTGCGTCGAAAGCGGCCACCCGTTGCCCGGCTACGAGTTCAAGGTCATCGACCCGGAGACGGGCGAGGCCCTGCCGCCGTCGACCGTCGGGGAGTTGCTGGTGCGCGGCTACGCCGTCATGCAGGGCTACTACAAGCGCCCCGAGGCCACCGCCGAAGCAATTGACGATGAGGGCTGGTTCCACACCGGCGACGTAGCCACTATGCGCGACGACGGCAGCATACGGTTCATGGGTCGCTACAAGGACATGCTCAAGGTCGGCGGCGAAAATGTCGATCCCACCGAGGTCGAGGCCTTCCTGCTGGAGCACCCGGCGGTCAACAAGGTGCAGGTCATCGGCGTGCCCGACCCTCGTCTGACCGAGGTCGCCTGCGCCTGCGTGGTCGTCGAAGCCGGCCAGGCCATCACCGACGCCGACCTGGACGGTTTCTGTCGCGGCAAAATGGCCAGCTTCAAGATTCCTCGCCATTTGGTCGTCATGGACGACTACCCGATGACTTCCAGCGGCAAGGTGCAAAAGTACCTGCTCCGCCAGATGGCCGCGGAACAATTGGGCTTGTCCGCCTAGCACCCGCTTGAACAACCGCATCATCCCGTCATTCCTGCGAAAGCAGGAATCCAGGCGCCCCGATGGATCAACACGGATCACGCCCAATGACGCCCTACATCGGCATCACCGGGTTCTGCTCGCGCAGCGAGGTCGACACCGTGCTCGCGGCGGTTCCGACTGAGCCAAATCGCCTGCTGATGTGCGGCGTACTGCTCAGCAACGCCCTGCTGTCCGGCGAACCCAGCGACGCGCCCAACCGCTGTCCGGCGCCGGAAAGGATCGCCGGAATCTTCTCCGACGATCCCCGTTGCCTGAACCTGGTCCACTACCGACCGCAGCCCGGTGCGGACTTGGCGGACGCTTTAGCCCGTGCCACCGAGGTCGGCGGCCCCAATTGCCACGGCGTCCAGATCAACGCCACCCGTGGCGCTCCTTGGCCGGACCCCAAGGCCCTGGCCGCGTACCGGGAACGCTGCCGTCCTTCCCGCATCGTATTCCAGGCCGGACGCGAGGCCATGGAATCCGTGAGCCACCTACCCGCTGAACTAGCCCGCCGCTGCGCCGCCTATTCCGGTCTGGTTACGGACGTGCTGGTTGACGCTTCGGAGGGTCTCGGTCTCCCACTGGATGCCGCCCGGTCAGCAGAGTACCTGGAGGCCGTTCGCGCCGCCACACCGGAACTGGGCCTGGTGGTTGCTGGGGGTCTCCATTCCGGCAATATCTCCGAACTGCTGTCGCCCATTCTGCCCGAATGGTCCGCCGTGAGCATCGACGCCGAGGGCCGCCTTCGCGACCCCGAAGACCACCTGAACATCGATGCCGCCATCGCGTACCTGCGGGCGGCGTGGCATTTGCTGAATTGACTCCGATAACTAATCAGGGAGTATTTCGGTGGAGAGGCTCAATGAGCAGGTAATGCAATTGATGTCCGACTATTCCTGTTCACTTCGCACCTTAGTCGCGGCGACTGCCTTCCGACGGCCACGCGTGACCGAGCCACTACGATATTGCTGATTACGCGATGTCTGAGTGCCCACGTAGAAAGCTTCCTAGAATTGTGACTGAGCCAAAGACCTCACCTGGAGACCGGCATGACTCGACCGAGATAATCTAGCCGCCGAAACATCATAAGAAAATTGTTGCGAGCCATAACAGACTGTTACAATCGGTAGCCGTTCGGGCGTACGTAAGTGCGCTCCAATTTAGCCAATGCCAGTGCAACTGCTAACACAATCATGACCCAACGAAGGTCGAACCCCAACTCCGCTACACGGACGATCAGGTTTTACCACCTGCATGGCGGCCGTCAAATCGATCGCAGCTACCGTCAGGTGGATTTGGCAGCACTGCTCAATGCAGCGCAACAGCTACCGGCCACAGTGCCACCCAACCCGGGTAGCCGATACATGGCGGGGAAAACGACCCGTTCTTTTACAGCGACCGATAACCTGACCAATCCCGTTAGATTTAGGTTTATAACCACCAAAATCGACAATTACCCAGATGACGAAGTGCGGGCGACGACGTCTCCCCTTGTGCTGGCTCAAGGCCACGGCCTAGCCGACACGTGGCATTGTGTTTTCCGTCCTCCGTACACCCTTGCAATCGCAACCCAAGACACCACCACCACGGCAAAGCGTCTCGAAAAATATTTGCGCGAAAAGAACACAACTGGTACCACCGTAAGTGTGGAACCAATTGCCAGCGGCGACGTGGTCGCACAAGTCATGAACATGAACCCCCTAACCAAAGTGACCATTGCGCTGCGGCCTCAAGACGTGCAAGCGTACATAAACGGATTGCCTACCAACCGGGCGATTGCAGCGATGGCGGAGGATTGCGAAAGCGTGACTGAGTTGTTGGTCACATACAATCCGTCAGCAGGTGGTTTGGGTCGCTTTAAAGACAGAATCCTAGGGTCTGTTGACAAATTGAGCATGGTGCCCGGAAATCGGGGTCCCGCCTACTTGCAGAGGGTAGTCCGAAGGGCCTTCCTGAGATAACGCCATTCGTAACACTTTTGGCGTCTTCGTGCGCTGCTTGAATGGGGAGGTCTGGCCCTGAGCTATAGGGCCCTACCTCGGCTTTGTCACCAAAGTACCAGTCTGTTTTAGAAGCACCTCGCTGCCTCAAAATCGACTTTGGGGACAGTCCCAGGTCAGCCTACTCTGAGAGCGAGGCAATTGCACTTCTCTTCTCTGAAAGGGTCTTCACGCGGCCAAATCGCCAGCTTCCGATTCCAAAAGGTCTCGAGTGAAATCGAAACTCAGTTGGATTCGTTCACCTGAGTTGTGATTCTCATTGTAACTGTCAGCATCCATTTTGAGTTGTCTGCAATCGCCGAAAATTTGTCGACGACGTTGCTGTAGGGCGATCTTCATGTGCTCTGGGGAAGCTGTGCGCATGTCGGCCCACAGCACACCTTGTTCCCCCTCAAGTCGGGCGGCGTGTTTCGCTCTAACGTCTCGTCCCTGCGGGTCCTTGATGTATTCCTCCCTCATCGCTCGGGAGATGTCTGTCGCACATTGGCTGATAACCGCGGATGGCTGAGGTTGCCAGTGGCCGTTGGCGACCGCCCAAGCTGCTATTTCTCTTGCGGTAGCAGGCCATTTCTCCTCCGCGTCGATGTACTGCTGCACGATTTTTTGCATCTGTTCAGTATACGAGGATGGCATACAAGTCTCCTGTTCAGGTAAAGGCCGGCAACGATTGGCCGAACCCGTCGGTCATTGCGGTAGAGGTTATTATGTGCCGCACCTTGACAAGCAGTTCTCTGTGGTTGGCGTAACCGATCTCCCCTCGGTGTTGGAGTTGCCCCAATACAATTCCCGGATGGACTTTTTCTAAAGCTGCGAAACCAATCAGACGCTTTCGCGAATAAAACGGAGAAACTCGGAGTACCAAGTCGTCCAGCGAGTCCTGAGGGACCAGGTTTGCGACCGCGAACGAGTCGGCTCTCAGTTCGACGGCGGGCCTTTGGTCCTCTTGCCCTTCATTCGACAAGATGTCTTCGTCGATCGCAAAGCCGTCCTTGTTCCGTATGTGGCCCAATTCGTGCCACAGCGTGTGCCAAAAGTAATCTATTCTGTCGTACCTCATAGACAGGACAACAACAGGGGATTTCGAGTCCAGCCAGAATGAGGCGCCGTCGATTTTTGTACGATTCAATGGTTGAACAATCAACATACGCACGCCGCTCTCGGCGAGTACCGCAGGAACTCTCCTGACTTCCTCCGGGTGTGTTAGGAGGGTTTTGAGATCGTCCAACCCGGTACGAAGCCGGGAGGATGTGTAAGGTTTTGCATCCAGCCTCATGGCAAGGTGTTTTGCGCGGAATAGCCACGCTGTCTGGGCAGGGCTGACGTATCCATAAGCCGTTGATTTCCGTGCGGCGTGCGGAATGATCTGCGGTTCTTCGTCGAGGGCGTTGATTTTCAAAAAATCCAGCAGGTTGCGTTCCAAGACGGCGAGGCTATTGGAGTTCTCAATCCATCCCCGACGGATGATTTCTTTGACCGGAACCTTGCCGTAGATTTTGGCTCTCTGCTCCACATCCGCCACTGACACGGTGGTGGTGGCGAGACGGTAAGCCGATTCCAAATTAATCCAGTAATCTCGGGAAGTGCCCAGGGCGGCGCTCAGCGCAATCGCAGTTTTGGCGTCTATGGCTTTTCGACCATTCATCAACTGACTGACCGTCCCCTCCGATTTACCCAGAACCTCAGCGAGGTCACTTTGTGACCATCCCCGTGCATCCAGTTCCTCTTTCAGGAAATCCCCGGGCGGAAAGACCTCCGCAGCTAACGCGTTGTCCATGGCAACCTCCGATAACCTCAACTGGCGTCCTCGATCGACAAGACCACTGCGACGGTTTCATGGCCAGTGTCGTCGATGCGCAAAACCAACCAATGCTGCAATCCTAAGGCTATAGCGACATCGCCTTGATGACCTTTCATCGATTTGAAGGACAATGACTTGTGCGCCCACAGGTCTTTCTCGTCCACGGCCGCACTGATTTGAGCCATACGTTTGCGAAACGCTTTGATCACAGGTTGAGGCCACCTGTCATCGCATCTGGGCTCTGAATACAGTGTGCCGAGGGTTTTGCTGGCGAACACGAAGGTCATGGCTGGCACCGGCGCAAGGAGATTATCTTATAAATTCCTGGTCGTCAATTCGTATCTTTAGTAATTTCGAAATGTCAGCATCAGAAATTGCACAATCTCTGGCAGAGATTGCAAAGATTTGCATTTTGAAATTTACCGGCCTATGCAAAAAGTGGCGAGCCACGCTTTTCTAACGCATGCAAACGGGTAGCCCCAGTGTTCACGGTCATCACCGCCGGATAGCCTCGCAGTGGTTCAGAACCTGACGGATACCGCTGATGTCCCATTCAGCCCGGGTGCGTGTCGGCTGACCCGGCCCGATGATCGTCGCCACCATCACCGGCCGCGTGTCTCCGGTATCGAACTGCGGGTCGTAATGCCTCCGTATGATTGGACGCAGTTCTCCCAGCGCTCCTCCGTGGATCTGGGTGTAGTCGGATAATACGAGCCAGGTGCCGGTGATGGTGGCCAGGCCCGGCGGACCACCTGGTGGGCGTCGGTCAGGGTCGATGATTTCACTGAAAAATTCCAGCCAAATGTCTACGCTGCGATGCGTCCGGTTTTCGAGATGGTCGACCAGACCGTCTGGCGTCGGCTCGTCAGCCAGCGCCGGCGGCGTCCCCTGGCCGACAAACCAACGGTCTTCGACCCGGTCCCAGATTTCATCCATTTCCCGCTGCTCCCGATCGGACAATCGCAAGTCGTCGACGAACTCCAGGATGTCGTCGGCATATTCCAGCAGGGCATAGAGCGGAATGTCGCGGTACTCGCTGAACGGATCGCGGGAACTGCTGGGCACATTCGATGACGCGGTGGTGATCGGATGGCGCCAGTTGATGTACATGCCACGGCCGGAACGGGTGTTGCACCAGTAGGTGAGCGTTGGCACCTGCTCTCCGACGGAGTAATCCCGGGCCGTGTTCCGGAACCAGAATCGTTCCAGCGTGCCGGACTGTTCGTGCTCCATCTCCCAGCTGAGAAACCGCGGCGTGGGTGTTGCGGCCGCGGCTGGTGTCGTGGCAGGTGCCGGGGTTGCGGTTGGCGCCGGGGTGGGCGTATCGGGCACGATGGTGGGCGCTCCTTCCGGTGTGGGACCCGGAGTAGCCGCCACGATGCGGGTGACGGGCACCTCTCGGGTAACCTCCATGGTGCGGATAGTTTCCACTTCACGGGTGACCTCGACGGTCTGAGGGACTGTCACGGTGACGGAGACTTCCTGCATTACGGGAACCTCCCGGGTGACCTCAACTGTTTTGAGCGTTTCCACCGTGACGGGGATTTCCTGCGTCACTGGCACCTCGCGGGTGACCTCCACTTCTCTGATTTCAGGTTGGCCGGTGCAGCCGACAGATGCCAGCAGCAATGTCATAGCGACGGCGGTTACGCTGGTTTTGAGTGGCATGATGTACTCCTCGGGTCGTCTGGCTTTACGACAGCGGCCGTGGACCATCTGACGGGACGTTGATCATCGAGGCTGTGGCGTAAATCGAACGGGAAGCGCTTTGGGGTCGCTGGCAATAATCGTCTTGCCGCCTGGGATCCAACTGGCTTTTCTTGCGGCAACGGGATCGAAGTTCATTCCACTGGTACGTTTTGATGGCAGACCTCATACTCATGGTCACCGTTGATGAGCGCAACGCAGATCTGATAATTGCCTGGATAATACGGAGGGTAGGTAGCCCGGTTGCGGCCTGACTCCATGACGGATTCGTGGTATTGAAAATGACCCCCGATGCTATCGAGGCACTCGTTGCTGAAATTGGTGCGGTACCATCTGGGTTCGATGATGATGGCCGGCGCGTCCCATTCCACACGGATGCGCCTTTGATCATCGACAGATACGACCACGTTCTGCGGACCACGGGGGTCAACGGACAGAGGTTCCGTCACATAGGCCGCAGCGCCGAATGGCCCGGCGTCACCGAAGAACGGCACGGACAACCATTGCGACTGGTATTCGTACTTCTCCACCATGGCGACGACGTTGGTGAACGCGTCGTGATACAGGCTCGGCAGATTTGGGTCGGCCCTGATCCTGTCCAGCACGTGCTGTCGGCCCTGGGCATGGTAGAGAGGACCGTCAAAAATGGTCTGCCAAGCACCGACCACCGCCTGCCGTTCCGCCTCGGACAGCGCAAGATGTTCCAGCTCGGGATAGATGTCGTGCAGATAGGACAGCGACAGCCTGAAATGTTCGCGTACATATCGGCGCCCGAAGTAAAGGTCCGGGTTCTGGCAAGTGCGGAAATAGCCGTTCCCATTCACATACGGCAGCGTTTCGATGAAATCGATCAGTTTCTGCCGTTTCGCATCGTCAATTTGGGTTCTGAGCGGCTCCGACAAGCGACCCGTTCTAAAGTCGAGGGCAATGTAGGGCAATCTCCATTGTTCAAGCTGGGGCAACGAAAAGGGGCCATACGCGGTACGCCAAAGGTCTCGGTCGTAGGATTGGAGATGCGTCTTGCGTTGCGATTCCCAATGCCAGGAAGTTTCCCGACCATCATCTTTCAGAAACCCGACATAGTAGCGCCTCAATCTGGGCGGGATAAGGGACATGTTCTGTGCCGCGAACGCCGGCACGTTGGTCTCGTGGATGTGGTACAGGTGATGCCAGAGGCGATAAAACTGCTCGTTCGCGATGAGGGTCGCCGTGGGTGCGCCGTCAATCCGGTCCGGCAAGCCTCGGATCATCGACTCGTAATACGGCCGCCACCGCTCCATGGGGTTAGCCAGTTCCTGGTTATCCAGCGCCCGAAACACCGTCATGAAGGTGACGACGTCTCTTCGGAAGGAATGGAGATTCAACTTGTCGCAGGATTCCGGGAAGCCGTCCCAGTAACTCCAGAACAGGTGCATCGTTTCGTGCATCATGGTCCAGGGATCAGGATGACCAATGCCCAGGTTGTTGGCCCAAACCCCGGCCCATCCCGGCTCTCCCGCCATTCTTCTGACCTGGATATGTCGATGCATCCAGGCCCGGGCCGTGCCAGTCAGTCCATAGATGTCGGCGGCGGCATCGATCTCGCGTTTTGCCCACGCGTCGTTGACCGGCAGTGTCGCCGGCGTCCACGCCAGCAATCCGCTGTTGAAGGGCTCGCCGGCAACGTTGACCGGCGTGGTGGTTATCACCCCATCCAGATTGCGACCCTGCACCTGCACGACATACGTCCGGCCCGGAGCCACGCCCTGAATGTCAACGCATCGGTCGTCGCTCCAGGGTGTCGTCCTCCGCAAAACGCCTCCCTCGAAAACCCGGACCCGGTACTCCGTATAATCCGGGTCGGTGATGTTCACGATGGGCACCTGAAAACTGCCCGGTTTCCGAGCCATGAAGATGGCTACTTCCGGTTCGCTGGCCAGGGTCGTGATGGCGTATTCCGAGGTCTCCGTGTCTCCGGTGGACAGCTCGCCTTGGACTACATAGCGGTAACTGGTGTTGGGAACCAAGACCTGGTCAATGAAAGCATCCGTGCCGGAAGTGAGGTGAGCTACCAGCCTGCCGTCACGGTAAATGTTGGCTCCGGCTGGATAGCGGTTCGTTGCAGCCCATGCCACCGTGATGCTGCTGGTGGATGTAGCGATTACGCTGAATGGTCCGTCAGTCGTGGTGATGGTAGCCGGGGCGCCGGTTTGTTCAGGTAGATGACCAGGTTCTGTTCTGATGTTGGAAACGCCGGTCATGCCACCTTTTGCCGGCGAGTGATCAACTCCAGTTTCTCGGACCGTTTTCAGTATCCCCGCAGGGACCGGTGCGCTATCGGAAAAACGGCTGCGTAACCTATTGGGCACGGGAGTTGCATGAAACTCCCGAACAGGCCCAGAGGCGCTCCCGGTGTCTCGGCTAGCCATCGTTGACACGACCGTTAAAGTGAAAGCTCCCAATCCATTGTCTCCGTCTTGAGTCGTTGGGAGGGTTTCGCCATCGCCCGTTTTCTGGATTAGAGCCGCCGCATCGGCTCGTGAAGCAGGCGCTGGAATTGGCGTGGGAGTAGGGGCGGGATGAGTGGGACCAGGCGGGCGCCCGTCCATGCCGTCCGGTTCGTGGGGATGGCCCTGCGCCGGTGGGACGCCATCGGACCACGACCACAGGACAAGGACCAATAGGCCAACGAAAACGCCTGCCGTTGCGACTGTGGCAGACGTTGGCAGCAGGCGGTGATTGAGACCCCGGGGCAGCGAGCGGATGCGACGGACCATGTGGCACCTCCCTTGCGAAGACGCAGTGGGTCACTTGCCACAGAGCCCCAGGCCACGCCGAATTCTCACAAGGAAGGCACGGGAGGTGCCCACCGTCGTCAAAAATTCAGCGAGGTACGCCCTATAAGGCGTAAGGCAAGCCGTTAGAGGCTCTGTGGCGACGCCAAGCCTATCACGGGCACTACCCCATCGCAACGTATAACGTGCTCAAAGACCATTACCGTTTCGAGCCATCCGGTTGCAAAACGTCTGATTACCGGGATGCGGACGCGCAACGTCACGTCAAGCGGCCGAGAAATAGGTCGCACGCCTGGAGGCGGCGCTTATTTCCCTCTTTTGAAGACTTTGGCGTCCGTCAAGGATTGACAAGAGGTCCAAGCCCGGTGAACATCAAGGTGTCCTGCATGGATATAGCAGGATCTCCCTGTACCTACAGGGATCTGATAGTGGGACCGAGGCTCAGATAATCACGAGCCCTGAGCCCCACCCTCGATAGGCCGGATAGTGCACTGCGCACGGGCCACTGCCCGTGCCCTTTGACCCACGCCCGGGTCACTCAAGCCACGACACGGTGGATGCCGGACTCCTGTAGTCGTTCTGCCGTGAGCGCAGTCCCGGTCGCCTATCCCGTTGTACTAACGGCCGCTGTGGTTTGGCGCATCCGCCCGTCAACCGGCTACGTCCGCAACGTGGCAACGGCCGGGGGGTATAATAGCACGCACGTTCTTACCCAAGGAGCAAAAATCAGCATGACAACCAGCCGTCAGCAGTGTCCACCTTTGCAGGAGGCGCCCCAATGCGAGAAAGAGCTCCCGGCTTCGGTAAACCGAAGTCAAAGCGGGAGCCGCGGGAGATTGAGCCCTCAGCCGCGGCCCCTGAACCGCCCAGCTCGACACTTGAGCCAGTTCTTGATAATAGTACCACGGCGTCCGGGAAGCGCGAAACCTGCCCGGCGACGTCCGAAACGCCTGCCCGCCAGCGGAAACAGGGCAAGAACGCCCGCAAACCGTCCGATGACCTGCCTCGCCTGGTGATCAATGACCGGCAATGGCGGCGCGTGAAGAAGTTTCTGATCGTCAAGGGGCGGGGGCGAAATGCGAAGTACCTCCGTCGCACCCTTGAGGGCATCCTTTGGATCTTCCGCACCGGAGCACCGTGGCGGGACCTGGATCGGTACTTCGGCAAATGGAACTCGGTCTATCAGGCGTTCCGACGGATGTGCCGGCGGGGCGCGTTCCTGAGGATGTTCATGTCGCTGGCCAAGGAACTGGACCTCGAGGTCGTCATGGTCGATGGCTCCTTCGTGAAGGTCCACCAGCATGGTACCGGCGCCCGCCGCGGCGAACGGACCCCCGATGAGTCCCGCCTTGCGCAGGCCATCGGCAAAACGAAGGGCGGCCTCAACACCAACCTGCTGGCATTGGCGGACAGGAACGGGAAACTGGTCAGATTTTCACTGCTCCCGGGCAATTCCTTTGAAGCCCATCACCTGGGAGAACTCCTTGACGGACTGCCTACTGCTGATATCCGGGAGCTCCTGGCGGACCGGGCGTACGACACCAATGCGGTCCGCGCGTACCTGGCCGAGTTGGGGATCGATGCAACCATCCCGTCCAAGGCGAACCGGAACCCGCAGATCCCCCACGACCGATATTCCTACAAGGGAAGGCACCTGGTCGAAAACCTGTTCAGCGACCTCAAAGAGTTCCGCGGCATCAGTACCCGCTACCACAAACTGTCGGATACGTTCTGCGCCGGCCTTCACTTGGTGACGTGGGTACTGCGGACCCGGGAACGCAAAGGGCGCCAGTCTCAATATCTGGCCGGTCGTTAGTCCGGCAAACTCATCAGTCGTTGCTCGAGATCCCGGCTCTCCAAACAGGGCCGGGAGACATCGGGCGTCATGCAGCGTCGTACGTTTTGAGAGGCCCAACGATCATTTGACATCAGCCCCATCAATCGGTGACATTCGCGCTCCGTGCTGAGCGATTTCAGACACCTGATCGGTTGACCAGACCCGCACAATCCCCTAATTTGTCAACAGGCTCTAGAGCCGCTAATCGGCTTCATTGCGCAAGGCCGTGCTCCGAGACCGAAGCGCCTTACGGTGCGAGGTCACGCCGACGCGGCTTCCAAAAGCTTTGCAGTAGATCTATTGTTAGACGTGAGTTCAGTGCAAAAACAAATCCGGAAAAAGCCCTCGCCCAGCGGAGCGCTTGACGACAACGACGCCTACAACCAGATCGATGCCGCCATCACGGAGACTTTCCAGTATATTGACCCTGAAAGGAGGGACTCCACATGGTTCGTCTTGCAAACCCCTGGAACCAATACCCAACCATATCAGCTACCGCTGTTGGAGCATTAGCTGGGGTAACTATTCCTGCCACGCGATACATTCCAGGGATATGCGAATGGTCGGTGTCTCAGGCTCTTGGGACGCCGCGCGAACTTTACATCACGGTGGCGCTGATGGCGGGTACGATGACTGGGATTGTGATTACCAACCTAACCATTCTGACCACTTGGTGGACCAACCCACGGATGCGACTGATCACAAGTTCGCCACGACACGCAGACAACATTTGGAACCAGCTTAAAACCGTTATTTGGCTCCTCCTTGCGACAGCTATGATAAGTCTAGCCGCACGTCAAATAGACACCGATTCCGATCCGAGTCCGTGGGTCGCATGGCCGTTTTGGATTGCATCCGTCGCGACGCTACTCAACTTCGTTCGTTTCATACGAACAATGATCGGTATCGCCACGATAATTCGAAATCCTCCGTCGTCTAGAGACGACAGAGCAGAAAGCTGAGATGCTCACCGGAAAGGCACTAATCAGATCACACAAGTGGTTTGATAGTGACGGCGCGGTCAACGTGGATTCACCACAAACCGCCTTGGGTCCAAAACGGTGGCCTAACGATCGAGCTATAACGGCGCCGTGAAACTCTACACCATCGGCTTCACCCGGAAGTCTGCCGCCGAGTTCTTCGGCCTGCTCCGGGAATCGGGCGCCAAGCGCGTGGTCGATGTGCGACTGCGCAACACGTCGGGATTGGCCGGGTTCTCCAAGAAAAGCGACCTGCCGTGGTTCCTGCGCGAACTCTGCGGCATGGATTACGTCCACCTGCCCCGACTCTCGCCCACCGACGCCTTGCTGGACGGCTACCGGAAACGCGACATAACCTGGGATGAGTACGTGCCCCAATTTCACTCCATCATCGAACGCCGGCTGATCCGCGCCGCCATCCCGCAGGATATAATCGCGGACAGTTGCCTGTTGTGCAGCGAGCCCCAACCTGAAAGGTGCCACCGCCGGCTCGTCGCCGAGCACCTGCAACGGCACTGGGGCGACGTTGAAATCATTCATTTGACATAAGCATAATTTTCGTTATTCCGGCGAAAGCCGGAATCCAGCCGGAGGGAACCACTATGACGCAGGTCAACACCGTCCTCGGTCCCATCGACTCCTCCGAGATGGGCTTCACCCTCAGCCACGAGCACATCACCCTGGGGGCGGCCGGAGCGGCGGCGACCTACCCCGGTTTCCAGGACCGCCAGGTCATCGCCAACGCGGCCACGACTGCTCTTGCCGAAGCCTATGAGGGCGGCGTCCGCACCATCATCGACGTCACCACCTTCGACCTCGGCCGCGACGTCGCCATGATGCAGGAGGTGAGCCGCCGCTCCGGTGTCCACGCCATCCCCTGCACCGGGAACCACCTGGCCGTGCCCCGCATCTTCTGGGGAGCCCCCGTGGATCGCGTCTCCGCCCTGTTCATCAAGGAGATCGAGGAGGGCATTGAGGACAGCGGCGTCAAGGCCGGCATCATCAAAGTCGCCAGCGACCGCGGCGGGATAACCGAAAACGAAGAAATCGTCCTGCGCGCCGCCGCCCGCGCCTGCAACGCCACCGGCACCCGCATCAGCACTCACACCTGGTCGCCCGACCGCGTCGGCGAAGAGCAGGTGCGCATCCTGAAAGAAGAAGGTGTTGACCTCAACCGGGTGTACATTGGCCACAGCAACGACGACACCGACGTCGGCTACCTGATCGGCCTCCTGGAAGAAGGCGTCTGGCTTGGCCTCGACCGTTATCCCGGCGGGCGCACACCGGAAACCCCGCGATGGGAGACGCGCACTGAGGTGGTGAAGCAGCTCATCGACGCCGGCTGGGCCCATCGCCTGATGTTGTCCCACGACCATTCCACCCCTGTGGTCCAGCCCTCCGAGGAAATGCGGCGCGAGCGCGAGGAATTCAACCCGGACGGATACCTCTTCATCAGCCGCAACGTCCTCCCCCGTCTCATCGAGCTCGGAGCCACCGACGCCGACGTGCAGGCCATGATGGTCGACAACCCGCGCCGTTTCTTCGAAGACTGATTCCCTCCCCCATCGTGAGGTCGCCATGAACATCGGTTTTTCTCTCTCCAACAACCAGGGGCTCACCAACGTCCAGGACGTGGTCAGCGTGGCAGCCCGCGCCGAGGAGCTCGGCTTCGACTCGGTCTGGGCCAGCGACCACGTGTTCAACGTCAGCTACGTGTACGAGCGCCTCGGAAACCGGCCCTATTACGACCCGCTCACCATCCTCACCTTCGCCGCCGCCCAGACGCAGCGAGTCATCTTGGGCACCAGCGTGCTGGTCCTGCCCTACCACAATCCGATGCGGTTGGCCAAGCAGGCGGCGACCCTGGACCAACTGTCGGGCGGTCGCCTCGCGCTGGGGGTCGGCGTGGGCGTGATCGACACCGAGATCGAGGCCCTGGGTGTGCCTTTCGCCGAGCGCGGTCCGTACACCGACGAATCCATCGCGATCATGAAAACCCTGTGGTGCGACGACGAGCCGCGCCACGACGGCCGATTCTTCCGGTTCTCCGACATGGCGTTCTCACCCCGACCGGTCCGGCCGGAAGGTATCCCCCTGATCATCGGCGGGACCAGTCGCGCCGCCATCCGCCGCGCCGCCCGCCACGGTGATGGCTGGCACCCCACGGCCATGCCGCCTGAAGACCTCGCCCAGGGCATCCGTTACCTGCACGAGCGGGCCGAACGCGCCGACCGCGATCCGGCGTCCATTCCCGTTTCGGTGAGCGTGCCGCTGCAAGGAGGCCGGCCCGGGCGGTTCGCCCTGGGAACCGAGCCTGCGGAAATGCGCGCCAACGCCCAGGCTTTCGCCGACATCGGCATCTCCCGCATCGTGGTTTCTCCCTACTCCGGCGACCCTGACGTGGTTTTCCCCGCGATGGAGACCGTGGCCTCCGAGGTCATGCCGGCCGTTGCGTAAACGACGCGAGCACCCAACAATCGTTCAACCCCTGAGGGATCGTACGGAGACCAATCTTGACCACCCCGGCTTCACCAACCATTGCTCCGTACGGTTCCTGGCGTTCGCCGATCACCGCCGACGCCATCGTTGCCGAGTCCATCGGCATCAGCAGCGTGTCCATCGACGGCGACGCCATCCTCTGGACGGAGTCCCGCCCTTCAGAAGGCGGGCGCTATGTCATCGTCCGCATGGGTCCCGATGGCTCGGTCTCCGACGTCAACCCCCCGCCGTTCAACGCGCGCACGCGCGCCCACGAATACGGCGGCGGAGCCTGGGTCGCCAACGCCGGCACCGTCTGGTTCTCCAACTTCGACGACCAGCGCATCTACCGCCTGGACCCGGGCGAGCAGCCACGCGCCATCACCCCCGATGCCCCGCTGCGCTACGCCGACGCCGTGCTCGATCCCGCCCGCGACCGGCTCATCTGCGTGCGTGAAGACCATTCCGATCCAGAAAACATCGTCAACGCCATCGCTGCTGTACCCATTGACGGCGCCGGCGAGCAGGTTGTGCTGTTCGACGGCTGGGACTTCGTGTCCACGCCCCGGCTGAGCCCCGATGGGTCCACGTTGGCCTGGCTGTCCTGGAACCATCCCAACATGCCCTGGGACGGGACACATCTCTGGACTGCTCCGGTTCTTGCCGACGGCGCCCTCGGCGACGCCACGCTCGTCGCCGGCCGTGAGACGGTGTCCGTGTGCCAACCGGAATGGTCTCCAGAGGGCGTTCTGCACTTCGTCGCGGATCAATCGGGCTGGTGGAACCTGTACCGCCTCGGTAACGACGGCCCGGAGCCCCTGTGCCCCGACGACGCCGAGTACGGCCGTCCGCAGTGGGTGTTCGGCGCCCGCGCTTATGGTTTCGCCGGGAACGGGAGCATCGTTTGCGCCGTCAACCGTCGCGGGTCCTGGTCCCTCAACCTGCTGAACCCTAACACCGGGGTAACCACCCCGCAGAATGTGCCGGTCGGAGAGATGGGCCGGGGCGATCTGGCCGTGTCGGGCGTAACCGCCGCCGTGATTGCCGGCGACGCCGATCGACCGATGTCTCTGCTGCGGATCAACCTCCGCAACGGCGAATGGGATACGGTCCGCCTGTCGTCCTCCATCGCGGTCCCATCCGAATACATCTCGCCGGCCCAGACCATCGAGTTCCCTTCGACTGACGGCCGCCCGGCGTACGCGCTGTACTACGCTCCGCAGAACCCCGAGTACGCGGCACCAGAAGGGACGCTGCCCCCACTTTTGACGTTAAGTCACGGCGGGCCCACCGCAGCCGCTTCGGGGGCTTTGGATCTGTCCATCCAGTTTTGGACGACGCGCGGCTTCGCCGTCGTCGACGTCGATTACGGCGGCAGCGTCGGATACGGCCGGGCCTACCGTCAGTTGCTGAACGGCAACTGGGGCATCGTCGACGTGGACGACTGCGCCAACGCGGCCCTTTACCTCGTGCACCAGCATCTCGCGGACGGGAGTCGGCTGGCGATCCGCGGCGGCAGCGCCGGAGGCTATACCACGCTGGCGGCGTTGACCTTCCGCAACGTATTCGCCGCCGGCGCCAGCTATTACGGCGTCTCCGACCTCACCGCCTTGGCAGAGGATACCCATAAATTCGAGTCGCGCTACCTGGACCGGTTGGTCGCTCCCTATCCCGAGGGGGCTGAAACCTATCGGAGCCGCTCACCCGTCAACCACACCGAAGGATTATCGTGTCCGATCATCCTTTTCCAGGGCCTGGAGGATCGCATCGTTCCGCCCAATCAGGCCGAAATGATGTACGAAGCCGTGCGCTCTAAGGGTATCCCCTGCGCCTATCTTCCCTTTGAGGGCGAGCAGCACGGCTTCCGCCGCGCCGAAAACATCAAGCGTGCTCTGGAAGCCGAGCTGCACTTCTACTCCCGGGTTTTCGGATTCGAACTCGCCGATGCGGTCGAGCCGGTGCAGATCGAGAACCTGTAGCATCGCGGGTTAGTAAGCCGCCCGCAGCACTTCCATAATCGGCCCCGCGTCCACCACCGTCTTGGGATTGGTGCTCAGGCTGCGGTCCTGCAGCGTTGCCGTGGCGATGTACTCCAGGCCATCTTCAGGCACACCCACTTCCCGTAAGGTGCGAGGAAGATCCAGTTCGCGGCACAGCTCATCCACCGCGTCGGCTGCAGCCAGTCCCGCCTCCTCATCAGTCATGCTGGAACTGGCTACGCCAATGGCCTCTGCGATGAGGCGTTGGCGGTCGGCGCAAGCGTCCAGGTTGTAGCGCATGCTGTGCGGGAGCAGGATGGCGTTGGCCTCGCCGTGAGGAACGTCATACAGACCGCCCACGTGATGACAGGTCGCGGTATTCAGCCCCAGGCCGCCGAAGGACCCCAGCGAAGCCATGGCGCACGCGGTCTTGGTGGCCAGCAGCGTGTCGATATCGCCGTCCTTGCAATGGGGCAGGTTTTGGAACAGCAGCCGGATGGCGTGCAGAGCCATCCCGTCGCCGATGGGGTTGCTTCCCGTGGAATAAACGGTTTCGATGGCGATCCGGAGTTGGCCGATGGCCGTGGACACCAGGATCCGAAGAGGAGTCGTGGCCAGGGCCTGCCCATCGATGACCACCGTGCGATGGGTCACGCCCTCCCCCGCGATACTGAGCTTGCGCCCCTGCCTCAGGTCCGTTACGCCGCCCCCGCCACGGCTGAACTCGGCGCATCCCATGGTCGTGGGTACGCTGACGATCGGCACCTTGGGCGACGGCGTGGGTGGCACGGTGATTTTGTCGGGCGGCTCAAAAATGATTGCGTAGTCCCGAATATCGCCGCCCTCGCCGAGCAGGACGGCGATGGCCTTGGTCGTATCGTGAGTGCTGCCACCGCCCACGCTGATGAAGATGTCCGGCTGTGTTTCCTGGGCCATGGCCGCCCCGGCCTCAACGGTTTCCACCGGCGAGTGCGGCGCAACGCCTGAATACGTTCCAACATATCGTGAGCCCAGCGCCTCCTGTACGCGCGGAACGACGTCGCACGCGCTCAGAATGGTGGGTCCACAGGTGATCATCGCCCGGCTGGCGCCCAGGCCGTCCACCACGGCCGGCAGGTCGTCTATCGCCGTCTCCCGGCAGATGACGTCCTGGTGCAGCGGATCGTATCGGTATCGTAGCGTGCTCGTGGCCATGTCAACGTCTCCCTCAGCGATAAGTAAAAGGGGCGAATGTGGATCCGCCCCCTGATCGTTTGAAGTACATCTTCCTACTGGTTGAGGCCTCTCTGCATTCCCCGCAGGTAGCCTGCCTGGCCGCCGTGTTGATTTACCTCCCAGATGAGCAAACGGAACATATCGGCGACCGCCATGCTCTCGCCGCGGCGGTTGGTCATCTGCGTGCTGACCAACGATTCGTCGTCGTGGATGTCCAGGAATTCCAGCAGGTTGTTGCGCGCGGCGTCGGCGTACTCCATGAGCAGCGCCTTGCCCGGGCACTGCCAGCTGGTCAGGTCTTCCACGGTGTAGCCGAAGCCCACGTTCATCGGTTCCGGCGCGAATCCCAGACGCTCGGCCCATTCCCGTTCGTAGAGCTGCTGCTCCTGTTTGGCCAACGATTGCACCCACATGTCGAGGGCGCGACCGTAGTGCCACACGATGAAACCGATGGAGTGGCACTGCTCGTTGGGGGTGAACTCGATCTCCTCCTGGGTCAGGCCATCCACATACCGGACCAGCCAATCCCAGTTGGCGTCGAACGACTCCTTGATGAACTCCTTGAGCGCCATGATCCCCCTGGTGACCGTCAGGTGGTCCAGACCGGTTGCCGCTTTTCCAGGAACGCCGAGATGCCCTCTTTGGCGTCATCGGCCAGGAGGTTGTCGACCATGACCTTGCTGGCGAATTGGTAGGCCGATGGCCGGTCCATTTCAATCTGCTGATAGAACGCAGCCTTGCCCAATGCAAGCGTGTGCGCACTGGCCGAGGCGATCTGGCTCGCCAATTCCGCTACCTGCTCCTCCAACTCGTTGGCGGGTGCAATGCGGCTGATGAGACCGAACTCCAGGGCTTCGCGGGCCGAGATCGGTTTGCCGGTGAGCAGCATTTCCATCGCCTTCTTCGGCATCACCGACCGCGCTACAGCGACCCCCGGCGTCGTGCAGAACAGACCGATCTGCACTCCCGGCGTGGCGAAGGCCGCGCTGTCCGCCGCCACCGCGATATCGCACGTCGCCACCAACTGGCAGCCCGCCGCAGTAGCCAGACCCTGCACCTGCGCTATAACCGGCTTGGGCAGCAGTCGAATGGCTTCCATAACCCGCGTGCAGGCTTCGAATACGGTCGTGTACTCATCGGCATCGCCGTTCACCAGCTCGTTCAGGTCATGCCCCGAGCTGAACACCGGCCCTTCCGAGCGGAGCACCACTACCCGCACGTCGTCATCATTGCTGATCTGCTCCAGCAGACTCTCAAGAGCGTCCAGCGTCGGAGATGACAGCGCGTTGCGCCGCTCGGGGTTGTTCAGCGTGAGCTTGGCTACGCCGTCGGCGTTGAGCGAGTAAAGAACGGGAGATTCCGTCATGTCGTTAGCCCCTGGGGAGGCCCAGTCCACGGCTGGCGATGATATTGCGCTGGACCTCGCTGGTTCCGGCGGCGATGGTGTGAGAGAACGCGCGGAGCCAGTGCTCCTGCATGTCCGCTTCCATCGGGGTCCATTTTTCATCGCGCAGCCCGCCGTACATGCCCATGATCTCCAGGCACGACGCGGTGGTTCGCTGCACCGTCTCGCTGCCGAAAACCTTGGACATGGACGCCTCCTTGTTAGGCACGAGGCCCTCGCCCTGCATCCATGCCACGTTGTACGCGATCAGCCTGGCCACTTCGCACTCGATATACCGGTCCGCCAACGCGTTGCGAACCCACGGCGCCTGGTTGAGCGGCTTCCCGTCTCGCCGGATGCCGTCGGCCCACTGCCGAGTGTCGTCCAGGTGCCGGCGGGCGGCCGCCGAGTAGTCGATGCCGGACCGTTCGAAGTCCAGCAACGTCACCGCAACGTACCATCCGCGGTTCTCTTCGCCAACTATGTTGCGGGCCGGCACCCGCACGTTATCGAAGATCACCTGGTTGAACTCGTGCCGACCGCCCATGTTGATGATCGGCCGCACCTCAATCCCGGGCGTTTTCATGTCCACCAGGAAAAAACTGATTCCGCGGTGTTTGGGCGCGTCGGTATCGGTTCGGGTCAAGAGCATGATCCAGTCGCCCCGGTGACCCATGGAAGTCCAGATCTTGCTGCCGTTGATCACAAACTCGTCGCCGTCACGGATGGCCCGCGTGCTCAGCGAAGCTAGGTCGGAACCCGACTCCGGCTCGCTGTAGCCCTGGCACCATTGCACTTCGCCCTTCGCAACAGGCGGAAGGTGCTCCGTTTTCTGTTCGTCTGTCCCGTGGATCATCAACGTCGCGCCCATCATGCGGACGCCGAAGTTGTCGCGGCCGGGAGCCCGATGGTACGTCATCTCCTCGTTGAAGATGGCAGTGCGCACCGGCGAAGCTTTCTGCCCGCCGTACTCCTCGGGCCAGTGCATGGTGAGCCAACCACGGTCTGCCAGCTTGCGGCGAACTTCAAGGGTGCGCTCCCAGTTTTCCTCACCGGAGCCCCGCTCTCCCAGCTCCCATTCCGGGACATACTCGTCATTTATGAATTGACGCAAATCGCTTTGAAAAGTCGCGTCTGCCGCGCTCAGCTGGAACTCCATGTTTGATCTCCTGAACCCCGGTTTTCGGCCATCTTATCACGGAGGCGATTACATTTGGCTGTATCCGCTGCCCGGCCCTCGCGTATCGTCAACGCCCCAGCCGCGTCCCTCGGTGATCCAGCCGAATTCCAGCAGGATCTGTTGGCTGTAACACACGCGCCCTGTCACTTTGTCTGTGGGCTCTGACGCCAGCAGCAAAGTGGCCTTTGCCAGCAGTTCCGGCGGCTCCCCGCGGGGGTCGTCCATCCCTTCCACCAAGTGATGGAACACGGTGCCCGGGGTGGGCACGACCAACGAAGGAGAGACGGCCGTAACCGATATCCCATACTCGTACACTTCCTGCGCGAGACCTTGCGAGAATCGCTCCAGGGCTGCCTTTTCGGCGCCGTAGCAGGTGCCGTTGTTAGCGGGCGTCGTATACGGTCCGCGGCCAGGACCCACCGCCGAGCCCGAGGAGATGTTCACGATACTGCCCGACTGGCGCTCGATCATGTCCCCGAGAACCAGTTGGCTGAGAATGAAAGGCGCGTGGAAATTCACCGCCCAGGACCGCATCCAGCGGTTGATGGGAAAGTCCTTGATCGGCAGGTAATAGGTCAGCGCGGCGTTGTTGACCAGCACGTCCACCGGCCCGTAGATGCTGCGGGTCTCCTCTACCAGCCGCTCACAGTCCTCGGGCAGCGAAATATTCGCGGCTATCGCGGTGGCTTCTCCACCAGCCTCCTTGATGTCCGCGATGGTCTTGGAGAGTGACCCCTCCAACGGGTGGTCACCTTCGTTGACGGTGCGGGCTGCGCACACCACCCGAGCTCCTTCCGCCGCGAACAGCCTGCTGATCTCCGCGCCGATGCCGCGGCTGGCCCCAGTGACAATGGCCGTTTTTCCTTCCAGTCTGGGCATTTCCTACTCATCCTTTCGCGTTTTCAGCCAGCCTGAGTTTTTTTCACACGCGCCGTTACGTGAGGGTGGCGGTTCCGTGAACGCCTGGCCGTCGCGCTCCGCCGCCTCTCGACGTTCGTTCCAGGCTTCCCAAGCTCGGTTGGCCTCCTTGCGACCTTCCTCGCGGCCCTCCTCACGGTAGAGGCGCTTGCGCAATTCGGCCAGTACCATAGGTATCCCCTCCACTAATCCAAACGCCAACGGGAACGCGACGCCGACTGTGACAGCAGCAGCAACGATGGCGATTATAGCAATTTCGGGCTATGTCAGAGGCGCGTTGGCCGCCGTCGTTACCCGGGAGTAGCTGAGCAAACCGGCGAGACCGGTCCAGAGGATGTAAAACGTCGCGAGGAAACAGCCGTTCCGGCGGATCAGAACGTCAAAAGCGGTAACTCTGACTTCCTTATGCCCACTGTCTGGACCACCTGCGCTAGACATCCAGCAGGTCGGCCAGCACGCTTTCGTTCATTGTGAAGCTCTCTGCTTCCGATGGAAACGCGCCTCGCCTTACGTCCTCCGCATACCGCTCGAAAGCCTTGGTCATGTCGGAACCCAGCTCCGCATATCGCCTTGCGTGCTTGGGAACGAAATCCGGGAACAGACCCAGCATGTCGTGAAATACCTGGACCTGACCATCGCAGTGCGGGCCAGCGCCGATCCCGATGGTCGGGATGGTAACCCGTTCCGTGATCGCTTTCGCCAGCGGCGCCGGCACGCACTCCAGGACAACGGAATAAGCGCCGGCATCTTGCAATGCCAGCGCGTCGTCCAACACTCGGCGCGCTGCGGCCTTGGTGCGTCCCTGCACCCGGTAACCGCCGAGGGCGTTCACCGACTGAGGCGTCAGCCCGATGTGCCCCATGACGGGCACGCCCGCGTCCACGATGCGGCGCACAGTGCTCGCTATGGAAACGCCGCCTTCCATCTTTACGGTGTGCGCCCCGCCTTCCTGCATGAGCCGTCCAGCGTTGCGAAGCGCATCGGAGGCATCAACCTGATATGACATGAAAGGCAGGTCGACGACTACCAGCGCCTGCGACGCGCCGCGGCTGACCATGCGGCCGTGGCGCACCATGTCGTCCATGGTCACCGGCACGGTGGAATCGTAACCAAGCACCACCATGCCCAGGCTGTCACCAACCAGGATGATGGGGATGCCGGCAGCGTCAGCGATGCGCGCGGCCGTGTAGTCATATGCGGTGACCATGGGGATTTTGTCCCCGGCCCGCTTCATTTCGGCCAGTTGTCGAATCGTGATCGCCATCGTGCCGCGATTTTATCAGTCAGACACGCCGATTGTCCGCTTCAATTGCTCCAATTGCGGCTCCGCGACGCCTTTTTCTCTAGCCAGGGGAAGCGACGACTCCGTCAATTGTCGGTACAGGGGGAGCAGATGCGGGGCATGTTGCGACAGCAGTTCCAGGTGCGCCGCCACGGTTTCCGCGTCCCCGCGTACCACAGGTCCCGTTGCCGCGTTAGCCGGACCTTGCCGCTCAATGGCCTCAATCGTCGCTTGCGCCAACGGCACGGCGGCCCGCACGCCATCCTCCTGGGTAAAACCCATGCTCGTCCAGAGCCCGACGGCAGCGTCCAACAGTGTGGACAAATACCCGCAACTCAACACCGCGCTGGCATGGTAAAGAGGGCGCATGCCGTCCGGGATTTCGATACCTCTCCCGCCCAGGGAAGTGGCCAAGTTCGGCAAGAACTTCTCGAGCCAACCGGTCGCTGCAATCGCGAAGGTAACTCCGCCCAGCCGTTCGGCCGCTTGCTCCGGTCCGTCGATGGCCGCAAAGGTTTGAAACGGGTGCATCGCCCCCACGGCAGCCCCCGCTCCTGCCGCGTCATCGAGTAGCTCGGTCGACGCCGCGCCGCAGCAGTGTGCCACGCCCTGACCCGGCCTCCAGGTAACTGCTCGGGCAACCTCGGCGATTGCCGAATCGGGCGTGGTGATGAACACCAATTCGCAGCCATCGACCACCTGCTGAGCGCTGCTCATCGCGACGCATCCGTCAATCAGGCTCGCCGCGCGCTCCGCGCTCGATGACGTGCGACTCGCGATTGCATTAACCCGCCAGCCGGCGGCGCTCAGCGCTAAAGCCAGCCCGCTGCCCAATACGCCAGCGCCAACGAACCCAATGGTGACGTCTTCAGGCGTGACCATCCCTCAACTCCGATACGCTCGGTATCCCAGCCAGGCCTTGCGCCGACCGGATGGCATCCAACACCGCCAGCGCCGTTACGTGCGTGGCCGCAGTCACGATGGCCATCAGGTTCGCATCCGCGACATTCCCCCCGGTGGCCAGGCAAAACATCGTGTCGCCATCGCTGGGGGTGTGGCACGGGCGAATCGTCAACGCCAACCCGTCGTGGCAGGCGGAAGACACAAAATTGGCCTGCATCTTGTCCAGCTTCGCGTCCGTTGCCACGACCCCGATGGTGGTGTTAGTCAAAACCGATGACCGCGCCGGGGACAGCCCAGCTAAAACTAACTGCACCGGATCAGAAATCGAACCGCCAGCGGACCTCGGACCAGCAACCAGACCGCCGTCACGATGATCGTATACCCCGCCCCATGCGTTGACCACGACCGCCGCTCCCACCGACACTCCGTCCGGGAGCACGCAGGAAGCGGAACCAATGCCCCCCTTAACCGCACCCTCCATCCCGTACGCCTTGGCCACGGTCGCTCCGGTTCCGGCGCCAACCGAGCCCGCCAGCATCCCGGTTGATTCCGAGGCCTCACAGGCCGCATAGCCCGCCTCTGGATCGGGACGCACATCGGACCTGCCGACGCCGAGGTCGTAAAGGATCGCCGCCGGTACAATCGGAACTGGGCCGTGCGGTGCATCGAAGCCGATCCCGCGCTCTTCCAGCCACTGCTGCGCTCCCGCGGCCGCGGCCAACCCGAAAGCGCTGCCCCCGCTCAGCAATACGGCATGGACCTGGTCGACGCGGCGGATGGGATCCAGCAAATCGGTCTCTCGCGTTCCCGGTGACCCTCCCCTTACCGCCACCCCGCCTACGGCGCCATCGATCGTGAGAATAACCGTGCAGCCGGTTACCGCGTCCGTGTTTGTCCAGTGGCCCACCGAGACTCCCGGCACGTCGACGATGGAGCCGAATTGTTCGTGTCGCGCGTTCACTGGCTTGGGTCTGTTCCCGCCGATAAGAGCAGTTCCTCGGCGCGTTCCAGCAAATGGTCCCGCCTTTCCGCGCTGAACCCTCGGCTTTCCAGATACAGTTTCAGCGCTGTCAGTGGTTGGAGGTCCGACGGTTCCACCGAGATGCGCCGCCGCTCGGCGTCGGTGACCTCTCGGGAAATGCTCGCCACGTAGTGTGCCGGCGACAGCGAAGGGCGCAGGTCGGCGTCCCTTAACTTCGCCGACTGCTCGGACGACAGCTTGATCCGCAAGCGCACGATGGCCCCAGCCACCTGATGCCGGGATACCGCTCGCGTAACGAACGCCGCCGGATTTTGTTCGACCACCGGAACCTCAGCGTTGACAGTAACAAACGGTCGCGCCGCGATTCCCTGAAACCGGAAATCGGTGATCCTCTGGCCTTGCACGCCCCTGGGATCGACGTCTACCACACAGAAGCCTTTTTGATCCGATTCCTCGGAAAAATCCACGCGCTGCAGGCTGCCCGAGTACGCCACCGGCGGCCCATCCGCGCCGGCCGGGCGCAGTACCTGATGCTTGTGTATGTGTCCAAGGGCCACGTATTCCAGTTCCGGTCGCTGGACCGCGCTCACGTTGAGCACATGGTCATTGCCCAGCATCATTGATCGTTCCGACCCAACCGTCGCACCGTTCACCGTGACGTGCCCCGCCAGTATCGCCGGCACGTCCGGGTCGAGCTCCTGCGCGCGACCGGCAATAGCCATGGTCATCCGGCGTTCCGTCTCCGCCCGAATCTCCTGGATACTGAGGCCACGCGACTCCTCCCTGGCCAGCATTGCTCCGCGCGACGGCCACGGCACCGCCAGGACTTGCAGCGGCCCCGACCTCGTGGGCACGGTGTACGTCTGCAGGCTGGCTCCCACGTATACGTTGGGCACCTGAAGGGTGGAGAAGATCTCCACGGCGTGGGCACGGCCGGTGGCGGCTGGCAAGTCATGATTTCCCGGCAGCAGAAACGTCGCGATTCCGCCGTCCGAGAGCCGGAGCAACCGCCGGGCAAATTCCCGCTGGTGGGTCTGGCTCGGATCCCGTCCCTTGTACGCGTCGCCCGCCAGCACCACCACGTCGACGCCGTCGGCCAGGGCAAATTCCACCAACTCGTCCAGGGCATCCAGGAAGTCGCCCAGCCGCGTGGACAGCCCGGTATTCGGGTCGGTGCGGCCGTAGTTCTCCACACCGATGTGCAGATCCGAGAAATGCAAGATTCGCATGGTCAGCGTCTAGGCGCTTCGGCGGTTGCTGGCCGTTCAGCGGCGGGAAGTTCCGCGAAAAGCCGAGTTACGCCCTAATCTCCTCCAGGAAACGGCCGGCGCTCTGGCGGACGAAGTCCTGGATATTCACCGACATCAGCCGAACCCCGCGGTCGGCGAACTCGCGGAACCGACCCACGTTGTCCACCGTCATTCCGGCGCCGGCGACGCCGATGACCTTGCCTTCGGCCAGTGTCCCGTCTATCACCTGCGAAATTGCGGCGTCCACGTCCGCCTGCGGAGGCATGCCCATGGCTTGCGTCAGGTCGCTGCTGCCCACCAGGATAGCGTCGACTCCGTCCACGGATGCTATGTCCCGCACGTTGGCCACCGCCTCTGGAGTTTCCACCATGCAGATGACCAGCGTTTCGCGGTTGGCCGCTTCGTAGTACTCGGCCGGCGGCAACCCGCTTCCCAGTCGGTTGGTGCGCCCGCCGGTGGCGCTGCTCCGGTCGCCCATAGGGTGGTAGTGCGACGCCCGAGACACCGCTTCGGCTTCCTCGCGGTTGTTTATGTGCGGAACGATCAACCCCTGCGCTCCCCGATCCAGGAACCGCAATAGTGTGGAGGGCTCGGCGTTGGGAACCCGCACCACCGGCGTGATGTCGTGCAGTTCGGCCGCACGGATCATATTCTCCGACTCTGAGTCGTTCGATGAGCCATGCTCACAGTCGATCCACGCCCAGTCGAAACCCAGCACTCCGTACATTTCAACCACAATAGGAGCGTAAAAATTCACGCTGCCTCCGACCGCAATTTCGCCGGCTAGCAGCTTGGCTTTGGCTCGGTTGGTCCTGACCATGTCTTTCTCCGTGTTCTGCTGGGAGGGGATGCCCTGTGGCGGTGGGGTCGCGATGTGAGTGTGGAGAATGCCGGTCGGCCTGTAAGCCGGGTTCTGTATCCGCCACCATCATCAGACGGAGGCAGGACGGTGGCCATCTATCTAGCCCCGATGCGGTTTCACCCGCATCGTCCCGTTGTTTCGGGGCAGCGTTGCCGCCGGGGTCAAGCGGCCAACCCGGGGACGAGCCGGACACCCATGGTCCCCCTATTTGGCCTTGCTCCAGGTGGGGTTTGGCCGCCGGTGCGTCACCGCACGCGGCCGGGCGCTCTTACCGCCCGATTTCACCCTTGCCGACCCGCGCAAACAGGTCGGCGGTATGTTTCTGTGCCACTTTCCGTCCCCGGCTCGGTCTCCCGCGTCGGAGCCTGGGCGTTACCCAGCACCCTGTCCGGTGGAGCCCGGACTTTCCTCCCCGGGGCGCGAGGCCCCGCGGCGGCCACCCGGCCGGTCCGGCTTTCTCCTGATGCGAGGCTAGCACGCGCGTTCAGGGGGGTCAAGCAACCACGAGCCCAACCGATGACGACGATTGGGCCAATCATCCCACCCGCCGAACCTCGACGGGAAAAAGCTGCCTTCTATGTATAATGGCGGCCGGCAAGTTTCCAAGTTTTCAACGCAATCCCGAGGTGATCGTCATGGCCACGGAACCCGTCAATATTTTCGAGTACGAGCAGATCGCCAGTGAGCGCATCGAGCAGGGTCATTACGACTTCATCGCCGGCGGAGCCACCGACGAAATCACCATCCGCCGAACCCGCGCCGTGTTCGATTCCATAATGTTGCGGCCCCGCATGATGGTGGACGTGGAAAACCGCTCGATGGCAACCACGGTGTTGGGCCAGGAGATCGCCCTCCCCGTGATGCTGGACCCCGCTGGCAACCACGGCGCGGCCCATCCTGAGGCGGAAATCGCCACGGTCCAAGCGGCCGGCCAGATGGGCACCGTCATGGTGCTCAGTTCCCACGCCTCCCGCACCCTGGAGGACGTCGCCGCGTCCGCCTCCGGCCCGTTGTGGTTCCAGCAGTATTTCTTCAAAGACCGCGGCCTGACCCTCGAGATGGCCGCCCGGGCGGAAGAGGCCGGATACTCGGCCATCTGCATGACTCTGGACGCCAAGATCAAACCCAAGCGCGAACGCAACATCCGCAACGACTACGTCGGCGCCGAATCGCCCAACTACGCCCAACTGGACCTGGGCACCCACACCTGGAAATTCGCGGCCGATGCCCCGGCCGGCCCCAGCGACATCCGCGATGTGGCGTCCACCTGGGACGACCTTGAATGGTTCGCGTCCAACATCCGGCTTCCCGTCGTCGTGAAGGGCATCATGGCTGGAGAGGACGGCCGCCTGTCTGCCGAGAATGGCGCCAAAGCGGTGATCGTCTCTAACCACGGCGGTCGCTATCTGGACACAACGCCGGCCACCATAGAAGTTCTGCCCGAGGTCGTGATCGCCGTCGACGGCAAGGCCGAGGTTTACCTGGATGGGGGCATCCGTCGCGGCACCGACATTTTCAAGGCCGTCGCCCTCGGCGCCCGCGCGGTGTTGATCGGACGCCCACTGTTCTGGGGTCTGGCGGTTGACGGCTCCCCGGGGGTCGCCGCCGTCCTCGAGCTGCTGCGCGACGAGCTGGACGCCACCATGGGCATGTGCGGCTGTCCCACCGTCGAGAGCATCAGCTCGGCGACCATCGATACGGTCTCGCCGCTGTTGTCCGCGTTCCCGTCGCCGGCAGACTTCCGGTAGCCGCGCCCCGTTTGCGAGGATTTGAAATGTTGAACCATGCCCCGGTGGAAAGTGTCGCAGAGGCTTACCTGGAGCTTTTGGCCTCCCGCGGGATCGATTATTTCTTCGGAAACGGCGGCACCGATTTCGCGCCCATCATCGAGGCCTACGCCAAGCGCCAGGTGCAGGAACTGCCCTCACCGCACCCCATCCCGGTCCCCCACGAGGTCACTGCGGTCAGCATGGCCCATGGTTACACGATGATCACCGGGCGCCCCCAGGTGGTGATGGTGCACACCGTTCCCGGCACGGCCAACGCCATCGGGGGCATCGTCAACGCCGCGCGATCCAACGTGCCCATGCTTTTCAGCGCCGGCCGCACTCCCCTCACCGAGGGCAATGCCCGGGGTTCCCGCGACGGGAGCATTCACTGGGCCCAGGAGTCCTTCGACCAGGCGGCCATGGTGCGCGAGTGGGTGAAGTGGGACTACGAACTGCGCCACGGCGCCGACCTGGAAAACCTGGTGGACCGCGCCTTCGCCATCGCCGAGAGTCCGCCGGCCGGGCCCGTGTATCTGACTATGCCCCGGGAGGTGCTGGCCGAGGAGATCGATGGATTGGCGTATCGCGATGCTTCCCGCCAACAGAAGGCCGGGGATCGGCTGCCCACGCCGGATGCCATCGCGCAGGCCGCCGGCGTGCTGGCCGCAGCGCGCAATCCCATCCTGATCACCCGGGGCGGCGGCAAGGATCCCAGGGCGGTCGCGCCGTTGGTGGAGCTTGCCGAGTTGCTGGGCATGGCGGTCTTCGAATCCGGCGCGGTGTACGCCAATTTCCCCAAAAACCACGCCCTGTACGCTGGGTCGGACGTCGGGCCGATGCTGGCCGATGCGGATGCGGTGGTAGTGCTGGAGGCCGATGTACCCTGGACGCCCAAGCGGCATACGCCGGACGAAGGCAGCCAGATCATCGGGATCGGCGATGACCCGCTTTTTTCGAACTATCCGGTGCGCGGGTTCCAGGTTGACCTGAACCTGGCAGGGACCCCCCGGCTGGTCCTCCATGCCCTGCTGGAAGCGATCCAGAAACTCGGCGTCGACGTGGAGGCGGTCAACAAGCGGACCCGTGAGTGGCAGAGTCGCAACGACGAGATGCGCGCCGGATGGCAGCAGCAGGCCCAAGCCGCCAGCGACCAAACGCCCATCAGCAAATCGTGGTTCACCAGGTGCCTTTCCCACGTGCTGGGCGACGACACCATCGTACTGAACGAACTGGGCATCGACGCCGTGCAGATTGACATCACTCGACCGGGAAGCTTCTTCGGGGTTCCGGTATCCGGCGGCCTGGGCTGGGGAATTGGCGCGGCGCTGGGCGCGAAACTGGCCGACCCGGACCGGACGGTCATCTGCTGCGTCGGCGACGGGTCGTACATCTTCGGCTCCGGCACCGCCGGGCACATCGTGTCTGAGGCCCAGGGCCTGCCCATCCTGACCGTCGTGTGGAACAACGGCATCTGGAACGCCGTGCAGAGCGCGACCCGCGGCACCTACGCCGACGGCTACGCGGTGCAGACCAACAACTTCGCGGTCACGACGCTGTCGCAATCGTTCCAGTATGAATTGATCTGCCAGGCCGCCGGCGGCTACGGAGAGCGTGTCGAGGATCCCGCACAGGTCCCGGCGGCGCTGGAACGCGCCCTGAACGCCGTGCGCAACGAGAAGCGCCAGGCCCTGCTGAACATAATCGGCCAGTAGCCGGCCACTTCATGCTGTGATGCGTATCCCCCGGCGTAATGAAGCGCCTCCGATACCCGCGCGAAGGACACCTTATGAAAACGCGGTGCCGGTATTGTCGCGCTCGAAACCGCGATAGCCGCGTGCCAGTCGGTTTCCGGCTCGCGTTATTCGTCGTGGAAGGTCATGCTTGGCGCTCAGCCCATACGCCGCAGTGGACCCCGACTGTTGTCGTTCCGGCCCATAGCAGTTGCCTCGCTGTGTGTCTCCGTGTTGCTGGTGACCGCAGCGGTATGGTCATTGCCCGGTGGCTCCGAGCAGCGTAGTCCCGTACCAGTGGAAATGGAGCGGGAGACATGCTCTGGAGCGGTCTCCCGAAATATATGAATACTTGGTATATGGGGCTGATAGTGTATGATTTTCCGAATGACCCTGCTTCGCCTCAGCACGATGATGATGTCGTTGCTGTATGAGATTGGGAAATTGTCCGAGACTTGTACATCGTTGTACCATGGCACGACTCGATGCGCTGTTCTGCTTTGATGGCGGGATAGTAGCCTCCGCTGTCGTGTGTTTGAACGGTTCTGCCACTCAACGTGTCAGACATGGCGATTCCAGTTGGTTTGAGTGCACATTGATCCGCGCATAGACTGCGCGGGCCAACAAAACGGCCCCGGTGCTGTGAACACCGAGGCCGCGATCGATGGGGAAATGCGGTCCGCCATCGGGCTTAATCGTAGCCCTACGCCTTCTGCGTGTCCAGCCCCGTTGCTCGCGGCGGGGCTGGTTTGTTGAGTTTTCTGAAGCGGAGTTGCACCGGTATTTTCCGGTACTGCCCTGCAAAATACGAACCCTTAAAGAGAACGAGTGACTCATAAAACGATTGTTGAAACGGCGCAATTTGCTCGCGTTGGCGGTGCTTGTTCCCAGTCTGCTGCTGGCGGTGAGCCTGACGGCGAGCCCGGTGCTGGCGGCGTGTAGCCTTTCCTCTGGCTCCACGATCGAGTATTGGGTTGATGGTGTGATTCACGGTGCTTGGAACGTGTCAGGTGCCAAGGCGAACTTGGGAGCGTTCAACCCCGACCCGGTGTTCTCTACGTACAATGAAGGCGGTACGAGCTTCTGGGTGATGATCACCAAGAATGTGAGCGACGACGAGGATGACCGGGTCGCCCAGATAGGCTGGGTCAAGGCCAGTGGTACAGGCTTCAACGACCCATACGTTTTCTTCCAGATATGGAACGACAGTGGCGGGCGTTACAACCTCCACCCCAACTGCGATACAAACTACTGGGGTATCTTGATCTTTGCCTCCAGTTGCAAGGCCAACAGCAGTGCCAACTACAAGGTGGAAAAGGACCTGTCCACCGACGTCTTCACGATGACTTGGGGCACTTTCCCTTCATTCAGTGCGACCTATAGGTGGGACCCCAATCAGGCATCGATATCCGCGGAAATCCACATGCACGGCAGTAGCGTAACGACGACTCTGGGCGACCACTATCCGGGCGCCGTCGATGCGGTCGTGCAGGCGATTGCGCCGAAAGTCCGGCTCGGCTCGGGTTCCTACTCGTCGGTCAACTTCACCGTCCATAATCCCCATACCGGCGTGGCGGACGTGCGAAAGTTTGGATCCCCAAATACGAAAGTTCACTATTGGGACCCCCGATGCACCAGTTAGTAAACTTGATCCAAGAGGAGGAAAGCAATGCAGCGCAGATCCTTTGGCATGGTGGCATTGGTCGGCGTCGCCGCTGTTATATTGATGGCGTCTGGAGTCGGTTTCCTTTGGGCGGAAAGAACCTCGGAGGCACCGGTACAGGCTGTTGTACCAGCGCAGGCGGGCCCGTCTGCGGCAGCGCCTCAGCAGGCCAGCCCCTTACCGGAACATCCACTAGAACAAATGGGTGTTGCCGGCCTTTCCCCGAGCGAGGGGCTTCCCACGGATTCCTTATCCAAGGAGAACGTCATCGAGTTGGTAACGGAACGCGTTTGGGGGGAGTATCGAAGCGAACTGATTGATGAGTACCCTGCCACCGCAGTACCAGCCGTTTATAACGCCCAGGAGAGCGTGATGGGGCCGGCGGCGGATGGACTGCCGGTGTGGGTCGTTACCCTGGAAGGTTGGGGGCCGCCAGTTACTTGTGGACTGGGCGACTTTCCATCGGGCGCGGTTGATCCGGGGGAGGGAGACGCCGAAGGCACCTCCCAGGATCAACGCCAGTGTACGCCCGGGCAGAGCAACGGCTACTCCATCGTGGATGCCAAGACCGGCCAAGACCTCGGGGCTTGGCATTACGGGGCACCACCAGTATGGGAGTGAAATAGGCGTCACTTCGCCTTGGGGAGTCTGGTGGGGCGGGCCGTTCTACGGTCGGCCCTATCTTTGATTGACAGACAGCAAATTGGTGGTATGCCCTATCCGGTTACGGAATGCGTCGGTTTGCTGGCCGATCGTCATCTTGCCTTTTTATGAACCGGAGTAGCGAAATCTCCTCTCCCATTAGCCCGCGTTGACGCCGCTGCCGATGCTGGGTATCATTCTGCGCCGTATGTGCAGCGCCGGTTCCGGATTCACCTGAGCGCCCTGCCGACCACTCCGGGTTGAGTGGTGGGCGGGTGCATCGCGCGCCGGGTGACCAGCCAGACCCCTCCTTTCGCTGCGTTCGCGTTTCCCCGTCTTCCCTGCAACGGTTAGCGTCTGACGACGCTCGTTTACTCATGATGGTGAAACGCACATGTACAGAAAAATTTTCGCGCGCGCTTTCCTTGTTGTTGGCCTGATCGCGGCCCTCCTTGCGATCGCCGCCTGCGGCGAAGAGCCGCAACCCGTCCTCTACCTTGGCGGCATTCCTGACCAGGACGTCGCAGTCCTGGAAGCCCGCTTCAACCTCCTCGCCGAACACATCAGCGAAGAAACCGGCGTCCCCGTCCGGTACCTCCCGTCCCAGTCCTACACCGCCCTGGTCACTGGATGGGACAACAACGACGTCCAACTGGCCTGGTACGGCGGCCTGACCGGGGTGCAGGCAAGGCTCGCGGTCCCCGGTTCCAACGCTGTGGCCCAGCGCAGCACCGACGAAAACTTTACCTCGGTATTCGTCGCCGCCCCGGATTCGGGCATTTCCTCGCTTGCTGACCTCAAAGGGCGCACCTTCACCTTCGGCAGCGAGAGTTCAACCTCGGGCAACCTGATGCCCCGCTTCTTCCTAGCGCAGGAAGGGATAGTGCCCGAGGACGACTTCAAGAGTGTGGCCTACAGCGGTTCCCATGACGCAACCTGGAAACAGGTTGAGGCGGGAGCAGTTGAAGCCGGGTCACTCAACGCCAACGTCTGGAAAACCCGATTGGAGCAAGGCGACGTTGACACAACCCGGGTTACCGCCTTCTACACGTCCCCCGGCTACGTCGACTACCACTGGGTGGTCCGGCCGGGCCTTGACGAAATCTACGGGTCCGGATTCACCCAGAAGGTGATGGACGCCCTTTTCAAGCTGAACGCCGCCAACGGCGGCCGCGACCAGGAGATCATGAACGCCTTCCAGGCCGACCGGTTCATTCCGACCTCCAATGAAAACTACCTTCCCATCGAAAACATCGCCCGGGACCTCGGCCTCATCTCAGAGCAGTAGCCACCCGGCAATCCTGATTGACTGCGCCGCCAAGACCTACGGCGACGTCGAGGCCGTCCGTCCGCTTTCGTTGGCGATCCAACCGGGCGAGACCGTAGCGCTGCTGGGGCCCAGCGGCAGCGGCAAAACGACGCTTCTGTCCATGATCGCCGGCGAGCTGGAGCCGTCCGAAGGGTCCATCCACCTGCGCGGAAGGGACCTGGCCGACCTTCATCCGGGGCGTGAACTTTCCCGGGAGGTGGGGATGATTCACCAGCAGTACGATCTCGTCCCCAATCTCTCGTCCTTGCAGAACGTCCTAGCCGGCCGGTTGGGCGATTGGGGCCTCTTCAAATCGGTGATCTCCCTGGTGTGGCCGCAAGACCGGCAAGTGGGCATGACTGCCCTGCACAGGGTGGGAGTCGCAGATCGTGCGCGGGTGCGGGCCGGGTTCCTTTCCGGGGGCGAACAGCAACGGGTAGCCGTGGCCCGTCTTTTGGTGCAGGACCCCGCCATCATCGTCGCCGACGAGCCGGTTTCGTCGTTGGACCCGGCCCGGGCCGAAGAGGTGATGGGTATCCTGAGCGAATCCGCCCGTCAGGCCGGCAAAACCCTGGTGGCCACCGTCCATTCCACCGACGTGGCGCGAACCTACTTCGGACGCCTGATCGGCCTTCGCAATGGCGAGGTGGAATTCGACCGTTCGTCCAACCTGGTCACCGACAACCAACTGAACGCCCTCTACGCGCTGGAGGGCCTCAGGGATGAATGAGCGCGCCCACGAGGGATCCCTGGGAGGGCGTGGCGCGCTAACCGCAATTTTGTTGATCGCTTTCGCGGTCAGCCTCATGGGCATCGGTTGGGGCGATGGCGTGCTCAACGCTGGAGGCCTCCGCGCTGTAGGCCAGATTCTCGCGGCCGCGGTCCAGCCGCAACTGGACTTCGACATTCTCTCCATAGGTGTCCGCTCCACTTGGACCACCCTCGCCTACGCCTGGGCCGGCATGACCGTCGCCCTGCTCATCGGGCTGCCGCTGGGCGTGATCGGCTCCGGGACCGTGGTCCGGTCGCCCTGGGCACGCCGGTGGAACATCTCAGGTGCGCGCTTCGCGCTGGCCGTCTTCCGAGCCATCCACGAACTGGTGTGGGCCTGGCTCTTCGTCGCAGCCCTCGGCCTGTCGCCCATGGCCGGCGTGCTGGCCCTGGGGCTGCCCTACGGCGGCATCCTCGGTCGGATCTACGCCGAACTGTTGCAGGACGTGCCGGATGCTCCCCTCCGCGCCTTGCGAAGCGCCGGCGCGTCCGAATGGCGCGTTTTCTGGTTCGGTCGGCTTCCCATGGCCCTGCCCGACATGCTCAGCTATACCTTCTACCGCCTGGAATGCGGTATCCGGTCCGCCGCCATCCTGAGTTTCGTCGGTCTCGGCGGCCTCGGTCACAACATCCAGATCTCCCTGCAGGACATCGACTACAGCCGCATGTGGACCTTCGTCTATTTCCTCATTGTTCTGGTGCTGGTGGTGGACCTGTGGAGTTCGTTGGTCCGCCGCCGCGTCGCCATCGAGCAGGGCTAGCGTCATGGTTGCCCCATACGGACGCGGCGAACCGGTAGCCCGCGGCGGCGCCACCGCGCCGATCGCCCCGGCTCGACGGATCGGTTTCCTCGCCGCCTCCGCATCCGTCGCCGTTGTGATGGGGGTGGTTGCTTGGGTGACTATCATTGGCGACGACCACTACCCCAGTCGGAACCCGTTCGCCCTGGAAACTATGGGCCGGGCTGCGGAATTCGTCGGCGGTTTGGTCGGCGCAGAATCTTCCGCGACACCTGCGTTCTACAAGGCTTCCGAGTGGGCTGAGAAAGCACGCCTGGCTGGTGAAACCCTTGCCATGAGCGTGGCCGCCGCCGGCCTGGCCGGTTTGGGAGCCCTCGTCCTGTTCATGTTCGGCGCGCGCAACGTGATGATGGGCAGCCTCGCGCCCTACCGGTCGCCCTTATGGACCGCCCCTTTTTTCCTGATCCGAGCGTTGTTCACTGTGAGTCGCGCCGTGCCGGAACTGGTCTGGGCCATGATCCTGGTCTTTGTCTTTACCCAAGGGACCCTTCCCGGGGTCATCGCCCTCGCCATCCACAACGGCGGCATCCTGGGCAAGCTGGGTTCGGAGATCGTGGAAGGGCTGGACACCCGCCCGATGCGGGCGCTGCGCTCCACCGGGGCCGGCCGAATGCAGGTGCTGCTCTACGGCGTGCTCCCCGAAGCGTTGCCGAAATTCATTACCTACCTGTTCTACCGCTGGGAGGTGATCATCCGCACCACCATCGTGGTCGGGTTCGTCGCCGCCGGCGGATTGGGAACCGAGTTCCGCCTGGCCATGAGCCACTTCAAGTTCACCGAGGTGACGCTCATCCTCTTCTGGTACCTGGTCCTCGTCCTCTTCGTGGACCTCGTCTCCGTGCAGATGCGCCGGCTGGCGAATTAGATAGCCGCGTTGGATAACCCGGACCGGGACACGCTGTGATCCGACTCTAACGCTGGCGCGTGTTCACAGGGTCGAATCGATTCAGCAGAACTGTTGAGTGATGTAGACTCCATGCGGGATACCTGAGGCGGTGCCGAATGCTACGCCAATCCCTGTGCGGGTATATCTTCCATCCAAGATGTTGCGTCGGTGCCCTGTGCTGGCGATCCAACCAGCCACGAATCGCTGCGCCAAATCCTTCTGGCTGATCCATTGGTACGTAATCCTATTCCCAACCCGCATACTGCTGGTATGTCCGTATAGCAAGTAAATGTTTTCGGCGACGCCAACGCTTCGAGGATTGCGGCAGTCATAGCCAGCTTTGCGTGCACGGGCCGTGGGATCATCCCCGGCCCGGTTGACGTGTCGATAGTAGTCGTGCTTAGCCATGTCCAAGCTATGAGCACGAGCAAGAGCCGCTAATTCCTCGTCCCATCGGAATACAGCGCGACCCTGCTCGTCGCGGTATTCGTTGATGAGCTGATGGACCGTCGTTTCCAATGCTTCCTGGTTGTAGCGCCCGTCCGCTCCAATCGCGGCTGATGATGCGGGTACTGGGTTCGGC
This sequence comes from Dehalococcoidia bacterium, assembly GCA_034423575.1. Lineage (GTDB taxonomy): Bacteria > Chloroflexota > Dehalococcoidia > Lucifugimonadales > UBA3495 > Bin87. The sequence continues at coordinate 1,139 of DAOUIF010000048.1, read as the reverse complement.
GTTGGCATGATCGGCGTAGGACTTAGCGTGGGCGTAGGGCGCGGGGTAAAAGTGGGGATCAACGCAGCACCGGGCACCGGCGTACCGCTTGGCCGCCCCGCAACGATGAGTGGATACGGGAACACCGCGCCGCAGTTCGCCTCCACCAGAGCCCTTATGCTGGCTACCGAGTGGAGATCCCGGTCAATAGCCGAATTGGTCACAGCGATGCGGCGGCGTTTCTGTTCGCCTGAGAACTGGCCGTTGCATGCGGCGAAGGCGTTGACCACTATCTCTCGTTCCGTCGGCCCGGCCGGCGTCGGTGTCGCCGTCGGAGAGGATGCTGTAGTCGGAGTTGGCAGCGAGGTTACGGTGGACGAAACCGTCGGCGGCGCAGTGGTGGGTGAAGCTGTTGCCGTCGGCGACGGCGCGGCGGTGGGTGATGGCGGCAACGCTGGAGCGTGCGAGGGTGTCTCTTGACGAAGCTGTACGGTCACTTCCAACGGGCTTCTCCCCAGGTACAGCAGCACGCCATACGCAACACTCCCGCCGATTACTGCTGCAATTACCGCTATCACCAACACGCGCATCCGAATGCGCGCCTTTATTCAGCTTCGGGATGCGTGGTGATAAACCGCGCCGCCCGCTCGGCGTCCACCTGCGGCGCACGCACCTCAACCCCGGCCTGCTCTTCCTGCAGCCGCACGGTGCTGCTGCTGTCCGCTTGACCCCAACCGCGATTCATCGCTTGCAGCGAGATCTGCTGCGCCAGCGTGGACATGGGCATGGGCACGTCGTACTCCCGCGCCAACTCCGTCGCCAGCGATATGTCCTTGTGCGCCAGGTTCAAAGCAAAGCTCGCCGGCCCAAACTCCCCGCGAAACATCGTCCGTACCAACCCCTCGTGCAGGAATGACATCCGGCCCAACGCGCCGCGCCTCACGCATTCCCACAAGGGTTCCGGGTCGACACCCGCCTTGACACCCAGGGTCAGTCCTTCCGCGATGGCTTGGCGCACGCTGTGGCCAATCATGTTGTGCACCAGCTTCGCCACGCTCCCCGCTCCAATCTCTCCCGCATAGAACACCTTGTCTCCAAAGGCGTCCAAGATCGGCTTCACCCGCTCGAACACCTCCCGGTCTCCTCCCACCATCACCGCC
>DAOUIF010000047.1:0-6004 GCA_034423575.1 Dehalococcoidia bacterium | reverse complement strand
GTGGCGTTGTCCTCGGCCTGCTCGGTGATGGACACCACGCGGATGCCCTTGCGCCGCAACTGGGCTTTGAAGGCCACGGCGTGCTCCCGCTTGCGGGTGAACCGGCTGAATTTCCAGACGAGAATGACCTGGAAAGGGGCCTTGGGCCTGCTGCCCTCGTCGATCATCTCCCGGAACTGGGGCCGGTCGGCGATCCTGCCGCTTTCGGCCTCGTCCACGTACTCCCGGGCCACGGAGTAGCCGTTGGCCTTGGCGTATTCCTTGAGCGCCCTAAGCTGGGCGGCCACGGAGAGGTCCACGTCCTGGCGGTCACTGGAGACCCGGGCGTAGAGCGCCGCCGGGGTCAGAGGTTGGAACTGCTGCTTCACAATGTCCTCCTGGTCTCTTGGTGGTAGGGTTTACCAGGGCTAATTCGGACCGCCCATGTCTTTTCCGAGGACTGCCACCGATGTTTCCGAAGTGGGCTCGGCAGTCACCTGCAAACGCTGGCCGATGGCGCCCAGGGCAGCGTCCATCAAGTCCAGCCCTGACCGGTGTTGCACGTCCAGCACCCGGTCCACCTGCGGCAAATACCAGCCCAATCGACGGGCCAACTCCGCCTTGCCGACGCCCTGGTCTCTCATGCCCTGGTACAGAATGACCTTCACCGACGTCAGCGTCGGCAGGAAGGCGCAGGTCCGGCCCTCGGAGGGAGCGGGAATGTCCCTCCGGTCGTGAATGCGGGCTGCTATCGCCTCTTCCAATGCGTCCACCGCGCGGGCAACGGCCTCCTCCGGGTCGTCCCCGAAGGTGGTCAACTCCGGGAAGTCGGGAGAAGTCACCAGCACCATTCCATCATCGTCTTCGAGCAAAATCGGATAGGCAATCATCAGTCCAACCCCAGGTCCTTCTTGATTTTCGCAACGAGACCCCGCCCCAACTCCTTTCCGCCGCCGTGCATCGGCAACTGGCTGGTTCGGTCTCCCAGCCGGACCGTGAGATGTCCGCTGCCTCCCTTGTGGGTATGGAAGGTGCAGCCCCGCCTCCTCAGCCAGCGTCGCAGTTCTCGCGCGTTCATCTCCTCCCATAATGCACAACATTGGCGTTGTTGTCAACATATATGTTGCGCTGGTAGTGTATCCGTTAGAAAAGCACCAGCCGGGAGACAACTCCCCGCCCGTGCTGGTTCGGGCGTCAGTCGCGAATTTCACGGCTGACAACTAAATTGCATCCGAACCGTTTTTGCGCCAAAATGTCGCACCTTTTGACGAAGCGTATGGTTCGCCGGAGGTTTGTTGATGAACGTATCTCATCGGTTTGATTTGATTTTGCTGGTAATCTTTTTTCTTGCCGGGGTAGCGTGTCAGAACGTCTCCATCGCGCCCAACCAAGTTCCCGGCGTTTCAGAGAACGAAGTGCTGTTTGGGCAATCAGCCGTGCTGAGCGGTCCGTCCCAATACCTGGGAACATCGATGCGTCTTGGCATCGAGACTGCTTTCCATGAAGCAAATCAGAAAGGTGGCGTACATGGCCGCTATTTGTCCTTGACGTCCGTGGACGATTCCTACGAAACGGAGTATGCCGTTCACGCCACTACCCGTCTCATTGAAAAAGACAAGGTATTTGCGCTTATTGGAGCAGTCGGAACCCCAACTTCATGGGGAGCGCTGCCCATTGCCCAGGCCGGCGGAGTTCCCTTCATCACGCCTTTCACTGGCGCCGAGTTTTTGCGGGATCCATCGCTGACCAACGTGATAAACCTGCGAGCTTCCTATTACCAGGAATCCGAGCGAATCATTGATTACCTGACCGGTGAAGACGGCATTGACCGAATCGGAGTGTTTTACCAGAACGATTCTTTCGGGGCAGCGGGGCTGCAGGGAGTCCGCAGGGCGCTGGACCAGCGAGGAATGGAAATCTTTGATACCTGGCATTACGAGCGCAATGCCGGCGGCATTGATGACGCAGCATCGGGAATCATCGCCGCCAAACCGGATGCGGTGGTGATGTTTGGCACACCGGAGGCAGTGGCCAATCTGGTCAAACTGGTGCGAAAAGAAGCTGATCCGCAGTTCGCCACCGTTTCTTTTGTCGGAGGTAAGACGCTGGCAAACAAGATTGGAGAGGCTAGAAAAGACATATACGTTACGCAAGTCGTGCCCTTTTACGACGATGTCCGGCTCCCGGTGGTAGCCAGTTACCATGCAGCCCTGCGGGCTTACAACCCCGGCGCGTCACCTGATTTCGTGTCGCTGGAAGGTTATTTGGCGGGAAGGCTTGCCGTCTGGTTGCTGGACACCTGCGGGCCTGACCTGAATCGCCGGTGTTTCTTAGAACCTGCGCTCAGCCAGAACGAGATAGATCTGGATGGACTCATCCTGCAGTACAGCGTCGGGGACAATCAAGGGTTGGACCAAGTCTATCTGACGATGTTGGACGAAAACGGAGAATACCAGCCAATTAGAGATTAGCGGCTCTTCAAATTAGGCTCGACAGGAAGTCAGCAAAAACCTTGGGAGTGACGGTGGTGCGAAATAACAACCTGTCATATGAAGCGATTGACGCATCTCCGCCCCTGGTGACGCTGGGTGTAGCAGTGCAGGGGGCAGTGATCACGATATCGAACATCGTCATGATCACAACCGTCTTCGCGCTGGCGATAAGAGCGGGTGCTGATTACTTATCCTGGGCGATGTTTGCGTCTTTGGTGGTGGCCGGAATCGCAATCATCATTCATGGGGTCCGTTTTGGGCGGCTGGGAGCGGGTCATTTATCGCTGCAGGGATCAGCGGTTCCATTTCTGGCAGTATCCGTACTGGCTGCTATTCAAGGCGGTTTGGCCTTGATGTCGATATTGGTGATCGCGGCGTCTTTGCTGCAATTCGGCATGTCCGCATTTCTGGCGAAGTTGAACCGGGTGATCACACCGGTCGTTTCGGGAGTGGCGCTCATGGTAGTGGCGCTTTCCGCAATGCCCATAGCGGTGGCCAGATTAAACAACATCCCGCCTGACGCCGCGTTTTTTACGGGACCGGCCGTCGGAGCCATAACGCTGACTATTGCGACCGTTCTGATGCTCCGCGGCTCCGGATTGTTCCGTGTCCTCGCTCTGCCAATCACCATCGTAATCGGATGTGTAGCCAGTTACATCCTGGGGATTTACGATTTTCAACCGGTGCTGCAACGTTCCTGGTTTGACCTTCCTGAATTTTCAGCATGGCCCGGATTCGGGTCGGTGCTCAGTCCTGATTTCTGGGCGCTCCTGCCTTCTTTTCTCATCGTCAGCCTAGTGATCGGCCTCAAGGCCAGCACCGAGAGCGCGGTCATTCAACAGGTATCACGCCGGATACCCCGCGCCATCGACTTTCGCAGCGTGCAGGGAACGCTCAACGTCACCGGACTGTCCGTTTTAGCGTCAGGCGTGATGGGGGTTTTGCCGGCCCTCGCCTATTTGCCTTCTACAATGGCCCTGGTCAGCTTTACCGGCGTGGCCGCCCGCCGGGTGGCATACGTGGTTGGAGCCATTCTGATTGCCCTGGCCGTGTTCCCCAAGGTAGTTGCGCTGATGATGACCATTCCGCCGCCTGTGTCCGGCAGCATTTTGATGGTCATTATGGGTCTGCTCTTTGTGGAGGGAGTCCGCACCGCAGCTCAAGACGGGTTGAATCCGCAAAAATCGGTGATCATAGGCCTGTCCCTGGCTATTTCGATTGGACTGCAAAGTCGAAATATCCTGGAGGTCGTTTTAGGCGATTTCTGGGGTGTGGCATTCGGAAACAGCGTGGTGGTGGGCATTCTGTCGGCCCTATTGATGTCTATGGTGGTCGACTTTACGATTTCCCGACGACGACGATTGAACACCGAACTGGATATTGCAGCAGCGCCGGCTGTTGATGAGTTCCTGCGGCGTATGGGGACAGACCTGGGCTGGAGTGATTCGTCAGTTGAGAGGTTGTGCGCCGCTGGTGAGGAAACCCTGTCCAGTATGCTCGAGCTGCGAGACGATTACGAAGATGACGGACCACCTCGCCTGATTGTTTTGGCCAAGCGCGGCGCCGGGTCTTTGGAAATCGAGTTTATGGCGGTTTTTGCCGAGGAGAACATAGAAGACCGGATTGCGTTCATGAGCGAACAGGCGGAAACACCGGACGTTGGCGATATTTCTTTCCGGTTGCTGCGTCACTACGCGTCATCGGTGCGCCACCGGAAGTATCATGGCATAGACGTGGTCACGGTCCAAGTGGATACCTAAGTTGGTTGGCTCACAACCCCCTCCACTAGTATGGTCCTGGTGTTGCTGCCCCGTCCACGAACGGCGGAGAGCACCTGATAGAAAGGCGAGCGGATCAGCTCGCGAGCTTGGGAAACATCATCAAACTCAAGAATCTCTACCCTACCCGAACGCTGGTCGCCTTCTACGACGAAAGTTTCGCCACCGAACACCAGATATGTTCCGCCGTGAGTGGCGACCACTCCTGGTATTCGCGCTTCATACTCAGAGAAAATCGCCGGGTCGGTAATCTCACTTTCAATCAGCAAGTACGCTGCCATGCGACTGCCTCCTGACGTCTTCTGGAGAATTGCGGGCGTCATTATAACTGACCTGCCGGACCATCCAACCCGCCCGACTGGTTAATCACGACTTGGTTACGCTTTGCATCACGCTCTGTTGAACTGCCTGCACGTATGGGGTATAAGGAACCACGCAGTTCGCCATGCCAAAAATACACAATCTATGGAGGCAAACAATGCCGGCTTACGTAATCTTGCACACCGCCGAAATACTGGACGAAGAACTCCATGCGGAGTTCCGCCGCCGCGTGGGGCCGTTGCTGGAAGCGAGAGGCGGGAAATATTTGATGCGCGGCAACGTGTCTGAAGTAATCGGCGGAGATTCGACTGGCCACAACCGCGTGGCAGTCATGGAATTTGAGACGACAGAGCAAGCTCAGGAGTGGGCAAGGGACCCTCAGCCTCCGGGGGAGTATGCAGAACTCAGAGAGCTCCGCAACCGTGCAGCCAGGTCCGTCTCTTTGATCGTGGCAAGCACTGACTGAACAGACTTGGTTTTGACGCGGCGAAATGTTGGCCGGGTTCTTGCGCTGCAAAAGGAGCTTGAAACCCGGCCTACTGCCGGATCCGGGGCGCGTTGACGAATTCGGTTGCCAGATGTGCGGCTACGGCCGCGTCTCCTGGCAACGGGATTTGAGCTTTCGAGGCAGTTCGCACCGTTTCGCGGGGGGTCGCCTCACCCGATCGTGGTTCCTTCACACCTGCTCGCGGGTCGGACACATTGCCCTCAATTTCAAACGGATACACTGCCGCTGCGCTTGAGGTGGTCTCTCTACTCCACCCGTCTGGGGGTCTCTATCCGAAACCGCCATAGTGATGACCGCTCGCGTCGTTGCCGACCTTCACATCCTGTAGCGACCCTAATGCAACCAGGCCGTGGCCGTGGCTCCCGAAATGGGTCAACGTTCCCGTCCGCTTCGCCCCTTCAAAAACTCCACTCAAAAGGCATAGTCGGGTTCCAGCACGTCGGGGTTGCGCCAGGCTTTACCCAACGGCCCCACATCCTCCACCAACTCCCGGTGGGACACCCACAGGGGCACGTCCACCCGGGTGCGCTCCAGCTCCCTTCTCGCCACCCCCAGGAAGTTGGCCTCCGCCAGCGCGTCGTCGAACACGATCAGCGCCAGCGGCCACGCCCCGTGATCATCCAACGGACGCTGGGACGAATAGTAGCGCAGGTAGGGCGCGAGGCGCGCCGCCATGGTCCCGGGCCGCACCGCCCGCCGCTCCCACTCCAGGAAGAAGGGCACGTCCTCCTCTTTCCCTTCCTCTTCCCAGCGCAGCATCCCGAAGGCGTCGGGGTGGATGGACCGCAGTTTCCCCAGGTGGCGGAAGTGGCGGGACGCCCGGTGCGGCGGGTCGTACTGGACCACCCGGTACCCCTGATCCTTCGCCTGGCGGGACATCCGGGCCAGGAACCGGTGCGCCGCCTCGGTGTGCTCCAGGTTTCTAG
>DAOUIF010000046.1:0-26100 GCA_034423575.1 Dehalococcoidia bacterium | reverse complement strand
ACACGATCCTCTGCTACGACCCGACCAACCTGAACGTGCGCCGGCAGCCGGACATCTACTTGGCCTTCGGAGTTGACCAGGGAGCCATCCGCCGGCGCAAGCTCTATCTCCCCTGGGAGGCCGGCAAGCCGCCGGATCTCGCCCTGGAAGTGGGTTCGGAGAGCACCGGCTCCGAAGATACCATTGTCAAGCACCGGGTATATGCCACCGTCGGCATCCTCGAATACTGGCGGTTTGACCCCAGCGGCGGGGAGCATCACGGAGAGCCGATGTCCGGGTGGGTTCTGCGCGACGGCGCGTACCATCCGGTGGAACTGACCACTGCACCCGACGGCATCCTGAAAGGGTACAGCGAACTGATGGAGCTGCACCTGTGCTGGGACGAGGGTTGGCCCCGCTTCTACGACCCTGCCACCGGAACCTACCTGGAGAACTGGCGTCAAGAGCGGGCGAGATACGAAGCCCGGCAGGCGGCTTACGAAGCCAGGAAAGCCGAATTGCTGGCGGAAAACGAACGACTGCGGGCACGGGTGCGCCGGCTGGAATCAGAGAGCTAACCGGTAAAATCGCTCTTCTCTGCGGAAGCGGTAGAATACTACAGTGAACACTATGCCCGACGCAGTCCAGAATAACGACGCTGAACGGCCCGAAAGCGATTACTCGCGCCCCACCAAGCGCGATCCTCGCGGCATGCGCACGGGCTACACCACCGGCACCACGGCGGCGGCGGCGGCCAAGGCTGCCGTCATCCTGATGCTGTCGGGCCACGCTCCCGACGAGGTATCCGTGCCGCTGCCCGGCGGCACGGGCCGGGCCACCCTCAAGGTGCACAACAGCTGGGCCATGCAGCCCGAGGAAGGTGTCCGCTGCTCCGCGATCAAGGACGGCGGCGACGACCCCGACGTGACCCACGGCGCGGAGATCGTGGTGGGCGTGTGGAGGCTGCCCGACGGGAACAAGGGCCTCCAGATTACCGGCGGCCCGGGCGTGGGCACGGTCACGCGACCCGGCACCGGCATCGAGGTCGGCGAGCCGGCTGTCACGCGGGTGCCCCGTCGGATGATGGCCGACGCCGTGGCCGAAGGTCTGGAGGAATGCGGCTGGCCGGCCGATACCGGCGTTCGCGCGCGCATCTCCGTTCCCGATGGCGTGGAGATCGCCAAGCAGACCACCAACGCCAGGCTGGGCGTCCTGAACGGCATCAGCATCCTGGGCAGCACCGGCGTGGTGCAGCCCTTCAGCACGGCGGCCTGGCGAGCCAGCGTTCACCTGGCCATCGACGTGGCCGCTACTAACGGCCTGGATCACCTGGTGCTCTCCACCGGCACCCGCAGCGAGGAATACACCCGCCGGCTGTTGGATCTGCCCGACATGGCCTACATCGAGGCCGGGATCTTCTCCGGGCCGTCCATGAAGCGGTGTGTCAACAAGGGCATCAAGCGGGTGGCTCACGTGGGCATGGTGGGAAAGTTCTCCAAAATGGCCATGGGCTACTTCGTTACCCATGTCGCCGGCAACCAGGTCGATTGCGGTTTCCTGGCTGGTCTCGCCGGACAGTGCGGCGCCTCCGCCGAGTTGCAGGCCGAGATGGCCGATGCCGCCAGCGGCCGGCATTTCCAGGAACTGGCCCAGGAGCACGACGTCATGGGAGTGTTCCCCCTGATGTGCCAGATGGTGTGCTCGGAGGCCCAGAAGTACCTGGGTGATGGCGGCGACGCGATCATCGTCGACGCCCTGTGCTTCGATTTTGAAGGCAACCTGCTGGGATCGGCGAGCACGTCTCCGAACGGCATCCCCATGCGGCCCACATCGGCAGCGATGGTCGATGGTCAGGGCTAACTCCCCGGTGCATTCCCCGCCGGGAGCCGGTCGCGCGTTGGGTTTGGCTGACGACGAGCTCGAGCAGCGCCGTCCGCTGCGGGGGCAGATCACCAAGTCGGAGGTGCGGGCGGTGAGCCTGTACGCTCTGCAACTGCGTCCCGACAGCCTGGTCTGGGACATCGGGGCGGGCACCGGTTCAGTTGCCGTGGAAGCGGCGCGCATCGCTCACCGCGGCTGCGTCTACGCGATAGACAAAGACGCCGATAGCGCGGACCTGCTGCGGAACAACGTGGCCCGCTATGGCGATGGTCGCGTCTCGGTAGTTATCGGCGCCGCGCCCGACGCTTTAGGCGAACTGCCCGACCCGGACGCGGTGTTCATCGGAGGCGGTGGGGCCGCCATGCCGAAGATACTGGACACGGTGCTGTGCCGTTTACGTGCCGGTGGTCGGGTGGTTGCAAACTTCGCCGTCATGGAAAGGGCGAGCTCAACGTACGGCACTTTGCGAAACGCCGGCATGGCGCCAGAGATGACCGTTGTATCCGCCGCCCGCGGTCGTGAGTTGCCCGACGGCGCGTTGCGGCTCGAAGCCATGAACCCGGTTTTTATAGTATGGGGACAGAAGCAATGACCACGGCCTCCCAATATGGATGCCTCTACGGCGTGGGCGTCGGCCCCGGAGATCCGGAACTGCTGACGGTGAAGGCGCAGCGGGTGCTGCAATCCGTGCCCGTAATCTGGGTGCCGCAGGCCGGGATCAGCTCCGAGAGCTACGCCTATACCATCGTCAAGGGCATCATTGACGAGCAGCGGCAGGAAGTGGTGCGGGCCAAGTTTCCCACCAATGACGAGGACGCGGCCGGTGAGGTCTGGCGCGCCGCCGCCCGCGAGCTGGCCACCCGCCTGGAAGCGGGTAGCGACGTTGCCTTCATCACCGAAGGCGACCCTATGCTGTACAGCACCTTCGCCTACGTGCTGGAAACGATCCAGGAAGAGTACCCGCACCTTGCGGTGGAGGTGGTGCCGGGGGTGTCCTCGGTGATGGCTGCGGCCGCTTCGGCAGCGGCGCCGCTGGTGCACCACGGCCAACGCCTGGCCATCCTGCCGGCGGTGTACGGCATCGACGACCTCCGGGAGGCCATCGCCCTCTACGACACCATCGTGCTGATGAAGGTCAACCGGACCCTGCTGGACGCCCTGGCGAACCTGGAACGGCTGGGCCTCTCCGGCCGCACCATCTACGTGCGCCGGGCCACCACCGAGAGCGAACGCGTGGTGCGCAACATCCAGGAGCTGTCCGCCGAGGACCTGGACTACTTCTCCCTGCTCATCATCCGGCGCTGACGACCCTGACACCACGGAGGCACGACCACATGGCGAACGACGGCAAGGTCTACATCATCGGCGCTGGCCCGGGAGATCCCGAGCTGCTGACCCTCAAGGCCAAGCGGATCATCGACGACGCGGACGTGATCATCTATGCGGACTCGCTGGTGCCGGAAGAGATTGCCGGTTACGCCAAGCCCGGGGCGGCAGTCTACGGCAGCAAGGAGATGGCCCTGCCCGAGATCATGCAAGTAACCCTGCAGGCCGTGGCCGAGGGCAAGACCGTGGCCCGCATCCAGAGCGGCGATCCGTCGCTGTACGGCGCGACCCTGGAGCAGATGCGTATCCTGGAAAAGGAAAGGATCGACTACGAGATCATCCCCGGCGTCAGCGCCGCCTTTGCCGCCGCTGCGGTGCTCAAGTCTGAGTTGACCGTGCCCGAGGTTTCGCAGACGGTGATCATGACCCGCGCCGAGGGACGGGTGCCCATGCCCGAGGGCGAGGACCTGGTCAGCCTGGCCCAGCACGGCAGCACCCTGGTCATTTTCCTCAGCGTCACCCGAATGTTCCGCATCGCCAACCAGCTCCAGGAGGCCGGCTATCCCGCCGACACTCCGGTGGCAGTGGCTTACCGCGTGGGTTGGCCGGACCAACAGATCATTCGCGGCACCCTAACCGACATCGCCCAGAAGGTGCGCGACGCCAAGATCACCCTGCAGGCCCTGATCATCGTCGGCAAGGCGGTGGACCCCAACCTGCTGGACCCCAAGTCCGACGAGCGGGTCGCTGTGTCCCACCTCTATTCGGACGAGTACACTCACCTCTACCGCCGCGCCGGACAGGGGGACCACGCCGCCGCGGACCGGGCGGAACTCTACGAGGCCGGCGGGTACGAAGTGCAGCCCGAACGCGCGGTTCATACCTCGGCCGGCGACGACTAGTCGCCAATTGCCATGCCCGATCCGGACGTTGCCCCGGCCCAAACTGCCATCATCGCGGTGTCCCGCCCGGGGGCCGCCCTGGCGCGCCGGCTGGCGTCGTCGCTGTCCGACGCCACTCTTTATTTGGAGCGGCGGAGCGCGGAGGACGATCTGGCCGACGACAGCGGGAGACAGATCTACGACTTTCCCCTGCGCCCGGTGATACAGGCACTGTTCACCCGCCATCGGGAGATGGTGGTCTTCCTGCCGGTGGGCGCCGCCGTGCGGCTGCTGGCCCCGGTGCTTGGGAGCAAGAGGCGTGACCCGGCGGTGGTGTGTGTGGACGACGCCGGGCGTTATGCCGTTAGCGTGTTGTCCGGACACGTCGGCGGCGCGGACGCTCTGGCCCACCGGGTCGCCGAGGCCATTGGAGCCCAGGCCATCGTCACTTCGGCGTCCGACACCCTGTCCGTGACTCCCATCGATCTGGTGGGACGGGAGGCGGGATGGCGCGTCGAAGCAACCCCCGCCGCCATGACCCGGGCCGCAGCAGCGGTGGTCAACGGCGATCTTGTGGCCCTGTGGATCGACCCCACCACGGGCGCCACGTGGCCCGATGACACTACGCTGTCGGAAAACATACGTCCCGTGACCTACCTGTCCGACATCCGGGATCCCCGGTACACGGCCGCCCTCATCGTGTCGGACCGTCTTTTTGCGCTGGAGACCGGTCGCCCGCTGGTTACCTACCGCCCGCCGACACTGGTGGCGGGAGTGGGTTGCCGGCGCGGGGTGTCGGAAGATCACCTGCGCGAATTGCTGCTCCACACGCTGGAAGAGCACAGCCTGGCTGCCATGAGTTTGGGCAAGATCGCCACCGTGGACATCAAGGCCGACGAAGCCGGCCTTATCGCCCTGTCAAAATCCCTCTCCGTGCCTATCGAAACGTTCGACGCCCCCCGGCTGAACTCGGTGGCGGACGCAGGTTCCACTGGACGTAGCGCATCGGGTCTCCATCAGCCCACGCCATCTGCGGCTCGGGACCTGCTGGGAGTGTTCGGCGTCGCCGAGCCGGCCGCAATGCTGGCCTCTAGAGCCGATGGAGTCATCGTGCCCCGCGCCAAATCCGACCGTGCTACCATAGCCATAGCGCGTATCGTCCCGCCCACAGTGAGCTGATGAACTCTGGGAAACTCTACCTCGTAGGTCTCGGGCCCGGTGATGCCGGTCATCTGACGCCGGCCGCAGCGGCCGCTATCGCAGACAGCGATGAACTGGTCGGCTACCGCTACTACATCGAGCAGGTGGCGGAGCCGGCGTCCGGCAAGACTCTGCACAGCATGGAGCTGGGCCAGGAGCTGGAACGCGCCTCACTGGCCGTGGACATCGCCTACGCCGGAAAGACGGTGGCCGTGGTCTCGTCCGGCGACGCCGGGATCTACGGCATGGCCGGGCCGGTGTACCGCGTCCTCACGGACCGTGATTGGGATGGCGGTAACCCTGAGGTCGAGTCGGTACCCGGTGTATCGGCCCTGCAATCGGCGGCGGCCCTGTTGGGGTCGCCCCTGATGCAGGACTTCTGTGCCATCAGTCTCAGCAACCTGCTCACGCCGTGGGAGCAGATCCGACGCCGGCTCGAGGCCGCGGCGGCCGGCGATTTCGTAGCCGCGCTGTACAACCCCCGCAGCCGGCGACGCACCAGCCAGTTGGACGAGGCCCGTGAGATTTTCCTGAAACACCGTGCCCCCGACACCCCGGTGGGCATCGTCCGCCATGCCTACCGCCCGGAGCAGGCGGTGGGCCTTGCCGACCTGGGCAGCCTGGATGGAGCGGCCCTGGGCGTGGATATGTTCACCACCGTCGTGATCGGCAATTCCAACACCTATATCCACAACGGACGCATGGTTACCCCGCGCGGCTACGAGGTGAAACAGTAGCCACCAAGTCGCCGTCCGGGCTGGGGCCGGTCCTGATGCTGTTATACTGCCGCGAACCCACCTTTCAGGAGGACATACCGTGGCAGCGATACGTGCGAACCGGGTCAAGGACAAGTTGCGGCAGGGGCAGCCGGCGACCTGCATCTCCGGCTTGATGACCAGCGAGATCATCGATTTTCTGGGCCCCCTGGGGTTTGACTCCGCCTGGATGGAGTGCGAGCACGGCCCGGTGGACTGGGAAGCCCTGGGCGACATGACGCGGGCCTGCGACCTGTGGGGCATGGCGTCCATCACTCGCTGCAACGCCAACGACGCCGCGCTGATCACGCGCACCCTGGACCGGGGCTCCATGGGGATTGTGCTACCCCATGTGAACACCCGCGAGGAGGCCGAGGCTGCGGTGGGCGCGGCAAAATTCGCGCCCCTGGGCTACCGAGGAATGTTCGGCGGCCGCCAGTCCTTCGGCGTGCCCGATTACGTTCACCGCGCCAACGACCAGACCATGGTTGTCGTTCTGATCGAAGAGGTCACCGCTCTGGACAACCTGGACGACATCTTGAAAGTCGACGGCATCGACGTGTTCTTCGTCGCGCCCACCGACCTGTCCCAGACCATGGGCCACATCGGCAACGTCGGGCATCCGGAAGTCCAGTCCGCCATCGACGACGCCATCGCCCGCATCGTGAACGCCGGGCGCACCGCCGGCACCCTGGTCAACGACGATAACGTGGCATCCTACGTGGAGAAAGGCGCGCGCTTCCTGATGACTTCGTGGAACGCGTGGGTCGCCCGCGGCGGCGCGGAGTTCCTCAACCGGATACCGTAACCGGCGGTAACAGGGGCGGGCTTTCGGGCCCGCCCCTGTTTTTATTTCATCGACCCGCTACGACCTCACTGCGTGGCGTTGGCAATGGCCTCCCGCCGCGGTTCGCCGCCATGGTCGACGTCCCAGTCCCACAGGTCAGCGTGGAAGCCCGACAGGTTGTCCGCCAGGGTGTTGATGAAGTTGCGGACGCCGCGCCCGTGGAATTTGCCCCTGAGGGTGCACACGCCGATATTGGCCGAAGGGAATATGTGGTCCAGGCGCACGACGGCCAGCCGGTCATGGTCCTCCGGATGCAGGGTGAAATCGCTGACAATGGCGATTCCCATGCCTATCGCCACGTAGCGCTTGATCATCTCCGTGTTGTCCATCTCCAGGACCACGTCATAGTTGACGCTGCGTTCCCGGAGCTTCTGCTCCACCCGCCGCCGGCTGAGGCTCTCCGGGCTGTTCAGGATCAGCGGGAACTTAGCCATGTCCTCGATTGTCACCGGATCGCGGTGCAGCAGGTCGTGGCTCGGCTCGGTGATCAGAACGACGTTGTAGTCGAACAGCTGGGAGAACTCCAGCGACGGATCGTCCGTCGGCGGAGCGGAGCACAAGGCCAGGTCAACCTCGCCCGACTTCACCAGCTGGATCAGGTTGGCGTAGGAGCGGGCGACCAGGCGCATCCGCACGTCGGGGTACTTCGAACGGAACTGCCGGATGGGCCTGGGCAGATGGTAAGAAACGATGTCCGGATAGGCGCCCACCACGAAAGAGCCGCGCCCCTCGGAGTAGTCCATCTGCGTCTTCAGGGTGTCGATGGACTCGACGATGGGGGTCACCAGCTCGTAGAAAAGGGAACCCTCGGACGTGAGCTGTATGGGACGTTTGATCCGGTCGAAGAGGGTGATGCCAAATTCGCCCTCCAGCTTCCTCAAGTGGGTGGTAACCGTGGGCTGCCCCAGCTCCAGCTTTCGCGCCGCCTTGGATACACTCCGCAGCCTGGCAACATGGTAAAAGCTGATAATCTCTCGCAGTTCCATTGACGCTACACCTTGCTGATTCGCGCGTGACGCCGGAGCATTTCCGTAATATGAGCGATATACTATATCAACGGAGTAGATAGTGCAAACCCATAACCGGCGTTAACCCCGGTCACGCCCGGACCATCCAACCGGAACCTGCCCGAGGCGCCAGACCAGGATGGACCTGCCCGACAGACGTCGAGCCGTCGCTGAGAATCCGAGGCGTAACCAACCTTACTACGGCGCCGTTCCGTGCGCTCGAGTTCCCGCCACGTATCGCCGCCGGCGATAGCAATATGCGGCCCGTATGTCTTGACAAAATATCGTGACAAACCGCAGAATACGCCGCACTAGCGGGCAGTCGATGGACCGTGCCGGCCCTATCATGGACCGACGTTAGACCGCGATTCCTCGCCCGTGGCCGAGGTAGTCTGATGGCATTCGTGATAACACAACCTTGCGAGGGAGTGAAGGACGCCTCCTGCGTCGATGTTTGTCCCGTGGATTGCATCCATTCCGACGACGACGCACCGATGTACTATATCAATCCGGACGACTGCATTGACTGCGCATATTGCGTAGCGGTCTGCCCGGTACAGGCCATATTCGACGAGTTCACCGTTCCCGCAAATCAGCGGGAATACATCCGCAAAAACCGGCTCTATTTCTCGTAACCTCGTCTCTCTGCGCTGTTATCGCTGATCATGGCCCGCTTTCTGACCGACGCTGATGTGGACCGATGCGTCGGTCTGACCGAAATGCTGCCGGCCATCCAGTCGATGATGGCCAACTACGGGCGCGGGGAGGCTGCCAACCTGACCCGGCGCAAAATAAACGTGCCCGGTGGTTATCTGGCGGTCATGGGTGGCGGTCTGTCCTATGACGGTGTGTTCGGCGTCAAGACGTTCACCTTCACCGCTAATGGCTATTCATTCCAGGTGAGCCTCTATGATGCGGCATCGGGAAGCCTGCTGCTCTACACCCAGGCCAACCGGCTGGGGCAACTCCGCACCGGAGCGACCACCGGAGCAGCCCTTGGCGTGCTTGCCAATGCCGACGTTCCTCGGCTTGGAATAGTCGGCACCGGGAACCAGGCCGGTGACCAACTGCGCGCCGCCTGCGCCGTGCGCGACGTTGGCGAGATCTACGCCTACAGCCGGAACGCGGAACGCCGTCAGGCGTTCGCAACGCGCATGTCCGAGGAACTGGGCCGTCCGGTGATCCCCGCCGAGAGCAACCAGGACGCCGTTGCAGACTGCGCGGTTGTCATCGGCATCGCCCCGGCAGTCACTCCGGTAATACAGGGCGAATGGCTGTCCGAAGGCGCCACCGTAATTGGAGCCGGTCCGACGCGTCCGACCAGCCTCGAGGTGGACGACGCCGTGCTGACGAGAGCCGGTCGCCGGTTCGTCGACTCCCTGGAACAGGCCCCGCTGGAGTGCGGCGACATCAACGCGGCAGTAGATCGGGGACTGGTGCGCTGGAGCCAGTTCCACGAACTCCGCCACGTGGCAGCCGGCATCGTCCCGGGCAGGACCGACGCGAACGAAATCATCTACTGCAAGCTGATGGGCACCGGCCTTGCCGACGTCGCGGCCGCCAAGCTGGCCTTGGACCGCGCCAAAGAGCTCGAAATCGGCGTGGATGTGGACTGGTAGTCCACTGACCATTCTCCCGCTGCTGCCCGCGATTTATCGGGACATCGCCAGGTATTCGTCCGTGGTCAGGACGCTGTAGTTGTCCAGCCCGGTCAGCATGCTCTCCATGGCGGCCCGGGCCGTATCCAGCGACGTGAAGCAGGGGATGCGCCGCTCCACCGCAGCCCGGCGGATGTAGAACCCGTCCCGCATCACCGATGAATCGCCCGATAGAGTGTTGACCACGGCGCCGACGGTGCCGTCGTTGATCACGTCCAGCACGTCCGGCGAACCCTGGCCGATGCGCTTGGTGATGGTCGTCACGGGCAGGTCCATGGCGGTGATCATCGCCGCGGTGCCCTCGGTGGCGTACAGCCGGCACCCGGCGTCGGCCAGCCCTCGGATCAGCGGCAGGGAGTCCGCCTTGGCATTGTCGGAGATGCTCAGCAGCACCCCCATTCCGGGGGAAAGGTTGATGCTGGCGGCCTGTAGCGCTTTGGTCAGCGCACCGGTGAAGTCCCGGTCGATACCCATCACCTCTCCGGTGGACTTCATCTCCGGTCCCATGTACCAGTCGACACCCACCAACTTCGACATTGAGAAGACTGGAGCCTTGATGCCCACCAGCTTCTGCCGGGGCCAGAGACCGCCCTGGTAGCCCATGTCCTTCAGCTCGGCATTGAGCATGACGCGGGTGGCCAGGTTCGCCACGGGTACGCCCGTAACCTTGGATATGAACGGTATGGTCCGGCTGCCCCTGGGGTTGACCTCCAGCACGTACACGGTGGTTTCGTCGGCATCATCCGACGGGCTGACGCTGGGGCTGCGGTAGGCATTGCCGCCCTGCAGCACGAACTGGATGTTCATCAACCCGCGCACGCCCAGGGCCAGACCGATGCGAGTGGTGTAGTCCACCAGCGTGTCGACTTCTTCCTCGGTCAGGTTCAGGCCCGGATAGATGGCCATGGAGTCGCCGCTATGGACGCCGGCCCGCTCCACGTGCTCCATGATGCCGGGAATGAGCACCTGCTTGCCGTCGCAGATGGCGTCCACCTCGCACTCGCGTCCCTCCATGTAGTGGTCCACCAGGACCTCGCGCTCCGGCGTGACCTCCGTGGCAATG
Organism: Dehalococcoidia bacterium; assembly: GCA_034423575.1. Taxonomy (GTDB): domain Bacteria; phylum Chloroflexota; class Dehalococcoidia; order Lucifugimonadales; family UBA3495; genus Bin87. The sequence goes on along the minus strand of DAOUIF010000046.1, from coordinate 15,503 downwards.
GTCAGGTAGCGGATCAGCTCGGTGGCGTTGCGCACGATTTCCATGGCTCGCCCGCCCAGCACGTAGCTGGGCCGCACCACCACGGGGTAGCCGATGCGCTGGGCGACGCGCAGTGCCTGGTCGACGGACTGAACGGTCGCGCCGGGCGGCTGCGGTATGCCCAGATCCACCAGGAACCGCTCGAACTTCTGCCGATCGCTGGCAATGTCGATTGCCTCCGCGCTGGAGCCCAGGATAGGCAGGCCGGCGGCGGCCAGGGACTGCGACAGGTTGATGGCGGTCTGTCCGCCGAATTGAACCAGGCTGGGCGGCGGGTTGTCGTCCACCGTCTCGTTGTCGATGATGTCGCGAACGGCCTCCTCGTCCAGCGGTTCGAAGTAGAGGCGGTCGCTGGTATCGAAGTCGGTGGACACCGTTTCAGGATTGGAGTTGACCATGATGCTGGCCACCCCTTCCTGCGAGAGGGCCCACGCCGCATGCACGCTGCAGTAGTCAAACTCGATGCCCTGCCCGATGCGTATCGGGCCGCTGCCGATGACGATGGCCTTGGGGCCTTCCAGCGGCGGCGCCTCGTTCTCGGTGTCGTACGCGCTGTAGTAGTAGGGCGTTGCTGCCTCGAACTCGGCCGCGCAGGTGTCGACCATCTTGAAAACGGGCTTGATCCCGTGTTGCAGGCGCAATTGCCGCACCTGTTCTGGCAGGAGACCGGAGAGGGTGGAAATCTCCACGTCGGAGAACCCCAGCCGCTTGGACGCCAGCAGGATGGGGGGCGTCAGCGGGTTGCCGAGGAGTCGACGTTCCTGGTCGACGATGCGCTCCAGCGCGGCAATGAACCACGGGTCGATGCTGGTGTGGCCCACCAGTTGGTCGCGGGTGACCCCGCGGCGCAGGGCTGCCGTGAGCGCCCACAGCCGCAGGTCGTTGGGGTCCAGGGGCAGAGCATCCAACAGGTGTTGGTAGCCGTCGCGAATGCTGAGGTTCCGCCAGTCTTGGTGTTCCCACATCAGGGAGGTATTGGGTTGCTCCAGGGCGCGGGTGGCCTTCTGCAAGGCCGCCTCGAAGCTGCGATCGATGGCCATGACCTCGCCCGTGGCCTTCATCTGGGTGGTGACATGCCGGTCGCCGTCGGGGAACTTGTCGAAGGGCCAGCGGGGGATCTTGACCACGCAGTAGTCGAGGGCCGGTTCGAAGGCCGCTCCGGTGCTGCCGGTCACCGCGTTGGGTATCTCGTCAAGGCGCCGGCCCACGGCGATCTTCGCCGACACCCGCGCGATGGGATACCCCGTCGCCTTGCTGGCCAGCGCCGACGAGCGGCTGACCCGGGGGTTCACCTCGATGACGTAGTAGTCCGAATCAGCGTCCCAGTCGTTGGGTCGGTTGCGCATGGCGTCCGGATGCGGCCGCAGCGCCAACTGGATGTTGCACCCGCCCTCGATGCCCAGTCCCCTGATGATCTTCAGGCTGGCCGTGCGGAGCATTTGGTACTCCTTGTCGGTCAGCGTCTGGCTGGGCGCCACGACGATGCTGTCGCCGGTGTGCGCTCCCATGGGGTCGAGATTCTCCATGTTGCACACGGTGATGCAGTTGTCGGCCCCGTCTCGGATCACCTCGTATTCGATCTCCTTCCAACCCACCAGGGAGCGTTCCAGCAGCACCTGGCTGATCGGGCTGGCCGCCAGGCCGCTCTCGACTATCGCCAGGAACTCCTCCTCGGTGTCAGCGATGCCGCCGCCGGTGCCGCCCAGGGTGTACGCCGGCCGGATCACCAGGGGCAGACCGACCTCGGACTTGTATGCTTGGGCCTCGTCCATGGTGGACACGGTGCGGTTGGGAGGCATCGGCTCGCCGATATCGGTCAGAAACTGCCGGAAGAAGTCCCGGTCCTCGGCCTTGCGTATGGTCTCCAGCGGGGTTCCCAGGAGCCGCACGTCGTAGCGATCCAGCACTCCGGCGTCGGCCAGGGCCACCGCCAGGTTCAGGCCGGTCTGGCCTCCCAGCGTGGGCAGGACGCCGTCGGGGCGCTCGCTGGCGATGATGCGCTCCAGCACGGGGACGGTGAGCGGTTCGATGTATACGCGGTCGGCAACGTCCTGGTCCGTCATGATGGTGGCCGGGTTCGAGTTGACCAGGACCACCTCGACGCCCTCCTCGCGGAGGGCCTTGCACGCCTGGGTGCCGGCGTAGTCAAATTCGGCGGCCTGGCCGATCACGATGGGGCCGGAGCCGATAACCAGTACCTTGCGGGGTTGTTGGGGAGAATCAGTCAATGCAGTGTCCTCTGTGGGCTAGACCAGCGTTCAGGAAAAACGGGGCATGGACCCGGGCAGTTCCATGAGGTTGCGCTCGTTAAGCGCGTTGATCATCTGGAAGATGAACGCGCCGAAGAAAGCCCCTTCGGCGTCGAAGTGGGCCAGGTCGATGCCGCCCTCGGGCGTTCGCGGCGGGATCACAAAGTCGGTGGCGTCAGGCCCGGCGTTGATGGCGTGGACGAACCCCACCGGCTCATCGCTGATGGGTTGGCCAGTGGCCGGGTCGGTCACCTTGACCGCCAGCTCCCAGCGGGCGCCCAGCTGTCCGCGGCTCACCGCCGCCAGCAGGTAGCCGTGCCCGTCATGGGCAAAGGTGGACACAGTCTCTTCGAGCAGGCCCAGCGTTTCGTTCAGGCTGATTGGCAGCTGGGTCTCGATGCCCTGCTCCAGCAGAAAGGCGGTAAATCCGGTCATGGGATGGATGCTCCAGTCAACTTGGTTGGGTGCAATCGGCTACCGGCACTAGACCATCCGCCCCGCCGGACTGGCGTCGTCCACCATCGCCAGGAAGCGGTCGAACAGGTACTCGTTGTCCTGGGGGCCGGGCGAGGCTTCGGAGTGGTATTGGATGGTGAACAGGGGCAGCTCTCGGTGGCGCAGGCCCTCAACGGTGTAGTCGTTCAGGTTGATGTGGGACACCTCGAGGCCGGGGGGCAAGTTATCCGACGAAACGGCGTAACCGTGGTTCTGCGCGGTGATATGCACCTGCTCCGTGAGCAGGTCCTTCACGGGATGGTTGCCGCCCCGGTGGCCGAACTTGAGCTTGTAGGTGCCGGCGCCCAGCGCGCGGGCGGCCAGTTGGTGGCCGAGGCAGATGCCCATGATGGGAACCTGCCCGATGAGCTGGCGCAGGTTGTCGATTATGTTTCCGAGCAGCTCGGGGTCGCCCGGGCCGGGTGACAACAGGATGCCGCTGGGTTCCATGGCCAGCATGTCCGCAGCCGGCGTGTAGGCCGGTACGGTGATAACCTCGCAGCCCCGGCTCTGCAGCAGGCGCAGGATGTTGTACTTCACCCCGGCGTCGGTCACCAGGATGCGGCGCACGCCGGCTGGCGGAGGTGACTTCGGGTAGCCCTGCTGCTCGCCGTGGTCCCAGGCGTACGCTCCCGGAGTGGTGACGGTGCTTACCAGATCCAGGTCGTCGTAGCGGGGTATCTCGGCCAGACGCTGCAACGCACGGTCTGGGTCGTCAGCGGTGATCAGGCCAGTCATAACGCCTCGCGTACGCAGGCGGCGGGTCAACGCGCGGGTGTCCACGCCGCTGATACCGGGGATGTTGTATTCCTCCAGGAACGCGTGGAGCGTCATATCGCTGGAGGCGTGGCTGGGCAGGTCGCAGTGCTGGCGTACGATCAGGGCCGAAACCTGAATTCGCCGGGATTCGAAGTCCCGGCGATTGATGCCGTAGTTGCCCACCAACGGATAGGTGAGCGCTACCATTTGGCCCGCGTAGGAAGGGTCGGTCAGCACCTCCTGGTAACCCGTCATGGTGGTGTTGAAGACCACCTCGCCCCAACCGTCCCGCTCCGCGCCGAATGACTCGCCGGTGAAGACGGAGCCGTCTTCCAACGCCAGGTGTACCGGACGGGTCATGCGTGTGCTCCTTGCTTCAACAGGGTTTCCTCCTCGAATACGATCCGGCCGGCAACCATTGTCGCCGCGACCTGTCCTTGCAGTTCCACGCCGTCCAGCGGGGTATTGCGGCCGAGGGACGCGAACTTGTTCACGTCCACCGTCCAGCGCGCGTTGGGATCGAAAAGCACCAGGTCGGCCGGCGTTCCCGGTGTCAGGGACGCGTAGGGCGTGAAGGCATCGCCCAGCACCCGGGCCGGCCCAACGGTCAGCCGATGGATCATGGTGTTCAAATCGATAGAGCCCCGGTGCACCGGCGCCATCAGGGTGCCAAGCGCCGTTTCGAGCACGCTGATGCCAAACGCCGCGTCGTTGTAGGTGCACTCCTTGCTGGCGCGTTCGTGGGGGGCGTGGTCGGTGGCGACGCAATCGATGGTGCCGTCGGCCAGGCCGGCGAGGCACGCCGCCACATCCACGCGACTGCGGAGCGGCGGATAGACCTTGGTGGAGGTGTCATAACACATGAGGCCCGTAACTTCAGCATCGCCCTTGCCGCCAAGGGCCCACTCGTCGGTGAGCCACAGGTGGTGGGGGCAAACCTCGGCGGTCACCAGAATGCCGCGCTCCTTGGCCTCGCGCACCATGGACACGCTGCCCGCGCTGCTCAGATGCGCCAGGTGGAGCCGGCCGCCGGTGAGCTCGGCCAGCGCGATGTCACGCGCCACCATGGCCTCCTCGGCCACCGAGGGGATGCCCGGCAAACCAAGCCTGCTGCTGACCCAGCCCTCCGCCATGACGCCGCCGCAACACAAACCGTGGTCCTGGCAGTGGTTGCTGATGGGGGCGCCGAGATCCCGGCTGTAGGTGAGCGCCAGGCGCATCAGGCCCGCGTCGTAAACCGGGTCGCCATCGTCGCTGAACGCTACCACGCCCGCCGACGCCAGTTCCTCCATGTCTGCCAACTCGCGACCAGCGCGGTTGCGGCTGACGCATCCGATGACCCGGACCCGCACTGCAGCGTCGGCGGCGCGACGATTTACCAACTCCACCACCGCCTCGTTATCCACGGCCGGGTCGGTGTTGGGCATCGCGCAGATGGTGGTGAACCCGCCCCGGGCGGCGGCGGCGGCTCCGGTCGCGATGGTCTCCTTGTACTCGTAGCCAGGTTCCCGCAGGTGGGCGTGGATGTCGACGAATCCAGGCGAAACCACCATGCCCGTCGCCTCGAGTACTCGCGCGTGTTCTCCGACCGAGTCCGCGGCAATCTTTTTGGCAACTTCGCGCACCACGCCATCGCTGACCAGCACATCGGCGACGGCATCCACGCCGTTGGCCGGATCAATGACCCGTCCGCCGGCAATCAGCGTTGGTCCGTTGTGATGCAATGCGGCCATCATCAGTCGCCGCCCGGCCCGGAGCCCACCAACTGGTACAGCAGCGCCATGCGGATCGCCACGCCGTTGGTCACCTGCTCCTCGATCAGCGAGCGTTCACCGTGGGCCAGGGCGGTGCTAACTTCGATGCCCTCGTTCATCGGCCCCGGATGCATCAGCAGGGCGTCGGGGTTGGCCCGGGCCATGCGCGCGTCGTTCACCTGCCAGCGGCGGATGTACTCGCGCATGCTGGGAAAGAACCCGACCTTCTGGCGCTCCAGCTGCAGCCGCAGCGCCATTACCAGGTCCGCCTCTTCGATGGCGGCGTCCAGGTCGGGTTGTACCCGCACATTGGCCAACGGATTATGCACTCCGTTTCCCCCAGGACCCCAACCTCCGGGCGTGAAGGGATCGGGCAGCAGCGTGGGCGGCCCGCAGAGCACAACGTCGGCGCCCAGCTTGGCGAAACCCCAGACGGCTGAGCGAGCCACCCGGCTGTGCAGCACGTCGCCCACGATGACCACCTTGCGACCGGCCAGATCGCCCAGGTGCCCCCGAGCAGTGTACAGGTCGAGCAACCCCTGGGTCGGGTGCGCGTGCGCGCCGTCTCCGGCGTTGATCACAGCCACATTGTCGAGGCTGCGGGCCAGGAAATGGGGCGCGCCGGAGTGTGGGTGTCGCACCACGATGGCGTCCACCCCCATGGCCTGCAACGTGAGGCCCGTGTTCAGCAACGACTCACCCTTCTCCACGCTGCTGGCGGAGGCGGTCATGTTGATCACGTCGGCGCTGAGGATCTTGCCCGCCTCCTCAAAGGAAATCCGCGTGCGTGTGCTCGCCTCATAGAACAGGGTGACAACGACTTTGCCGCGCAGGGTGGGCACCTTCTTGACGTCGCGGGCCAGCACCTCGCGCATGGCCGCCGCATCATCAAGGACGGCGGTGATCTCCTCCGCCGTGAAATCGTCCAGGTCCAGCACGTGCCGGCGCTGGCTGCTTGTGCCCGGGGTCTGGACGGAGGGGGAGGCGGTTTCGATAGCCTGCCTGGTCGCCATCAGTCCACCCACCGGTCCAGGATGCACACGTCGTCGGTGCCGTCGGTTTCGGCCAGGCGCACGCGCACCAGTTCCGACTGCCGAGTCGGAATGTTCTTGCCCACGAAGTCGGGGCGGATGGGCAACTCGCGGTGGCCCCGGTCCACCAGGGTGGCCAACTGGATGCGCAAAGGCCGGCCCAGGTCGCTGATGGCGTCCATTCCGGCCCGCACGGTACGCCCGGTGTAGAGCACGTCGTCGCAGAGGACGATGGTGCGGCCGGTCACGTCCACCGGCATGGTGGTGGGACGCACGCGCATGCGCGGTCGCTCGGACAGGTCGTCGCGATAGAGATTAATGTCCAAATGCCCCACCGGAACGGCCATGCCCTCGGAGTCGTGGATGTGACTGGCCAGACGCTCCGCGATGGGGACGCCACGGGTGCGGATGCCGGCCAGCAGCAGGCCGTCGGCGCCGTGGTTGCGCTCCAGTATCTCGTGGAACATGCGCGTCAACGCCCGCCGGATCTCTTCGGCGTCCATGATCTGCCGACCCGGCGAGTTGGCCTCGTCGATACCGGCCGGCGGTTTGATGTCACTGCGGGTGGTAATAAAAAACCCCTGCTGTCTGCCGTCGTCCGGCGGGCCAGCGGGGTTGCGTCAAAACCCGGAGCGTTACCCTTCGGTAAACGACTCCGGTTCAGTGTGCGCTCACGCTTTGCCAGCCTCTCCGGACTGCCTTAAAAGCGGCGTGGTATGTGAGTAGATTGTAACACACTACCCGCCATGGCTGAGGCCAGCCATCCTGAAAATCAATGACACCAACGCGTTGACCCACTCCCGTTGCGTGTGGGAACATCGGTTCGCCAAACCGCCGGGCAACTGATGCCATGGCCGCAGGAGATGCCTGACCATGCTCATCAAGTCCACGCCCGACCGATACGACAAGCTGCGCACGCTGGGCGGCATGGTGGCCGCCGACGACATTCTGACCGGGGGAACCGGTCGGTCCGACAACGCCGGCTCGGGCAAGTTCGCCAGCGGCTACGCTACCAGCGGCCCCAACCGCGTCGCCTACTCCGACCCGCGCAAGAACCCCACGCCGGGCATCTACAAGTCCAGCCTGCCCAACGGCAAGAAGATCAACCTGTTGCGGGTCATGTTCACCGACTTCTGCAAGATGGACTGCGCCTATTGCCCCAACAGCATCTATGTTCCCCGCAAGCGGTACGCCTTCAAGCGGGAGGAGCTGGCGGACACCTTTATGGAGCTCCACAACCGCCTGTCAGTGGACGGACTGTTCCTCAGCTCCGGCATCGCCGGTGACGGCACCAAGACCACCCAGCGCATGGTGGAGACCGTCGAGATCATCCGCAAGAAGCACGAGTTCCGCGGCTACATCCACCTCAAGGTGATGCCCGGGGCGAGCCGTGAACTGGTGGAACGCGCCCACCGGCTGGGCAGCCGGCTGTCAGTGAACATCGAGACGCCCGAACCCGAGATGATGCGCCGGATCAGCCCGCATAAAGATCTGCAGCGGGACATCCTCGACCCCATGGGCTGGATTAACGAGCTCACCGCATCCAGCAGCGGCGGCGCCGTGGGCCAGGCCACCCAGTTCGTGGTCGGCGCGGCCGACGAGTCGGACCGGCAGATCTACCGTCGCGTCGACCAGATGTACACCGACTGGAACCTGAAGCGGGTCTACTACCCGCCCTTCCGTCCGGCCACGCACACTCCCATGGAGGAGAAGCCTCCGGTCCATGCCGGCCGCGAGCATCGGCTGTACCAGATGGACTGGCTGCGTCGCGTCTACCGGTTCTCCAGCGACGAAATCGGCATGGCCTTCGACCACTCCGGCTTCCTGTCGCTGGAGCAGGACCCGAAGACGGTCATCGCCATGGAGAACCTGGACGCTTTTCCCATCGACCTCAATGCCGCCTCACGGGACCAGTTGCTGCGCATCCCCGGCATAGGACCGGTGTCCGCCGACCGCATCCTGCAGAACCGCCGCCAGCACAGCATCGACACCTGGCGCGACCTGCAGGCTATGGGGGTGGTGCGCAAGCGCGCGTGGCCCTACGTGGTGTTCCCGGGGCAGCGGCCCCCGTCCGGACGCCAACTGCGTATGGATCTCTTCGGCGAGGCCCGGGACCGCCGCGCCGCCGAGGCCGACGGCCTCACCCTGCCGCCTCCCAAATCACCTGCCCTGGGCTCCGTGATGGAAACTCCGGCGTCCTACACCCCCGACCATACCTGCGTCCCCGGCAGTCGCGGCGCGATGTGCGCGGGTTGCCCGGTGAATCCGGCGTTGGGTGGGTAAGGAGCGACGTGGTAGACTGCCGCCCTCAAAAAGCAGAACTTGGGAGAACATAATGAATAGGTTCGCCGTCATTCTCATCACCATCGTAGCGTCGGCGACCATGTTCGCCTGTGCTGCTCCATCAGTGACTGCCCCTACCCCCGAGCCAACGGCCACTGCCGTGCCCACAGCGACGCCGTATCCTACGTACACACCGTACCCAACATACACCCTGGTGCCAACGCCCACATTGACGCCGTCGCCGGTGCCGACGGCGACGCCTTTCCCTACATATACGCCCTACCCCACTTATACGCCGAAGCCGACGCCCACACCAGTGCCAACTGCCGCACCTACTCCTACACCCATACCGACGAATCAAGTTGCGTCGGAAGATTGTGCTAAATTTCAAAACATAGTCACACTTGCTCGCGCACTGAAACTCTCTGATGATCAAATTGCACAAGCGTTGTTGGCAGCAGCGCGAGATTCAGGCGTTTCTCATAGGGAGTTGGGCATCATGATGACTCTCTGCGGCATTGACTTGGAATTATCGCCGTAACGAAAACGCCAGCCACCAGTACTGCCGACCACTGCTGCATCCCCGGCACGGGCATCAATATGCGCCGGCTGCACAGTTGCCAGTCAACCCTTCTCACCAAATCGGATTTACGGATCTGGCGTTCCATCTTTGCAATTCTGTCTGAGCCGATATCTCGCCATTCGGTCCTGGAGGTAAATACGGCCATGAACCGTTTCGCCGGAGCACGGCCGTGATTGTTCTCTCTATGCGATAGGCTTGGGCCCGGGTTTGCCACGGTCCAAACTTTACGGCAGGGGCATGAGCCAGAGCGGACGTACTCTTGACCAAGCGGTTGAAATGAGAGTTATAACGCACCCAAGGGTCGTGCGAATGACCGTAGTAGGGACCTTGGTTAGTCCATAGCGCATATACCCAGAAGCCGCCACTGACTTGCCGCTTACGGTCCTTATCCTCGTTCTTCTTCAGGAATGCACTACACGAACTGCACAGTTCAACAGCGTAGTTCTTCTGTTTCGGATTGGACCGGTGATTTGGGTCCGGGCACCAGTGAGAGCACGATTGACAAAGCTCGACACCTATCGCTTTGCTACCGCCGCATTGCGGGCACTCATAGGCATCATATGGATCGATCAATATTCCTGTAAACATCGCACCTTTTCGGTTGTCAGCACGCCGGAACGCCGACTCGTACTGCCCTACTCCGCCTCCTAATCCTCCGACAGTATCTCGTACCAGTGCAGTCGCCCGAATTCAAACCGGTTTTTCATCTTCGAGTCTATCATACCCCTGTAATGGAAACGCCGGCGCCCTACATACTGACCACGCCTGCGTTCCCGGCAGCCGGGGGGCGATGTGCGCTGGGTGCCCGGTCATGCGTTCGGAACCGAGCGCAACCGCGTGATAAACTGAACTGCAACTGGCGCGCTGGAAAAAGGCAGACATCATGCCACCGTCTTACATCGACCGGATTACCATCGAACCGGGCAAGCGCAGCGGGCAAGCCTGCATCCGCAACATGCGCATCACCGTCGATGACGTGTTGGGCTACCTGGCCGGCGGGATGACTGAGGAAGAGGTTCTCGCCGATTTTCCTGAACTGACACCCGAGGACATTCTGGCCTGCCACGAGTTCGATGCCCTCCGCAGAGAGCGCATCGTATCCCTGTCAAAATACCAGTAAACGCGACCTATATGCGGCTGTTGTTTGATCAAAATCTGTCGTATCAGCTCGTGGCATTGCTCCAAGACTTGTACCCACAATCGGCTCACGTCCGTCTCGCCGGTATGGCCGATCAACAAGATCTGGCTATTTGGGAATACGCTCGAACCAACGATTTGGTGATCGTTACCAAAGATGCGGACTACCTCATTATCGGCGCCCGGTTGGGTCACCCGCCCAAGGTAGTCCGCATCGGGCTGGGCAACTGCCCAACGGCGGTTGTCGCCGAACTGCTGCGGGTTCATCACGACGAACTGTTGCGCTTCTACGAAGACGAGCACGGGGCATTCATCGATCTACGCTGACCAAGGCTGCTACGCCCCGGCATCAGGTCCGCCGCTTGTGTGGGGCCAGTGAACCCTATTCGCGCCTGAGTTGGTCGCCGCTAGCAGCGAAGTAATGGGGCGATCTCGTTACTGAGCCGACGGTTGTTACGTCGCGCTGGCATTGACCGTCGCATCAACGGTTCAGGTGATCACCCCTTCTTCCACCAGCGCTTCCATCTGCTTCTTGGACATGCCCAGCAGGTCGCCGTAGATCTCGCCGTTGTGCTCCCCGTACTTGGGGATCGGCCCGGCGGAGGTGGGCGTCTTCGAGAACTTGATGATGGTGGGGCCCGGCACCAGCACCTTCTTGCCAGGCGGGTCGTGGGCGTCCTCCTCCATCATGACCTCGCGCTCCCACATGTGGCTGTCGGCCAACACCTCGGGGATGGACTTGACCGGGCCGAAGGGAATGTCGGCGGTGACCAGCGCGTCCTCCACTTCCTGCACGGTGCGCTCCTCGCACCACTCCCGCAGGAGCTCCATGCGGATCTCCGCCATGTCGGTGGCGAACATGGGCGCGGCGAACTCCGGGTCCTCGGCCAGCTCGTCGAAGTTCATCACCTTGAGCATGCGCTCCCACATGCCGGCCCGGGCGGCTCCGGTGGTGACCCAGCCGTCCTTGCAGCGCAGGAAGGTGCCCACCCGCACGAAATCGTTGGTGCCGGTGTCGTAGCACATGGCCAGGGCGACCTCCTCCAGGGTGATGCCGCCGTCCAGCATGGCGACCTCCAGCCACTGGCCCTCGCCGGTACGGTCGCGATGGCGCAGCGCGCCGAGAATGCCGATTACCGCGTGGAGCGCGGCGGTGCGGTCCATCACCGGCCCGTTGCCCATGATCGGCTCGCCGAAGCCCCGGCCGGTCTGGTCGCCGAACCCGCTCATGGCCTGGATGATGGGGTCGAAGCACTGCCGATCACGGTAAGGGCCGTACTGCCCGAAGCCAGACACCGAGGCGAGGATGATGCCCGGGTTCACCTTGCACATCTCCTCATAGCTGAACCCCATCTGCTCCATGGTACCGGGCCGGAAGTTTTCCAGCACCACGTCTGAGACCTCCAGCAGCCGGAAGAACAGCTCCTTGCCCTTGTCGTGCCGCGTGTTCAGGGTGACGCTCTTCTTGCCCCGGTTGTAGGCGGCGAACTGGACGCTCATGCCGCCTACGAATGGGCCCGAGTTCCGCAGGTCCGCGCCTTTGCGCCACTCCAGCTTGAGCACCTCCGCGCCCATGTCCTGCAGGATCAACCCGCCCCGGGGCGCCGCCTGCCAGCGGGCCAGCTCCAGTATGCGTACTCCATCCAGCACTCCCGTCGAACCGTTCACTGCCATTGCAAAGCTCCTGATCTTCCGAGATTGAAATGGCTCTGGAGCCGGACCACGCGATCCTGAACCATTGCCAGTTCCGCGAGTATAGCGCGTTTCGTGACGGGGTTGACCGGCTGGGTTCGTCCTTCGGGCAGTAAAGGGTGGACTACAATGCGCCCTGCCAGCGACTGGAGGCGGCCATGAGACCATCCTCGACGCAATCCATTGGAACACCACCAAGACGTGCCGTCATGTCGTTCGTCATAGTGTCGCTCTGATGCTGCTCGGCTGGGAACTGGCCCTAGGCCTGGCGGCGATGTTCTTCGGCGCCGTCGTGCTGGGAACCATCAGCTTCGGGCTGGGCACGGTGTCCATGCCCTTCATGCTGCTGATCCTGCCGCCCCAGGATGCGGTGGTGACCGTCAACGCCGTGGTCGTGCTCACCACCGGTCTGACGGTCGCGCAGACGTGGCGGCACCTGGACCTGCGGGAGTCCTGGCCGTTCGTGGTTGCCGGCCTGCCGCCGGTGCCTTTCGGCGTGCTCCTGCTGCACGGAGCCGATGCAGTGGCACTGCGGCTGACCATCGTGGTGGTCATACTGGCGCTGGGGGTGATGAGCCTGTTCCAGATGCGGCTGCCCGGCGCTCGAAGCCGTTGGGCGGCGCCAGTATGCGGCTTCATCGCCACACTTCTGGTAACGACGTTGGGCGTGGGAGCGCCGTTGGCTGGGCTATATTCGATTGAACAGGACTGGTCGCGGGATGCCATTCGCGCTACGCTGGGGCTGTACTTCTTCCTGGCGTCCGTGCTGGCGTTGGCGCTGTTCGCCGTCACTGGATTGGTCGGCGTGACGACGTCCCAGAACATAGGCGTGCTCAGCCTGGCGGTACTGTGCGGGACAGGGGTTGCGGCGGTTATCGCCAGTCGGATTAGCCTACAGGCTTTCCGATACGTGGTCGTGACGGTAACCGTCCTTGGTAGCATTTCGCTCCTTGTTCGGGAACTGGTTGGAGTGCTGGAGTAGACCCGGATCGGCTAGGACACCCGGCAGCACCCCCGGTTTGTGCAATCCGGCGCGTTTGGCTAGAATTCGCGCGACCATACGAGTTGAGCCCACAAGGAGCAGCCACATGCCCGGCAGTCTCATCACCGACGAAGTCAAAGCCCTGATCGGCGTGGAATCCGAGCCCGAACGCAATCGGTTCCCGATCAGCGCCGAGATGGCCTACGACGTCGCCGACGCCATTGAGGACTACAACCCGCTGTACGTCGATCCCGACTATGCCCAGCGCAGCCGGTTCGGCGGCCTGCTCTGTCCGCCGCTGGCCGCCTGGAAGGACATCGCGCCGCCCATCGGCTACTTCGGCGCGGGCCAGGAGTGGCACTTCGAGGTCCCGCTGCCCTTCAACAGCTACGGGCTCAACGGGGGCAGCGACTGGCAGTTCCTGGCGCCGGTGCGGGTTGGCACATGGATCACCCGCCGGTTCCGGATGCTGGACATCTTCGAGAAGCAGGGTCGCTCCGGCGCGCTGGTCTTCATCGTGCGCGAGGAGATCCAGACCGACCAGCACGATACCGAGATCAGCCGCGCCCGTCGGGTCAGCATCCATCGCGCTCTGCCGGCCGGCGAGCAGCCCACTGACGTGGCCCAGGTGGCCGATGACTTGTCCACCGTGGCGGTGGCCCCGCCCAACCCCGAGGTGATCCTGCCTAAACCCGAATCGGTGGGTAATCAGCAGCGTTACTTCGAGGACGTGGCAGTGGGCGACAGCCTGCCGCCAGTGGTCAAGGGCCCCATGACCACCACCCACCTGATCCGCTGGGCCGCCGCCAACGGCAACTACGCCCGCATACATTGGGACCTGCCCTTCGCCCAACTGCGGCAGGGCCTGCCCAACGTGGTGGTCAACGGGTCGCTGAAGAACCAGTATCTGGGGCAACTGCTGCTGGACTTCGCCGGCGACGAGGGCTGGTTCCGGCGCTTCTATGTGGAGCACCGGGGCATGGACTTCCCCGGCGACACCCTCACCGCCGCCGGCATCGTCACCGGCAAGCGCGAGGAGAACGGTTTCGGACTGGTGGACTGCGCCGTGAACCTCCAGAACGACCGGGGCAACCAGACCGCCTCGGGCACTGCCACCGTCGTCCTGCCGAAGCGGGGCCAGTCGCTGCCGTTGGACTGGGAAGCGGAGGCTTGGTAATGGCTGGCATTCCCCTCGGGCTGCCTCTGGACGGAGTGCGGGTCCTCGAGCTGGGCGGGTACGTGTCCGCACCGTACTGCGGCAAACTGCTGGCCGACTACGGAGCGGACGTCATCAAGGTCGAGCCGCCGGGCGGAGGCGACGAGGCCCGGCGGATGGTGCCGTTTGTCGGCGACGATCCCCATCCCGAGAAGAGCATCCCGTTCCTGTTCCTGAACACTAACAAGCGCGGTATCACCCTGGACATCGACACCGTTGCCGGAGTTGGCCTGCTTGATCGCCTGCTCGAATCGGCGGACGCGCTGGTCGAAAACTACCCGCCGGATGCCAGGCCATCATGCCTTGATCCTGAAACCCTGGGCGAGCGGTATCCCCACCTGGTCGTCACCTCCATCACGCCCTTCGGCCAGACCGGTCCGTACCGCGACTTCGCCGCCACCGACATCGTGATCACCGCCATCAGCGGCCTGATGTACCACTCCGGCGATTCCGACCAGGAACCATTGCGTAACGCGCTCAACCAGTCCTTCTACGTGGCCGGCATCAACGCGGCCGTGGCGACATCGGCAGCCCTGTTCCAGCGCATGTTCACCGGCCGGGGCCAGGCCATCGACGTTTCCATGGTGGAATGCCTCGCCTCGCATCTCGTCCAGGCGTTGCCCTACTACAACTACATGGGGGCCATCAAGGGACGCCGGCCAGTGCGCGGCTCCGGATTTGAGGAATTGATGCCCGCCCGCGACGGCTACGTGATCCCCTCGGTGCAGGGCTCGCAGCCGTGGTCAACGGTGGCGGAGTTGATCGGCGAACCCGCGTTGCAGGACGAGCGGTTCGCGTCGGGTTCGGGTCGCATCGAGTTCGGCGAGGAGATCCACGATCTGCTGATCAAGGGCCTGGCCCAATGGGACCGCAAGGCGCTGCACCAGGCGTCCGGGGAGCGCCGCCTGGTGTTCGGCATGGCCCAGGACGCCGGCGACCTCCACGAGTGTCCCCACTTGCACGAGCGGGAGTTCTTCCGCACCGTGTCCCACCCCGTGGCCGGCGAGGCCGATTACCCCGGCATGGGTCCACGCCTGTCGGGCATGGACTACGAGGTGCGTATGGCCGCGCCGCTGTTGGGTCAGCACAACTCCGAAATCTACCGCGACGAGCTGGGCTGCTCCGCCGGCGAAATGGCCCAGCTACGAGCTTTGGGGGCAATATGACGATGCCGCAACGTCCCTTGCCTCTCGAAGGCATTCGCGTGGTGGACCTCAGCCGGGTATTCGCCATGCCCTACTGCGGGGCCTATCTGGCCGACCTGGGCGCCGAGGTCATCAAGG
>DAOUIF010000045.1:0-19387 GCA_034423575.1 Dehalococcoidia bacterium | reverse complement strand
ACGCAACACCAAAGTCAAACTCGTGCCAATCGCCGGGTATTCCCGTTGGGGACATTATTTTCAGCTCTCCTCGTGCAGTGATCTCAAAATCACCAACCGCGTCCTTGCTGCGTTCGGCGAACCCCTCCAACCAAACATCCAACTCCGGACTGTCCAGTGACAGCCCGAATTCGGCCAGGGGTATCAGCACGTAACCCTGGAAATCAGAGGGCGCACGGAAGGCTGTGGTGACAGCTTGCGGCACTTGGGTCTCAGCTGTGGTCATTTGCTGTCCTCTCCGTTTGCTGCGGCGCAGGTATCGACGAACCGCTTCGCCAGCCCCGGCCGGCTGCCCAGATGCACGTGGATGTAGGAGGCCCACACGCTGCCGGCGCGGAAGCCCTCGGGCCGGCCATCCTGGTTCACCACCTGGTAGGCGGCGCTGGCGGCGTCGGGCGGGTCCTGGAGCACCGACCAGTGGAACTCGTGGCCCCGCACCTGCTGGCCGGCGGTGAGCAGCGGCCCGTCGCCGCAGGCCTCGACCTCGCGGTAGCCCAGGTGCAGCCGCCGGCCTTCCATCGAGGACACGACGGGAATCGCGCCGACCATGGGGTACTGCCGGCCGTCCAGGTCGGAAAGGCTGCGTCCCAGGTACATCAGGCCGCCGCACTCGGCGTATACCGGCAGCCCTCGCGACACGGCGCTGCGCATCGATTCGATCATGCCGGCATTGCCAGAAAGCTCCGCGGCGAACAGCTCGGGGAACCCGCCGCCCAGGTAGACACCTCCGACGCCATCGGGCAGGGACTCGTCGTCCAACGGCGAGAAGGGCACGATCTCCGCGCCCCACGCCGTCAGCAGGTCAAGAGAGTCCTGATAGTAGAACGAGAAGGCCCGGTCCTGGGCTACGGCGATGGCGGTGCGGGCCTGTTGCGGCGTCTGTGGGAAGATGCCATCGGAGGTCGGTCGGGGCCGGCCTGCGGTGGCCGCGATGCGGGCGATGGCATCCAGGTCGATGGTCTGCTCGATCTGCGCGTTCAGGGCGTCGTACCAGTCGTTGAGCACGGTGCCCTCTGCGGTGGGGATGAGGCCCAGGTGCCGCTCAGGTTGCACCAGGTCGTCGCGGCGGGGGAGCCAGCCGACGACGGGGAGGCCGGTGGTCGCCTCGATCTGCGGCTGGCAGAACTCCAGGTGCCGCTCGCTGCCGACGCCGTTGAGGATCACGCCGGCGACGCGCAGGTCCGGGTCGAACTGCTGGTAGCCCAGCACCTCGGCGGCCACGCTGCGGGCCACCTTGCCGGCGTCGGCGATGAGGATCACCGGGGCATCCAGGAGCTTGGCCAGCTCCGCGGTGGAGCCGTCCTCGTCCAGGGACGAGTGGCCGTCGAACACGCCCATGACACCCTCGACCACCGCGATATCGGCCGCGCCGGCGGCACGGTGGAACAGCTCGGAAACCACCGGATGGGGCAGCATCCACGTGTCCAGGTTCCGGGAAGGGACCCCGCACGCGATGGTATGGTACGAGGGGTCAATGTAGTCGGGGCCAGCCTTGAAGGGCTGGACGCGCAGGCCGCGGCGGGCCAGCGCGCCCATGACGCCGCTGGCAATGGTGGTCTTGCCCACGCCGGAGCGCACGCCGGCGATGACGACGGCGGAGGTCACGTCAACCCAACCTTATGGGTGCTCTCCCGCCGACTCGTAGGCCGCGGCGGGCAGATCGATCTTGTCCGGATACTTGTCCAGCAGCGCCATGAAGAAGTTATGTCGGGGCGGGTTAGTGGCGTCGACATCCGACTTGCGCAGGTAAACCCGCATGGCGGGGTTGCCCTCGCCGTCGCGCATCCACAACTGATACGAGGGCAGCCCCTGGTCGTTGGTGGTGTGGACGAACTCGGCCTCCCGGATCTTGGACATGTCCAGGTGCATGTGGGTTCCGCCGGGCACCATGAGGGTCACGATGCGCCCGTCGGGCGTGAATCGCAGGTCGTCGAAGTCCATGTAGACCTCAGCGGAGGCGGCGGTGCTCTCCAGCATCACCACGACTTCGTTGAAACCGATGCCGTCGACCCCGTCGCGGCATTCTTCGAGTATCTCGCGGAGCATCACGTCGCTCATGCAGTCACCTCTCAATTGGTGTAACGATCTGGCCGTTCGACGGGCGTTTTGGTTTTACGGACGCGCGGGTCGATTATCACCCAGCGGGGACGGCAAGGCAAATTGAAGAAAGCGCGCCCCGGCGGGACGATGGAGGAGGAATCGTCCCACCGGAGCAGCGCAGGGGAGTAGTCGATCGCTGCCAAACAAAAACCCGACTGCACTGCATGCAGTCGGGTGATGGAGTCTTCGGCTGGGTACGGTTGTCTTACGAGTATGCCGGCTTCCGCTCACTCGTTCCACGAAGTGCAGCTGGAACACACCTGCTGGCAGGCCTCCTGGCTGATGGCTGATAGCGACGCTCCTCCGCCTTCCCGCCCGCTTGCCGCGGGCAGTGGCTTGCTCGTCACATCGGTGACTCGCGTGGGAGGGCGTCTCGCCAATTACAGTGGCGGGACCGCACCGGATTCACACCGGATTTCCTTTTCAGCCCGTCGTGTGCAGCTGGTTGGGCGTGCTGCTGACGGGCCACCGGCAGGCGTTGTGGTTCAGTTGTTAACGGTTGCAGATTAGCATCCGGCGCGGCCGGAGTCAAACCCTGACCGGACGGGTTCAGGATTGCTCTGGCCGGCCGGGTCGGTCGTTGGCTACCCCTGCGTCACGTCGGATTCGCTGGTGCCGGTCAGTTCGTAAGCCCGGTTGATGAAGGTTCCGACGGCCAGGTTGATTTCTGCTTGGAACCGGTCCCGGTCGATGTCGTCCATGCGGAATCCTGTGCCGCTGTAGCGATAGGTGACGGCGTAGAGGGTGAGCCAGTCATCAGGACTGCCGGCACGGCCGGCGTTTGGGAAAGAGGTGTAATCAATCAACAACCGAAGTTGTGCTGCTGCCAGCGTGCCGGCTTCGGTCGGGTCATCCAGAATCTGGCCGGCGACCTCCCGCAGGTCATGGACTGCCCGGTATTCCAGACCTGCCGCCGACAGCCACGCTTTGATGGCATTCTCCACGGCCTGCTGCGCGTGGAAGCCGTACATCTCCTGATCACTATCATCAAAGTCGATCAGGCGATGGAACGCACGCATGTTCCGGTACGCAGCCTGCAGCCGTTCTTTCACGTCCGGCCAGCTGTCGGGGTATCCGTCATCGTAGCCGGCAGAAAGGTCGAGGTTCTCGTCGCTCATTACCACTCCGTCCCGAATCGCCTGCGCGGCCACGTGGTTCTTCGCCCGACGACAGTAGTTGAACGTCTTGACATCCATCGTGACCACGTCGACGCGGAGCCGGGGCGGATTGTCCTGGAAATACTCCCTGGCAACCCTGGCGGCCAGACCACTGCCAGCGCCCGGGCCCGAGTCGGAGATGATCATCAGATCCACGTCTGAGTTTGGGCGATGATCTCCCCTGGCCCTGGAGCCGAACAATATCACCGTATCTGCCGGCAGTTCCGACTGGACCGCTTTGGCGACCTCCAGAGCGGTTCGATCAGGAGCGCGCATTTGGCTTACCGAGCTTTCCATCAAGCGACCAGTTTCCCAGCTACGGTTGTTCGTCCATGTGATGCGGGTCAGACACTGATTTGATTCTAGCACCGGGCCGGCGTAAGCATTCAGTCCGTTCCGTCAGTACTCCAGCATCATCCGCTGCAGCTCGGCATGGTCCCGGGTCTGCGTCAGGCCGAGCATGAGCAGGATGCGCGCCTTCTTGGGGTGCAGGTTGTCGGCGACGATGTAGCCCTCGTCGGTGAAGCGCCGGGTCTGGACCACGCGGCCGGTCCCGACGTGAGTGGACAGCACCACCGGGATGCCGGCAGCCTGTGCGTCTTTCAGGCCGGCCATGAACGTCGACGGAGAACCGCCGCTGCCCAAACCGGCGGCCACGATGCCGTCCACGCCGTCAGCGACCAGGGCGTCGATGACCGTGCTGCCGGCGCCGGCGTAGCCGTAGGCGATGTCAACCCGGGGCAGTTCGTCGATTGCCGACACGTCGAACTCCGAATCGGCCGTGTGCCGACGCTCGGGGCGGCGATAGTAGACCACGTTGCCGTCGGCGTCGGCGTAACCCAGGAAGCCCATGTGGCCCGACTGGAAGGTCTCCACCCGATAGGAGTCGGTCTTGGTAACGTCCCTTGCGGACTGGATCTCGTTGTTCAGCACCACCAGCGCGCCGCGTCCGGCGGACTGGGGCGCGGCGGCGATGCGCACGGCATCCAGCAGGTTATTGTCGGCGTCGGTGCCCATGGCCGATGGCGGACGCATGGCGCCGGTCACGGCCACCGGCCGGCGGTCGCGCACGGTGAGGTTGAGGAAGTAGGCCGTCTCCTCCAGCGTGGCGGTGCCGTGGGTCACGGCGGCGCCGGCGGCGTCGGGATCGGCGGCGAACTGCTCGTTGATGCGCCGGGCCAGGGCGAGCCAGTGGGGCGGATAGACCTCGGTGCTGCCCACGTTGATCACCTGCTCCGGTATGACCTCGGCCAGTTCGTTGGCCTCCGGAACCCGGGCCAGCATCTCCTGGATGGTCAGCTGCTGTCCCCGGTAGCTGTAGTTGGAGAAATCGGTGCGAGATTCGCCAACGAATGAGATGGTGCCGCCAGTGCCAAACAGATACACGCGGCGCGCAGGTTCGTCTGCCATTTGAACCCTCCTTTGCAGTCCGGCCGGATAAAGCGCCATTGTACGCCGGCCGGCGCGGTTGCCCGGCGACGAATCCCGCAGGTTGACGATGAGGAATTTTCGCTACTCGAACCTACCCTCATGCGTACCCAGTTTCCGCAAACCTGTCATTGCGAGGAGTGAAGCGACGTGGCAATCCCGTTGGTGTAGCGACGATCCGGGCCCCAACGAGATTGCCACGCTGCGCTCGCAATGACAAACTGGGTACGCATGAGGAACCTACCTAATCACGCAACGCAATCCGTTGCCAACGCCTATCTCCCAAATCGTCTGGCGACCAGGATGGTTAGCAGGACGCTGCCGGCTATCACCACGATGATCCAGCCCAGATAAAGCAATACGTAGGCATCACCAAAAATACCAGCGCCGACCAGAACGAAATCCCATCCGATGATCGCCGCCAGCGCAGTTATCATCATGAAGGAAGCGTACGGAACGATGATGTAGGAACGAACGCCGCGTTTGACGCCGACCCGTACTACGACGCCGAGGATGATAGCGACCGGAATGCTGATCGCGAGCAGAACTCCAATGACCAACCCTATGATGTCATCGCCAACCCACACGACGACCCCCCTCCATTTCGGTGTACGAATACGAGACCCGACCTTCACTTCCCTATCGCGGCACGTCTCCGAAACGGTTGGGACCGTCGTCACCGTCCCGTTGGAGCCACCAGATGGCCCAACAAGCCACGGCGATGGTGACGGCAACGGCGACGCCCAGGGATGCGTAAAAGGCGATAACGGCAACGGACGGGTCCCCCCCAACAAGTGCGATGCTAAGGGTCACCCAAGCGATACCAAGGAAGACAATCCACGCGAACAGCGGAGCCACGAACCAGACCAGCATCGCCTCGCCGCTCCTGCCGGTGTCATGAAGACGTCGGACAGTAAGGGACATGGCGGGGAAGAAGCCCAAAACGGCAACGAGGATGCCCGAGTTCACCAAGGCGGCAAACACCAACATGCCAAGATCCAGCACTGACTGCACCACCATCTCAATGACCACCATGGCGACGGACGACACCAGTACAGCGCGGAACAGCACCCGCATCCACCACCAGAATTCCGCGCGACTCGAACGACCGGAGTAATCGAACGTCCGGCGGAGGACGCGGTATACGTCCCTCCAGAAGATCATGACGTCTCCGCCGCCCGACGCGTATCAACAGGTCCAGGAACCTTCGGAGCAACGCAGCGTAGCTGAAAAGGAAGGACCACCATCACGCGGGTCACCTGACCAAAGACGACGCGACACCCCACACACTCTCGGGGGTGTCTTGTGTCGTGCCTGGGTTTTCCCTTCGCAACGGGAGCCCCACCAAGCCCCCATACGCCGTTACTTGACGAGCGGCTCCCATACTTCGAGCGGACTGAGGTACAGCGAAAACCTGTACCTAGCCATCCGGAGCACCGTGCCATCCGATCCGCCATGGGCGACGGTCACTATCTCCAACGTGTCCACCCAATGCCGCAGGGCATCCCTCGGCGGGAACTCGTAATCATGCACCACCAGATGATGATAGACCACCACTCTGCTGCCTTCAACACCCGTCCAACCCCTGAGCCGC
This sequence comes from Dehalococcoidia bacterium, assembly GCA_034423575.1. Taxonomy (GTDB): domain Bacteria; phylum Chloroflexota; class Dehalococcoidia; order Lucifugimonadales; family UBA3495; genus Bin87. Next base: position 13,069 of record DAOUIF010000045.1, on the reverse strand, counting down.
GCACCATCGTCCAAAGCCTCCACTGATGTCCAAGTGACACTGGACAGATAATCCTCGAAGCTCAACGTCAGATCCGGGATGTCGCCCAGATACGACGGATCCACCATCCCGAGGCTCAATTCCTCCCATTCGGTGCGACCGCGTATGCCGGGAGCATGGCGCTCCCTCTGGTAAGCCCGATCGCCGATGATGACCGTCTGGTGAGTTACGCCTTTCTCAAGATCCTCGTGGCCCTCAAGGTCCAGTTTGAGACGGTCCGGCCTGACGTAATCGCCACTCACGGAAATCGCCCTATCCAGATAACCTCCCCCGTCGTAGATTTCGATCAAACCGTCCACACGGTAGGAATGCTCGGCCTTCATGCTGTCGGACAACCGGGATATGACGGCAGCAACATCGTCGGAACCGGTCTCCGCAGGCCCACCACCCTCCGGCACGGGACCATCACAGCCGGACACCAACAAAAGCGTCGCACTGAGGGTGAGGACGTGCATAACAAGGCAACCAGAGCGACTGCTTGGCTTGATCCGTAGAGACATACGTTAACTCCTTTTCTCGCGCTGGCTAATTGGCGGACTTCCCGCTCAGGTAGACCGACGCCCCTGGCTTCTCCAGCTCTTCGAGTAGACCTTCCCGAATGAGGTCGGCAACCAGGGCGGGTTCTTCCGTTTCGAGTCGCTTGAGTTCGGCCGTCCAAGCCATGTCCTGCGCCGTGAACAACCCCTCTTGGACCCCACATTCCTGCGAAGGGGCCACGATTCGTTCCCGAAGGTCCTTGTCCACTCCGGTCAGCGCAGCCTCCTTGGCTTGGTAATCCTTGGGCACGATGACATCCTGCCATGGGAAAAGGATGTCCTCGTTCACGTCCTTGAAACCTTTACCCTCAAGACACGTGATAGTGGCATTCCATGCCTTAACCACTTCCGCGTCACTGTTGGCTGAGGTGCGGAGCTTGTTCCAACCCTCGAACAGGTTATTCTGCGACAGGTCGAAGTCAATCCATGACTGGCCGAAACACTCCTGACGAGTTCCTTCGTCCGTTATGCCCACGCACTTGGCAGGACCGTACCGGAAGAGATAACCCTGATATTCTGGGCAATCGTCTCCCCGCATGCCCGTTGCTCGCCATCGGGTCGGCTGCTGCACTGATTCTCGACCTGCGCCATCAACTGGTCTTGGCACCACCCCTGATAAGCGCCGCTGGCCTCGTTCCCGTCGAACATTCGATCATTCTTGCACCCTGCCACTCCGTCCGGGTGGCCAGGGGCGGGAGCCTTTGCCGCCGGCGGCGTGCTGGTGGGCCGAGGTGGCCGAGTAGGAGTCGGTTCCTCGGTCGGTTTGACCTGGTTCTCCGGCTCTTGCTCTGGCTCCCCGGAATTGTTCCCCCCAGGACGGTCTGTTTCCTCGCCTCTCGGTTCCGTTCTCTCCGGACGCCCCGCTGCCTCATCGGGGTCTTGCGGGGAAACGTTCGCCGTGTCTGACGAGTTTGGAATAGCCTCTGATCCTCGCGGAGCGGCGGGTCCGCAGGCGAGAAGGGCTACCCCAAGCAGAAAACAGCCAATCAACACCCACATCAGCCTGTGCTTCATAATCATTCCTCCGAGTCTGAGATTTCACCGCAAAGCGGCTTGATGGCATCAAAGAAGCCCCGCCGCGAACGACGGGGCTAGACACGCAGAGGGCACAGGGCTAACATTGAGCCCGATGGCGGACCGCATTTCCCCATCGACCCGGCCTCGGTGTTAGCTCCACCGGGGCCGTTTTGTTGGCCCGCGCAGTTCATGGCCTTACCCGACTGATGTCAAAACGACAGTTATAGTTACGGGAGATGTCAAACGACAATAAATTATCGTAGCTTGCACTCTACAACCCGGCGCAAACAATCCGTACTGAGCTCCGCAATGGTGCAAATCTATCGTGTCCAATAATTGTTACATTAATGTGATTTTGTATGAGTATTCGTTAACAACTGCGTCTGGCGACTTTCCACGGGCCCCGTAACGCCCGTGCCAAACAGATACACGCGCCGCGCAGGTTCGTATGTCATTTGAAAAACACTCTTTGCCGGCCGGATAAAGCGCCATTCTACGTCGGCCGGCGCGGTCGCTCGGCAACGAATCCCGCCAACTGACGATGCTACTCACGCGTACCCACTTTCCGCAAACTGTCATTGCGAGCGCAGCGTGGCAATCCCGTTGCCGAAGGAGCCGCCGCTCAGCCAGCGAGATTGCCACGTCGCTACGCTCCTCGCAGTGACAAAGTGGGTACGCGTGAGGACGCTGCCAACTTTGCAAATTTTCCCGCGCGCGGGTACTATACTGGATTAGTCTGGGTGATTCGTTTGCCCGCAGCGCAGCCATGCACTCTATCACCGTCAAGAACGAACGGGCAGGAATGTTATGACCAACAACCGCTGGGTCCGCAACAGCCTGATCTATCTCCTCATCATCATCGGCGTGATCGTCATCTTCTACACGCTGCTGCCCAGCTTCGGCAGCAGCGAACGATTGGCCCTGACCGAGGTGCTGCAGCAGGCCCGGGCCGGCCAGATCGAGAGGATCATCGTGGACGGCGAGAAGCTCACCGTCATACCGACGGCCGGTCGCCAGGGAGAGGAAGCCCAGAAGTACAGCAGCCGTATCGGCAAGAACACCGATTTGGAAAGCCTGCTGATCACCACAGGCATCTGGGACCAGGTCAGCGCGCCCGACGTGGAATACAAGGGCTCCAGCGGGTTCGGCAGCGTCTTCGGCATCCTGCTCAACTTCCTGCCCCTGATCTTCTTCGGCGGGCTGATCCTGCTGATGATGCGCCAGGCCCAGGGTTCCAACAACCAGACCATGAGCTTCGGCCGCAGCCGCGCCCGCATGATGCCCTTCAACCGCCCGTCGGTGACCTTCAGCGACGTGGCCGGAGTAGATGAGGCCAAGGCGGAGCTGGAAGAGGTCGTCGACTTCCTGAAGTACCCTGAGCGCTTCCTGCAGCTGGGCGCGCGCATCCCGAAGGGCGTGCTCTTGGTGGGTCCTCCGGGAACCGGCAAGACCCTGCTGGCCCGCGCGGTGGCCGGTGAGGCCGGCGTGCCCTTCTTCCACATCTCCGGCAGCGAGTTCGTGGAGATGTTCGTCGGCGTCGGCGCGGCCCGCGTGCGCGACCTGTTCGAGCAGGCCAAGCGCAACGCCCCGTGCATCCTGTTCGTGGACGAAATCGACGCCGTGGGCCGCCACCGCGGCGCCGGATTGGGCGGCGGCCATGACGAACGCGAGCAGACCCTCAACCAGATCCTGGTTGAAATGGACGGTTTCGAGACCAACACCAACATCATCGTCATCGCGGCAACCAACCGGCCTGACATCCTGGACCCGGCCCTGCTGCGCCCGGGCCGCTTCGACCGCCGCGTCACCCTGGACCTGCCCGACGTGACGGGCCGCGAGGCGATCCTCAGGGTCCACGTGGCCGGAAAGCCCCTGTCCCGCGAGATCAAGATCGACGTTGTCGCCAAGGAAACGCCCGGATTCAGCGGCGCCGACCTGTCCAACCTGGTCAACGAGGCGGCCCTGCTGGCGGCCCGCAAGAACCAGTCCAGCATCTTCATGCAGGACTTCGAGGAGGCCATCGAGCGCGTCATCGCCGGCCCGGAGCGGAAGAGCCGGGTCATCAACCAGCGCGAGAAGGAGATGACCGCCTACCACGAGGCCGGACACGCCCTGGTCGCCTGGCACCTGCCCCACGCCGACCGCGTGCACAAGATCAGCATCGTGTCCCGGGGCAATATGGGCGGGCACACCACCCTGCTGCCCGAGGAAGACCGCTATCTCTGGACCAAGAACCAGTTCCAGGACATGCTGGGCGTCATGATGGGCGGCCGCGTGGCGGAAGAACTGATCTTCGACGAGGTGACCACCGGAGCGAGCAACGACATCGAGCGCGCCACCAAGACCGCCCTGGGCATGATCAAGCGCTACGGGATGTCCGCCAGCCTGGGCCCGCGCACCTTCGGCAAGCGCGAGGAGATGGTCTTCCTGGGCCGCGAGATCAGCGAGGAGCGCGACTACGGCGACAAGATCGCCGAGGAAATCGACGACGAGGTTCGCCACCTGATCAACAACGCCTACCGCCAGGCCCAGCAGTTGCTGATCGACCACAAGCCCAAGCTGGTGCAGGTGGCCGAGTACCTCATTGAGCACGAGGCCATATCCGGCGACGCCCTCACCAAGCTGTTCAGGGATGGCCCTCCCGGCTCCGAGCCGGAACCGGCCGTACCAGAGGCGCCTACGCCTTCTCCCTACGCTCCGCCGGCTCCCCCGGTTACCCAGGGCGGGCCCGTGCCCAGCCCGGCTCCGTCCTTCAGCAGCACGAGCACCGCGGAGCCGATAGACGGAACCTCACCGGGGGACGACTGACGATCTTACCCGGGACCGGTCAACAAGCAGGGGCGGGTTTCAAACCCGCCCCTTTGCTTTCTAGGTATCGGCTTCGCCTTCGGCTGCCTCAGACTCCAGGGGCAGACTGCGGTAATAAAGGCCCCACTGCTGCATCAGGTTCTCCACGCGGGGGTCCTTCATCGCGATGAGCTCGCGGAAAAACCCGGCCATGGCGTGGGCGGGGCGCAGTTCGTCCGTGCACACCCAGCTGCGTTCGCCAGGCACCGCGTAGATGAGCCCGCTCTGGTGGGGGCATCTCATTTGAACACGCCCCATGTCGGGGCTGATTTTGACGGTGATACCCTGGGGTTGCGCAGAGTTTTCCCGGTCCCCTGAGGCTATCTGAACGGGTGTCGTCATGGTGCAATTGTCCTGTCGGGAGCCGGCGCGAATGGGTCGGTGGCGTGGCTCGGATACGCTGCCGGATGGTGCGAATTCACCCATCGGAGCGGCCGGCCAATTATAAACCAGCCCGCTGGTTATGGTGGTATACTGTCTCGGCCAACCGTCCGAAAATCGTACGGCAGATCGCTGATTACGTCGGTCAGTCCTGATATAACGGTTGACATTGATCAGGCGCCACCCAGCAAATTCATAAAGGACACTTTCGTATGTTCACACCCGGGGGAGGTCAACAACCGCCTCGACAACCCGAATTCGACCTTGAACAACTTTTCGGTCGCATACGCGGCATGTTTGGTGGCTCCGGTGGACGCCTTGGCGGCGGAAACCTGGGCATTTTAATTCTCGCCGTCATCGCCCTGCTGATAATCATCTGGGCAGCCACCGGCGTATACACGGTGAGCCCCGGTGAGAACGCCGCGTTGCGGTTGTTCGGAGCCGTGCAGGGTGCCCCCGTATCCGAAGAGGGACTTCACTGGTGGTGGCCCACGCCGGTGGGCAACAAGGACGTGGTGCTGGTCACGGAAACGCGGCGCATGGAGCTGGGGTTCCGCTCCAACGACGCCGCCGTCAACACCCCGTTCCTCGATGAAGCTTTGATGATTTCGGGCGACCTCAACATCGTTGACGTCCAGATGGTGGTGCAGTACCGCATCAGCAACCTGAACAACTTCCTGTTCAAGGTGGACGACCCCGGTGAGCCGGTCCGGCTCATACCGGAGGGACGGCCCGACGGCCGCACCCTCAAGGACGGCGCGGAGGCTGCCCTGCGCCTGGTGGTGGGGCAACGCTCCATCGACGACGTGCTGGTGCGTGGCCGCGAAGAGGTGGAAACCGACACTCGCCAACGGTTGCAGGCCATCCTTGACGATTATGAAGCCGGCATCGAGGTCATATCGGTGCAGTTGCAGGACGTGAAAGCGCCGGAAGAGGTTCGGGACGCTTTCGACGACGTGCTGCGCGGACGGCAGGAGCGCGAGACCCGCATCAACCAGGCCCTGGCCTACGAAGCGGACGTTATTCCGAGGGCCAGAGGTGACGCCGAGCGGATCATTGAAGCGGCGGAGGCTTTCAAGCGCGCCCGTATCGAGACCGCCAATGGTGAAGCGCAGCGTTTTGAGTCGGTGCGCAACGAGTACAACAGCTCGCCCGAGGTAACCCGCCAGCGCCTGTACCTGGAAGCACTGGAAAACGTCTTCCCAGGCGTTACCAAGATCATCGTCGACCCTGACACCGAACCGGTACTCATTCTGGGACAGGACGGCAACGTCATACCTGCCCCCATCGGCCCCAACCCGTAGCCGCAGGTAATCCAGACTGACCGTCTCTCATCCCCGGAGAACCCCCAATGCGAAATTTGATAATCGTCGCAATCGTCATCATCGTCGGACTGGTCGTGCTGCGCCAGGCTCTATACGTGGTCGACGTCACCGAGCAGGTGATCATCCTCCGCTTCGGAGAGGTGGTGGACACCCGTACCACCCCGGGCCTGAGCGTAAAGGCGCCGTTCGTGGACACCGTCGTCCGGCTCGACAAGCGGATCCTGCGGATTGACGCGCCGCCCGTATCCATGCCCGACCAGGACAAGGAAAACCTGGTAATCGACATTTACGCCCGCTACCGCATCACGGACCCGGTGCAGTTCCGCAAGACCCTGCAAACCGAAAGCACTGCCCGAAGCCGCCTGGGGGACATCGTGACCTCCACCCTGCGTGACCGGGTGGCTCTGCGCGACCGGACCGACATCATCGGCGCCAAACCGTTGGTTGATGAAGCCGGCACCCCCGTCGTAGACGACGAGGGACTGCCGCTGGTGGAAGCTCAGGAAACCCGCACGCAAATTCTCGATGAAGTGCTGCAGGCAGTCCGCCAGACCACCCAGCGGGACACTTTCGGCATCGAGATGATCGACGTGCGCATCAAGCGCGCTGACTTCCCCGAAGCAGTAACCGCGTCCATCTACACCAGGATGCGCGCCGAGCGTAACCGTATCGCCGCCGGTTTCCGGGCTGAGGGTGAGGAGGAAGACCGCAAGATCCGCGCCGCCACCGACCGCGACCGCGACGTGATCCTGGCCGAAGCCGAGCGCGAGTCCAACAAGCGGCGGGGTGAAGGTGAAGCGGAAGCCATCAGCATCCTGGCTGAGGCGCTGAACCAGGACCCGGAGCTATTCGCCTTCCTGCGCAGCCTGGAGGCCTACCAGCGCATCATCCGACAGCAGGACACCATCATCCTGTCCTCCGACGCCCCGTTGTTCGACTACCTGGCCGGCCCGGCTCTGCCAGCGCCGGGCAATTAGAACGGTATTCCGGTAGTACTGTTAGGTGGACCGACATCGGTAGCGGCGTATGACCACCAAACCGAAAGAACCTCAAGCGCGCTCAGACGCCAGGGACGATGGTGCCGAAGCCGAGCGCGCCGGCTCTGTGGTGCTCCGCTTCGAGAGTCTGGGAATCGATCTTCACGCCGCCGATTTCCCCACCCGGTTCATCGAGTTCTGCGAAGCCAACGACGAATACGAAATGGAAGTGAACGAGGCTGGGGAGTTGGTGATTCTGCCCATGGTAGGTTTCAGAGGCAATCGTCAGGAAACCGAGACGAACATTGAGCTGGGACTGTGGCAAAGGGTCAACGGAGGGGTTAACGCCTCCCAGACCAGCCGGTTCCGCCTGGCCTCCGGCGCGATTCGCGGGCCCGACGCGGCGTGGATCACCCAGGAACGCTACGACGCCGCCACCGAACAGGAACGCGAGACCGTCTTCCCCGGCGCGCCCGACTTCGTCGTTGAGATCAGATCCCGCACCGACAGCCTGGCCCCGCTGCAGCGCAAGATGCAACTCTGGATGGATGGCGGCGCGCGCCTGGGTTGGCTCATCGACCCGACCAACCGACAGGTCTACGTCTACCGCGCCGGCCAGCCCGAACCTGAACTGCTGGAAGATCCGGAGACGCTGGACGGCGAAGAGATGATGCCGGGCTTCTCCTTCAATGTGCGTCAGTACATATTCGACATGGAATAGGGGCGGGTCAGAAACCCGCCCCACTCTTTGAACCCGTTCCGTATCCCGGCGTCAGCGCCCGGCGATACGCCTTCCCTCCACCAGGCCGCCGGCCGTTCGCGTCGGAGCCGTGATCAGGATGCTGAATCCCTGCTCCAGCCTCATGGGGACCTCCTCGGCAGTGCATCCCACGGCGCAGGGCACTCCGGCGTCCTTGCAGATGCCCAGGATCCGCAGCAGCATCTCCTGAACCTCGGGGTGGCCGGCGTTGCCCTTGTGCCCCAGCGCCACGGACATGTCGCCCGGGCCAGCCCAGATCGCGCCGATGCCCTTGACCTGCCGCAGGATATCGGGCAGGTTTCCGACGCCGGTGGGTTCCTCGACGATACCCATGAGCAGCATGTTGCCGTCGGGGTCCAGGGGCCACAGGTCGGCAGCATCGTAGTACTCGGCGGCGGACAGGCCCCAATAACGCGGGGCGATGCGCTGCCACCAGCCCCGCTCGCCGTGGGGCTCGAAATCGGCCACGCCGGGAACCTGGGGGTAACGCGCCGACTGCACTGCCGACATTGCGCCTTCCACGGTGTCCAGGTGGGGCAGGATCAGCCCATACACGCCGGTGTCCAGCGCCTGCTTGATGACCCACTGGTTCTGTTCGCGGGTGTTGGGCGGAATGCGCACCACCGGTGTGGGGTCGGCCATCAGGCCGCCGCCCTCGGCGACGCGCTTCCGGTTCAACAGGAACTGGAGCGACGTGCGCAGGTTGTTGAAGGACAAGCCCTCGTGCTCCATCTCGATCATTACCATGTCATAGTCGGAATCGGCAAAGTACATCATTTCGTCCAGGTTGCCGTTCCAGATCAGCCCGGTGCCGAACACCGGCTTGCCTTCTTCCAGCAGCTGGATCACTTTGCTGTAACGAGTGGTAGCCATGCCTTTGCCTCCTTGTCTTGCTGAAATGCCCCGTCAGACTGGCGCTACCAGCGCGGCGGTGAGTCGGGCGTCTGTGCCGGCATCCAGCGTTTGCTGAGCCGAGCTAATCATTGCCCCGGCGGCGAAGTTCGCTTTCCAATTCACGAACGCGGGCCTCAGCGCGTTCGGCACGGTCGCGCTCGGATTCGTAGGTGGGGATATGTTCTCCGGTGGGCGGGTCGTACCAACCGAGCCTTCCATTCTCCCAGCGCAGGTGCAGGTTCAACACCGAACTGTACCCCTGCAACGCGCCTCCGCTCAATTCTTCAAGCTCTATCGGTTCATATCGGCCCGCCACCAGCCGGTCGCCGGCCAGCCGCGTCCCGTGATGCTCTCCCGTCTCGTCAAATCGCCAGTATTCCAGGATGCCAAACGCCGCGTAGTCGTCCCGTTTTTCCCCGACGTCGGTATCCGCAGTGCTTGGGGACGCCACTTCCAGTACGAAGTCCGGCGGCTTGCCCTGCTCCGAGATGACGTACCCGTTGCGCGCGCGGTAAGCGGCGGGGTCCACGCCAAAGGCAATGAGCAGGTCGGGCACGCGCCGCTCGGTGGCAGGCGAACCCAGTTCCCGGACAATGTAGCGTTCGGCGGTGACGAGGGTGGTGTCAGGATTACCCAGGTATTGGGTGAGGAAGTGAGAGTTGCCGGGTTGGTGCACGTGGTCGTAGCTGGTCATTTCGTCGGGGTGGCGTGGCGGCGGATCCGGCAACGGGCCCAGGGGTTGCCGAACCGGTGACTTGGAACGGGTATTGGCAGAGGTCATGGGACACCTGACGGGGTTGGGGAGTTGTCCAACGTTCGCAATCCAGTCGATTACTTTCCGGCCAGCGCAGCCTCAAACTCGGACACGCCCTCGTGGGGCCCCACGATCGCCAGGCGAAACGCGTCCGCATCCACCAGCCGTTCTGCCGCCCGAAGCGCGTCGTCCGGCGTCACCGCGTCGATGCTGGCTGCCGTCTCGTCGGGCGTCGTGATCTCTTCCATCAGGAGTTCCTGCGAGGCCAGCCACGAGGCCACCGCTCGCGAATCCTCCATGCGCATCAGCAAACGGCCCTTGATGTACTCGCGAGCCTTGTGCACCTCGGATCTCGGCGGCGCCGTGAGCAGGCCCTCCAGCTCTCGCCGGGTCGCGGCCACGGCCTCCGCCGCGCGGGACGGCTCGGTGCCGCAGGACACCACCAGCGCGCCGCAGTCGCGGTAGCTGCTCAGCGAGCTATGGCAGTCGTAGGTCAGGCCGAGGTTCTCCCGCAGGTTCTGAAAAAGCCGGCTGCTCATGCCATCGCCCAGCAACCCGTTGAGCACAGTGGCGGCATAGCGGTCGGGGTCGTTCAGCGCGAAGCCAGGCAGCCCCATGCAGATGCTGGTGTCCTCGGTGATCCGGTTGTCCAGCAGTATGGGCGGGGCGTCGTCGGACGGTGCGGACACCGGCTGCCACGTCAGCGTTTCGCCCGGTGTCCAACCATCGGTTGCGTCGGCCACGAACCGCACCGCCTCGTCATGGCCGATGGCACCGGCGATGCCGACGACCGTGTTGTTGGGACGGTACTGGCTCTCCATATACCGGCGTACGTCGTCCAGGCCGATGGCAGCCACGGACTCCGCGGTTCCGCCCACGTCCCGACCCATGGCCTGGTCGGGCCACAAGGCGCGGTCGATGAGCAGGTCGCACACCTGCGCCGGATAGTCGTTGGTCATCCGCAGCTCATCCAGGATGACCTCCCGCTCCTTCTCCATTTCGGCATGGTCCAGCAGCGGGTGGAGGATCAGGTCGAAGATGACAGGCAGGGCACGGTCAGCATGCACGCTGGCCACCTTGCACCAGAAGGACGTCATCTCCCGGTCGGTGGCGGCGTTCATGATGCCGCCGACGCCCTCCACCGCTTCGGATATCGCGAGGGCCGTGGGCCAGCTTCGCGTCCCCTTGAAGGGCACGTGCTCCAGGAAGTGGGACAGGCCCGCCAGCTCATCGGGTTCGTAACGGGAGCCGGCGCCCACCGAGACGAACATGGAGACGCTGCGGGTGTGCGGCATCTCCGCCGTCAGCACCCGCAAACCGTTATCGAGGACCGTCTTTCGGTACATCAGACTCCTATCTGGTCCCCGTCACAGCGGGAACTCCTCCGCATCATTCCGGACCCCCTCCATCACTCCGGAGAACCCGCACCGTCATTCCGGCCTTGAGCCGGAATCCACAGGCGCAATCGAACGGCTTGCCCGCCCGCATGGATTCCCGCTTTCGCGGGAATGACGGTGAAAACGATAACTCAGCGCGCCTACGTGTTCAGCCAGTCCACGTCGCCCTGCAGGTCGGCCGGGTGGTCCTTGGACATGAAGATGTCGTAGCGGCGCTTGGCCTCGGCGATGGTGGTGTTGTCGGGCCCGTGGCCGGGATACACGTAGGTGTCCTCGGGCAGAGTGAGCAGCTTGGAGCTGATGCTGCCGAGCAACTGTTCCAGGGCCTCAGGGCTCCGGGAGCGGCCGGGCCCACCCGGGAACAGCGTATCGCCGGAGAACAGGAAACCACCTACCACGTAGCAGGTGGAGCCGTCGGTGTGGCCCGGCGTGTGGATGCACTGGATGGTGCGGTTGCCGAATTGCACGGTGTCGCCGTCGTTGAGTTGGCGCTGCACCGGGCCGGGCGGCAGGTGGGCATCCAGTTCGCCAATGGCGGCGGGGGCGCCGATGCTTCCGGTGATCTCCTTATAGCCGGCCAGGTGGTCGCCATGGCCGTGGGTCACCAGGATGTGCTGGACCTCGACGCCGGCCTCACGGACCTCGTTGATCATCTTTTCCGGCTCGTCCGGCGTGTCGATGCACACGGCCTGGTTGGTCTCGGGACAGATGATGATGTAGCCGTTGTTGCTCAGACTACCCATGTTCTCGATCTTGTGGACGGTGACGTCGCCCGCCCCCTGCGCCTGATGATGAACTGGCATGCTGCTTGCCTCCTCGTAATCGTGGGAAATAGCGCCTGCATTGTAACAAACCGGGGGAGCATCAACCGTGTCTCGGTATGGCTCACGGCCAACCAGTCTGTCATCGCGAGGAGCGCAGCGACGTGGCGATCTCGTTAGCTGAACAGCGCCCCTTCGGCAACGCGACTGCCACGCTGCGCCCACAATTATAGGTTGAAGCTGTGTAGCTATGCGTGAGTCCGGTGTGGCGGTCGGGTTTGATAAGGTTCAAGCTTGGTTGAACCGGCTCAGGAATAGGAGATCATCATGGCGTCGGCATGGGAAACTGACACTGAACACATCTCCATCGTCAAGGCGAGGGCGATGCTCACCCAACTGCCGGAACTGCTGGCCGAGGAGAACCGGGCCGTTGCGCTGACACGTCGGGGGAAACCGGTGCTCGCCCTGATGCCATGGGAATTATTTCAATCCGTGATCGAGACCTTGGAGATCATGGGCGACGCGGAGATGATGGACGCCCTCCGTCAGGGCATCCAGGACGTGCAGGCAGGTAATGTCGTATCGTTGGACGAAGTGAAGGCCCAGTCGGGAATCACGGACTAACGCGGTCAGAGCTTGGCGTTTCGTATCAACCCGGCTCCCTCAGTTGCGCCGCCTCCGTATCAGCGATTGGACGGCCACCGCCGTGCGCTCCTCAATACTCGCCTGCATGAACCCGGGTATGGCCTCTTCGGTGCGGTCGATCCAGGTGTTGGCCAGGTTTGTGGTAAAGGTCTCGGCGTGGTCGTAATCGGCTTTCTGCCTTATCTCCTGCAACCGGCCAAACGTGTCCCCAAACCATCTGGTATCCGGCGAAAACAAGTGGCGCCCATCCTGCAATTGGGCCCTGGAGGTTCCATATTCCAGTCCTCGATAGACGCGGTCCCACGCATGACGCGACAGCGGATCGTTAGAAGTTCCAATAATGCAGTCCGCGTTGCTGGTGGCCAGCGCGTGAAACATCGCGTAGTAGGCCGTGCTGATCGCTCGTCGCAATGCCTCCTCGGTGGGTTGACTGGCGGGTGGTATCGGCGTAACGAGGGCTCGGCTGCTGGCTATGAGCGCCTCCCAATTCATGCCGGACGAACTCCCTGTGGAGTTCCCCGATTGGTGTCGGCCAGTTGGTCCGGATCCCAATCGTTCGCGTAGGAGATGGGCACGACATCGTCAATTCCTAAACTGACGCCAAAGTGAAACCCGCATCATTTGTAGGTAGAATTGGTGGCAATTGAGGCAGTAGGCTGGGAAATGGCAGGCAGGGGGTTGAAGTTGGGAATGGATGAGATGGGAGCGCTGCTGGTGCGGTGGCGCATGGACGAGG
>DAOUIF010000044.1:0-35243 GCA_034423575.1 Dehalococcoidia bacterium | reverse complement strand
GACCTACATCGATGCCAATCCGGATATCGTCAAAGCCAGGCGGCGGACAGATCTGGAGCCTGAATGGCGGTTCCGGCGGCCAGTGGCTGTCAACGTTGACGCAGACGACCGGATCATAGTTTTGGAGTCCTACCATCACCGGCTTCAAATCTACAACAAGCTAAAGGATTACGAGGAACCCTCAATAAACTTGTAGGTGCCTGCCCGTCTCCAAATATTTGCCCGTTGCCGGTCACTTTCCCAGTCCGGCCCACCCGACTGAACAAAATCAAGAACCTTCACATTGAGGTTCGTTCCGATGCTGTAGTCAGTTCCTGGTCCCGCCCAGGTCCTTACCCCTTCACGCGAGATCCGCTAGGCCTAGACGTGGCGGAGTATGCATGGGATGACGCTGATCGCAGTGCAGAGGCGGGGGGCTACGGCAGCTCCCATTCTTACGGTACAAAGACTGATCCAAAGCGCGATAAACGGAGCGTCGTGGGTGGTGTGGGTCTGGAGTTCTACAACTGCGAGGTACTTTCCTTTGGTGGCGGTCAGCAGCTTTTGGGAAACCGATGCTACTCTGCACCCTCGCCGGCCTCCGGCAACTGCGTAATCCGGGACAGCAGCGGCGGCGTCTGCTCGTCCGATGTAAACGAGGCTGCGATCCCGTTACGGTTGACTCCGAGCAAGGTTGAGTGTGACCTGTATGCCGACGTCGACGGAGTCCAAGCAATTAGGGTAACTCGCCGGATACCACGGGAGAGCTAGTATGGATTGGCAAGACCACATGAAGCAGGTTGCCGTGAATTGGCTATCGAGAGGCGACGTCAGTATTTCATTAGAGCCAGAGATGCTGATGTTGTTCGGGAATCCGGATCTGTTTCAAGAAGATCAGCTAACCAGCATTTTTGATCACGTCACACCCCAGGGCGTGTTTTACAGAGGAACATACAGAGGTAGGGCGCTGAGCTACTGTCGTCCACTTTTTGGCGCTCCGATAGTAGCGTTGTACGTGGAAGTTGCCGCTCTCCTAGGAGTGAAGAAGATAGTAGCCTGTGGTTATGTAGGTGGAGTCCTCAAAGACGTTGATGTTGGGAGCTACGTAATTCCTTCGGGTGCACAGGGATTGGACGGATGCACACGAGCCTACTCACCAGAAGGTCTCTTTTCTCCTTCACACGATTTGCTGACTTCTAAACTTTGTAGATTCTCGGATATCCGTGGAGCTAGGTACGCTGTGGGGCCAATTGTGAGTATCGATACCCCAATGCTTGAGAATGACGCGATGATCAGAGATTTTGACAGTAAGGGGTACTACGCCATAGACTTGGAGACTGCTTGCTTATATGCGGTGGGAACCCGACTGGGTTTACAGATTGCCAGCATTCACATTGTTAGCGACAGCCCAGGACAAAAGGAAGTAGATAAAGAGTTACTGCATGAAGCGTCATTTGTCGAGCAGGTCGAGATTGCTATCCATGCACTAGTGGGCCGCTAGATTGGGTGTATCCCATAGATGCTGGAACGAGACGCGGTTTGGCGTGCCGTCCGTGTCCTAACGCTGGAATTGCACACCGGTATCCCTATCACCCGCTGACCACCAAGGAATCAGGGGGACAACTCGGACGATCTCGTGTTGCCCTGAGAGCCCGTCTCACACACCACCAGCACCAAGACGTTGTCCAAGAGCGTGGCTGTGTGGAGTATACGGCCGTCCACCTAAGAAGACTCGAACCGGCCATTAATATTACCACGACGGCTTGACGTGCTACTTTGGGAAATCTTCGTATCAAGTACGGGGCAGGCTCTGCTGGCGCCGGCTGCGGGATTGGCAGCAAGCCGGAGCGTGGCAAAAGCTCCATGCAACGCTGTTGTCCCGATTGCACGGGGCGGACCGCCTGGACTGGTCCCGGGCTTGCGTGGACAGCGCGTCGGATCTTTGACCAATGAGTGCGGGCCGTGGGCGGCGGGGAATAAGACCGGCCCCAATCCTACGGACCGGGGCAAGCCCGGGAGCAAGCATCACCTGCTCACCGAGACCAACAGAACAGCCCTGTCGGCCATCCTGACCGGGGCCAATCGCCGCGACGTAACCCAGTTGTTGCCCCCCGTTTTCAGGGAACGTCCCAGGATCTTGCCCTCACGGTACGATAGCCACTTTTTGAGGACTTGGTAGCCGCCCAACTGGTAATTCCACACGGCGACGGGGACGTTGCGCCAGTGGGCGCGCTCGTTCAAGTACACGTCGAAGGTAGTTTCGCCCAGCGTCGGAGCGGCGTCGCCCAGCGCAGCCCGTTCGGCGGCGGTGAAGTCGCGCTCGAGCACCCGACGCTGGCCGGGCATGACGGCCTCGCCCGTCCCGAAATGGCCCCAGCCGGCGGGCTCGGCGAAGTCCTCGCCGGCCATGCTACTGCCGTCAGGTGAACGACGTCGGGAACAGGTCGGGCAGCGAGGGCCAATGCTGCCAACCTTCGCTTACCGCCATGGGCCTTCGCGGAGAGCGCGATCAGGTGCGGGTTCAGCAGGTCAATGCGACGCATGGTTCGTATGTTCTGCGTCCGGCGGTCCAGGTTATGGTCCGGATTGGGTTGATGCCGTTCCAGGGTCAGGCTATTGCCTCTCAAATGCGCACAATCGGGGTTAGGATTTTACCCCACTGCGTGTAACCGTTCGGCCGCTTTCAAGGGGGATAAGCATCGAGTTTTGTAACCATTTCGTGAAAAATGGCAAATTGGCCGGCCTGAAGCCCTTTCTGCCCCGGCATCGGAAAATCGGAGGCGACGCGAGGGTCGGCCCGCGAACTGTTATAAATCCCTCGCCATCACAAACGCGAGGTGAAGGAAATGAGCGAGTATTTCACGGGTCTGTGGGGTTCGTTGGCCCGCTGGGCGGTCGGCGTCCACGTCGACTGGGTTGAACTGGTGATCGCCGGGATCATCCTGGTGGTCGCGACAGCCCTGGCCGTGCTGTTCAGCCGGGTGGTTTT
Organism: Dehalococcoidia bacterium; assembly: GCA_034423575.1. GTDB lineage: Bacteria > Chloroflexota > Dehalococcoidia > Lucifugimonadales > UBA3495 > Bin87. Next base: position 32,275 of record DAOUIF010000044.1, on the reverse strand, counting down.
TCAGCGTTTGCTGCGGCTGTTCATCGTGGGCGGCGCCGATTTCGACGTCAAGACGGTGGCGTCGATACGGGTTCCCTGCACCGCGTTCATTCTCCTGCTGGGGCTGTACCTGGCGTTGACCTCGCTCTCGCTCCACGACACCGTGCAGCACACGGTGGACAAGGCCAGCGCGGTGATCGCCGTCCTGATCGGCGCGGCGCTGGTTAACGGGGTGGCGTCAGCCAGCCTGCTGTGGCTGGAGGTCTATCTGCGCCGACACAACCCCGACCGGCCGCGCAGCTGGATGTTCCCGCTGGTCCAGCGGGGGGTGTGGGTGCTGATCGTCGCCATCACGGTGATGATGGCGCTGGACATATTGGGCATCAACATCAGCCCGCTGGTGGCCGGTCTGGGTATCACCGGCCTGGCGGTGGCCCTGGCCCTGCAGTCCACTCTCGGCAACTTCTTCGCCGGTACCTACGTCATGTCGGAGGGCGTGGTCGGAGCCGGCGACTACATCGAGATGGAGAGCGGGATTGCCGGCTACGTGGTGGACATCAACTGGCACAGCACCCTGCTGCGCACCTGGACCAACAACCTGGTGGCGGTGCCCAACGCCATGCTGTCCGAGAACGTGGTCACCAACTACTCCAAGCCGGAGGGTCCACTGGACGTGGTGATCTACTGCGGCGTGTCCTACGAGAGCGACCTGGTCCGGGTGGAAACGGTGAGCGTGGAAGTGATGGAACGGTTGCGTCGGGAACATCCCGACGCCCACCGGGATACCGAGCCCATCTTCCGCTACGACGCATTCGACGACAGCAATATCACCTTCTACATGGTGGTTCGGGCGAATGACCGGTTGGCCAGCTTCGTGATCCGCAGCGAGCTGATCAAACGGCTGCACTCACGCCTGGCGCAGGAAGGCATCACCATCAACTACCCCATGCGCAAGCTGCAATTTCCGGAAGGCGCAATGCCTCAGATGGGGACGCCCGCAGAACCGCAGCTTCAGGGCGGCCTGCAAGGCGCGGCCGGGTAGCCTGCCGTTTCTTCCGAATCCTCCTCTCTGGGCATCCAGTAGCCGACGCGGGGCTCGGTGAAGATATAGGTAGGATCTTCCGCGTCGTCGCCCAGCTTGCGGCGGATGCTGCTGACGGCAGTGCGCATGGGACGCAGGTTGCTGCCGGGATCCTTTCGCCAAATCTGCCGGAGCAGGTGATCATAGGTCAGCACCCGCCCGGCGTTTGCGGCGAGTTCAGCAAGCAGCCGGTACTCGATGGAGGTCAACTGGACCGGTGTGCCGGCAAAGAGTACCCTTCGGTCAGCATAGTGGATGGTCAGGTCCCCCAGCGCAAAGGTATCCGGCGGTTCGGTAACCCCCCGCTTGCGCAGGGCCGCCCTGATCCGGGCCGCCAGCTCCATGGGCGAGAAGGGCTTGACGATGTAGTCCACGGCTCCCCGGTCCAGGGCCTGGGTTACGTTCTCCTCCCTTCCGTAGGCGGACAGGAAGATGACCGGCGCGTCGGCAACCTCGGCCATCTCCCCCATCAGCTCGATCCCGTCGGTCCCCGGCAGCGCCAGGTCAAGCAGCACCAGGTGAGGCTGTTCCTCCCGCAACATGCGCAGCGCCGCACTGGGGTCGCCGGTAACCAAGGGGACATAGCCCGCCCGGGTCAGCGCGTCGCGAACGTGTCGCAGCATCTGGGGGTCGTCGTCCACCGCCAGGATGCGGGCCTTTTCCTGCTCCATCTGGCGCGAAGAGCCAACGGTGGCGGTATCCGGGCTGGCCGCCTTGGGTCCCGCTTCCTCGGCCACCGGGATGGTGAAGGTGAACCGGGCGCCCAGGCCGGCCCCTTCGCTTTCGGCCCAGATGCGTCCGCCGTGGGCCTCGATTATCCCCTTGCAGATGGCCAGGCCGAGACCCGTGCGTTCCGCGCCGTCGCTGCGGCTGTCGTCGGGCGCGCTGGTGAACTTCCTGAACAGATGCGGCAGGTGTTCCGGCAATATGCCCCGGCCGTCGTCGGACACGGAGAGCGCCACGTGGAACCCGTCGCGCGCGGCCGTCAATCGTATGGCGGAGGACGCGTCCGAGTGCCGGGCTGCGTTGGAGAGCAGGTTGCCCAGCACCTGCACGACGCGCAAGCGGTCCGCCATCACCCAGGGCAGGTCCGGAGCGAGGTCGATGTGGAGCCGGAGCCGGTCGCTGCGCCCCCCGCTCAGAAACGCCCGGCGGGCATCCTCCACCAGCACGGACAGGTCGGTGGGCTCCGGGGCGATGGAAAGGGTGCCCGTCTCGATGCGGGCCACGTCCAGCAGGTCGTTGATCAGCGCGCGCATCCGGTCGGTCTGCGCATCGATGATCCGGTGGAACTGCACCATCTCGGCCGGGTTCAGGGTCGCCGAGGCGTCCAAAAGGGTGGCGATGGAACCCTTGACGGCGGCCAGGGGCGTCCTCAGCTCGTGGCTGACCATGGCCAGGAACTCGGCCCGCAGCCGCTCCAACTCCTCCAGGGGCGTCAGGTCCTGCAGGGTTACCACGAAGGACCGGACCTCGCCGGCCTCGGAGCGGATGGGCGTGGCGTTGACCAGGACGGCGACCCTCCGGCCGTCCGGGACCCGCAGCACGATCTCCTCGGCCCGTATCGTCTCGCCGACGCTCAGCGCCTGGGACATGGGAAACTCCTGGAGGGAGACCTCCCGCCCGTCGCCCCGCACCACGGTCAGCGCTTCCAGGAGCTGCTCCGGCGTCTGGTCCGGGTTTCTGAGTTCGTCAAAGAGGCGGAGCGTCTCCCGGTTGAGCGACACCGGCGCTCCCGTCGTGGCATCGAAGACAGTGACGCCCACCGGGGAGGTGTCGATCAGGGTCTGCAAGTCGTTGCGGGCGCGCTGTTCGTCCCGGTGCCGGCGCGCGTTGGCGACCACCATGGCCGCCTGGGCGGCGAACATGGTCAGCGTCTCCTCGTCCTCCTGGCTGAACTCATCGCCCGGATCGATCTTGGCCAGGAAGAAGTTGCCGACCCGTTCGCCCTGGTGCAGCACCGGGGCCGCCAGGAAAGGCACCACCGGCCCCACTTCCACCGGCGGCTGGAGGTCCAGCAGGTGATCCGTCGATCTGATGTGCTCCAGCAGGTCCGGGAGCCGCAGGGGCTGCGGCAGCCGGCTCAGGTACTCGAACAGCCGTATTCCCTCCGGCAATTGGTGGAATAGCTCCGCCTCCAGTTCGGTCATGCCCGAAAAGTGAAAGTCCTGGGGGTCGCCGGCATCGTCCAGGAGGATGATCACTCCGTAGCGCGCTCCGGTCAGCGAGCGGGCGGAGTCCATCACGCCCTGCAGCACGGTGTCGAAGTCCAGGCTTTCGTTGATGCGCAGGCTGGCCTCGCTGAGCCGGAGCAGCCGGTCCCGCAGCACCGCGTTCTCCTGGATCAGGTCTTCGTCTTCCATTGGTCTCATTATCCGCCTCAATTGGTCCGGAAAATTGGATAAGATTTAATGCAATATTGGCCGTTATTTGACATATATCTTACACACAATAGTGTATCATGTCTGGCGTTTTGAGCAATCACCGCTGTGGATCGAACCGAGACCCGCTTAGCACATAACTCAACCCTGTGCCGGACGCCGCTGTTCCGGCGATATTATTCCCCCGATGACATTGATACCAAATATCAGTTTGGCCGCATTGTTGATACGTCATATCGAAATGGAAGTCGTCAGAAATCAAGCCCCGAACGAGGCAACCCCGGAGGCCGCGCCCGACGCGACCCCGGAAACAGCATCGCTTGTGAGTTCGACGTTCCCCAGCCGGGCCCCCGGAGGCGGCCCGCGGGAAAATTGCGCCGGAAATACGAATCCATCCGCGCGCGAGTCGAAAAACGTCGCCGGACCGCCCAAATGGCGCAGCAATCCGGCGCAAAATAAAGGTGGGGAGCAGCCTTGGCTAGCACCTGCTGCCCCCCGGTATCCGAAACCCCTACAAAAAGGAAACGAACACGGATGAAAAATAGCATGAGACCGAAACCAGCGCAACTTTCCGTAATCGCGGTGGCCGCCCTGGCCATTGTCGCCGTCGCAGCCCTGATGCTGCTGGCCGGCGGCAACCCAGCCCAGGCCACCACTACAACCTTCAACCCCGGCGACCACGTCGTGCCTGAACAAGGCGGCGGCAATCCACCACCTGAACCCACCCCGCGAACTTTTCCCCCGCAGCCGGCCTGCCCCGAAGTGGCGGCGCCCGCGGTCGATTCCGGCCACATCGCCCTGTTCGACGTGTGGTGGAACCCCGACGAGCTGGAACTGACCAACTCCTCCTGCCCGCCTACCGTGGAGCACGGTGAGGAAGATGTCCGCTCCCCGTCCAGCATCAACATTGAGGAAACCGTCATCCACATCCCCAGCACCGCCAAGGTCGATCTCAGCGCAGCCAACACGCCCTACCCCAAGAGCGAGTATCCGGACCTGTGGACTGCCGACGATAGGGAAAACCCTAATGGCGATGGCGACCGCATGGTGTGGGCGCTGCCGGCGTGTCCCGACAGCCCGGCGACCACTCCTTTGTGCCTCAGCTTCTCCGCGGCCCTGCTGAACGACGCGGACTGGGATGGCGTCATCGTGTACCACGTTGACCACGTCCACCAGACGGATATCGACAAGCAGGACCCCAGGTACGCGCTCGTTTACGACGTCACAGACGATGGTAATGTGATTCGCTGGGATTCGTCCGACGCGCGCCACAGCCAGATGCTGGTACCGGCTGGAGGGTACGACCGACCGATGTGGTTCTTCACCAGTCGCGGCGCGTACCAATTCCAGGTGCACATCACGGGCGTCACTGAGCAAGATTCCACCGAACTGGGCGGCCTGGATCCTATAAGCGAGGATCTCAGCGTGAACAGCGACGTGCGGGAGTACACCATCCACGTGGGCGCGGAGGCCGACCTGGGCGTCACTGCAACGATGACACCGGCAAATCCCACGCCTGGCAATGACGTCACCATCACGCTTACGGCCAGCAATGCCGGACCGGACACGGCGCCCGGCACCAAGGTGGCGGTGACACTGCCGGACGGCCTGACTTACAAGCCCACCACAGGGGCCACCAAGGTCTCTCACGATTCCAGCACCGGCATAGTCACCTGGACCGTGGGCGACCTGGCGGTGACGCGAGACGGCGAGCGCCGAGCCGGCATTGTTCCCCCAACCCAGACCATAACGGCCACGGTGGATGCGGGAACCCGCGGTGAGACGTTAGAGGTAAACGCGACGATCTCCGCCACGGAGACCTTGCATATCAAGGAGATCGCGAGGGACGAGAACGGGGCGCCCAGGAAGAATGACCAGGGGGAGTACGTGCTGGTCGACCAGTCATACGATGTGGCGGTGCCGGACCCGGTATCAGGCAACAACACCCTCGACCCCCCGGTCACAGTGACGGTACCGAGCATCCCCAACGTGGACCCAACTATCGTAATCATGTGCTCCGTGATCGAGTTCTCCAAGCCGGGAACCAAAGTGTGCGACCCGGTGAAGACGACAGACCCCAACACCGGCGATACCCTGACTTACGGCCTGACCGGCGAAGGCCATGAACACTTTGCCGTGCAGTCCGTTACCGGCGGGGCACAGATCGTCGTGGCGCAAGGCGCGAACATCGTTTACAGAGCGAACCCTTACGCGCTCACCCTGACGGTAAGCGACGGAAAAGACCAGCACGGCAACGACGACGCTTCAGTGGACGATTCCATCGACGTGATGATCCAAGTTCTGGACTTCACCGTGTCCCTCTCTGCGGACGGCACAGATCTATCCGTCGGTGACGACGTCACGTTCACGATAACACTGGAAAACCCCCCAGTGCCGGTGAATGAATTGAAGTACTACTGGGCAACGCGGAACCCAGACGAGAGCGAATTCGAAGGAATTGGAGGGGATGGAAATCCTGGAACAATAACCGCCGAAGGGGTCAGAGCGCAAACTCTGGTGTACCGGATCCAGTTCTACTATCTCGTTGGAACCACCGAGACAGGCACGACCAACTCCGAAGAAATCACCGTAACCTGGAGCAACAGCAACTAACCCTCACACCGCGGCGATGGCTCAGGCAGGTAATGCCCGGGCCATCGCCTGCACAGCAACCTTTTGTCCGCTAATCGCTATCGGATGTCGTGGCTGTCGCTTTTGCTGGGGCCGGCTTCAACCGGCTTAGAACATGAAATATCTAATTTGCTTGATCGCCGTTGCTATGGCAGGCGTGGGATTGGCCGGCGCGTTCCCGGAAGAGCGTGTGGCTCACGCCCAGGGGGACGATAACGACTACGTGGACGTTGGTTTGATCTTGGAATTTCGCGAGCAGGCGTCCGTGCTTGCATCTCTTGCTGAACTGGATATTATCGTCGTGAACCACGGGTCCAGAACCGCTTACGACGTGGAAGTCGTGGTGAACATCGTATACCCCGAGGAGTCCAGCCATTTTGACCGGGTTCCACGTGTTGTGCCGGTCGGGATCGCGTCTCTGGATAATAATAAAAGAACTCTCAGATGGTCCATTCCCTCGCTAGGTGAGCTGCAACGTGAACAGGTTGTTGCATATGTAAGGAAAGTAAGTTATTCTGCACCTACTTTTGATTATAGAAATGACCCGCATGAATACTTCGGAAGAGTGACCACTTCATCCTTCCAGACTAACCGCCACAAAGGAAACGACACAGCTCGGGTCTGGTCACATAGAACTGCTCTAACTCAAGACCAATATAACCAGGCGGGTGGAAATTATTCAGTCCTGGTATCAGTGGACGAACCATCCCCTTCACCGGGGGACGCCGTCAACTTCACCATCACCGCAGAAAGAACAAAGCCGTCTGGACGAACGGGCCTCACGCCGCCGCCGATTGACCTGAAGGTTGCCATAGAGTTGACTGGCGGCCTGTCCGTTTCCGGAGACCCAACTTACCCTCCCCCATATACGGGGTATACAAAGCCAGATTCGGTGATCTACAGTAATGGAGTGTTCAATATCGGGACACTGAAAGCGGGAGATTCAAAGAAGAATTCCGTGACCCTGCCAATCACGGTGGCAAGCAACGCCGCCGGGAGTCTCCAGTGCCTCACGGCGAAGCTGACCGGGAATCCCCCGCCAGGTACCGGGCCCCATGACGACGACATATCGGACAACGTGGTTAAAGTTTGACTCGGCCCGGCGCCTGCCGGGACGCAGGCGGTGCTCGACGACGGTACGGTTGACCTGTTCACCTGGTACGACTGCGTCGGCAAAACAACTGCCCCGTGCAACGAGAGCGACTCGCTGGAATCGGTGGTGACTGGCGATGCGGCGCCGGAGCTCGGTACGGTATTCCAGCCCAGCCAGACGGTGCTGCACATTCCTGATCCGGAAGGGCGGGCCATCAGTAGCGTGAGCGGCAGCACTGCGTTGGTTTGGTCCACCGGGGTTGCTGACTTCACGGGATTGCCCGGCGGTAAAGATCGGCCTGGTGCAGTTGTGGCTGTGAACAACAAACTCTTGAACTATATGCCCACTACCGCTAACCCCGGCAACTGGGGGACTGATCATACACAGTGGACCAACTGGCACCTCGGCCGTATCCAGGTGACGGCGGTTGTTCCGACCGACGATCAGGGTAATGCCCTGGGCGAGATCAAGGGTTGGCGCAAAACAAACCCTCCCGATGAACTATTTTGGGGAAATGATGTAGATCCCAACGATGCTACTGCGCCGACATTGTTGATGGATTACGATATGTACTTGGGGGATAGCAACGAGGCGGTCGGGGGATGGCGTGACGAAAGGTACATTGAATTCAGCGCGATGGGCACCTACTTGCTCACGGTGACCATCACCTTCGCATATGATGACGATGGGGATGACAACACTACTGCTGCATCTTACTCGGACACGGAAACGTTCACGTTTCACGTCGGCCCGCTCACAGACTTGAGCGTTGCCAGCGGTACTAGTGATATGCCGGCCGGCCAGACGGCATTCACCATCCGCGCCGCCAACAACGGGCCGGATCATGAGGTGGACGCTACGGTCAAGGTCGTGCTGCCGACGGGGGCGTTGGTGGAGGATTACGTCGCCAGCGACGGAACCTACTCCAACGGCGTGTGGACGCTGCCGGGGTTGAAACTCCGGGACTACCGCCGCTCCCAGGGGAAACCGGAGGAAGCCACGCTGACCCTGATCCTGAAGGAAGGCAGCGGCATACCCCAGGAGCCGGCCGAGGGGACCATCAGCCTGACGGACAATGCCTATACCGTCTGCATCGCCAGCAACCGCAGCACCCTGGGGCATACCAACCGCGCGGACTGCAAGGCTGACTCAGCCACCACGGACGTCTGGCACTCTGCGGTCTGCGTTCAGGACTCGGACCAAACGGTCAACACGACGTCGACGCACAACACTCAAGCCAAGTGCGGCACCCAAACGGGTCACACCTGGACCGCAAACGTCTGCGCCACCAGCGCGGGGAAAGTCATATCCGGTCGCGCTGAGCCGGAATGCGACGGCTGGCACACGGGCACGATCTACGAACACGATTCCGGCAACAACACGGCCAAGATTACGGCGGTGAAGGGAACCGGCGGCATCGCGCCGGCTGCGCCGCGTTTCGCCAACCGGCCCGTGCTGACCTGGGAGCCGGTGCCCCACGTGAACAACTGGCCGGTGCACCGCTACCAGGTGCAGCACCTTCGGAGCAACAGCTGGGTTGATCTGGCCGACGTGCTGGGGAGCCAGACCCATTTCACGGATACCGACAGCAGTTCCGGGCGGAGCTACCGGGTGCGGGCGATGAACGAAGCGGGGGTGGGCGGCGTGTGGTCCCGCACGGCGTCCCGGACTTCGCATCGGCAGGCGTCGCCGCCGCTGAACGTGAGGGCCGAGACCGGGGCGGCCGGCGAGATCGTCGTGTCCTGGGACCCGTCGACGGACGACGAGGGATCGCCCATCACCCACTACCAGGTGCAGTGGTCGCGGAGCGGCACCGGCGGCTGGAGCAACGCCTGCCGCAGCGACGGCCCCTCCGACCTGAGCTGCACGCACACGGGCATCCCCGCCGGGGAGACGCGCTACTACCGGGTGGCGGCCCACACGGCCCAGGGACTAGGGGCCTGGTCCGACTTCGCGGTGGCGACCACCATCCCCGGCGTGCCGTCCGCGCCCCGGAGTCTGAGCGCCAGCCGAGCCCCTCAGGATCTTGGCGGCGAAACCATCCGGGCCATCCGGTTGACCTGGAGCGCGCCGGCCACGGACAACGGCAGTTCCATCTTCAGGTATCACATCGACTACGTGGACTACGACCAGAGCGCCGGACGGTGCGGAACCGACTGGCAGTATCTGGGCAGCGATCCGAGCGTGCATTCCAACGAGCCGCCCACGCGGGAGTACCTGGACACCGGAGAGTACCACTGGGTTGGGCTGGAACCCGGCGCCTACCGGTGCTACCGGGTCCAGGCGGTCAACAGCGCCGGAGAAGGGCCCTTCAGCAACGTAGCCCGGGCCAGCGCCGGCGGCGAGGTTCCGCCCGAGTGGGTGTACCTGGACGGCGAGGCCGACGGCCAGAACGCCATCACCCTGTACTGGGGCGAGCCGTACTACGACGGCGGCGCGCCGGTGACCAGCTACCAGTTGCAATACTCCGCAGACGGCGAGAACTGGCGCAACCTGACCAGCACGTCGGGGTCGGCCCGCTCCTACACCCACACCGGGCGCAAGGTGGGCGAAACGTGGCACTACCGCATCCGGGCCCGCAACAGCGCCGGCTGGAGCGAGTGGTCGTATCCCATCGCGGTCACCATCGAAGAGGGCGCGACGGCGAACATCGCGCAGCCCAGCCTCACGGCTCGCGCCACCAGTTCAACGGAGGTTCTCCTGTCCTGGAACAGCCTGTGCAACCCGAACAAGGAGGACGATTGCGAGAACAAGGGCATCGACGGGTACATGGTGCAGTATGCCGAGGACGGCGGGGCCTACGGCTGGGAGACTCTTACCTGGTTCTGGACTGACCAGACCAAGTTCCTCGATTCCGCCGTGGAGCCCGGCGCCACCCGGTATTACCGCGTGGCGGGATACCAGGAGGAGGATCGCCGCCAGTTGTTTGGGCGTTGGTCCCAGGCCAAGAGCGTCACCACCGTCGACTTCGTGGTGGGCGCGCCCCAGAACTTCACCATCACCGCCGAGGGAGAACGCGGGCTCAAGCTGGTGTGGGATGAGGTTACCAATGGCCGCGACGCTTCCTCCATCACCGGCTACCGCATCGAGCGCAACACGTGTTGCGGCGACGGCACGGACTTTGACACGACCTGGGTGGCCCGGCAGACCAACCGCAAGAGCAACACCTACGTGGAAACCGGCCTCACGCCGGGGACTGACTACTACTACCGGGTGGCGGCGGTCACGCGCAACGGCAGCGTCCCCTGGATCGGCCCCTGGGCCGATATAGAACGATTCTTCATTCCTCCGCCCGGGGGCTGACCCCTGGGGTCGCGGCGGTGGTCGGAGACAACGGCGAGGGCAAGTACTCGGCGCTGCGCCAGGCCGCCACGCCCACGGGCTAAGGGTAGCCGCGACGCTACCCACCAACAACGGATACCGTCGCATCTGGTCGGCAACGTGATGCCGGTGGCGCTGCTGGATAAGTCGTCCTACTTTTGGCCAGGAACCTTCACCCGATCATACAATAATTCATATGCTCAACGGGTTTGAATAATACTTACACAATAGACCTCAAGATGTAACCTCAGGTGGCTCGGTTGCCGAATAGAGTGGCGAGTGAAGTACGGAACAACCGAGAAATGCGCCCGCAAAAAACCAGCCCGAGACGGCGGGTAGCGCGCGATTGGTAACCGAAGCAGCGAGCCGACAATAACGTCGCAGGGTCGGCGTCACCGCTTTGAGGATCGCAGGGTAGCAACGGTAAGGAGGCATTGATCAAGTTGAACATTGCCGAAGAGCTGCTGCTTTTGCTGATGGACGAACACGTCGGCGAATACACTGCCGTCGCGGATCGAACCCTGGGTTACGCGCTGACGGGAGCGGCGCTGATCGAGCTGGACATGCGGCACCGCATTGACGTGAGCGCCGACGCGCTGATCGCCACCGACCCAGCACCGCTGGGCGACGACCTTCTGGACCCGGTGCTCGCTGACATCGTCGAGGTTTCACGCGATGGCGCCCACCGCCCGGAGTTCTGGGTCAGGCGCATCGCGCAAAGTTCCGAGGAACTGCGCGCCGCAGCCCTGGCGGGCCTGGCCGCGCAGGGCATGGTCGAAGCCGATGAGAGCGGGTTTTTCTTCCTGTCCCGCCTCGCGTCCCAATCTCGTCGCCACGTGGCAGCCCAGAGCCAACAGGTGGATGAAACCCGGAGCCGGATCCTGGAGGTCATCTTCACCGACGTAATCCCCGACTCCAGGGACATAGTCATCATCGGTCTCACCCATGCCTGCGGCATATTCCAAAGCATCCTGTCACCTGACGAGTACGAAGACGCGCTCCCGCGCATCGAGCTCATCTCCCGCCTGGAGATGTTGAGCCAATCGGTGGTTGATGGAATTCGCAACCTGACGCTGGCGGAAGCCTACGCTCGACGTCGGGGTGTACGGGAGAAAGGCGGCGGTTGGCCGCGGGCATCGGGGCACCTGCCCATCATCGGCCACGTGCTGCAATTCCGCAAAACGATCAACGGGTTTCTGACGGAGCAGTACCGGAATCTGGGGCCGGTGTTTGAAGTATCGCTGCTCGGCAAAAAGTGGCTGGTGCTGGCCGGGCCGGAAGCGAATCGATTTCTGATGCGAGAAGGTCGGGATTGCCTGCATAACGATCACGTGGCGTGGCAGGGATTTGCCCAGCAGTTCGGCGGCACCAGGGCCCTCGCCGGGATGGATGGGCCGGAACACGTGCGCCTGCGACGGCTCATGCGGGACGGCTACTCCCGCGGGCAGCTGGTGGAGGATCTGCCCCAGGCCGTGGCCATTGTGGACAACGAGATGCGGCAATGGCCGGAAAATCGTCCGGTTTCAGTTTATCCCAGCGTGCAGCGTATGGTCGTGGACCAACTAGGCACGTTGATGTCCGGCATATCTCCCAAGGAAGACGTGGAAGATATATTGACGTTCATCCACGCGCTGGAAATGGTCTATATGGCCAGAATGTATCCGCGGTTTATGGCGCATACGCCAAAGGTCCGGCGCGCGCGGCGGCGTGTCGAAGCGCTTTTCGAGCGAGTCCTGGCCGCCCACGAGCCGGCCCTGCGCGCAGGGCAAACGCCGAATCTCTCCGACATCCTGATGGAAACGCGGCATTCGGCGCCCGACTTTATCACGGACACCGACCTGTTCGTTGACTCCATAGGGCCATATCTGGCTGGCGCGGACACATCATCGTCGGCAACTTCCCTCATGCTCTATTCGCTGCTGAAGCACCCCGACGTGCTGGAGCGGGTGCGTGAAGAGGCCGACCACCTGTTTACCGATGGCGGACCGACCGCGGATGCCTTGAACAAAATGCCGGTCACCCAGCGGGCCATCCAGGAAACCCTGCGACTGCATCCCGTCGTGCCGGTAATGGTGCGCACGGTGGCGAACTCTTTTGAGTTCGGCGGCTACTGGATTCCCGCCGGGACGGCGGTGTGGGTGGCCATGCCGGTGTCGCATCATCTGCCGGAGCTGTACCCGGATCCGGAGCGGTTTGACATCGACCGCTTCTTGCCGGAACGGCGGGAGCACGGGAGCCCCGGGGCGTACGCGCCCTTCGGGTTCGGCCCGCACAGCTGCCTGGGACAGGGGGCGGCGCAGGTCCAGATGGCGCTCATCACGGCAACGATCGTGCACCGGGCGGAAATTGCGTTGGACCCGCCCGACTACCGGATGAAATTGGATTCCATACCCGTACCTTCCCCGAACCGGAGTTTTAAGGTCCGGTTGACACGATGGCGGCAATAAGGAGGATAGGATCATGGCGGCTTCCGCTCAACCCGCTCCGCGCTATCACGACCTCGACGCGCTGCGCGCCGTGGCCACGTTGCTCGGCATCGCGCTGCACGCCGCTTTCTTTGTGCTGCCCGAACTGATTTACCCCTGGCCGGTGCATGACAAATCCGTCGGCAGCGACCCCACCTATCACATCATCCTTGACATCACCCACGGCCTCAGGACGCCGGTGTTCTACCTGCTTAGCGGGCTGTTCAGCGTATTGCTGTGGGAACGGCGCGGGCTTCATTCGCTGGGGATGCAGCGTCTCAAGCGCCTTGGGCTGCCGCTGGCGGTTGGATGTTTCACGATAATCCCGCTCACTGCGTTGGCCATGGCCCTGACCTCGGGGAGGGAGCATCCTTACGACTTCCCCTTCTGGGCCCTGCCCTTGATCTGGCTTTTCGCCACCATGCACCTGTGGTTCCTCTGGAACCTCCTGCTGATGGTTGGCGCCTTCATCATTCTGGCCAAATTGGGGGTGGAGTTCCGCAACCCGAAAGTCTGGCTGCTCACCATTCCAATTTCAGCGGTGGCTTCTCTCCTGATGCAGGAGCCGGTTTTCGGGGCGGACTCCCTGCAAAGCCTGATACCCAAGCCGGCGACTTTTGTCTTCTACACGTGCTTCTTCTTCTTCGGCGCGTTTCTCTACCGACAGGGCGTGGCAGTGCGTCGCTGGTGGACCATCGCCCTGCTGCCGGCGGCCGTCACCTTCTGCATCGGCTTCCTCCTGCTGCGGGAGTATGCCGCGGAGGCGAAACCCTTTACCCATGGCGAATTGCCCGAACACGTGTGGATGTTCAGCAACCGCCTGACCGCGGTGAGCGCGCTGGCGGAAACGGCCTTTGCCTGGCTGACCTGTTTCGGCATGATGGGGCTCTTCCGCTGGCTGCTTTCCCGTCCCAGCTTCACGGTGCGCTATCTTTCCGACGCCAGCTACTGGATATACCTGGCGCACCTGCCGCTGGTTATCGTGGCGCACTGGGTGGTCGTCGATTGGCCCATCAGCTACCACCTGAAGTACATCCTGACCTGCGCCGGAGTCACCGCCGTTCTGCTGGTCACCTACCAACTGTTCATCCGTTACACGTTTATCGGCAACGTTCTGAATGGACCAAGAACGCGGCGGCGCTCTCAACCGCGTCCGGCGGCGCCCCAAAGCGCTTGACGGTGGCGGCTCGGGACAATGCTCCGCCGGGTACACATGCTCCACCACCGCCGCCGGAGTTTTGAGGCAACTATCTCACGGCCGGAAACGGGGCGGAACCGCTCGCAGCGCCGCACGATGCCCCGGCCGCCTGGACCTTCGCAAGGTGACGGTCGGGACGAACCTGTGCGTAGCCATTCCTGATCAGGACGGCGTCGGGCGCCTCATCGAATATGAGGAACTGGTCAGCCTTGCGGAGAGCAACACGCCCGGGATGATAACGGAGTCGTGGCGCAGAGACGGTTCGTACAGCTCGGCAAATTCGTCGCGACGAATGCGCGCAGCGCTACGCAGGTTCGCCCTCAACACCACTTGAGCGAACCGGCCTAAAACCTGCCCAAGCGGCGCAGGCCCGTCTCCGATGGGGCAGCCGGAGCTGGTCACGTCGGGACTGAAGCCATCATTGAAAGTTTGCGCAAAGCCTAGCTTGGTCGACCGGTACACAATTTCACTAGCGTCAAAGCCAATCAGATAACTATTCATTGATATATCATCATAAATTATATGAGTTTCATAGATATAACAATGTAACCTGCGCACCAGTGTTGGCTCCATGGTGAGCGCAGTAAACCGGACCGTCGAAGGACAAGGATAGCGCCGGCAGGTTGCGGTCGGCAGACGCCAATGAAGAAGTCGCAGGCGAACGCGATCGGATCAGAGTTAAGGAGCGATCGCCGTGCCTGGACCGGTGACCAGACAATCACGACGGGATCGCCCTGGCAAAGGAGGACGGTTCATGCCGAAAACCGGTCGCGGAGCATCCTCCCCAGTCTTGCAATCTTTACGACCCAGACTTTCTCGGACGCAGTGTCCCGGTAGGTCAACTCGAAACTGCTTGCCGCTGATTTTCGCTGTCAGGGAGGCTCCTATGACCGACCGGCCAGAAAACCCAGAAGAAACTTCGGGACCGAACCTGAACCTGTTCGACGAGTTGGGGGCCATTTTGGATCACCCTGACACTGCCATTGACCAAAAACTGGAGCGCATTGTTGAAACGCTGAACGGTCTGGATACCCAATTGCTGCAAGCGGTTTCC
Source organism: Dehalococcoidia bacterium (assembly GCA_034423575.1). Classification (GTDB taxonomy): domain Bacteria; phylum Chloroflexota; class Dehalococcoidia; order Lucifugimonadales; family UBA3495; genus Bin87. The sequence continues at coordinate 17,072 of DAOUIF010000044.1, read as the reverse complement.
AAGTTTAGCACTCGGGAAATGGAAGAGGCCTTCGACACATTCCTCACGCCAAGAGAGCACGACGAGACAATCCAACTCCAGAACCTCCTGATCGCGATCGCGTGTGCAGCCGAATTCAAAAGACGGGCCGATCTAGTCGGACTCACGGTGATGGAGTACGCTCGCCGGATCCGAGTGCGCCGGGAGTTGGACAATGTCTAAATTCTATTCGCCCCGCTCCTAAACTCGGCGTCTCCGCTTCCCTAGCCGGTGCTGCGATGCAAGCACCGGCCTCAACTGTCCAGAAATCACGCCCCCAGTACCTCCAAATCTGCTTCGCCCGCTTTCCCGCGGGCGGCTGGGTTTGCTTGCAGCCCATTGCCTTTGGACCAACGACACCCTGCGGTGTCGATTTTCACTTCGGCAGATTCATTGCGCCTCAAGGTCACCAAAACGCGCTCAGGGGACGTTCCAGCCGAAACTGGGCATCCTACGCGGGTTGCTGAAGCAGCGGACATCTTCCAAGTCGAAGCGTCGTACACGCTGGCGTCGCCAAGATCAGCCAATCCAGACGGCGAACGCTGGCCGCCCGACATCTGGGCGACCGGTTTCATGGCCGGTGCCGCAGTGCCTGAAATCCCGCGACACGGCCGCCCTGACGCTCGCCAGTTGCTTCCCGGCACCATATCGAGGACATCACGCACCTATCCATTTCCGTCCGTATTCCCAGTGGCCATGCGGTAGCCGACACGGGGTTCGGTGATTATGTATTTCGGACTACCGGCAGAATCGCCAAGTTTCTGGCGGACCCTTTTCACCACATCCCGCACCAACCAGGCTTCGCCGACCCTTTCCGGCCCCCACACCCGCTGAAGCAGCACGCTGTGGGTCAGGACCCGCGGTGCGTTGACCGCCAACTCGTAAAGCACCGCGTACTCGGTGGCGGTCAAATTCACCGTTTCTCCCGCTACCGACACCCGTCGTTCGGCGAATTCAATACCCAGGTCTTCCACCGCGAAGGGTCCCGAGGCCTCGCCCTGGTAGGGTTCCAACCGCTTCCTCAACGCTGCCCTGATCCTGGCTCCCAGTTCCGTGGGCGAGAACGGCTTGACGACGTAGTCGGTCGCGCCCATGTCGAAGGCGCGGGCTATGACGTCGTCTTGACCGTACACCGACAGGAAGATAACCGGCACGTCCGAGATCCGGTGGATGTCGTTCATGAGAGCGACTCCGTCGGTTCCGGGCAGCATCAGGTCCAAGAGCGCCAGGTGGGGCTTCTTCTCCTCCATAAGCCGGGCCACGTCAGCGGGGTCGCCAGTGGCGATGGGAGCGTAGCCAGCCTTCGTTAGAACGTCGCGCACATACCTCAGAGCTTGCGGATCGTCGTCTACAGCCAGTACGCGCACCTGGCTCGCACTCGCCCTCCGGGAACGCGTCGGGGGCAAAGCCGAAAACGCGACTACGGGATCATCAACGGTCGGCAAGGTAAAGGTGAACCTTGCCCCCAGACCCGGCCCGTCGCTCTCGGCCCAGATACGGCCACCGTGGGCTTCCACGATCCCCTTGCAGATGGCCAGCCCCAACCCGGATCCGTCGGCGCCAGCCACGGCTTCTGTAGTCTGACCGCGGGAGAACTTGCGAAACAGTTGCGGCATCTGATCGGCGGGAATGCCCCGGCCCTTGTCGGCGACCGAGACCGCAACGTGAACTCCGTCCTGAACGGCGGTAACCGATATCGTCGCCCCATCGGGTGAGTACCCTGCCGCGTTGGAGAGCAGGTTGCTCAATACCTGGACGATTCGCCGCTTGTCGGCCATCACGAAGGGCAGGTTTGGCGCCAGGTCCATTTGCACATGGTCCATGTTGCCATCACCGACAAACCTGAGGCGGGCCTCATCCACCAGTATCCTGACATCCGACGGTTCCGGTGCCACCGACAGGGTGCCGGTTTCGATGCGAGCTACGTCCAACAGGTCGCCGATCAGGTACCGCATCTGGTCCGATTGGTCCCGGATGATGCGGAAGAACTGCGTCATCTCGGCGGGGTCAAGTTCGGAGGCGGATTCCAGCAAGGTGGTGACCGAACCTTTGACGGCGGCGAGAGGCGTCCTGAGCTCGTGGCTCACCATAGCAAGGAACTCGGCCCGCAGCCTTTCCATCTCCTCCAGCGGTGTCATGTCCTGCATGGTCACGACGAAAGAGACGAGTCGTCCGTCCTCCGAGTGAATGGGCGTGGCGTTGATCAGGACGCTGATACTGCGCCCGTCGGGGACGCGCAATACAATCTCCTCGGCGCGGACGGTTTCCCCCGTGCTCAACAACTCGGCCATGGGAAACTCCCTCAGGGAGAGCTCCCGTCCGTCGGCACGCGCGAAGGTCACCACTTCCAGGAGGGCCTCGGGGGACTGCTCCGGGCCACTCAAGCTCTCTACGATCCGCATCGCCTCTCGGTTGAGGGATTCCGGCGCACCTGTCTGTGCGTTTAACACGGCCACGCCCACCGGTGAGGTATTCACCAGGGCTTCCAGATCATTTCGGGCCCGCTGCTCGTCGCGGTACGTGCGCGCGTTGGCGATGACCAGCGCCGCCTGGGAGGCGAACATCACCAGGGTCTCTTCGTCCGCGCGGGTGAACTCTTCGCCGCCGTCCTGGTCGGCCAGAAAGATGTTGCCCACCCGCTCGCCCCGGTGGAACACCGGCGACGCCAGAAATGGGACGGCCGGTCCCACCGGCAGGGGCGGGCGAAATTCGGCAAGCCCCATGGACCTGGCCTGGTCCAATAGGTCGGGGATCCGGAGCGGCTCCGAGAGCCTGCTCAGGTACTCGAAAAGCTGCCACCTCTCGGGTATGAGCCAGACCTGTTCGGCCTCCGTGCCCGTCATTCCCGACGACAGGAAGTTCTGCACCTGTCCTCCTTCATCGAGAAGGGTCATCACTCCGTAACGGGCACCCGTGAGGGAACGGGCCGAGTCCAGGACTACCTGCAACACAACGTCGAAGTCGAGACTCTCGTTGATGCGAAGGCTCGCCTCACTCAGCCGCGATAGGCGTTCCTGAAGCGCCTCGATCTCCCGATTCTGTTGGTGTGACTGGGTCATCCCGTCCTCCTTGATTGAGATCCCAAGTCCGGTGGTGGTCCGTTCATTCGTGGACCGATCCAATTATACGTCAATACATACAAATATGTGATGTAACGATACCTTGGCAATAGATTGTGTCTGGTACGATGCGGCGCACCTTCCAACAAAGATCACTGTCAGTGCTTTCGACTGCGGCTGTGAGGGAAATTTGGTGAAGACGCTGCATTTACGATTGCGGCTGGATCGCCCGATCTTGGCCGCAGTTTTCGCCGGTAGCTGATAGGGAGAATAACCACGGGCTCCACCAGCTTGGCAACCTGAATGTTATAGCCGACGCCGTGAACAGCGCAGCCGGCAGGGCGGCTAGTGATGTCCATCAGCGAATTTCACACCGCATGGCGCCCTGACCAGAGCGGACCCGAACATCATCGCCCACGTGGGCACGAGAAAACCATGCTACGTACCAGTTTCACCACCCTCCTGCTGCTGATGAGCGCGGCGCTGGCCCTTGTCGCCGCGCCGATGATCGCCCTGCTGTGGAACGGATCCACGCCGGTGGATGCACCGGGCGATGTTGAGCGTCCCGCCCCATCCGCAAGGCTGCCGGTTGATACCGGGGAAGAATCGCTGGACGTGTCGTCGAATTGGAACGCGGTTCGGAGCGCTGATGATTATCCGGTGCGTTGACGGGATCACGGTCCAGGGCAATGACGGAACGAGATGACGCCGACGTGACCCCTGCCATCCCTCCCGAACCCCTGGTTGAAGCGGCACAGGACCTGCTGGTGATCTGTGGCGAGTTCAACGTGCCTTCCCAGGCGGCGCGGATCCTGAGGGCACAGGATCGTACCAAGACCGCCCAGATCAGTTGGGCGTACTCGGCGGTGGCGGAGGCGCGTTCGAATTGGCCGCTGGAGCGCAGCGTAATCCTAACCGCTACGGGCTGGACACCGTCGTGGCGGCCCTGGTTGCGCTGATGATCCGGCGGATCGCCCGCGACCTCGAGGTGGAGGCCGATCGGTGGGACAAAACCTGACCTCCGCAAGTCCGTGGACACCCGTGGCGTTTCATACCGCTGCCCAGGCCCCGGCCACTTCCTGGGCCAGCCGTACGGCAAGGCGTCCCAGCGACCACTTCACGCTAGGTGATGGCTGCCGGCGACGGCGCACGGCGGCAAGCGACCCGACAAACAAGGAGGTGGCGGACCTGATCCGGCAAATCAGGACGGAGAACATCCCGGCGGTATTCGGTTTGGAGGTGTTCCCCAGCGACGTCATGCGGACCATCACTGCCGAATCGGGAGCGGCGTACATTGATGAACTCAACGACGACGACCTGCCCGGAGGACCTGGAGACGCTGATCACATCTACCCGGGCCTCGCCGTGTCGAACCTGCGGATTATGATCCCGGCCCTGGGCGGCGACACTTCCGCCCAGGACGACATCGACGTATCTCCCGTCTTCGACGGTCCCTCCGACGCTTTCTATCCGCAATGATGCCCGCTCTCTCCCAAACCCCCGATGCTATGAACATCCTCGTGGGTCGAGACGCCAGCATGGTTCCGACTCCAACGGACAGGCTTCGGTTGAGGTGAACCGAGCTGGGGCACGATGCAGGGGTCCAAAAACCGGGTCCTGCTGGTGTCCAACGGAGTGGTGGCGAGTGCGGAAGTCGATGATTGCTGGCTGTTGCCCCAGACTGAAGAACTGGGTTTGGGCGTTGGTCCTAGTGGCCGGCATTGCAGGCGCGCTGCTGGCGTGTGGGAACGACTCGGAGGATCGGCTTCTGCGCGAGTACGCCCGGTGTCTGGTCGATCCCAACAGTGACCTGTACCGTCGGGAGGTGTCCAATCGCGTAGGCACAGTGCCTTTGAGCGCAGCGGTGGCGGAGCAGCGATTGCGCTACCAGCTGGAAATGGGTGCGATTACCCTGGATGAGTTACGCAGCGACCACGCACGCTACTGCGAGTAGTTGACGTCGAGCGTGGCAAAGGGTCTGGCCAACGTTGAGGTCACGAAGCTCTATGACGACACCCCGTTCTTCCCGTCGCCCGCGGAACGCCCGCATGTTGGCCCACATCGCCGTGATGGAACAGGCTCTGGCCCACGTGCTGCGCGTGAACCCACCCCCTCCTGGCTCGCCGGAGCAGTGGATCAAGAACATCGAGACGCTGCTGGACGGGCCGCTGTTCCGACAATGGAGTGAGGATGCCAAAGCCCAATTCCTTGCCGACGCCCGCCTTGCTCTGACCGAACTGCTGCGCCCGCCCCGGCCAGGACCACCCGGCGCCTGACATTCACCGCGTGCCAGACGAGATGGTCCGGCGCCGCACCGGACGGCAGGTGCCATCAGAAGCGTGGCGATATCGTCTCATCCCCGCGTGGGCCAGAGTTACTCTATTCGGGCCGGGCATACCCGGCTGGTCGGCGACGCGTCCCTCGCCGCTCTTAATTGGGAGGTGCGTTCCACGACGCTTCGACGCGGCACGCCCGTCCCGGTCGAGATCCCCGGGTGCCCGAACGGTCGGTTCGTGCCGCTCCCGGAGACACAATTCTGCGACATTTCGCCTCTAACGTGAGTTGTAACAAGAGTGGGTACACCACGAAAGGAGGCCAAAATATGATTGCCAAGAAGTCAATGACAAAAGCAGTTCTGATAGGACCCGTGCTGGCAGCCCTGCTGGGTGTGGGAATACTGACGGGCTGCGCCAGCGACACCGGAATCGGAGAAGGCCGGGAAGGCGGATCGACCGCGACCCGGCAGATCTCCCAGGGGGAGAGTCCTGGTGAACACGGAGCCGGCGGTGAAAGCACCGACGAAGGCGGCGGGGGCAGCGGCTCCGGAGACGAAGAGGCCAGCGGCGCCAACCTGGCGCCCAACGAGACCTTCGATGCCGTGCGCGGCGGAGCCAGGTTGGTGTTGGGCTATGTCCCGGCCAGCAATGCCTTCCAGGGCAGGGTGGAGAACACCACCAGCAACGTACTCGGACAAGTCAGGATCGAAGTGCATCTTTCGAACGGCACCGAGCTTGGACCCACCACTCCGATAGACCTGGCGCCGGGTGAGGAGGCGTCGGTGAACCTGCCGTCGACGGCGTCGTCCTTCACCGGTTGGATTGCCCACGCCGAGGTGGGTAGCGGAGCCGAGGGGGGCCAGGCCGGCGCTGAGAGCGGCGCCAGCGAAAGCGGGCCGGATGGTCCCGAAGGCGCTGAGAGCGGTGGAGCCGGCAATGAGGCGGCCATGGAAGCCGCCATGTCCAGCCCCATCACTCCCCTCGATCAGACGTGGAACGGCGTGCTCGGTGGACTGGCAATATCCGCCAGCTACGATGCGGCGAACCAAACCGTCCACTCGACAGTGCAGAACACCCTCTCCCAGTCGCTGTGCTACGTGCAAGCCGAACCCCATCTGAAATCCGGCAACCAGACGGTGGGAGAGCTTGGACCCGACCAGTTGGGCGACCTGAAACCCGGACAGCAGGTTATTTCCAGCATTTCGGTGTCGAGCGAGCCCAACCTCGCTGGGGTCTCCTTCGACGGGTACGTAGTCCACATGGAAGTGTTCGACTGCGGCGGCCCCGGCCCGGTGCCTCACGCCGCAGGGCAGGGAGGTGAAGGCGGCGGCGCTGAGGGAGCCGGCGGTGAAGGGCATGGTCCCGGCGGCGAAGGCTCCGCCAGCGAGAGCAGCGCATCGGGCAGCGAGGAAGGCAGCGGCGCGCAACTGGGACTGGACGATACCTTCGACGCAGTCCGGAGCGGCGCCCGGTTGGTCCTGAACTATGACGCGGCCAGCAACGCCTTCATCGGCGCCGTCGAGAACACCACCGGCAACGCCTTGAACCGGGTCAGGATCGAAGTGCACCTCTCCAACGGCACCGAACTCGGGCCCACAACCCCGGTGGACCTGGCTCCGGGAGAAGTCATTGCGGTCAACTTGCAGGCGACCCAGGCGTCATTCACCGGATGGGTGGCTCACGCCGAGGTGGGCGGCGGTGAGGTCAGCGGTGAGCACGGCTCCATCGATGAGCATCGATCCAACGGTGAGCATGGCTCAGGCGGCGAGCGGCATGGTGGCGGGTAGAACCGCCGCAACTCTCCGGGGTGATTGCGTCTGGCACCTCGCAGTAAGATGAACCATCCCAGACGGAACCAGTTCATTGGGCGCGGCGTCTTTCCGGAGACGCCGCGTCCGGCAGAACCTCGTTGGAGGGCCTGATCATGAGCGGCACGGTATTGATAGTCGAGGACGACACCAGGATCGCCAGCTGGGTAAAGGTTTACTTCGAGCGCGCCGGGTTCTCGGCCGAGGTTGCTCACGACGGCGCGACTGGCCTCAACCTGGCCCGGGAATTGGAGCCTGACCTGATCATCCTGGACCTGATGCTTCCCCGTCTCGACGGGGTGGAGCTGTGCCGCATCCTGCGCCAGGAATCGGACGTTCCCATCATCATGCTGACCGCCCGCGAAGCCCACTCCGAACGGATCAACGGGCTGGACAGCGGCGCCGACGACTACATCGTCAAGCCCTTCGACCCCGACGAGGTCATTGCCCGCGCCCATGCGGTATTGCGTCGCGTCAAGGGGAAGGTCCAGCAGGTCCTCACCCATGGCAGCATCACGCTCAACGAGACCACCCGGACGGTTACGGTCGATGATGAACCCGTGGCCCTGACCCAGGCACAAATTGCCCTGCTGGCGACTTTCATGCGCCACCCCAACCAGGTGCTCACCCGCGACCAGCTGATCTCGCTGACCTTCAACGAAGAGTTCGAAGGATTTGACCGCGCCATCGACAACCAGGTGGCCCGCCTGCGGCGGCAGATCAATCGCGACGGCCGGCAGCCCATCCAGACCGTGTACGGCGCAGGCTACCGGTTTACGACGGAGGACAGCTGATGTCATTGCGCTGGCGGATCATGGGATCCATCGTTTTTGTCGTAGTGCTCACGGTGCTGACCAGCGTGGGCGTGGGCTACTACGCGACGCAGGCCCGCCTGGGCGTTTTCGTGGACCAGGTCGGCGGTGAGCGGGCAGCCCAACTCGCGCGAAACCTGAGCCGGGAGTACACCGATACCGGTGGCTGGACGATGGTGGACGAGGAACTGTTCGAAGCCGGATACGTTTACGGCGGTGCTCCACGGGGACAGCGGTCCGAAGCCGGCGAGGGTGAACACTCCAAAGGAGGCAACCACGACCTGGTGCGAGTGGTCATCACCGACGCCGATGGACTGGTCGTGAAGGACAATCTGGGCCAGCTGACGCCGGGGGCCGCCGCGCCGCCTCTGGACGGGCACCGGGAAACCGTGTCCGATCTGACCGCCAACCGGCCGGTAGGGCAGGTCTACGTGGACGTGAACCAAGAGTTCCTGTCGAATGAGTCCCACGGGTTCCTGAGCGCCCTCTTGTTCATCACCCTCATCGGAGGAGCGCTTACGGTCGCCGTCGCCATCGTGCTTGCGGTCTGGCTGTCCAAACGGATCACAGCGCCTGTGACGGCCCTGACCGAGGCAAGCCAGGCAATTGCCCAAGGGGAATCGGCCGCCCTGCCGGTTACGTCCTCGGACGAGCTGGGGCAGATGAGCCAGGCTTTCAACCGGATGACCGCCGCCCTCGAAACGCAGCGGGAGCTCCGCCGCCGGCTGATCAACGACGTGGCCCATGAGCTGAACACGCCCCTGAGCGTCATAAGGCTGGAGGCCAAGGGGCTGGGCGACGGGATGCAGACCCCGGACCGGGCCACCGAAAACATCATCGAAGAAGTGAACCGGTTGCGCGGCCTCGTCACCGACCTGAACTGGCTGGCCGAGACGGACCATGGCGAGTTCAGCCTCGCCTTCGAAACGTGTCCGGTCCACGACCTGCTCACGGCGGAGGTGGAACGCTGGCAGCCGCAATCCCTAGCCAGGGAAGTGGAGCTGTCGCTAAATGCACACGGCGATCTCCCCAGCCTGAACCTGGACCGGATGCGCATGAGCCAGGTACTGGGCAACGTCATCGGCAACGCCATCAATTACATCGATGCCGGAGGGAGCGTTGCACTCGATGCGTGGGTAGAGGGCGGGGACGCGCTGGTCATTTCCATCACCGATGACGGCATCGGCATTGACCCGGCGGACCTTCCCCATGTCTTCGACCGTTTCTACAGGACTGACCAGTCGCGCAGTCGCGGCATAGGCGGCACTGGTCTGGGACTGGCCATCGCCCGAGCCATAGTGGAAGCGCATGGAGGCACAATCACGGTGGTCAGCGACGGGCTTGGACAGGGCGCCACCGCAACGCTTCGCCTTCCCCTAAATCACTGAGGGGCATTACAGCAGGAACTCCAGGACTCAAGTGTTGAACCCGGCAGGGCCGCTTATCGTCTGCATCCGCCGGTAGGGCAGCAGCTTGCTTTCTCCGCTCCGGGGTCTGGTGTACCGCTCCCGTTCGAGGGAACCAAATCCGCCGCCGTGGGGCCGTTCACCACGGACACCTGCAGATCCAGCAGAACCTGGGCGACGTTGGGCACCTCTGCAGGGACTGCCCGAACGTCGCCACCGAAGGCCAAACCCGTTGCCCCGACTGCGCTGAGGAACACCGGAAATCACGAAAACCACGACGGCTGGCGGCAGTCATCTGAGCACGATGAAACGGTACCCGGAACCAAGAGTACACCGGTATAATCCTGCTCATCATCCACTGGCAAAGATCGACCATCCACGCTAAGCCCACTGAGGTTCAGCATGACCGCCGCCCGCGCTAAAATCACCAACCCCCCGGGCCGATTCCGGCTGCCCGACCCCCCGGAACGCGAACCCTACGACATGACCTCCGCCGAGCAGCTCAGCGAAACCGGCCTGCAACACCATCTGAAGCAGTTCCTGGGAAACCAGGAGACCACCATCGTATCCGGCGAGAAATACATCACCGCCCGGCGCGGCGGCGAGATGAAGTATCCCGATCTGCTGGTGGCCTTCAGCGTGGATCCCGCCGCCTACCGTGAGACCAACGGCTACGTGATCTCGGAGCAGGGGAAACCACCGGACCTGGTCCTGGAGATAGCCTCGCAGGCTACGGGCCGCAGCGACGTTGGGGAGAAGCGGGAGTTCTACCAGAGGCTGCTGATACCAGAGTACTGGAGGTTCGACGCCACCGGAGAGTTCCACGTGGCCCGACTGGCTGGCGACCGGTTGGTCAACGGACGGTACGAACCAATCGACATTGCCGAACTGGCCGCCGAAGTATTGCAGGGCCACAGCGAGGCATTGAACGTGAACTGGCGATGGGAGCATGGCCGGCTGGGTTGCCACGACCCGGCCACCGGCCTGCACATCGCCACTTTTGACAGCGAGCGCGCCCGCGCCGATGCCGCCGAAGCCCGCATTCGCGAGCTGGAACAGCGACTTCTGCACCGGGACTCCCGATAAGGTACTGGGAACCTGACGGCCGACTAGCCGAGCACCGCGCTAGCAGGGATCCACCCCGCACCAACTAGATTCCGATTCGGCAAGGGGTATACCATGCCGACCAAAGAATGCGTCTCCTTCCGGGAGTTCCTTCCCATCGAGAGATTGCCTCCGCTCCCGGGGGAGGACACTGCGACCAGTACGATGCTTCCTATGGCCAGGCATTACGACACGCAGTGCTGACCGCCGTCCACATGGCGATGTTCCGGACGTATTGGCCGTTGCCGCTGATGGCAATCGTGATAATCGCTCTATCCATCATGCTCTCGCCTTGGTTTTGGTAGTCTTTCATACCACTTACGGCTTGGACAGCTTGGAAACTGCGCAGCATCCCGGACACATCCGTCGAGATGTTGCGCGAGCTCCCCACTAAGCTAACGGACCGGGTGGACAACCTGGGCCATCTTCGCGACCCGCGTGCTGGACTCCTGTGCGCCAACATCGCCATCACTCCCGGCATCGAGCGATACCTCTCAGAGAGTTGGCAATATCAGGACCTCAGCGTCGGCGACAAACTCACCATCGAAGCCGCGAGCGCCACCTTGACCGAACGAGCTGCGGCCGCTCGGGATCGACAGGAGCGCGAGATGTTCTCAAAATCGCCCCCAGGCGACACGTTCACCTGTGGGTAACAAAACCCAGCGGTGTCAGCACAGACCTGAAGCAACTGACGCTTGCCTTTCAATCCGCAGTTTTTCAGCGTCATCGCTTGAGGATACTGAATCGGCGCGATATAACCATCCGCTGCGGGCGTCATGGCTCGCCTGTTGCCAAAGAAGAGACGAGCGCCCCAACACTTTGGGACTTCGCGGGTTTGACGACACCGCGCCGGAAAAATGCGGACGAGTATATTCGGCGAGCTCTCACGCTCAGGGGATCACTAGCGGCGCTCCTGCCTTCTCTCAACACCTCTGCGGTGTAGTTTTCACTTTGTCTTCAGTTTAAATGTTGACGTCCACTCCGCCAAACGACCAACATCGAAACAGCCGTACCATCAACGGCAAGGATCCAATATGACGACCAACAACGAAGTCAGCAAAGGGCATCCCTTCATAGAACGAGCCTAAGAGCTTTACCAAACCGACCCGCTGGCCGCTGCCATCATGCTCACCGACGGCGTCAGCGACGTACTGGAGTCTCACGGCATGACGCTGTCACCGCCCGTCCAGCGACCAAACCACCACTTTCTGCACCCGGAAGTCCTCTTCCCGACCGTCCCGTAACAGCGTCTCGACGTAGTTTGCTGCAACCTGGCTCGAACCGCGCCGGACGCCGCTGCCGGAATTGCACCAGAACCGCGCGAATGAGAAATGGATGTGGAGATCGCGCGATCCAGCTCATGGCGGAAGTCCATGGTAACGCTGCAGTCGCCGACCACTACCGCCAACGGGCAGGCATTCCCTATGGTCTTTATCACCATTCCGTGAAGGGGCAAGGAGGACCAGATCATCGAAACAGCAACACTCCCATGAGCATCCTTCGCAACGGAGAACTTCCCAGCAAGCCAGCAGCAGTGCCCAGCGTGTGGAGTAGACCGCGAAAGAAACCTCAACGCAGCGGTCAACCTGGGCGCCCTGCTGGGCGAAAAGTTGACCCTACTCCCGGGCAGGGGGAGTGGCTCCGCGACGAGAAGGCTCTGTCCGTCGGCGCCGACCGACGACGAAACCGGCCCGAATGACCGGAGAACTGGAACGCTGGCTTCGCCGACCACCCTGACTGTGAGCGGGTAGGTTTAACCTGCTACCCGCTTGCCTCAAACAGGAAATGAGCATGGGGACAAACCGCCTGACACAAGGGGCGACGCCTTCAGAACCGTCGCTCCTCTGCAGCGCAAAAAGCCCCAGCGAAGCAGAGGATTGAAGACTAACATGCCACACCGTCCGGCACCAGCACTGCCCTGAAACGATAGACGTCAACGAAAGCCGGGCCCTATGAAGTACCGTAGCTAGGCAGCCACCGATGCTGAGAAACCGAAAAGCGAGCGGAATAGACGGGGCGGTTTCGCTACTTCGACCTTGGTGTGGTTGCAGCCGGTTTCGTTGACACCGGCCCAACCGACTACCCACAATGACACAACCAAAACTCCCGCGGGAGGCAACCCATGACCAGCCGCCACACCACCCAGACGGCTCCGCAAAATCCGCCGGGCTTTCGCCTGCCCGACATCCCGGAGAAGCATCCCGACGACATGACCAGCTTCAAGCACCTGGCTGAAAACGGCAACGTGGGCCGTCTCAAGACTCACCTGGCTTATCCGCAGACCACCATCGTTTCCGGGGAACGTTACGTCTGCGCCGTGCCCGGCGGTCCCATGCGTTACCCTGACCTGCTGGTAGCCTTCGACGCCGACCCGGAGATGTACGAGGCCAACAACGGCTACGTGGTGTCGCTCCAGGGCAAGCCGCCGGACCTGGCGCTGGAGGTCGCCTCCCGCCACACCTGGCGTGCAGACATTGAAGTCAAGCCCGACTTCTACGCCAGTCTGGGCATACGGGAATACTGGCGCTTTGACGAGACCGGCGAGTTTCACGGCGCCCGACTGTCCGGCGACCGTCTGATCGACGGTCAGTACCATCCCATCATCGTGGACGAACTACCCGACGGAGAACTCCGTGGATACAGCGAACCCCTGGGACTGTACGTGTGCTGGCGGCAGGGACGGCTGGACTGGTACGACCCCAGTGCCGAGGACTACATCCCAAGCCTGGAGTCCGAGCGCAGGTTGCGCCAGCAGGCAGAAGAAAGGGTACACCAGCTGGAAGCAGAACTGCATCAGCGCGGATGACCAGTAAGCAACCGAACGCCGCACCACCGCACCGAAAAGCACCGAGTAGCGAAATCGCCACGAATAGACCCAGCAAGTTCCCAACCACCGAGATCCGAGGAACAGGCAAACACGGCCCACCCCAGCCTGCGTAAAACGGCCATACAGGGCATAAATCGGGCCTATGACGGCACTTTAAAAGAAAACCCAAGGCACTACCATCAGACGTTTCATTGAACCGTTGCAAAAATGGTTGACTTCGGTTACAAACCGCTGTTCTCTGCTCCTGAACGCGCGGCCAGTGCCGCGCCGCCGCCCCAACTGTGCAAGGCTGCACCCTCCCGGAGTCCCACCAGGGAACACCGATATGGTCCCCGCTCAAGCCTCCGCGCAGGAGCATAGACCTGCCGGCAGACAACATGCCGAGTCCCGCCGGGCAACAGCCGGCGGAAGATGAACCTCACGCCCACACCGGAAGTCGTGCCCGCCCACAATCTGACCCACTCCCTCCGGGAGTTGGTCGCCACCGGCGTGGTGCCAGCGCTTTCCGCCAGCGCAGTGACACTGGTTCACGTGGAATCAACTCAGGATGGTTGACTGCACGATCAGCACCCGTGTACCAATGCGGTGTCACCTGCGCGTACCGAAGCGCTCCATGCGCCGACGCTGAGACGAGGAGCTACGAACGCATCAATGATTCTGACCAAAGCACTGGCTGCAGTAATCCTGTTGCTGGCCGCCGTGTCATGCGCCACACCTCAGCCAGAGCAGTCGGTGGCTCCCATCGCAGCGCCGACGGCGGCACCGGTTGGCGCATCGCCTACGGATACGGTTGAACCGCTGGCAGCGGCACGGCTCACAGACACCGTCGCGCCCCCAGCACCCACATCCGCACCGGCGCCGGCCACGCCGGTTCCGCCGGCCGGCCCACCCGAACCGACCGAAACGCCGTTGCCCACGTATACGCCGCATCCTGTGCCGGCGCCGACCAACCCGCCGGCGCCGACTATCGTCGTGCCGACACCAACGCCAATACCGCCCAGTTCCATCTCCGGTCTGGAACGCGCCGACCGCCTGGAACCGGAGCAGGCTAACCAACTCAAGGCGTTGCCCTGGGTCTCCGATGGCATTGAGGATAGTGAACGGGAGGCCGCCCAGATGCTGGTCGATGCCGCCCGCGTTTATCCCGACACGTTCACGGCTTTGCTGCAAAAGCCCTGGGTTCTAGATCATGATATGACCGATGCCGAAACTGACGCTATTCATGGAATACGCTGGTCGGCCAAGTATGCCCCGGCATTGTCCGAGCAAATGTTGGCGAAGTCATGGGTCCAGGACGACATCACGGAAGCTGAGGGAGGAGTCATTTACCGGCTGTATCGGACAGGTCGGGAATATCCAGAATTGGCTGGCGCGATGCTGGACATGCCATTCCTTGAGACTTTCGAGCACGATGACGCGCTGGCGCTGTCCGCCATCAGCTATATGGGACGGAGGGGCGAGGACCACCTGAATGCCCTGAAAGAGTCGCGAATCTTCAAGGATGGCATAACCGACGACCTGACCACGTTGGTCAGGGCGGCCGGTACGATCCGGGACGCGGATGCGCTGGCGCGATGGCTGGTCCCAGGCTACGCCGACGTGGAGGTAAGTAGTGGGCAGACCACGCTCACTCCCGAACTCACCATCAGCATCTTCCGAGATCAAGGTGCCCCCAGACCCGAAACCATGCCGGAGTTGGTGCGCATCGCGGAGCAACTGGAGAGCCTCATGCAGATACCATTGCCCAATCCGCGACTGGTGTTCGTGATCAGCGATCAGGCGCCGTTGATGTCAACCAACGGCATCGGGCAGGGCAAACGCTACGACTTCGCATACGGTCTTCGCGGAGACCGGGAGAATCTGCAGCGATTCGGTTCCCAATACGCCGCCGGCAGGAATATGCTCCCGTCGGTGGTCATTCATGAACTGGGGCACGACTACTTTGGCAACGAGCTGAAGTCCTGGCTCAACCACACTCCGGTCAAGACCTTCGAGTACGTCTACCGGTTGGACGGCAGAGACCCTTCCGATGTGCCGGAAGCGGTGTTGAACACCATCCACCAGCGCCGCGACTGCGAGGCCCGCAATATTGCGCACCTGGAAGAGATGAATCCCGCCAGCAGCGACCGGGGCAACCGCCTGTGCCACCACTACCTGGGTTACTGGATGGGTCGGGAACTGCTGGAGGCGGTGGGCCTGACGGAATACTTTGCCAGGATGCGCCGGTTCTACCACCTCAAGGAGGAGTTGGTGGCGGCGGGCGCCGAGCCCGGGATCGCTGAAATCAGGGAGCTGTTCCCCGAGCATCTCGAGATCGTGGAGCACTATTGGTCGGGCGACGTGGGTAACCCCGAGGAGAAATACTGGGGCGGTCTGGCACACCTGCTCGTCGACCCGATGGAGCACCCCTTCGGATGCTGTTGCGCCGGATGCGTGCCTGCGGATGCCTAACCTCAATCCTCCGCGCGGCGCAACACCATCCCACTTACGCCCACGCCTCCTGCAGGTAGTGTTCCCGATCCAAAAAGGTCCGCCGCCAGCAGCAGGGTGGATTGGGGACCGTCGCCGCCCAGCCACCGGTGGAAACTGCCGTCGATCTGCCTCAGCATCCCAGCCTGGGGCATCCGTTTGTCGCCTGACTCGATGCTTGGGCGGACGCCGGCGCCGGAGGCTGGATATGCCCGCCCGAGTCAGGATGCGGCGCACGATTGGCCGACTCAGGCCAATGCCGTCCCGTTCCCTGAGCAACTCGGCGAGGTGGGTGTGGTTGGCTCCCGCGCAGGCGGTGCTGGTCAATTGGACCGCCTCGTTTGCCGCGTCGTCAGACACGGTATCGCGCGGCGGAGCGGGTTGCGCTCGAATGAACAGGATGCCTCGAAGAGTGGAGAGAGAACTAAACCATGCAGGATGCAACGAATTTGTGGAGAAACCTGTTGCTTGGTCGTCTGACCGCGACCCGATTGATTGCCGTTGCAGTGGTCGTGCTGGTATCCGTTGGCTTGCTTACGGCGTGCGGCGGCGAGCCAGACTCTGGAGACACCCGACCACGACCGGACGCCCAACCTAATCCCACCGCCGGGAACGTGGGCGAACAGCCGGGCAGCCTCAACGAGCTTCAAATCAGAGCGCGAGAAGTTCTGGCGAGCCGGCTTTCAGTACCGGCCGAAAGCCTGACCTTGATCAGCGATGAGAGGGTGCAGTGGTCGGATGCTTCCCTGGGCTGTCCCCAAGAGGGCATGGCGTACGCTCAAGTCATCACGCCTGGTCATCGGATAACATTCCAGCACAATGGCAACACCTACGAAGTCCATACCGCCGCCGCGGACTCACCGCAGGAGCCGGTGTCCTGCGAAGGCGGCACTTCCTACTGACCCGCCAGTCGCGCGGTCAGTGCCACCGAGTTTTCGGACGAGTACAGGGAGATCCTAGCAGCGCGGTGACAGCCACGCGATCAAGTCTGCCGGCAACCCAAGAAACTTCTGTGGGGCCGCCCTCCGAGATCAGCGGTGTACTGACCGGCACATCATTCGCCACACCGCGCGTGTACTCCAACCGAAGCTGCGGACTGCCGTCAGCCCCACGAATCGCAAACACGGCGGCCGTCCAGATGGCAGATGATTAACGACAATAAGGAATGCCTCTTACGCTGACTATTCTTGCCGGTCTGGAACGGGTAAAACCTTCCGGCACGGAGGTGCCGGATTTTGATCAAGGACCGACAAGTCGCATTATTGAGGCGAAGACTTATGGAAGGAAAAACAC
>DAOUIF010000043.1:0-16495 GCA_034423575.1 Dehalococcoidia bacterium | reverse complement strand
GACGAACACCCACCGGACCGAGCCGAAACGCAACGGGAGAACGCCGCCGGCCAGCACGGCGAAAACGCCGATGAAGGGCAGCATCCCGGTGACCAAACCCGCCGCCGCCAGCGACATATCCCGATGCTCGTTGTAAAAGGTGGGCAGCCAGCCGGTCAACGCCGTGTATTGGACCAGCACGCCGGCGTCGGTGAGTACCAGGAGGATTACGGTGCGGTCACGAAGCACGCGCCCGGTCTCTCGCAGGGAGATGCGCGCCGGCCGGGCGTCAGGCAGCGGGGCATCCCGACCCGCCACCAGCCACAGGGCGGCGCCGATCAGTCCGACCGCCCCGAACAGGGACATGGCGGTTTTCCAGCCCGTGAGCTCGGCCAGCGGAGCCGTGCCGGCCACGGCCAGGGCCACTCCCAGGCTGACCGTAGCCGTATTCAGGGAGTTCATCACCAGCACTTCTCTCTGGGAGAACCACGCCATGAGCAAAGGGCCGGTGGAGGTCACAATCAATGCCAGTCCCAGCCCGTAGGCCAGACGCAACGAGAGCATGATGGCAAAGTTCGGAGCGAGGAACGACAGCGCCAGGACTGCCATGGCAATCCAGCCGATCAACTGCGCGCGCTTGACCCCGATGCGGGCCACCAGCATACCGCCTGGAATGCCAAAGGCTGCTGCCAGCAGCATGGGCAGGGAAACCAGCAGGCCGGCCGCCGTGCTGCTGAGTCCATATTCCGCAACAGCCAGTGGCAGCACCGGCGCGATTCCGAAAAGACCGAACCCCAACACCAGGTGCGCCGCCAGCGTCAAGGCGGCCATTACCCAGCGGTACCGGTTCAGTCCGTGTGCAGTTGTCGCTTGGTTCATACGGTGCGGGCATTGGAACGCACAGATTCCAGCCGCGGTTGGCGCCGGGGAATATTACCCCAAATCAATATGCCATCGTCTCGACGCCAAACCAAATCCGAGGTGCAACCCGCATTAGTGTTGGGCAGAATTAGGAGGCAAAGGGACAGTCGTTTGGGAGATCTGAGGGGTAGTCGGGTATGACGGAGATGGGCGAGTTGCTGGAGCAGCGGCGCCTGGGCGAGACTGAGGTGCTGCGACGAATGTACCGAGCGCCGGCACCCCGAGAGCGGGAGCGATGGCACGGGGTGTGGCTGCTGGCTCGGGGATGGACGGCGGCCGCGGTGGGTCGAGCCCTGGAGCGGGATGCCCACATCACTGGCCAATGGGTCGAGGCATTCGCCGAGGGCGGTCTCAAAGCGCTGGTTTTCGAGCAGACTGGTGGCTCCCCCGCGCTGGACGTGGAGCAACGAGAGGAGTTGAAGGTGGCGGTACAGGAATCGCCGTCGAGAGCAGGCATCAACGTGTCGAACTGGAACTGGAAGGTGGTGCGGCAGGGTGTAGCGGGCCACTTTAGCCCGACGCTGAGCCGCAGCAGTTGTCTGAACCTACCCGCATCGATTGGGGTTTGTGCTGAAACGTACCCGGAAGCGGTTGGTCAAGGCGGACCGGAACGTCGGGCAACGTTCGTGGGGGAGTATGCGGCGCTGACGGCGACGGCGCGCCGGACGGGCGCCAGGATATTCTTAGCCGACCAGGCCCACTTTCAGGCCGATGCTGATCTGCGGGGCAATTGGGCGCTGAAAGGCTAACCGGCGTTGACGGACTCCACCAGCCCGCGCCGTGGGGAGAAGGTTAGCTACTACTCGGCGGTGTGCCTGGGGACCAGGGAGGTGGAAGTGACGGAACTGGAGGGCAACAGCAACTCCGCGACCGCCACTGCCTTCCTGCAGCAACTGCGGATGCAACACCCCGAACCGCTGATCGTGATCTGGAACAATTCGCCAGTTTCTGGGCAGCGGGCAAATTTCGGGTAGGGGCGCGTTGCGGCGGGCGGCTGGCGATCCTCACTTGGACACCGGGAGGCATCGGCATCGGCATCATCGAAGTCGACGACGATGCCGCGGGTGACGCTCACGATGTCGATCGTAGATTCCTCTCCCATCCGGCGCGTTTCAACAGGGCAGGAATTCGCTGGCAACCATACCGGCTGAACCGGGTAGCCGGGCCCGACATGAAAATTGCGACCCTCTTGGCCACCGTGCCCAGTACACGGTGCGGGTAATCGCAACGAACGCCAATCGTCCTGGGCGTGTCTTGTCCCCCTCTTTGTTGACCATTCCGCCTTCGCGCCCGGATCGCCCCTCGGGGTTCTGGTCATAGAATGTGCCGGCAGCCGCTCGAAGCGGGTAGAATGCGCACTGCGGCTGTGCCCCTCGGGATCTCGCAGCCGGTTGGTCCAAGACCTGCCAGGCTTTTCAAAAGCGCTATTGCGGACAACGTGAGGCGTGGATTCCCGAGCGGCGTGAGCGACGGATGCAGTACGCCGCCGGTTCTGGGATCATTTCAAAATGGCATTTGGAGTTACGCAATGACTAGTCGCGAGGAACTGAGGCGCAAGGGCAACGAGATCAGGGAACGCCTGCAACACGGCACGTATCCGGTACGGGAAAGGCCCCGGGCGACGGCCAGCATCCCCGGCTTGAGAAACTATACCGGCGAGGCAATCTTCGGAGCGGTATGGTCCCGACCCGGCCTGGACATCCGCTACAGGATGCTGGCGACTCTGTCCGTCCTGACCTCGCTCCAGCGCCTTTCGCAGTTTCAGACCTACGTCCACAGTGCGTTGAGCATGGGACTGGACCCCGAGGAGATCCAGGAAGTGCCAATCCAGTGTTCCCTCTATGCGGGGTTCCCGTCGGCGGTCAACTCGCTGGAACTGGTGCACGAGGCTTTCCGTGAGAGGGGGATCGAGCCGCCGCAGACAGAGGTGCCCGAACTCAGTCTCGAAGAAATGGAGGCGCGAGGGCGCGAGTTGCGGGAACGGCTCTTCGGCGCTCAAGGACAGGAGGGTTACGCCAGCGCGCTGATGGACCTGGCGCCCGACCTGCGGGTGCTCACCTACCAGTACGGGTTTGGGGAGATCTTCTTCCGCCCCGGTTTGGACCTGAAATCCAGGGTCGTATGCGCCACGGCCTCCCTCACGGCGCTGCGGGCCGACGGGCAGTTGCGAAACCTGCTGCGTGCTGGGCTTCGGGTGGGTTTTTCCAAAGAGGAAATGGTGGAGGTGCTCATCCAGACCGGAGGGTACGCGGGCTATCCGGCGGCGCTGAACGCCATCTCCATAGCGGCCGAGGCTTGGGACTGAAGCAACCGGTCCCGGCGGTTGCCATCGCCGTGGCCCGCTCGACCACAGAACCTGGATCACCATCGCTGGAGGAACCGCCATGGCTGCCGTTGATTACTCAGTGCTGGACAACGCCGAAACGTCGGCCCGCTCTTTCCACCCATTGCGGGGCTGGAGCGAAACCCCGGATGGCGCGGTGGACTACGGGGTTACCATGGGCGACGGGACGGTTCTGTCGTGCCGGTTTTTTGCGGTAGGACGCCAGAATCCCACGGTGCTGTTTTTCTACGGCGGTGGCGAGAACGTCGCCCGTTACGACGAAATCGCTCCGCATTACAACGCGATCGGCGCAAACTTTTTTGTCGCGGACTACCGGGGATTCGGCGCGTCCAGCGGATCGCCCGGCTTCAACGCCATACTGTCGGACGCCCACGAGGTCCTGGATTGGCTGCAAGAGACCATGCGGGCGCTGCGGTTCACGGGCCCGCTCTACGTCATGGGGCGCTCCATGGGCCGTCACTCTGCCGGGGAACTGGCCATAACCGCGGCCGGCCGGATCAACGGCGTCATCATAGAGAGCGGGCGCCCCAACCTGGGACGCGTAGCCGAGGGACTTGACGCAGAGGCCACTCAGGCGCTGGAGGATGACTACCAGGCCAGGTTCTTTGCCATCGACGTTCCCGCGCTGGTAATCCACGGCCAATGGGACGAATCGGCGCCCCTGGCCGACGCTGTGGATATGTTCAACAAGCTGCAAACCGCCCACAAACACCTGGAGATCATTCCCGGGGCCGGACACAACGACCTGATGTACGTGGGCTTCCAGCAGTATTTCAGCGCCATTCGGGGTTTCATGACGCGCTATGCCGGCCGAGTCAATGCCTCCGCCGGCGCTGGCGACACGTGAGCCGCCGCTGCCCGCCTCAATCGGTGATGTACGTGTGGGTGATGACCTCCCACACGTGGCCGTTTTCGCACTCGAAGTAGAATCCGCGCCCTTGATGCAGGTGGTTGATCTCACCGTCCGTTCGGGAGCGGGGCCCGCTGCCAAAGACGACACCTTCGTCCTTGATGCGCTGCAGGATCCCGTCGAACTCATCGTCCGAGGCCAGGAAAGCGTAGTGATTGGAGCGCGGGTTGTCGGAGTCATCGAAGTCCAGGGTCAGGATGTCGTTGACCTTGACCGGCGCGAAGTGGCCCCACGGGCCGTTGTAACTCAGCCCAAAGATGCGGGCGATGAACTCCGCGGATTTCACCTTGTCGTAAGCGGGAACGATGGTGTGGTCCAACTGCAACGGCATGGCGCTCCTCCTTTTCAGATTTCGGCAAACATCGAGCCCGGCGACGAACTCAGCACTTGTCTCCGTCGCCCGCCCAGTAGTCATACTTCCGTCCCGCCAGCTCCAGCACCTCGGCCACGTCTTCCTCCAGCAGGTAGCCCTCCTCAACCAGATCCATCGCGGCGCGGTTCACTTTTCCGAGGTAGTCCTCGCGGTCGGCGTAGCGTTCCTCGATAGACAGGCGCGGGTCTCCTGTGGCCTCCCGCTCGGCCCGCGTCGCCGGCAGCGGCAGAGTCCAGCCGGCCAGGCCGCCGGTGATGCCGATGAAGAGGCCAGGGTTGCCGATGCTCTCGTCCCGCAGGTTCCAGCCGGTGTACGTGGCCACCGGGACGGTCAGGTCCGGCAAGCAGATGCCCCGCCGTTCGTTGAACGACTCGTCGATGTCTGCAACCAGGGCCGGGAACTCCTCCCCCTCGTCGGCTGGCAGCTTGATGGTGCGTCCCAGATGCGACTCCGGGCCGTAGTCCAGCCGGATCGCCCGGGTGGTCTCCGTTGGCACCGGCACGCCGGGAATTTGGGCAAACCGCTCCAGCAGCGTGTGCGACTCCACCGCCGTGCCGTCGTTCAGGCTGGGATGGCGGCTGGCGGGGGGCTCCTCGCCCGTGGTCACCCAGCGGTCCAGGTTGTCCAGCGCGGCCCGCAGCAACGGCGCGTAGTCCACGCTGTTGAAGGGAAGCTGTCCCTTGATGCCGTCGTTGGCCCGGATCTCGATGGGCGGGAAGTCACCGGAGCCGTGCTGGCAGCCGGCGAAGTGATACCGGCGCACTGACGCTGACTCCGCCGCGTCGGTCAGGGTCTCCAGGTCGGTGTGGATCAGTGCGGCATCGCCGCGCCAGTACTCCGCGGAGGTGTTGGTGAACATGATCTTCGGCACGTTTCCCCGACGCTCCAGGGTTTCGAGCAGGGATCCCTGCGCTCCAGTCACCGGGTCGGTCTGCAGGGTGTCCGTGAAGGGGAACATTTCCGGGATGATGTAGCAGACATCCTTGGATGGTTGCCCGAAGCGAAGGTTGAATTCGCCGCGCATCCCGCCCGCCACGTGGGGAATGATCCCGTCCAGTGCCGGCCGGCCCTCCTCGTCCTCGTTGATGCCAACGTGGATGTACTGGCGCAGGAAGCGCCCGCTCTGGGAACGGCCCATGGCGTAGGCGTAGCCGATGGCGTCGGCGCAGGGATTGCCGGCCGACGCTGGAGCGTGCTTCAGGAAGGAGACAACGTCCCGCATGGCGGCGAACCCCAGACCCACGATCCTGCTGCCGGTGGTGGTGTACACCAGTTGGTAGATCTTCCCCGGCTCGAACCCGGAGGGCATGTAGATATGGTTGTGCTGTGGCTCCAGATCGGCGTCCTCAACCCGGACGAAGGACCACTGGTCCCGGTTAACGGCCGTGGCCGGGCTGTTGGGCAGGTCGCGCACCGTCAGCGTCGCGTCTGCTTCTTCGGGATCGGCGGCGGGATTGGGCAGGTGCTGCCGGTCGGCCAGCAGGAACACGTTCGTTGGTTCGTTGCACTGGAACTGGCACATGATCTTGCCCGTCAGCGGACCCTGGGGGCCGATGGCTTCCGGCGCGTGCATGCCGATAAGGCCGGGCGTTGGCGGGACGTCGGCCTGCCACCCGCCCCAGACCACGGTGTAGCCCCGGCGCATCAGGTAGCCGTTGCCGGCTTCCAGGGGAGACGTGGGGTCGTTGGCCGTGGGGACGCTGTTCAGGCTCAACGCGGTTTTCCGGCCCCGGTTGACTACGTCGAACAGAATGCGCCGGTTACCCCGGTCGAGATTTACCGGCTGGAGCATCGCGAAGTCCGCCGAAAACTCCACCTTGCCGTCGGCGTTGCGCGGCGCCAGGTCCAGGTCCGTGATCCCCTGGTTTCGCTGGTGCAACGGGTCCACCGCGTAGTGGGCGGTGCCTTCCAGGAGCTCATACGCCCCCACATCGCCAAAGCTCTCGCCGGAGGCGAAGCTGCTCCGCTTGGTGATTTCCAGTTCTGTGATAGCCAAGATGCCTCCGATGGGCCAACGGCCGATAGTGTGTTCAGGAGTATCCGGGTTCGGTTGCCGGTTTACGTGTCGATATTAGCACTCGCGAAAGCAGGGTGGCGGCGTGATTCACTGCCAGGGCGAGATCGCGGCACCCCCGCGGCCGTGTGCCGTCAGGAG
Organism: Dehalococcoidia bacterium; assembly: GCA_034423575.1. Classification (GTDB taxonomy): domain Bacteria; phylum Chloroflexota; class Dehalococcoidia; order Lucifugimonadales; family UBA3495; genus Bin87. Next base: position 9,813 of record DAOUIF010000043.1, on the reverse strand, counting down.
CGCGCGTTGTACGCCGTGAACGGCTGAGCATCCTGCGGCATGGTTCCGCTGTAGAACCGCCTCAAATGTGGCTCCACCAGCGAGGCCAGTTCTCGCCGTCCCTCCTCCTGAGCGGTCAGCGGCCGATCCAGAGCCGATTTCAGCTCCCGGAACAGTTCTTCCTTGTCCACCCGGGTCAGTTGCCCGTCGCGCAGTATCACCTCGCCGTCCACCAGTACAGTGTCCACGTCGATGCCCCGCGCCCGGTGTACCAATGCGTCCACCACCGACACCCGGGGGTCCAGGAAGGGCTCCGCGATGTTGCGTAGGTCCACCAACGTCATGTCCGCCCGCTTGCCCGGTTCCAGGGTGCCGATGCGGTCGCCGAACCAACTGGCGTAGGCTCCGTTGGCCGTCGCCATCTCCAGGACCTGATGGGACGTCGGGGGTTCGAGGTCGATTCCGGGCACCCTGTGGATCTTGAGCACCAGCCGCATCTCCTGGAACAGGTCCTTGTCGTCGTTCAGGCCGGCCTCGTCGCTGCCGATGGCAACCTTGATGCCGGCCGCCAGGATCCGGCCCATTGGGGCAATCCCGCTCTGCAGCCGCAGATTGGAACTGGCGTTGTGGCAGATGTTGGTGCCGGTGGCCGCCATGATGCTCAGGTCTTCCTCGGTCGCCCACACGCTGTGGCCGCAGACTACTTCCGGACCCAGAAACCCGATTTCGTGGAGGTGTTGCACGGGCGTCTTGCCGTAAGCGGTGTGGCCGTACAGCTTCTGGTAGACCGTCTCCTGCAGGTGGATGTGGATGCCGGTGCTGTGGCGTCCCGCCAGCTCCTTGATTGCCATGAGCAGTTCGTCAGAACAGCGGTGCACGTTGCTGGGCGCCATCGTCACCTGAACCCGTTCGTGCCGATTGTCGCCATATTTCCGGCAGACATCTTCCAGGACGGGCATGATTTCATCAACCGGGCGGTAGCCGGGGGCCATGAAGGACTGGTACCGTTCGGCCAGGTCGGGAGGCATGCGGGCGGCGAAATCGGCTTCACCGCCGCCGGCGCCAGCAACCATGGAGTTCTGATCCACAACCGAGGGAGCGTAGGAAACCCGCATCCCGGAGGCCTGGTACGCTCCCACCACCTTGTCCGCGATCTCCATGCTCACCGGGCCGGTTCCCCGAGGGGTCGAGTGAATCGCCTGCACGGTGGTGGTGCCGGTTTCGATCATCTGGACCGCGCCGTAGAGTTGGTCCAGGTAGGGATCGATGGCCCGAACGCCGATGCGGTGCAGGCTCCACATTTCCAGCGGCAGGTCCGGCGCGCCCATTTGGAATGGGGACAAGCCGACGTGGAAGTGGTCGTTGACCAGCCCGGGCATCACGATGTGGTTGCCGGAGCCGATGACCTCGGCATCGGGATGCTGACGGCTGAGCTCGCGGTAGTCCCCAATTGCTTCGATGACACCGTCGCGTTGCAGCACCGCTCCGTCATCGACGACGTCTGCCGAGTTGGGACTGGTGACCTTGCAGACAACGTGCTTGCCCCGTATCAGAGATAGTGCCATGGCCGCTTCCCTCCTCGCGGATGCATCTTGCCGCATTCTACACACTCACGGCGACGCCGGCGGACTCCGCCGCTATGTCATCCTTCCGCAAACCGTCGCATCGACAATTCTCCCGTAGGATATGCTTGTCCGCAGCACCGAAGGCCGCACCCGCACCGCCGGCGTTGCCGAAGGGCGCGAACGCACCTACGATTACGCGGAGGAACAATGCCGATCCTGGACCTGAGCGGAGACCAGTTTCACTATCACGTGGACGATTTTTCAGACCCCTGGCGCGAGGACGCGCCGATCTTGCTCCATCACGCCGCCGGCGGCAATCTGCACCGCTGGCGACCGTGGGTGCCGACGCTGGCGCGGCATCGCCAGGTCGTGCGTTTCGACATGCGCGGCCACGCCGGCACGCGCAAGAGTCTTGGCGACCCGTTCGATCTGGCTGATCTGGCCGGTGACATTACCCGCGTCCTGGACGCGCTGGAAATTGATCGTACCCACCTGGTCGGGGCGTCGGCAGGAGGCATCGTCAGCCTCCAATTCGCACATAACCATCCCGACCGTCTGCTGAGCCTGACGCTGGTGGCTTCCACGCCCAGGTTGGCCCAGATGGGCGCCAACATGGACGCGGCGCCCTGGCGCGGGATTTTGGAGCAGCAAGGGACCAGAGCCTGGCTGCTGGCCGACACTGACAAGAGATTCGGCCCGGACACTCCCGACGCGGTGATCCAGTGGTACGCGGATGAAGGAGCCAGGACCGCCGCGTCCGAGGTAATCGCCCTTCAGGGCTGCCTGCTCGCGGCAGACCTCTCGCCTCTACTGCCGGATATCACTGTTCCGACGTTGATCCTGGGAGCGTCCCGCGACGACATCACGCCGCCTGAGATCCAGAGCCTGATGGCCGAGCGAATGCCCAACGCACATCTCGAACTCATCGACGACGTGGGTCACAACATGAAGGTGGAAATCCCCGACAAGTTGGCGGCTAGAACCCTTGAGTTTGTGCGCACCGTCGATGGCGGCGCGTAGTTCGTTCCGTGGAGATCCGGCTACCGCACAATCACGGCAGAGCGCCTTCACGCCGGAACACATCCGCCAGCTTCTCCACGCCTTCCCGGATATCGCCTTCAGACGGCAGAGCGAAGCAAAGCCGGATGTAACCGGCCGCCGCGTCAGGGTCGGCTGACCAGTCCGGCCCGGGGTTGAACGCGATGCCTTCCCTCAGCGCCGGTCCTTCCAGACTGCGGGAATCGACGCCGTCGGGGAGCTTGACCCACAGGTACATGCCGCCACGGGGCACTTCAAACTCGACGCTGGGGCCGAAGGATTCCCGGAGAGCGCCGCTCAGGACATCGCACTTGCGCTGCAACGCCGACCGCATCTCCAGGATGTGGTCCTCGTAGTAGTGGGTAAAGTAGTCGCCCACTATCATCTGGTCCATGACGCCGGTGCCGGCGTCGTTCTTCCGGGAAAGCAGGCGGCTCATCACGTCCCACGAAGCCACGACGTAGCCCAGCCGCGTGCCGGGACCCAGCGTCTTCGAGAAAGAGCCGATGTGAAGGACACGGTTGGAATCGTCAAGCGACCGGATGGCGTTCTCGTACTCACCCTCGAATATGAGGTCGGCGTAGCATTCATCCTCGAAGATCGGCACGCCGTACTCTTCGCTCAATTCCAGCATTTGCAACCGGCGCTCCATGGTCAACACGGTGCCGGTAGGGTTTTGCAACGTGGGGATCGTATAGATGTATTTCGGACGCACGCCGCGTTGGCGCAGGTCTTCCAGGGCCTGGGCCAGGTGGTCCATGCGCATGCCCTCCTGGTCCACCTCGATGCCGACAATGTTGACCTTCCGGCGCCGCAGATTGCCCAGGGCGCCGGAGAAACTGAACGCCTCGACGATTGCCGTGTCGCCCTCTTCCAGCAGGATTTCGTTGATGAGTTCGATCGCCTGGCCGGAGCCCGAGGTGATCAGAACGTCGTCTATGGTGGTTTTGATGCCGAGATGCTGTCCCAGCTTTTCGACCAGGAACTCGCGCAACGGAAGGATGCCCTGCGGGCCGCCTGAGAAGTTGTACATGGAGATGTTGCGCGGGTCGCCGCGGAACACCCTCTCCGCCGACTCGATGAACCCTTCCGTGGGCACCATGTCGGGATCACTGTGGCCACCGATGAAGTTGTACCGCGGATGCCCTCCCCACCGCGGAGTCGGCGGCGGCAGCTCCCGGTTGAATAGCGCGGAATAGTCCAAACCCTGGCCTGGCATGATGTGATCCTCCGGTGCGACTGGCGTGTCCTACCCGTGGGAACGCCATGATCGCCAGCATCCTAACACCGCCACTGCCCAGCGTCGACGGCAACACGCTTGCCGCGATACCGTCAGCCGTGGTTACCGGTGTCGCTTTCAGGACCCAGTTCCAGCAGACGCATGCCCCGGTCCACCTGCTGGCCGGGCTCCACGGACACCCGCCTGACGACGCCGGCGCGTGATGCCGTGATCACCAATTCCATCTTCATGGACTCCATCAGCACCACCGTCTGGTTGCGCTCTACGCGGTCGCCCTCGGCGACCAGCACTTCCAGCACTGCGCCCGGCATGGGAGCGAGAATATCTGCGGAGGCTTCCGTGGCATCACTGACGCCGCGCCGACGGATTTCCTCGCGCCGGAACATGAACAGACGGCCGTCCAGCCACAGGTGCAGCTCAGTGCCAACCCAGGCCCAGGCGAACGGGAGAGACTGCCCCGATGCGGTGCGACACAGCCCTTCTCCGACCCGACGCGACTCGATGCTGAGGGTGGTGGAAGCTTCCAGAACTGCGGGTTCGTCGCCCTCGATGCTGAATGAAAACGAGTCGCCCTGCTCGTCAGACCGGTAGCGATACACCTCACCTTCAGTGGGATACAACTCGCGCATCTGGCCCTGGCTCGTGGTCACGGCAGCCTCCGCTCGCCAGCGATTTGCCACGGGTTGGCGCCAGCGGGCCTGTCAACCGATGTAGACGGCGATTCTGAGCCGACGGGTTGTTGGGATGCCCACGCCGCCAACGCTTGGGCTGTTAAGCGCGATCCGTCGGTCAGCGCTGGCCTGGTCACTGCCGGGTTCCACTCCAGGAAGCCGGTATCGTATTCGCCGGACTGGAACTGGGAGTGGCCCAGCACCGCGCGCAACAAGGGGATGTTGGTGATCACGCCCAGGACCAGGAACTGGGACAACGCTACATCCATGCGCCGCATACTGAGATTCCGATCAGGCGCCCAAGCGATCAGCTTGGCGAGCATGGGGTCGTAGTAGATTGAGACCTCTTGACCCTGGGCCACCCCGCTGTCGAGCCGGAGCCCCGGTCCGCTGGGAGGACGCCAGCGCAGGAGCGTCCCGGTGGATGGAACGAGGTCCTGATAGGGGTCTTCTGCGTATATGCGGCACTCGATGGCGTGCCCCCGGGGCTGGACGTCCTCCTGCCGCAGTGTCAGGGGTTCCCCGCTGGCGATGCGTGCCTGCCATTCCACCATGTCCATTCCCAGCACGGCCTCGGTGATCGGGTGCTCTACCTGGAGGCGGGCGTTCATTTCCAGGAAGTAGAACTCACCCGCTCGGGTGTCCAACAGGAACTCGACAGTCCCTGCATTGACGTATCCGGCTTCCCTGGCCACGGCGACCGCGGCTTCGCCCATGTTCCGGCGCAGTTCGGGCGTCAGCGCCGGCGATGGGGTCTCCTCGATAATCTTCTGGTGGCGACGCTGGATGCTGCACTCCCGCTCGCCCAGGTAGATCGTGTGGCCGTGTCCGTCGGCCAACACCTGTATCTCCACGTGGCGCGGATTTGCGATGTAACGCTCCAGGAACACGCGGCCGTCGCCGAAGGCGGCCTGGGCTTCGCGGCTGGCCAGCTCCATTTCGGTCTCCAACCACCGGGATCCGTTAACGACGCGCATACCCCGACCGCCTCCGCCGGCGGTGGCCTTCACCAGTAAAGGGAACCCCCAGCGCTCCGCAAACTCGGTCGCCGCCGGGTCGCCCGGCAGGCATTCGGGAGACCCCGGCACCACGGGTACGCCGGCGCGCTGGGCAATCTCCTTGGAACGTAGCTTGTCTCCGAGAAGCGCCATGCTTTCAGCGGCTGGCCCTATGAACGTGATGCCGGCCTCGCCGGCCGCCCGGGCGAACGCCGGGTTTTCCGACAGGAAGCCGTAGCCCGGGTGTATGGCATCGGCGCCACAGTCGCGGGCCGCCTGCACTATTTTGCCGATGTCCAGGTAGGTTTCTTCCGCTGTGCTCCCGGGGAGTAGTACCGCCTGCTCGGCGGTGGCGACATGGGGAGACCCTGCGTCCGGGTCGGAATACACGGCCACCGGCGCGATCCCCATGGCGCGAAGCGTCTGGTTGATCCGGACTGCGATCTCGCCCCGATTGGCTACCAGCACCTTCGTGAACATCGGAGAGCATCCGGCATGGGCCGGGGCGCGTCAGAATCTCCGCCGGCGGAGTTATTCTTCCAGTTCGCGGAGTCGGGCTTCGGCGGCCAGGCGGGCATCACGTTCAGCATTGGCGCGGGCTTCGGCGGCGTTGGCGCGGGTTTCGGCAGCCAGGCGGGCGGCCCGCTCGCTGTCCAGAGTGGCGATGTGCTGTCCGGTGGCTGGGTCGTGCCAACCCAAAACGCCCCGGGCCAGTCCACGCGCCAGCCCGTCCCCGTAGGGCGGGCGACCCGATGGCGTCCAGCGCAGGTTCAGGTTTAGAACCGCGCTGTACCCCTGTAAACTCCCGCCGTCCAGTTCGTCTATGTTTATCGGCTCGTACTCCCCGTTCACCAAACGATCCCCGGCCAGCCGCGCGCCATGATACCGGCCCGTTTCGTCAAACCGCCAATACTCCGGGATGAGCAAACCGGCGTAGATATCACGCTTCTCCACCACGTCCCGCCGGCCGCTGGAACGGGACGCCACTTCAAGCACGAAATCCGGCGGCTTGCCCTGCTCCGAGATGACGTAGGCGCTGCGCGGGTAGTAGTCTTCCGGTTTCACGTCGAAAGCCACCAGCAGGTCGGGATAGGTCAGTCCGGTCATGTCCCGAGTGGGCACCAGGGCCAGGTAACGCTCGCCAATCACCAGGGTGGTCTCCGGATTGCCCAGATGCTCGATAAGGTAGTGGGTTCTCCCGGTGGCGGCCTGCTGGTCGTAGTTGGTCATCTTGTCGTCGCGGTCTTCCGGCGGGTCCGGAAACACGAAAGGCGTTTGGACTTGGGGCGTCCTGGCGAAGGTGTCGGGTATGGTCATATCGCACCTGGCGGTTGGCCGCAGGGCCGGGCTGGCGGCAGAATTATATCAGCGTCGGGTCGAGGCCGGGCTCACATGCGGAACACGCCGCGCTTCTGCTCCGGGAACGGCGCATTGATGGACGCGGCAATCCCCAGCCCCACCACGTCGCGCGTGTCCACCGGATCGATGATGCCGTCGTCCCACAGGCGGGCGGTGCTGTAGTAGGGATCGCCCTCTTCTTCGTACTTTTGCAGGATGGGACGCTGCAACTCGTCGCGCTCCTCCTGCTCCAGCGTGCGCCCCTGCCGCTCCAGTTGCTGCAACCGGATGGTGGCCAGCACCTCCGCCGCCTGCTGCCCGCCCATGACCGAAATGCGGGAGTTGGGCCACGTCCACAGGAACCGGGGCTGGTACGCGCGACCACACATGCCGTAGTTTCCGGCCCCGAAGGAACTCCCGATGATCACGGTGAACTTGGGCACCGAGGCGTTGGAAACCGCCATCACCATCTTCGCGCCGTCCTTGGCGATGCCTCCGGCCTCGTACTGGCTTCCCACCATGAACCCGGTGATGTTCTGCAGGAACAGCAGAGGGATGCCGCGCTGGCTGCACAGCTCGATGAAGTGGGTTCCCTTGAGCGCGCTCTCGGAAAAGAGCACACCGTTGTTGGCCACGACGCCCACCGGATACCCCCAGATCCGTGCAAAGCCGCAGACCAGCGTCTCGCCGTATTCGGCCTTGAACTCGTGGAACCTGCTGCCGTCTACGATCCGGGCGATCACCTCGCGCACGTCGTACTGGCGCCGGTTGTCAGGAGACACGATACCGTAGAGCTCCGTCGGATCGTGAGCCGGAGGTTGGGGGGCCGCCACTTCAAAGGGCGGGGCGCGCCGTCGCACAAAGTTTTCGACGATGTCCCGGGTGATGGCCAGGGCATCCTCGTCATTGGCGGCCTGGTGGTCGGCAACGCCGGACACGCGGGTGTGCACCTCGGTTCCGCCGAGGGTCTCCGGGTCCACTTCTTCACCGGTCGCCGCGCGTACCAGGGGCGGCCCACCGAGAAAGATGGTGCCCTGTTGCCGCACCATTACCACCTCGTCACTCATCGCCGGAATGTACGCCCCGCCGGCGGTGCATGATCCCATGACCACCGCCACCTGTGGGATGCCCAGCGCCGACATCTGGGCCTGGTTGTAGAAGATCCGGCCGAAATGGTCGCGGTCGGGGAACACCTCGGCCTGCAGTGGCAGGAACGCGCCGCCGGAATCCACCAAGTAGATGCAGGGCAGGTGATTTTCCAAGGCGATTTCCTGGGCTCGCAGGTGCTTTTTGACGGTTATCGGGTAGTAGGTGCCGCCCTTGACCGTGGCGTCGTTGGCGAGGATCACCACCTCTTTGCCCTGGACCACGCCCACGCCGGTCACGATCCCGGCGGAAGACTCCTCGCCGTCATACATTTCCCAAGCCGCCAGGGGGCTTAGTTCCAGGAAGGGAGTGTTGACGTCAACCAAACCGTCGACCCGCTCCCGGGCCAGCATCTTGCCGCGGCTGCGGTGGAGTTCCACCGCTCGCTGGCCGCCACCGGCGCGAACCTGGGTCAACCGCTCTTTCAGGTCGTGGACCAGCGCCTCCATGCGGGCCCGGTTGTCCAGAAAGTTTCGGTCAGAGGTGCGGAGGTTGGATTCGATTTTTTCCATGTTTTCTTCACGCTAGCGTCGCCTGGGGCCGGATCGCCGGACCATACCCCATTATATTCGCACGCAGTCCCCTGTAGGTTTTGCGGGGAACGTCAGAAGCAGGATTTTCAAGATTCAGGGATTGCCAGGATTGAAACCGTCCACAGGATGGATCTTACCCAATCCGGCAAATCCGGCATCAGACAATCCCCCGCTGCGCGTCAGATGCCCAAGGGCCAAACCCACATGATTGCGGGGATGCATACGACTACGATCACAACCTCCAGCGGCAGGCCCATTCTCAGGTAGTCCACGAACCGGTATCCGCCCGGCCCCATCACGATTGTGTTCGATTGGTGGCCGATTGGCGACAGGAACGCGGAGGATCCGCCGATGGCCACCGCCATCAGGAAGGGGTCCAGGGACGCGCCGATGTTCTCCGCCACATTTATTCCTATGGGCGCCATCAGGATCACGGCGGCCGCGTTGTTGATCACGGCGGACAACAGCATCGTCGTCACCAGCACAATACCCAGCATGGCCCACGGAGGCAGCGCGCCGCCGAGGTCCGCGAAGGTTGCCGCGATCCGCGCCGCGCCTCCCGTGGTCTCCAGCGCTTCGCCCACCGGAATCATTGCGCCCAGGAGGATGATCACCGGCCAGTCGATGGCCTCGTAGGCTTCCTCAAGCGAGACGATGCGCGTCACCACGAGGACGACCACTGCGGCCACGAATGACACCTGGACTGAGAGCAGGCCCAAGGAGGTCAGCAGCAACGCGGTTGCGAAAACGCCTAGTGGGAACAGGAGACGTCGCCGTTGGCCGATGCGAAGTTCCCGCTCGGCCAGGGGCAGCAAGCCCAGTCGGGGCAGGGCCGTTTGCACGACCTCTTCCTGTCCCTGAAGCAGCAGGACGTCGCCCAGCCGGAAGTTGATATGGCCGAGCCGGCGGACGAGTCGCTGCCCGCGCCTGGACACTCCCAGGAGGTTCACGCCGAATTCCGAGTGCAGGCGAAGTTCCCGGGCGCTCCGGTCCTGGGCCAGGCTGCCCGGGGTCACGATGGCCTCCACTATGGCAACGTTCTCGGCATCCAGCGTTTGACTGATCTCGGATTGAGCGTCGGTGGAGCCCTCCAGCTCGAATCCCGTGTTTTCCACGAAAGCGGCCAGGTCTTCCGGGTCGGCCTCAATGATCAAAATGTCGTTGGCGTCGATCGTCTGGTAGCTGGACGGTGCGCCGTACACGATGCCCCGATGAAGCAGGCCGGCTATGGCGACGTCATCATCCGCAGACTCCTCGATGTCCCGGAGGCGCCGTCCTACGAACCTCGAGTCCTCCGGCACGCGC
>DAOUIF010000042.1:0-8035 GCA_034423575.1 Dehalococcoidia bacterium | reverse complement strand
CTTCTTCACCATACTTGCGGGCAACCCGTCCGCTGAGCATGGCCCCAACGGTGCGGTTCGAATTGCTGACCGGCAGGTTAATATTCACCGGCGTGCCGTGGTCGATGGCCGGCTGGGCCTGTGCGATCAATTGGTGATCTAAAGCCCGTTCCAGTCCGTGGTCCTGGTCGATGCAGCAGTAGGTCTGGACGCGCTGGGCTCGCGGCGGAACGGTCAGCAGCTTGGCCAAGTCGATGCCGGAGGCTTTCCAGTGGTCCACCGCCTTGCGGGTTTCGAGCTTGTCAACCCGGCCGACCATTTCGGCCACGGTGCGGAAGCCAAGCTCTGCCATGAGTTCCCGTAACTCTTCAGCCACAAAGTAGAAGTAGTTGACCAGGTGGCCCGGCTGCCCGGCAAATCGCTTGCGCAACTCCGGATCCTGCGTGGCAATACCCACGGAGCAGGTGTTAAGGTGGCACTTGCGCAGCATGATGCAGCCGTTGACGATCAGCGCGGCCGTGGCCATGCCGAACTCTTCTGCGCCCAGCAGGGCGGCGATTGCCACGTCGCGGCCGGTTTTCAGCTGGCCGTCGGTCTGGACCACGATGCGGCTGCGGAGGTCGTTGGACACCAGGACCTGCTGGGTCTCGGCAACTCCCAATTCCCAAGGCAAACCCGCGTGCTTGATGGACGATTCCGGTGAAGCTCCGGTGCCGCCGTCGTGGCCGCTGATTAGCACCACGTCGCCGTGTCCCTTCGACACCCCCGCGGCGATCGTTCCCACGCCGACCTCGGAGACCAACTTCACGTGGATGCGCGCCTCGGGGTTGATGTTCTTCAGGTCGTGGATCAGCTGGGCCAGGTCCTCAATCGAGTAGATGTCATGATGGGGTGGAGGGGAGATCAACTCTACGCCCGGCGTCGTGTGCCGCACCCAACCGATGTATTCGTCCACCTTGTGGCCGGGCAACTGGCCACCCTCGCCCGGCTTGGAACCCTGGGCCATTTTGATCTGCAGATCAGTCGCGTTTACCAGGTAATTCGGCGTGACACCAAATCGCCCCGACGCCACCTGTTTGATCGCGCTCGACCGGTTGTCGCCGTTCTCGTCGAGGGTGTAACGGTGGAAATCCTCTCCGCCTTCGCCGGTGTTGCTGCGCGCCCCTAACTGGTTCATGGCAATCGCCATGGTTTCGTGGGCCTCGCGACTGATGGAACCAAGGGAAATAGCGCCGGTGGCAAATCTCTTGACGATCTCTACCGCCGGTTCCACTTCGTCCAGTTCGATGGGCTCAAGATTGGCAAATTCGAGCAGGCCCCGCAACGTTGCCATCCGGCGGCTCTGGTCGTTGACGTCCTCGGCAAACTCGCGGTAGGCGCGCGGGTCGTTGGCGCGGGTTGCATACTGCAGCTTGGCAATAGCTTCCGGGTTCCACTGATGAAATTCACCGTGCCGCCGCCACTGGTACTGCCCACCCATGTCCAGTTCCTGCATCCCCGGCACGAACGGGTCGTCAAAGGCGGAACGGTGGCGTTGCAGCGTTTCCTCCTCCACGATATCCAGGCCGATCCCCTGGATGCGTGAGGGGGTACGGGTAAAGTACGGATCCACCAGGTCGTCGTTCAGGCCGATGGCTTCGAAGATCTGGGCTCCGCGATACGACTGCACCGTGGAGATGCCCATCTTGGACATCACCTTGAGAATGCCTTTCTCGTTGGCCTTGATGAAGTTGTAGACGGCGTAGTCCGGCTTGGTGCCGTTCAGCTCGCCGCGCTCGGCAAGGTCTCGGACCGATTCCAGTGCCAGGTACGGATTGATGCCACCGGCGCCGTAGCCTATCAACAGGCAGAAGTGCTGGACTTCTCTCGGCTCTCCCGACTCGACGATCAAGCCAACCCGGGTGCGCGTGCCGGTGCGCGTCAGATGATGGTGAACCGCGCTGGTCGCCAGAAGACTGGGAATGGGCGCGTGGGTCGCATCCACCCCGCGGTCGGACAGGATGATGATGTTCTTCCCTTGGGCGATGGCGTCGGACGCGGCGTTGCAGAGGCTATCCAGCGCGCGCTGCAGGGATCCCGACTTGGCCTCGAACAGGGTAGACAAGGTCACCGAAGACAGCCCCGGCGCGTCCAACGCCCGGACCTGAGCCAACTGCTCATCGGTCAGCAGCGGAGACTTGAGCCTCAACTGCCGGCAGTGCAGTGGGGATTCGTCGAAGAGGTTCTGCTCGCTGCCGACGAACGCCTCCAACGAGGTGACCAATTCTTCCCTGATCGCATCCAGAGGCGGGTTGGAAACTTGGGCGAACAACTGCTTGAAGTAATCAAACAGCGAGCGGTTTTGATCAGACAAAACCGCCAGCGACGCATCGTTACCCATGGAGCCGATCGCTTCGTAGCCGGATGCCGCCATGGGCGTAGTCAGCATCCGCAGTTCTTCGATGGTATAACCGAAGGAACGCTGCTGCTGGCGGAGGTTGCTGCCCCCGGCCGGCGGCAACGGCTGCGCTTCGGGCAGGTCTGCCAGTTCAACCTTGTTTTCTTTCAGCCACTGGCCGTAGGGCTGGCGGCTGGCCAGGGTGTGCTTGAGTTCCTCGTCACCGATGATGCGGCCTTCGTCGAAGCTGACCAGGAACATCCGGCCCGGCTGCAGGCGGCCCTTTTCTCTGACACTCTCCGGCGGCAGGTTCAGCACGCCTGTCTCCGAAGCCATTACCAGCTTGTCATCGTGGGTGACCGTGTAGCGGAACGGTCGGAGACCGTTGCGGTCCAGGACGGCACAGACATCCTTCCCGTCGGTGGCCAGCATCATGGCCGGGCCGTCCCACGGTTCCATCATGCATGAGTGGAACTCGTAAAAGTCCTTCTTCTCCTGGGGCATGGTCTCATGCTGATCCCATGCTTCGGGGATCATCATCAGCATGGCGTGGGCCAGATCCCGGCCCGTCATGACCAGCAGTTCCAACGCATTGTCGAAACTGGCGGTATCGCTTGCCAGCGGATCGCAGATCGGCGCCAATTTATGGATATCGTCGCCATACAGCGGGGAACTGAACTGGTATTCCCGGGCGTGCATCCAGTTGATGTTGCCACGCAACGTGTTGATCTCACCGTTGTGCGCCAGATAGCGATAAGGATGCGCCAGCTTCCAGTGCCCCAGTGTGTTGGTGCTGAAGCGCGAGTGAACCAGCGCAAACGCCGACACCATCGTTTCGTCGTTCAGGTCGGCGTAAAAATTGGGCAACTGGTACGAAACCAGGAGGCCTTTGTACACGACGGTGTTGGCGCTCAGGCTGCAGATGTAATAAAAATCCGCATCGTCCTCGTTGATACCGGTGGCTTGCAGATTGTTGGTGATCGACTTGCGCACCACGTAGAGTTTACGCTCCAAGGCCCCGCGATCAGGGGTGTTCGCGCTGCCTTTCCCAACGAAGAACTGGCGGATGGTGGGACAAACCGCCCTGGCGTCCCGGCCAATCTTGCTCGGGTCGATGGGAACGTCCCGCCATCCGAGGAGGGTCAGACCCTCATCCTCGACAACTTTCTCGATATGTGCCACGCATGCGGCAAGCGCGGAGGCGGCCTGGGGAAGGAAGACCATACCCACGCCGTACTCACCTTCAGGAGGGAGGGTCAACCCGATCTCGGCAGTGACCTTGCGGAAAAAAGCGTCCGGCATCTGCACCAGGATGCCGGCTCCGTCCCCGGTGTCCGGATCGGAGCCTGAAGCGCCCCGGTGCCCCAGGTTGTTCAGAACTTCCAGCGACTCAGTTATTATTGCGTGGGTCTTTTCACCCTTGATATTGGCAACCATGCCGACGCCACAGGCGTCGTGCTCCTGATCGGGAGCATATAATCCGGACTGGGCCAGTTCTTTGAGCGAATTCATGGCTGCACCGTGCGGTCGCTGGGACAATGAAAAAGCCGCCAGCAATGCCGAAAGTCAATCCCGATCAACTGGTCAGGGGACCCTCTCGCCGCTGGCACAATCAGTTTGTGTAATATATCACAATTGGCAGGGATTGCAAGGCAAACCGCGTCCGTCCTATACTCGCGCCACCTCCCCACTAAGGGCGCACTCAACTCCGGAAATCAGCCTTTTGCGAACGTGAAATGACCAGCACTACCGATACTTTAACCCCGGCCGACGTCGCACGTCTGGCCGTCGACGTCGCCGCCGACAAGCTGGCATCCGACATCGTCATGCTGGACCTTCGGGAACTGACGGTGTTCGCGGATTACTTCGTCGTGATGACCGCCGACTCGGTGCGTCAGATCGAAGCCCTCGAGGAAGACTTGTCCGAGGCGATGGAGGATGCCAGCGTCCCGCGCCACCATCGCGAGGGGACACCGGCTTCGGGTTGGGTTCTACTGGACTTTGCTGATGTGGTGATCCACATCTTCGGCCCGGAAGAGCGCGAGTTCTTCGGACTCGAACGACTCTGGAGCCGCGCCCCGCAGGTGGTCAGGATTCTATAATCCACTTATCCGTGCTGCGCGTATAGTCCAGGGCGTCGCCAGATTCAAAGAACAGGCCGATTTCACGTTCAGCCGATTCCGGCCCATCGGAGCCGTGGACAATGTTTCGGCCGATGTCGATCCCGAAATCGCCCCGTATCGTGCCGGGCCCTGCCTCCCCGGGATTGGTCGATCCCATGGTCTGTCGCGCCAGAGCAACGGCGTTGTTCGCCTCCCAGATCATGGCCACGATGGGACCAGAGGTGATGAAGTCCACCAGCGACGGGAAGAAGGGCCGCTCGACGTGCTCCGCGTAGTGCCGCCGGGCCAGTTCATCGTCGACGATCATCAGGCGGATAGCCACCAGCTTCAGGCCGCGTCGTTCCAGCCGGGAGATCACCTCGCCGATGAGGCCACGCTGCACTCCGTCCGGTTTGACGGCGACGAAAGTCCGTTCCATCGGTTGTCCACTCCTTATGATCAATGATGTTGAGAAGGTCGCGTTATGACGACGGGCGTCCCTGACGGACCGGGTCGCGCCGGCGCGGCGCACCGATGGTTGGCATCCGCAGGTAGTACGGCTGCAATGTAGCCAGGTCGTCAGGAGTGCCTTTGCCCATTCGACGACCGGCCACGTCCGCCAACGCCCACAGTCGATCGGCGGGAGTCCACGGCATCACAACGGATGGAATGTCGCCTCCGCCACGAGCCGCGATCTCTTCGCGGCGCGCCCATGCTGCCTCTCCACAATAGATTGTCGCCGATGGGCAGTTGGTGTCCCGGTCCAGCAAATCCGCTGGCGGCGCGACCCGATCGTCCGTTGTACGGTTCCCGCCGACCCCGAAAACTCCCGCCGCAATCTCGTTGCGCCCTGCGTCCAGCCAGGACGCTACGCCGCTTTCAACCGGTGGTTGGCCCAATGCCGTGCGTTCCAGGTAACGCCAAGCTTCCAAAAGCAGGGTGTCCACTCCAAAGATGGGGAATCCGCCAGCCATTGCCAAGCCCTTGGCGGCGCTCACGCCCACTCGGAGCGCGCTGAAGGGCCCGGGTCCCAGCGCTACGGCCACCGCGGTCAGTTCGGCAGCCCGGATGCCGCGGGCAGACAGCAGCCCAGCAACCGCCGGCATCAGTTGCGCCGTGTGGTTGGCGGTGGACCGCCACATCCGGGCCTCGACTACGTGCCCGTCAACCGTGGAAAGCGCCGCTCCGCCATACCGCGATGAGGTGTCGATGGACAGTAACATCAGCGCCCGAGACCCGATCCATCCGAAGAGGAATAGCGGACCAATTGCTCCAGCAGCGGCGCGTATCGATCCGGGGCGTCAACAATGGAAATTCGATGCCTCGCCGGCACCGAACCGTCCTCACCCGGGATCACCTCGCACGCCGCCGGGTTGCCGTCGGCAGCGTAGTCCAATCCGATCCACAAAGCGTCGGGCGGAAATATGTCCGCGGCCCGGTCTGCCCATTCCACGACCAGCACGTCTTCGCCTCCAGCGATGACGTCCTCCAAACCCAGATCCCACGCCTCTGCAGGATGATCAATGCGGTACAGGTCGGCGTGGTGGATTGTGAGACGGCCCTGGTAGCGGGTCACGAGGACGAAGGTGGGGCTCCGGGCGTAACCCGAAGCCCCCAACCCTCTGGCGATGCCCTGGGTGAGGCAGGTCTTGCCGGCGCCCAAGGGCCCGGTCAGCAGATAGACGTCCCCGCGCGCCGCCGCCTCGCCGATGGTTTTGCCCACCTGGCGGGTCTCGTCGGCGGTTTCCGTATGGATGGTAATGCTCTTGGTCATGGACCCGTCAACGGTGGCTCATCGGTCACGTGTGCCGACGTCAGCCGAAATGATCCCAACCTGCGCCGCCACGATGACGTGGGTTGCCATCGGCGTCCAGCACCGTGACCGTGCCGGGTTTTCCGTCGACAATCTCGCCGACTACCGCCGCAGAATCGGGCAGTTGGTCGATTACGGCAGTCATCATCTCCGGTGGGGCAGTAAAAAGCAGGACATAGTCTTCTCCGCCGTACAGAGCCAGGTCCAGCCAGTCGTTGGGGAACACAGACCTGAGGACGGGGTCGGCCGGCACATTATCCGCCCAGAGCACGGCTGCCACACCGCTGGCCGAGCACAGTTTTGCCAGATCATCGGCCAACCCGTCGCTGACGTCCATTGCCGAACTTACGCCATTGGCGACCAGGATGCGCCCTTCCGCTACATGCGGGCGGGGTCTGCGATGGGCGGTCGCGAGTTGGTCCGCGCCGGGACCCGGAGTCCCCACCGCGTCGAGCATGGTCCTCAGCCCTCCGGCGGACCCGCCGACGGGCCCGGTGAGCCCCACGAGGTGACCCGGCCTCGCCGCAGTCCGCAACAT
This sequence comes from Dehalococcoidia bacterium, assembly GCA_034423575.1. Taxonomy (GTDB): domain Bacteria; phylum Chloroflexota; class Dehalococcoidia; order Lucifugimonadales; family UBA3495; genus Bin87. Next base: position 1,226 of record DAOUIF010000042.1, on the reverse strand, counting down.
GGGTTTGCCGGTGGCGATACCCGTCAGGGCAACGGTAATGAAGCCCACGGGCGATCTCACCATGTCGCCGCCAATCACCCTCGCCCCGAACTCCCTACAGATCTCGGTCATTCCTGCATAGAGTTCGCGTATGTCGTCCACCCGGGTGTCTGAAGGAAGGCCGAGAGTCACCAGCGCGAATGCCGGCGTCCCCCCCATGGCCGCCACGTCACTGACGTTGGAAGCGATGGCCTTCCAGCCCAGATCGCGCCACGGAGTGGTCTCGGAAGTGAAGTGGATCCCGTCCACCATGGTATCGGTGGTGTATAGCTCGGTGACCGGGCTGCGGAGGAAAGTCGCCGCGGCAGCGTCGTCTCCGTTGTCCACGGTGATACGGTAAGTATCCCGGGAGATGGCCACCGGGACGGAGGCCGGGCTGCCGGTCCATTCCTGTACCAGGCTGATGAGTCCGAATTCACCGAGTTGGGAGACGCGCATGGGTCCGCTTGGACTACTTTTGCAACAGGAATGGTTCGATGTTGGCATCAACAATTTCGGCCAGGGCCACCGTGGATTCCGGTAGGGTTTTGCCGAACACGCCGGCGATGATGGCTCGCACTGCGGTGCGCCCGCGGACAAACCGGAACTCGCGCCCGTCGATGATGGCGGTGGAACCTGAAAAAGTATAGTCCTTGCCCACGACGTAATCTCCCAGCGGAGGCGCGTCGGCGTCGCTGACGGAAACTATGTTCACGCCCCGAACCGGCAGCTGCAACTCTGCAACCAGAGCATCTATCTCTTCGTTCAGCGCCCTGCGGTCATAGGCTTTGAGAGCGTCAACCCGGGCCCGAGCCTGATCGGGAGTCTCATACAGGCTGACCCAGGTGAGGGTGAAATAGGCGCGGCTGTCGGCCACGCTGTACACGTTGAGCAGACCGCCGGCCCAGGTAAATCGCTTATAGCCGGCGATAAAGCCATCGTCCGGGACGGTAAACTCGCCCTCTCCTTCCACGCCTTCATAGACGCAATCGGCGTCTGCGCCGCCGGTGCAGACGCCGGCCAGCACTACGTCCTTGATAACCGGACTGTCCTCAGCGGTCTCGGTAGCCAGGCCGGCGACGTCCTCCACCGACGGCAGCAGTCCCGGCAAGTCGGCGGTGGTCAGCGAATCTATTGGAGCTGGCGTCGCCGTTGGCGCCGGGGTGGGAGTTGGGGTTCGGGTTGGCTCGCCCGGGGCCAGGGTAGGC
>DAOUIF010000041.1:0-75618 GCA_034423575.1 Dehalococcoidia bacterium | reverse complement strand
TAAAAAAGCACCCTCTCCCTTGATGGGAGAGGGTGTCCCATTCCCAAGACTCTATTCCCAATGCTTATGCGTGGCCTCGCAAGGCCATTCGCGGCTCATGCGTATCCACCTTCCCCGCAAACTGCCATTGCGACCCCGCACTTGATACGGGGCCCGATTCTGACGGTCCCCGTCCATCCATGCCAACCCGAAATCCTTGCTCTAGTCGGCCGCGCCGGGAACCATGACCGCGCCTGATCTGGCGGCCAGCGCATTGTCCAGCGCCCGCCGTTCTGCACGCTCGGTTTCGCGGGAGAACCGCACCAGGAACACCAGGGAAGAGGCCACCAGCACTGCCATTCCGACCACGAACAGGGCATCGGCGTAGCTCAGGCTCTCCGCGCGGAACAGGAACCCGAAAGCCACCGCTCCGGCATTGCCTCCAGCGCCCACGATACCGGCCACCGAGCCCAGCGCCCGGCGATTGATAAACGGCACGACGGAAAAGGTCGCCCCCTCGGCCATCTGCACGAACAGGCTGAATACGATCATCGCGCCTACGGCCAGGAACAGCGTCGCCATCTGGGAGAAAAGCACCAGCGCGACACCCTCGCACAGCAGCACGATCCCAAGGAACATCACCCGACCCCGCAACCCGAATTTGATGCCGGCCTTGTCTCCGAACATCCCGCCCAAAGTGCGAGCGAAGATGTTCATCATCCCGAACAGACCCGCGATCAGACCTGCGGTGGCGAGGTTCAGTTCGAACCGGTCGTGGTAGTACAGGGCCGCGATGTTATTGATGGTCAGCTCCACGCCGAAGCACGCGCCGTAGATAACGAACAGCGCCCAGACCCGGTAGTCTCTTGCCGCTTCCCAGAACGCACCCTTTGAGGCGTCCGCCGACGGCATCAGTCCACGGGCACGGAGGTCCCGGTAGTTTCCCGCCGGAGAATCCTGAGTGAGGCACAGGTACGCGACACCCATCAGCAGCAACGCCGCGCCCGGTATGACCATGGCAACACGCCAGCCGAACGCTTCGTCCACCCCGAACATCAGCACACCGGCAAACACCAGGGGCATGGCGATTTGCGTCACGCCGCCGCCCAGGTTGCCCCAACCGGCGGTCGTGGCGTTGGCGGTGCCCACGACGTTCGGCGCGAACATGACGGACGTGTGGTATTGGGTGATTACGAAGGAAGCGCCGATCACACCTATGGCCAACCGGAAGAGCAGGAAGGTTTCATAGCTATTGGCCAAGCCGATGCACATCACCGGTATGGAACCGAGGATCAGCAGTCCGCTGTACGCCAAACGCGGGCCGATGCGATCACACAGCCATCCAAATACCAGGCGCGCGACGATAGTAATTGCCACCGAGGCGATGATGGTGTTGCCGATCTGGGCTTTGGTGAGCAGCAGGTCCTCTCGCACAACCGCCATCAGCGGCGCGATACCGAACCATCCGAAAAAGCAGAGGAAAAACGCAAACCAGGTCAGATGGAACGTCCGCATGTGCGGCGTGTCCAGGCTGAACAGGTTGATCCGTGGGGCTTTCGCGCTTTCTAAAGCGGCTCCTAGCGTGCTCATTTGCTCGACTCCGGTTCGTTTGGTGGTCACAGCCTGTCAACGAGCTCCAGTCCTCGGGACTGCATGGGGTTCGGCGCGCCTTACGCGTCAATCGGCTGTCATGGAGAGCGGCGGGAGGCGCCGACGGGGAACGGAGTCGTGGGAGCATCCTCGGTCAGCCACGTCGCGACCGTAGCGAAAACCGCGCTCGTCTCTAACGGCTCTTCCCTGGCACTCCCTTCGACCTCTCCCCAAATGTTCCGCAAGAGCGACTCCAGGTCTGCTTCCACTCCGGCATCAGCAGCGCCCTCGGACAGAGCCTCTATCACCGCCGCCGCGCTCTTCAGCTTCATCGCCTTGATGGCTCCGGTAAGCTCCGGTTTCGTAAGGGCGATGCCGGGCACGTAGTGGTCCTGGCAGTCATCGCCGGGCGGAATCTCGTCGGCCGCCAGATCAACCAACGCCTGCACCTGGGCCTTGCAGGAACCGCATCCGGTTCCCGCTCGGGTGGTGGCGCACACCGACTGCACGTCCCGGTTGCCGGACCTCACGGTCGCCAGGATCTTGCCCTTGGTGACACCGTTGCAATCGCAGATCTGGGCATCGTCGGGCAGGTCCTCTACGTTCACTGCGGGCGCCAGGATATCCACCAACGGGAACAGCAGCTCCGAGCGGTTTTCGGGCAGTGGTTCCTGCCTGTCGAAGGCCTGGAGCACCCTGGGGACGGCGAGCCCGTCGCCCAGCAGGATGGCTCCCTTGACCCGGCCCTCCCGAACGATCACCTTCTTGTATACGTTGCGATTCGGCTCGACGTAGGTCACCACCTCGTCGTCGGTCTCGAGCGGGTCCTTGTCGCCGGCCACCGCCAGTTCGACGCCCATGACCTTCAGCTTGGTCGACACCCGCGACCCACCGTAGAGGGCATCCTCGTCGTGACCGGTCAGCCGCTCGGCCAGGACACGGGCCTGCTCCCAGAGGGGGGCCACCAGCCCGTACACCTGGCTGCGGTGCTCTGCGCACTCGCCGATGGCAAATATGTCCTGGTCGTTCCGGCAGGCCATGCTGTCGTTCACCAGGATCCCCCGCCGCACGTGCAAACCGGCCATGCGCGCCAGGTCCACGTTCGGCCGCACGCCGGCGGAAACCACCACCATGTCGCAGCCCAGAGTAGTTCCGTCCTTGAACTCCAGCCCGGTGACTTTTTCGTCGCCCAGCACCGCCGTGGTCAGTTTTTCCAGATGGAACGTCACACCCAACTCTTCCAGGCTCTGCTTCAGGAACTGGCCCGACATCGAATCGAGCTGGGTTTCCATCAGCCACCCCATCAGGTGAATCACGTCTACCTTGAGCCTGCGGTTCATCAGGCCCCTGGCGGCTTCCAGCCCGAGCAGGCCGCCACCGATGACCGCCGCCCGTTTGGCGTTGTCTGCGTATTCGATAATCCGGGTGCAGTCCTCCAGCGTACGGAACACGAAGGCCCCATCCCTGTATGACCCATCCTCTTCGTAAAGCCCATCCATGGGCGGAACGAACGCGCTGCTCCCCGTGGCGATAACCAGCTTGTCGTAAGGGATCAATACTCCGCCGGATCCGTAGGCCATCTTTCCCTTGCGGTCCACGCCGATCACCCGAACGCCCGCGTGCAGGTCAACCCCATTCTCTGCGTACCAGTTCAAGGGGTTGATAAAGATGTCATCGGGATCGTGGGAACCGGACAGGACACTGGACAGCAGAATGCGGTTGTAGTTGCCGCAGGTCTCCTCGCCGATCACCGTGATGTCGTAGCGATCCCGTCCGCCGAGCATCACCGTTTCCTCCACGAAACGGGCGCCGGCCATGCCGTTGCCAATGACGACCAGTTTCTGCTTCTCGGTCATGGGATCATTCACCTCTGTCGACGGTGGTGCGGTGTGTTTTGTCCGGTGCTGCCTCGATGCGCACTGCGCAGACCTTGAACTCGGGCATCCGGCTGGTGGGGTCCAGCGCTGGATTGGTCAGCCGGTTGGCGGCCTGGATGCCGCCCCAGTGGAACGGAACAAACACAGTGTCTTCGCGTATGCTCCGCGTAATCTTGACTTTGAATATCGCCACGCCCCTGCGGGTGGCCAGCGTGACTCCGCTGCCATCCGCCAGCCCGTAGCGGGCCGCCGTGACGGGATGCAACTCCGCCAGCGGCGTCGGCGTCATGTCGCGCAGTTCTTCGATCCGCCGCGTTTGAGTGCCCGATTGGTACTGCGACAGGTTGCGCCCGGTGGTCAGATAAAGGGGAAAGTCGGCGTCCGGCTCCTCGTCCGGCGATCCGTGCCGGACCACGTGGAACCTGGCCCGTCCTGTGGGGGTGGGGAAACCGTCGGCGAACATGCGTGGCGTCCCGCCGTGTGCAGTATTTGGGCACGGCCAGAAGACACCGTCGTTGGCATCGATTTTTTCGTACGTGATGCCCGAGTAGTCCGCAGGCCCACCGGCCGATGCCCGTCCCAATTCGTCGAATATCTCCTCCGAGCCGGCGTAACGAAAATACTTCCCTTCGCCGAGACGCTCCGCCAACTCACAGATCACCGCGATATCGTCCCTGGCGCCCGCCGGCGGCGGCGTTACACGGCGGCGGCGGATCACCCGGCCTTCCAGGTTGGTCATGGTGCCTTCCTCCTCCGCCCACTGCGCCGCCGGCAGAACCACGTCGGCCAACTCTGCGGTCTCCGACAGGAAGAAATCGCTCACCGCCAGGAAGTCCAGGGAGCGGAGCCGCTCTTCCACGTGATTGACATTGGGCGCCGAGACCACGACGTTCGATCCCATGATCAACAACGCGCGCACTCCGCCATCTTGACCCAGGGCGTCGAGCATTTCGTATGCGGACTTTCCCGGCCCCGGGATACGGTCTTCGTCCACGCCCCACACTGCGGCCACATGCGCCCTGGCCACCGGATCATCGATACGGCGGTAGCCGGGCAACTGGTCCGCTTTTTGACCGTGCTCCCGTCCGCCTTGTCCGTTGCCCTGTCCGGTAAGGCAGCCGTAACCGCTGTTGGGTTTCCCGATCAGTCCGAGCGCAAGCGCCAGATTGACGAACGACCGCACGTTGCTGACCCCTTGCGCCTGCTGCTCGGTCCCGCGACCGGTGAGCACCATCGCGGTCTTCGCCGCGCCCAGCATGTGCGCCGCTCTTTCCAGTTCCTGCTCTGGCACTCCGGTGATGCGTTCCACGCGCTCCGGCCAGTAGGTGGCTATAGTGCTCTTGACCCCCTCGAACCCTTCCGTGCGCTGTTCGATATAGTCCTGGTCGATCAGAGCGTCACGCATGAGGATGTGGAGCAGACCGTTGGCCAAAGCGGCGTCGGTTCCCGGCGTCAGGCGCAGGTGCAGATCCGCTCGAACCGCTGTCGCCGTCAAACGCGGGTCGACTACGATCAGCTTGCCGCCGTTGGCCCGCTGCGCCTCGAAATACTGCATCAGTGGCGGCATGGTCTCGGCCGAATTGCTTCCGGTCATTAACACCGCTTCGGCGTCGGTGATGTCCTCCAGCGGAAAAGGCAGCCCCCGGTCGATCCCCAACGAACCGATGGTAGCGGCCGCCGCCGAGGACATGCAGAACCGGCCGTTGTAGTCGATGTTGGACGTCCGCAACGCTACGCGCGCGAATTTTCCCAGCAGGTAGCTCTTTTCATTGGTCAGCGAACCGCCGCCGAAGATACCGGCCGCGTCTTTGCCGTGCGCATCCTGGGCATTCCTGAACCCCTGCGCGACGCGGTCCAGCGCCTCGTCCCAGCTCACCGGTACGAGAGTGCCTGCCGCGTCCCTCGCCAATGGAGTGGCGAGCCGCTCAGGATGCGACAGCGTGGCCGCGGCGGTCCAACCCTTGATGCACAAGGCGCCTTTGTTTACCGGGAACTCAGGGTCGCCGACGATAGCCGGATCGTTGCCGGCGCCAGAAATTCGCATGCCGCACTGGAACGCGCAGTACGGGCAATGGGTCGCCGTAGCGCCCATAGTTGCTTTGAATTCGCCGATGTTCTGCTGCATGGTCTGATCGCGCTCCCGATCTGGTAAGCACGATTCAGAATAGGCGGCGTGTTTTGCGCGTCCGTTGCGGCGCGGTTACAACCCGGTTGCCTTTCTGTGAACTCCCGATAACGGCGCGGTAAATGCCGTGTAACCGGCCAGGGATGCTTGCGCATGTGACGGCGTTTGTCCCCGCTCAGAGCATAATTCGCAACTTGCGCACCGGCTCACTAGGCTCATCATATTTCACGATAGTAGCTAGCATTGATAATTGGTACAGACTATATTGACATTGCAAAGTACGTCCGATAGACTGCGACGGCGTTCGCATTCCTGATTTTTGCGACCGATTACCAGAGGGAATTCACCAAATCCAAGGCTTACCGCGACGGGCTCGATGAGCCCGTTTCCTACGGCCTGTTCACAACGGGAAACACCGCCAGGAGGTGGTTCAATGAGTTGGTCCGGGATCAGCCGCAAGAGCTTGCTCGCCCTTGTAATAGGCGGGCTGGTTCTAACCCCCATCGTCGCGTGCGGTACCGCCGAAGAATCGCAAGCTCCGGCCGCCGCTCCCACTGCCGCAGCAGCGCAACAGGCCGCGCCCCAGCAGCCCGCTTCCGGCAGCCAGCAGGCCGCCGCTCCGGCCGCGCCTGCACAAGCGGCGCCCGCCCAAGCGGCCCAGGCCGCCCCGACTGCGGTGCCTCAGGCCGCCGGTTCGGGAGACTCCATGATGATGGCCGAACCCAAGGGCATCCTGAGCACCGGCCTCAAGGAAATGGGGCCCTTCTTCCTGCACCCCAGTACCCTGGGCAACCCGCAGATCTTCGTCCACGGCACCGCTCCCATCGGGGAAGGGCTGCTGCAGGAAGACGTGAACCGCGAGGTCAAGGGCCTCCTTGCCGAATCGTGGGAGATCTCCGACGACTTCCTTGTGTGGACTTTCCATCTGAACAAGGGCGTGCAGTTCCACAAGGGCTACGGCGAGATGAAGGCCGAGGACGTCGTGTGGTCGATGCAGCAGTGGGGGCTGAGCAAGCATCCCCGCGCCGGCCAGTTGGAGACGTTCTGGGCGGACCGCGACGGCTCGATGATCGTTGACGACTACACCGTGCAGGTGCACACCGGCGAACCCCTGGTGCACGTGATAGCCCAGCGCTGGCACATGACACCCGGCGGCGCCTCCACCTTCATCGCCAGCAAGAGGCAGACCGAGGAACTGGGCGTCGAAGAGGCCAGCGCGAATATGGCCACCACCGGTCCCTGGGAAATCATCGACCACCGTACCGGCGAGTTCTGGAAGATGCAGGCGGTCCGCGATCACTGGCGGCACACCCCTGCCTTCGACCAGTTCGTCATGTGGGAAATCCCCGAAGAGTCCTCCCGCGTCGCCGGATTCAAGACCGGCGCCCTGGACACCTTCCTGATGGGCTACGACTCCATCCCCAGCGTGCTGGAGGTGGAAGGCGCCGAACTGATGAAGGTTTCCAATGCCATCGTGCAGAGCCTGCGGATTTACGGAAACTGGTACCCGGTCGAGGGCGTCGAAACCCGTCCCGGCTACGACCCGGAAAACCCGTGGGTTTCCCCAACTGACGATATTACCTCGCCGGAGTGGGACCGGGCCCGCAAGGTGCGCCTGGCCTTGATGACCGCCATTGACCGCCAGGCCCTGGTTGACGAAATCCTGTCCGGCAACGGCAGCACCGCCACGCCCATCCACTCGTACAGCGGCTTCGAGCATTACCTGGACGGCCGGGACTGGGAGTACAACCCCGAACGCGCCATGCAGTTGCTGGAAGAGGCCGGATACCCCGATGGGTTCAACATCACCCTGACGCCGGCCCTGCGCGGCGCGCCTCAGGAAGTGGAAAGCTGCGAAGCCATCGCGCAGATGTGGAATGACATCGGCCTGGACGTGGACTTCCAGCGCATCCCCTACGGCACCTTGCGCCCCACGCTGGTGGGCCGGACCTACCAGGGCGCGACCTGCCACGCCGGTGGCCCCCTGCCCACGCCGGCAAGCGGCTTCGGCAGCTACCTGACCGAAAACCCCTTCAACCGAGGACTGGAGCACCAGTGGTCCGATGACCTGATGCGACGCGCCATGGGTGAAGTGGACCCCGACGCGCGCGAGCAAATGGAGCGCGAACTCGGGCAGTTCCTGTTTGACCACGCCCTCACCGACCTTACTTACTACAACATCGACGCCATCTGGCCGGTGGGGCCACGCATCCAGCCGTGGGGCGAGTATGTCCGCCGTAGCGACGTCCGCCAGATCAACGGCTACGAGTACATCAAGCACCGGTAGTAAAGCTACCCGCAAAATCGACACCAATCACAAGACGATGAGGTAAATATGCTGCGATTTCCAGGAAAGTCCCTGACCGCCGCTGCCGGTCTCGGCGCGCTGTCCCTGTTGCTGGCCCTGGTGGTTGCCTGCGGCGGCGCGGCGGAGACCCCCGCTCCGGCCACGGGCCAGACCTCCGCCGGCCAGAGCGCGGCCCCGGCCGCGCCGGCGGCGACGCAAGCCTCGGCTCCCGAATCCCGATCATCCGCGCCGGCCGCCACCGAGGTCCCGGTAGCGGCCGCGGTGACGGCGCCTACGGCCACGCCGCAAGCTGCCGAGGTGATGGTTGACGATAAGCCCGTCGGCAGGCTGATCGTCGGTCAGAAGGAACTGGGACCCTTCATGGGCCACCCCGCCCTGACCGGAAACCCCCAGATTTTCGTCCTGCAGACTGCGCCTATCGGTGAGTCGCTGCTGACAGTGTCCAGCGAGTTGAAGCCCGTTGGCATGCTGGCCCGGGAATGGTCGGTGTCCCCGGACGGATCGACCTGGACTTTCAACCTCAACGAGGGCGTCCAGTTCCACAAGGGCTACGGCGAGATGACCGCTGAAGACGTGATCTGGGCGATGCGGCAATTCGGAGCCGAGGGCTCGAAGCACCCCCGGGCGTCCAACATGCGTGGAATCTGGGAGAACCCGGAGGGCCACGCGACAGCCGTCGACGACTACACCGTGGAGGTTAATACCGGCGCTCCCTGGTCTGAGGTTCCGGTCAACGAAATTCTGACCAGCGCCGGCGGCGGCGGAACTTGGATCGTCAGCAAGAAACAGACCGAAGAACTCGGGGTGGAAGAAGCCAACGACCAGATCGCCGCAACCGGTTCCTGGGACTTGGTGGAATACCGCACCGGCGAGTTCTGGCGCATGGAAGCCGTGGAAAACCACTGGCGGAAAACACCCCACTTCGCAGAGTTGATCTTCCAGGAAATTCCCGAAGAATCATCCCGCGTGGCCGGTTTCAAGACCGGAAACCTCGATACCACGCTGCTGGCCTTCGACTCCCTGTCCGAGGTTGAGAGCGTCGACGGCGCTGAGATCATGCGGGTTCCCGGCGGCGGCGAAGCGGCTCTGACTTTCTACGGCCAGTACTACGTGGGTATCGGCACGGAAGACCAGCAGCCCGGCTACGATCCGGACCTGCCCTGGGTGTCGGCTGATCCCGACATAAATTCTGAAGAATGGAAGAACGCGGCCAAGGTTCGCACCGCACTGTCCATCGCCATTGACCGGCAGGGCATCGTTGACACGCTGCTCCATGGCTACGGGTCCCCCGCCGTCCTCTGGGACTTCGGCCAGTACGAAGAAAGCTGGCTGCCGCCGGAACTCCGCTGGGAGTACGACCCGGAGAAGGCCAAGCAGTTGATCGCCGAGGCCGGATACCCTGACGGTTTCAGCATCACGCTGACCCCGTCGTTGCGCGGCGCGCCGGTGGAAGTGGAAGCCTGTGAGGCCATCGCCTCCATGTGGGGCGACATCGGAGTGGACGTCAAGTTCCAGAACCTGCCTTACACGACTCTGCGGCCCAGCCTCATCGCCCGCAACTACCAGGGTTCCACATGTCACGCCGGCGGTATCCGCCTGGAGCCCGGCCAGGGCTTCTCGGGAATGCTGTCGAAGTTGCACCACCAGGCCGTCTGGAACCGCGGAGTTGAGCACCCGTGGCTGGACGAGAAGGTTTCGCAGCACATGGCCGAGGTCGACTCGGTGGCTCGCCGCGAGCTTGCCATCGAAATCGCCACCTTCATGTTCGAAAACGCCATCACCGGCGTGGGTCTGTATAATTTCGACAGCCTGTGGCCGGTCGGACCCAACATCCAGCCTTGGATCGAAGGCGTACGTTACCGTGACCTGCGCAACATCAACGGTTACGAATATATCCAGCCCCGAGGATAATCCAACGGGTTGACAACGGGCAGGGAACGCCAAAATGGGGCTGCAGAAGCCTTGGATATCGGTCATCGCCAGAGCCCTGCTGGGGTTCCCCCTGGCTGGCGTTCTGGCAGCCATCGGGATGGCGATAGCCTCAGCGTTGGCGGTGTTCTTCGGGGTGGCGGCCCTGCCCAAAATTCTTATAATGCTCATGGTAGGCGCCGGAGTAGGCGCCGGCATCGGGGCGGGTTTAACTTGCCTTAGGGTTGATTCCATCCCGGCTTGGCCTATTCTGCTCGGCGCGGGCCTTGCTCTGTCCGCAGCAAGCTTTGGTGGGGCTTGGGTCGGTTTCCAGATCGGCGGCTACATATCCGCCATCGAGGACGCTAGATGTGTGGGCGTTTGCCCCTACCTTTTCAAGCCGCGAACTTACATTGCCCTGGGGGCGGCGCTGGTGCCAAACATCATTGCGCTGCTGTTCAACATCGGCTACGAAGGCGTGTTTGGTAGATTTGCCCGCGCGCGCAAGCCGCGACGCGGCGACACCGTGGGACGTTCCAACGGAGCAGGGTCTGGAAGCGATGGGTCTGCCCACGCCGCCGGCAGGTCGTGAACGTACCTATCCGCGATGCCGTCTGCTGGTCGCAGGCGTCAACTGAAGACCGGCAAAAACCAACGACCACCCGCAACGCGCAGGGAAACAGTTTGTGAGGTAGTGAAACATGCAGCGATACCTGGTGCGGCGCATTCTGCTGGCCCTGGTGACCCTGCTTGCGGTCTCCTTGATTATCTTCGTGATGAGCCGCGCAGCCGGTGATCCCAGACACGTGTACCTGGACGACTATTCCACCCAGGAGGACTGGGACCGGCTCACGGCAACTCTCGGGTTGGACAAACCGTACTATCAGCAGTACGGCATATTCCTGGGAAGCGCCCTGCGCGGTGACTTCGGCCAATCGATCAAGGAAGGCCGGCCGTCGATGGAGGTCATCGTGGAGCGGGTTCCGGCAACGTTGCAGCTGGGCCTGGCCGCCTTCGTGTTTTCAGTAGTTGTGGGAGTGCCTCTGGGTATCCTGTCGGCGGTGAAACGAGGGAGTTTCCTCGACATGTCCGGGAAAGTGGTCGCCCTTGTGGGACAATCCGCCCCGGTGTTCTGGCTGGGCCTCATGCTGGTGTTCCTCTTTTCGGTGCGCTGGAATGATTGGTTTGGGGACAGTTTGGTGCCGCCGTACGGCCGGCAGGAGATCTCCAGCATTGTCTTGCCGGCGGTGACGCTGGGATGGTTTTACGCCGCCGCCAACCTGCGCCTGCTGCGGTCGGCCATGCTCAACGTGCTGGACTCCGAATACGTGAAGCTGGCGCGAGCCAAAGGCGTCTCCAACAACATCGTGATCTGGAAGCACTCGTTGCGCAACGCGCTCATTCCGGTGCTGACTTTCGCCGGCATCACCCTGGGTAGCCTGGTCACAGGGTCGCTGGTCGTCGAAACCGTGTTCGCGTGGCCGGGATTGGGACAGCTGGCAATCCAAGCCTTGGCCGGCAACGACTATCCACTGCTGCAGGCCGTGGTGATCGTGTTCACGCTGATGTACGTGACCGCGGCCCTGCTGGTTGACATCATGTACGCATACATTGATCCCAGGATCCGGTACGCCTAGAGGAGGAGGGACATCGTGGCAGCAGACGCAACTCTGGTCGTACAACCGGCACCGGCGCCCGCCCGCATCGCCAGGAAAATCTGGCAGCTGCGCAGGTGGCCCTTGATCCCCATGTTCTTCTTGGCATTGTTCGTGATCACCGGCGTTTTTGCTCCGCTCATCGCACCCCACGACCCCGAACGGGGCGGTCTGAGGGACCGTAACCTGCCGCCGGCATGGGAAGCGGGAGGAAGCTCCGAGTTCCTGCTGGGCACCGATCACTTGGGCCGCGACATGCTGAGCCGGGTCATCTTCGGCGCCCGTATCTCGCTCGCGGTGGCGGGAGTTACCCTAGGCGTGGGCATGGTCATTGGCGTGGCCAGTGGCCTCATCGCCGGGTGGTACGGTGGCTGGCTCGATGAATTCCTGATGCGAATCGTGGACATCAAACTGGCGATACCGACCATATTGCTGGCCCTGGTGCTGGTATTGGCCCTGGGCCAGTCCTTCCTGATCATCGTCGCGATCCTGGCCATCGCCGTGTGGCCGCGTTTCGCCCGCAACGTGCGTGGCGAGGTGCTCCAACTGAAAACCATGGACTTCGTCGCACTGGCCAAGGTGGCGGGAGCGTCGACACCGCGCATCCTATTCATCCACATTTTCCCGGGGGTCATCAACACCCTCATCGTGCTGGCCACGCTTGAGGTCGGCATCGTCATCCTTCTGGAGTCCACGTTGAGCTTCCTGGGCGCCGGGGTTCCGCCGCCCACGCCGGCCTGGGGCAGCATGGTATCCGATGGCCGCGACCGCCTGGCGGTGGCCTGGTGGATCTCCACCATGCCCGGCCTGGCCATCATGCTCGTTGTGCTGTCAATGAACCTCTTCGGCGACTGGCTCCGCGACCGTCTCGATCCCAGGCTCCGCCAACTGAACTGACCTTGTCCGCGTTACCATCCTGACCCATGCACAAAAAGGCTGAAGCATGACAACTAGTACAACCGAAAACACCTCCCCAGTGGTGCTGCGAGTCGACGGACTGAAAACCTATTTCGAGACCCGCTGGGGTACCGTTAGAGCGGTCGACGGTGTGAGCTTCGACCTGCGGCGCGGTGAGACCCTGGGCATCGTCGGCGAATCCGGTTCCGGCAAGTCCGTGACCATGCTGTCTTTGATGCGGCTGGTCCCGGAGCCGCCGGGTCGCATCGTAGATGGTCAGATCCTACTGGAAGGCCAGGATCTGGTGCAGCTGTCCGACAAGGAAATGAGCGAAATTCGAGGCAGCCAGATCGCGCTGATCATCCAGGACCCGATGACATCCCTCAACCCCGTGTTCTCCATCGGAAATCAGGTGGGCGAGGCCATCAAGATCCACCAGGACATTCCCAAGCGCACCGTCGTTCAGCAGGTGCTGGACGTGCTCCGCAAGGTGAACATCCCCGCCGCCGAGACCCGGGTGCGGGACTACCCTCACCAGATGAGCGGGGGCATGCGGCAGCGTGTGGTCGGAGCCATCGGCATCTCCTGCGAGCCCATCGTGTTGATTGCCGACGAACCGACGACCTCGCTGGACGTTACCATCCAGGCGCAGTACCTCAAGCTGTTGAAGGAATTGCAGGAAGCCTCGAACATCGGTCTCATCTTCATCACCCACGACTTCGGCATCGTCGCCAAGATGTGCGACCGGGTCGCCGTGATGTACGCCGGCAGAATCGTCGAGATGGGAAACGTGCGGGATATCTTCAACCACCCGTCGCATCCTTACACCGAAGCCCTGTTGTCCTCAGTCCCCAAACTGGAAGAGGATGTGGATCGCCTGTACTCCATCGAAGGGCAACCGCCGACGCTTCATGACCTGCCGCCGGGCTGCCCCTTCGCGCCCCGCTGCCAATACGTGATGGACAAATGCCTGGAAACCTATCCTGCGCAATTCGACGTGTCCGATAGCCACTACGCCGCCTGCTGGAGGCTGGAATGACCACCCTGGAAGCAACCCCGGTGACCCAAACCACCAACGAGGTGCTGCTCGAAGCAGAGGGCCTCAAGAAACACTTCCCCGTAACCAAGGGCCTCCTGATCTCCAAAGTCACCGGCTGGATCAAGGCCGTCGACGGCGTATCTTTCCAGATCCGGGCCGGTGAGACGCTGGGAATCGTGGGCGAGTCCGGCTGCGGCAAGAGCACCACCGCGAAAATGCTCCTGCAATTGGAAGAGCCCACCGAAGGCACTATCCGCTACCAGGGGCAGGAGATCCATGACGCCAGCTCCGAGCAACGGCGTGCGTATCGCAGTTCGGTTCAGGCGGTGTTCCAGGACCCCTGGAGCTCGCTCAACCCCCGGATGCGCGTTCGCGACCTGATCGCCGAACCCATGGTCATCAACCTCGACCTGAGCCGCCGGGAAATGCAAGATCGGGTGAGCAAGCTCCTGAACGACGTCGGTCTCAGCAGTTACCACGCCAACCTGTACCCTCACGAGTTCAGTGGCGGACAACGTCAGCGGTTGGCCATCGCCCGAGCGCTGTCCGTGGAGCCGCGGGTCATCGTGTTGGACGAACCGGTTTCCGCGCTGGACGTCTCAATTCGCGCCCAGATCATGAACCTGTTGATGGACCTGCAGAACGAGTACAACGTCAGCTACCTGCTCATTGCCCACCACCTGGCAACCGTGCGGTACATGTGCGACTGGGTCGCCGTGATGTACCTCGGGCAGATCGTTGAGTACGGGCCCACCAAGGAACTGTTCGACAACGCGTCGCATCCCTACACCAAGGCCCTGATGAACGCGGCGCTGCCCTCGCACCCGGACATCGAACAGGAGGAGATGATCCTCACCGGCGAAGTGCCGTCCCCGCTCAACCCGCCGGAAGGTTGCCGGTTCCATCCGCGGTGCCCCTTCGTCATGGACCAGTGTTCCCGGGACATTCCGCAAATTACGGAACTGGCTCCCGGCCATGTGGTGTCCTGCCACCTCTACTGATCCGCCGCTACAGGAAAGAACCCCGGGAGGCCCGGGGTTAGCAGTCGCTTGGCAATGACGCCGCTCCATCACAGGGCGGCGTTCACGTTTTTCAGGAAGTCCTCAGCGCCGATGCGAAGCAATCCCCAACCCGACACCGTCACGAAGTTCGCTCCCAGCTTGATGAACTCGGCGACGCCGGCGGTGTCGGCCGGATTGTTGCCGCCAACGCCGACGCTCTTCCCTCCGGCCCTCACCCTGGGGACCACCTCGCTCATCACCCGTCGCACCTCGGCGACCCCGGGGTTGCCCATGCTCTGCCCCAGGTCCGACGCCGCGACGTGCAGCACATCCGCGCCGGAGACCGCGAGGATGTCGTCCAGGTTGCCCACCGCTTCGACGTCTTCGACCATCGGAATCACCAGCACCTGAGAGTTGACCCACGCCGTGGCTTCATCCCGGCCCACGCCGATGCCGTAGTCCTGCGCCCGGCCGCCGCCCATGCCGCGATAGCCGTCGGGATAGTACCGGGCCGCGCGGGCGATGGCCGCCGCCTGCTCGCCCGTGTTCACGTGCGGGACGATGATGCCCTGCAACCCCCGGTCCAGGAACCGCAGGATCGTCTGATCGGAGTGGTCGGGTATCCGCGCGATGGGCGTGATCCCGAAGGACTCTGCGGCGCGGACCATGTGCTCCACCTGGTCCAGGTTGGCCGGCCCGTGCTCGCAGTCGATCATGACAAAGTCGTAGCCCAGGGCCCCGAAGATCTCGACCATGTCGGGCGCGTACCGGGTTATGATGGCGCCGAAAACAACCTGTCCGTCGTTCAGCTTTGCCTTGGTGGTGTTGGTTCGCATGAGAATGTTCCCCTTATATTCAGCCTGTCATTGCGAGGAGCGCAGCGACGCGGCAATCTCGCAAGGGTTGCAACCGGTTCGACGGGATTGCCACGCTGCGCTCGCAATGACAGCGAGGCATGCGCCAGCTACAGCGATCCGTCGATAACCATGTCCAGCAGGGCCGGCTTGCCGGACGCTACGGCCCGGTCCACCGCCGGCTTGATCTGGTCAGGTTCGGTAATCCGCTCTCCGTGGACACCCATGCTGTTGGCGATTGCGGCCATGTCGAAAGGCGTTCCGAAGTCGGAATAGAGCAGCCGCCCGCCCGAGGTTTCGGGCAGGTTGAGCACGTCCCGCTGGTACACGTTGAAGTTGGTCTTGAGCACCCGGTACATGCCGTTGTTGCAGATGACGAAGATGCAGGGTATCTCGTCATTGGCCGCCGTCCACAGCCCCTGGATGGTCATCATCGCGCTGCCGTCGCCGATTATTCCGAACACCGGGCGATCGGGATAGGCGCACTGAGTGCCCATGGTAACGCCGATGCCACCGCCGATGGACTGCCCCCTAACCCCGCGCAGGTCTGGCCGGCGCTGCGCCTGGAAGTAGTGACGCATGGTCGCCCGATTACTGATGGAATCATCCACCACGATGGCGTTGTCGGGGATCGCCGCCGCGAGTTCCGACATCATCCGCGCCGGCGTCATGGGCCGGTGGTCCCACTTCTCCGCAACGGACTCTTCGAAGGCGGCGCGGTTGCTCTGCCGGTCGGCGATCACGCCCTGCTTGCGCAATCCGATCTCCGAGCGATCGCTGGAGGAGAGGCGCTCCTCCAGGGCTGCGATCAGGTCCTGCAGCGCCAACTTGCAATGCCCGACGATGCCCAAATCCGTCGGTTCCGAGCGGCCGATCTTGCTGCGATCGGGGTCGATATGCACCAGTTTGGCGACTTCGGGCAAGATCACGTCCCCCCAGTAGAAAAGCTCCTCGAAAGGGTCGGAGCCCACTGCCAACACCAAGTCCACCGTCTGCAAAACGGCCCGCTGTTCGCCTACCCTCAGAGACAGCGCTCCCATGAACTGATCGTGGGTCGTGGGGAAGGCCACCTCGGCGCCCCTGGCCTGGTAAACCGGCAGTCCCATCAGCTCAGCCAGTTCCACCGCCTCGTCCACGGCGTCATCGTCAGAGAGGCGATCACCCACCAGCATCAGCGGACGGCTGGCATCGGCCAACAGGTCCGCCGCTTGTGCAATCCCTTCCGCGCTGGGCCGGGCGCCGTCGTGTACCGGTCGGGACGGCTCGAGATTCATCTCGGCCATTCCTTCCAGCGCATTGGACGTGAACCCCACGTATACCGGACCCTTGGGATGGCTGTTGGCCTCGTTGAAGGCCCTCCGAATGACGCTGGGGATCTGGTCAGGGTGGGACAGCTCCACCGCCCACTTGGTCACCGGGCGGACCAGGTCCGCCAGGTCGGTTATCGTCTCGTTGACCTTGCGGATGTCGTAGTTGGCGGAGGTCACCACCATGGGCGTGCCGGTGTTCAGGGCGTCCAGCATCAGGGCGATGCCGTTGGCCAGGCCGCTATCCACATGGAGACTGACAAAGGACGCGGTGCCTCTTGCCCGCGCGTAGGCCTCGCCCATGCCCATCGCCACACTTTCCTGTAGGGTCAGGAAGTAGCGAAGCTCGGGGTAATCGCCCAGCAGGTCGATGATCGGCCCCTCGCTGGTCCCTGGGTTGCCGAATATGAAATCGACCCCCTCGGCCTTGAGCATCTCCAGCAGCGCCTGTTTGCCGGTCATCAATTGGGACATTGGCTCCTCCGTTACGGGCCGCCCACATGACAAGCGGCAGGGGGATTGGATGCCGCCCGATTGTACAACAATTGGCTGCGCCATTTTCCGAGCGCGGAGGTCACTCCGAACGGAGGGGCCGTTGCACGCACGTAACCCGGAGCGCCCGGCGCGCCAACTCCGGCCAATTGACGCCCGTCGCGCTCTGCGGTATCGTTAGTTCCGCCGTTGCAAACGATATTGGGAGTGTCCCATTATGGCCGAACAAGAACTGCCTCTCTTTGATTACAACGAAGTCCAGGTGGGTGAGGAATTGGGCTCCTATGAGTACCTGCTGACCCAGGAGATGGTGGACCTGTACCGTCGGGCCGTGGACGATCCCGACGCCGTTTTCCCCACCATAGCGGTCAAACACGACGCCACGTCGCTCTCCCTCGCCTATGACGACCAGACGGGCAGCATCAACGCCGGCAACGAGATCGACCTGTACAACCCGCCGATCCCTGGCAAGAAGATCCTCGTGACCGGCCGAGTGCACGACAAGTTCGTCCGCCGCGAAAAGCCCTACCTGGTCATCGAGGCCACGGCCACTGACGAAGACGGCCGGCTCATCGAGAAGATGCGCACCTACCAGATCAAGAAACCTGAGGAGTTGGGCAAGAAATGGCATCCCCAAGGCTAGACAGCGAAACGCTCCCCGTCGTCACCAAGCACATCACCCAGGACGTCATCAACCAGTTTGAGGCCTGCGGCATTCTCAACCGGGCCAACATCCACAACGACCCCGAGCTGGCCTCCAAGCGCCTGGGCACGACTTACGCCATCGCCTCCGGCCGCATGAGCATCGCCTTCTGCACCGAGTCCATGCGCAAGTTCATCGGCGCTGACGACTTCCACCGTTCCGGCAACGTTAACCTCAAGTTCCTGCGCCCCGTGAAGCACGGCGACACTGTCAGCGTCCACGGGCAGGTCAACAGCCGCGAGCCGCAAGATGACGGTTCCACGCTGGTCACCGTCGACGTCTACTGCGAGAATCAGAACGGCGACAAGACAGCCGTCGGCCAGGCCAGCGCCCGTATCAGTTAGACCGGTCATCAGTCACGCAACCTATTGTTCGCGGCTTGAGCTCATGATGACCACCGTTGTCGATTACCACTTAGAACAGTGAGGCGAGGGCCATCCGAAAACGCATCCCTCTGCTCAACGACCGCATTACAGGAGCATCCCGAATGACCATGACCCGTTCCGAGTTCGGCAAGGTTGAAGTTGACATCGTTTACTGCGTGCCTTGAGGCTACCACGGCCTCGCCACGTGGCTGGCGACCGAATTCTGGCGCTCCCAAAACGCGGGTGATATCGCGATCAAGATGACCCCTGCCGACAAAGGTCGCCTGGAGATCTACCTCGACGGCGAGAAGATCTTCGACCGCTTCGACGAAGAGGGCGACGAGTACCCGGGCTACAGCAAAGTCAACGAACTCAAGATGGTGATCGCCGAGCGCGTCTTCGACGTCGAGGATGAGATCGCCGCTGCGAGAAACGCTTAGATGGCCAATCCAGATCACGTAGCAGTGGTGCGCTCCGGCAAGGGCGCTATCGACCAGTGGAAATCTGCAAACGCGGACGAGCAGCTTGATCTGCGAGCCGCCGACCTTTCCGGCCTTGACCTGGCCGGGGCAGACCTGCGGGATGCAGACCTCCGCGGAGCCACACTGGCTGACGGCCGTCTCACCCGAGCCAACCTGTCTCGCTGCGACCTGCGCGCTGCCGATTTCACGGGCGCCGACCTCTACGGCGCGACCCTGGCGTCGGCGCAGATGGCAATGACCATCCTGCGCAACGTCAACCTCTTCTGGGCCGACCTCAAGCAGTCCAACATGCAGGAGGCAATCCTGCAGTGGTCCCGCCTGAATCGGGCGTCGTTCCTCAACACCGACTTGACCGACGCCGATTGCAGCCAGGTCACCGCCATCGAAGTCGACCTGCGCTCCGCCAACCTGACCAATTCCAACTGGCAGGGCGCGAACCTGAATGGCGCCGACGTCAGCCGGGCCATCATGCTCGGCGCGGACTTCACCTCCGCCAAGATTCGAGACTCCATGTGGATCATGACGGACATGCGCGGCGCCAACTTCAACCGGGCCAGCCTGCATCGCTGCGACATGACCATGAGCAAGTGGGACGACACCACCAACTTCCCGCCCGGTTTCGACCCCAACCACATCGAAAACCGCGTGGATGATTACTAACCCGCTACGGCTGAACTGCCCGGTCGCTTTATGTCTGTCCTCCTCGTAGCGTCCCACCGGCCCGGCGCCGGCAAAACGTCCGTCGCCGCTGGTCTGGCTACCCTGATTGCCCGATCTGGTGTCCGCATATCTGTGTGCAAGCCGGTGTCGCCGTCGGGACTCACTGACCCCGACGCCGTTTACTTCGCTCGGCATTTCCGCGGTGGGGTCGCGGTGGCATCTTCCGAAGACGATACCAGCCTGGACGCCGCCGCCAACGCGGTACGTTCGCTGACGGGCATCAGCGAGCACGTCATCGCCGAGATGGCCAATCCTGCAAGCGGCTCCGGTGCGGCGTCGCCGATCGTCACGGGATTGGTGGAGCGCCTGTCCGCCCGGGTGGTAGCCGTATTCGGGTATGAGCCGGATACGACGGCCGTGAGCGTATCCAGTGCGGTGGCCACCCTTGGGCCCAGCCTCGCGGGCGTGATTATCAATCAGCCCCCCCGCTACCGAACTCAGCGCGCGCAGAACCTGCTGTCCGAACTGGCGAACGTCGGCGTTCCGGTCATCGGCGCCGTGCCGGAGGACCGCGCCATGCTATCCCTGAACCTGGAGCAGCTGGAAGCCAGCCTGGGTGGGCGCTGGGAGCTGGAGCCAGATGATGGGGACGTATGGGTCGACCGTTTCCTCATCGGCGGGAACATCATGGACTCGGGCGCCGGCTACTTCGGGCGGTACGGCCATCAGGCAGTGATCACCCGAGCCGAGCGACCAGACATCCAGATGGCGTCCCTGATGCAGGACACCCGATGCCTGGTCCTGACTGGCGGCGCCCGGCCTACGGAGTACATACGCGTTGAAGCAGCCAAGCGGAACGTGCCCGTGCTCCTGGTGGATCAGGGAACCGTGGCGACCGCCGACGCGGTAGGCGGCCTCATGGGCGCCATCGTCCCGCACGCCCGGCACAAGGCGGAGCGGATGGCAGACCTGTTGGAAAACCGCGTGGATTTGACGGCGCTACTTTCAACTGTCTGAATCAGGATTTGCCAGATTTTGAGATTTTCAGGATGAAAGCCATAATCCTGAAAATCCTCTAATCCCCCTAATCCTGATTCTGACAAACTCCGACGGCCTAGTCCTGCATCTCGAAGCGCTCGGACTCCGGAGGACGGGACCACAGTTCCTCTGCGCCCGCCATGGCGATTGCCCGCTCCGGGCTCGCTCGCCACGCGTCGTAGATCTCGTTGCTGTCCCAGGTGACCAGGGTGGAGATCTTGGTGGGGTCCGACAGCGAGATGAAGGTTTGCCGAGCCCCAAAGCCGGGCGCGCGACTCTGAGCTTCCCCGTTGCGGTCCAGGAGCGCCTTCGCCTCTTCGACCTTGTCTCCCTTGGCCCAGTGGTGAGTAAGTACACCTATGAATGCCATCGGCGTATCCTCCTATCGAGTTCGATCGGTTGCATGGCGACGGCGAGCGGTCAAGCCGAACGCTCGGCGGACGTCAGTTGCGAATCCACGGGAAGATTATCCTGGACCGGAGGCCTTCCTGGCGGACGCTGAGCAGCCTGCCCAGCACAAAGGCGACCAGCGCCGCACCGATGCTGAACACCGCTCCCATCTTGCCCGGCTCCTGGAATGGCGAGTCCCCCGGGAACGCCTTGCCCGCGACGAACAGCGCCACCGTTAATCCCAGACCAGCAACTACACCGGTCACCACCAGGTGTCGCACGCCCATTCCCGGCGGCAGCGGGAATCCGACCAGGGAAGCCAGCCACGAAAACAGAGTCACGCCGATGGCCTTGCCGACTATCAGCGAGGCCAGGACCATCATGGTGACCCAGCCGATGCTGGTGAACGCCACCCCTGCATTGGCGAACGCGAAGAAGAACAGCCCGAAGTCCACGAACAGTTTCAGCTGGTGCTCGAAGTCCTCCAGCACGCTGTGGGCGTGGTGCTCGTCGGCGGTCGAATGTGGATGCGACGCGCCGGCCGCATCGTGGTCGGGATTGTCTTGCTCGCTTTCACCTTCGCCATGTGCGAAATGGGGCAA
The DNA here is from genome assembly GCA_034423575.1 of Dehalococcoidia bacterium. Classification (GTDB taxonomy): domain Bacteria; phylum Chloroflexota; class Dehalococcoidia; order Lucifugimonadales; family UBA3495; genus Bin87. The sequence continues at coordinate 54,346 of DAOUIF010000041.1, read as the reverse complement.
AAAGGGAACTATCGGCACCAGGGCCAGCGCGGGTTCCACGCCCGCCTTGGCCAGTCCGATCCAGGAAAGCGTTCCACCGATCAGGATGTACACCGGCCACCACCGCACCCGAAAGCGTCGCAGGATATACACGGCAGCCATCCCGCCCAGGACGAAGGCGAGCCAAACCGGTTCGACCGGATGGTTTGGGTCCGGATAGAACACCGCGATGATGACCAGGCCGATGGCATCGTCGGCCACCGCCAGCAGCAAGAGAAAATTCACGGCCGGGTGCATCGGGCCGAAAACCACCCTCGCCACCAGCCAGGCCAACGCTATGTCGGTGGCGGTGGGGATCGCCCATCCGTTGGCCACCGCGCCAAAGTCCTCGCTGCCCCCGTAGATGATCCAGGTCAGAACGAAATACATGCCGACGGGGCCGAAGATGCCGCCCAGCGTTCCAGCCAGCGGGTTGATTGCCCGCCGCAGGGGGTTGAGCACTCCGCCCGGGAGAGCGGACTCGGTTATCTCCTTGGCCGCGATGCCAAAGAAGAGGCACATGAACATCCCGTTGATGATGAAATGGACCGTCAACGGGTGGGCGAACACGTAGGCATGGTCGCCCAACGGATGAAAATCCACCACGGCCTCGTACCAATGGTGGTCGACGTTGGCGGCAACCAGTCCCAGCACCACGCCCAGGATCAAAGGCAACGAGAACTCCTGGACGAAGTTCCTCAACCTGATGAGCTGGCGTGTCGGTTGTGCTACCCGTACGTGCATGGATTCTGAGGTCGCGAAAATGGCGGGGACTAAACAGACCGGCGGCAATTTTACCACCAATTCCGGCGTCTCATGCGTACCCGGTTTGCGGCGGGGCAACGTCAGAATCGGAAGCCTTGTTGACAATGGTTGGCAGGCCCCGCCAAAATTGCGCCATCGTGAGCCCGAAAGCCGGGCCCTTTCGCTTCTACCCCAGCATGTGAGGTGCCCAGTGGCAGATCTGAACGACGCCGATATTCGGGCTTTGGCAAAAGCCGCGGATATCAACATCCCCGACGACCTGGTTGCGGAGGTGCGGGAATCGCTTAATGGGCTGCTCGAGGCCCTGGCCGCCATCACCGAGCCGGACGTAGCCGACATCCAACCGCTGCCAATAATCGTGTCCGAAACAGCGCGCAAGCAGGAGGGGTAATAATGCCCGACGCCAACATCTGCTACCTCTCCGCCACTGAGTTGGGTGAGCGGATCGCCGCCGGCGAGATTTCGTCGCTGGATGCCACCGAGGCTTACCTGGAGCGGATCGCCAGCCTTGACGGCAACTACGCTTCGTACATCACAGTAACCGCCGACCGCGCCCGCGAGGACGCGCGCCGCGCCGACGCCGAGATCGCCGCCGGAAACCGTCGCGGCCCGCTCCACGGCGTACCGGTCGCCGTCAAGGACCAGTTCGACACCGCCGGCATCCTCACCACCAACGGGTCGACGATCCTCGGCGAGAACATTCCCAGCGAGGACGCCACCATCATGGAACGGCTGAAGGCAGCCGGCACCGTGTTGCTGGGCAAGCTCAACATGAGCGAGTATGCCAGCGGCGACGCCTTCCGCCACCCCTACGGCCGGCCCCGCAACCCGTGGGATACCAACCGGAATCCCGGCACCTCCAGCAGCGGTTCGGGGGCTGCCACCGCCGCGTTCCTGTGCGCCACCTCGCTCGGCGAGGACACCGGCGGCAGCATCCGGGGGCCCGCGGCGTTCTGTGGCCTGGTCGGTATCCGGCCCACGTTGGGGCTGGTCAGCCGGCATGGTGTATTCGGAGCCAGTTGGTCCATGGACACGGCCGGGCCAATCTCGCGTACCGTCACCGATTGCGCTCATACTCTGGCCGCCATCGCCGGCCACGATCCCAAGGACCCGCAGTCGTGGGAGATTCCCGTCCCGGACTACGTCGCGGCGCTGGACGGCGACATCAACGGCCTCAAGGTGGGTCTGATATCCGAGCGTGTGCACACCGACGCCAACGACCCAGAGGTGCGCGACGCCGTGATCGCCGCGGCCGGCGTGCTGGCCGGTCTGGGCGCCGACGTATCTGAGGTGTCGATACCGCTGATCGTCAATTCGTCCGAGATCTCCTACGGCATCATCAGCAGCGACGCCGCTATGCTGAACTGGGACATCATCTCGACTGACCGGCTGCGTGAGTTGGACCACAACAACCAGGTGCGCCTGCTCATGGGGAGCATCCTGCCGGCCAAGGTGTACCAGAAGTCGGCCCGCTTGCGGGATGTCCTGCGTAGCCAGATCCTGGCGGCGCTGGACGAGGTGGACGTCCTGGTGATGCCGGCCTCTTCCGTCCCCGCCACGCTGATTCCGGAAACCACCGGCCTCGGCACCAAGGAGGACGTCATCGCCGGATTCAAGGGCCGCCGCGGGTTCACCGCCCCCTTCAACCTGGCGAACCTGCCGGCACTGTCTATCAACTGCGGCTTCACCGCGTCCGGCCTGCCCATTGGCCTACAGATCGCCGGCAAAGCCTTCGACGAGACCACGCTGTTCCGGGCTGCATACGCCTACGAGCAGGCGACGGACTGGGGGGAGCGCCGGCCGCCCGGCGTGTAATCAAGATAGCCCGCTCGGCAGGACGCGGAAATGCTGGTTCGTGACCACACCCAGACCGCTCAGGAGTTTCTAACCGCGTCCGACCGGGAGTTTGCCGCCGGCGACACGCTCCAGGCTTCCGAAAAACTCTGGGGAGCGGCGGCGCACGCCATCATGGCGGTTGCCCAGCAGCGGGCACTGGAGCATGGAACCCACCGCGCGCTGGTCAACGCCGCCCGGACTATCGCTGACGATGTGCACGATGAACAGTTGTGGTCGGGGATCCTCGCCGCCCAACATTTCCACTCCAACTTCTACAACGGCACGATGGAAGACGAGGACATCACCTACGACCGCCCGTCGGTGCATCGTTTCGTTCCGCTGATGCTCACGCTCTTGGACCAGGAGTAGTAACCGATGCCCAACCCCAACGAACTCACCGCCGCTGAAGCTGCACGCGCCATCGCCCAGCGCGAGCTCACGGCCGTCGAACTCGCCGAGGCGTGCCTCAACCGCATCGACGCCCTGGACGAACGTCTGCTGGCCTGGGTGTACGTGGACCGCGAAACGGTCCTCGCCGATGCCCGCCAGGCCGACGCTACCGTTGCGGAAGGACGCCCGCTGGGTCCGCTGCATGGCGTTCCCATCGGAATGAAGGACATCTACTACACCGCCGGCATCCCGACCAAGGCAGGCAGCGAGGTCTACAAGGACTTTGTACCCGACTACGACGCCACCTCGTTGACCCTGCTCAAAAGGGCCGGAGCGTTGATGCTGGGCAAGGCCGTGACCACCGAGTTCGCCTGCCTGGACCCGTCGCCCACCTACAACCCGTGGAATCCGGCGCACACGCCTGGCGGGAGCAGCAGCGGATCGGCGGTGGCGGTGGCCGCCCGGATGTGCCCGGCCGCGTTGGGCTCACAGACGGTGGGTTCGGTTTTGCGTCCAGCCGCGTACAACGGCGTGGTTGGTTTCAAGCCGACCTTTGGCCGCGTCAGTCGCCGCGGCGTGGTGCCGGTGAGCTGGAACCTGGATACCGTAGGCTGGCTGGTGCGCACGGTGGAAGACGCGGCGTTGCTGTTGCAGGTGATGGCCGGCCCCGACGTTGCCGATCCGGTGTCCTCCCGGGAGCCCGTGGGCGACTACCTGTCGGCCATTGTAGAACCGAGCGCACCGCGCATCGGCCTGCTGCGTCGCTACTTTTACGAGGGCGCAGATTCCGAGAGCCGACGTCACCTGGACACTGTGGCCGCGCGGCTGGCTGATGCTGGTGCGGAGATCGAGGAAATTCCCCTGGCGGAGAGCATCGAGTCTGCCTACGTAGACCAACGCCTGATCATGGCGGTGGAAGCCGCGGCCTTTCACGAGCCGATGTACCGGCGACAGGCTGAAGACTATCAACCCAAGCTGCGGGCGATGCTGGCCGAAGGTCTGGCGGTGGACGGGATCGACTATTCCCGCGCCCTGGAGCGGCGGCGGCAATTCACCACGGACATGGAGGAGGCCGCCAGGCAATGCGACGTGCTGCTCACCCCGGGCGCGCCGTCGCCTCCGCGGGCCGACCGCACCAACACTGGAGACCCGGCATTCCAGGGCCCGTGGACATCGTGCGGTTTCCCGGCCATTGCTTTGCCGTCTGGCCTGGCGGAATCCGGCGTGCCCCTGGGCATCCAGATGGTGGCGTCGCCTTTCGCGGAGGCGCGCCTGCTGTCCGCCGCGGCCTGGTGCGAGGGCGTGCTGGACGTGTCGCTTAGCCCGCCGTTGTGATTGCGCACGTCTCCGACGGGTGAAAACGCAGGTCGTCAAGGTGCTGCTATGCCTATCCATTCGTTAGAACTGACCAACGTGGGTCCATTCCGCCGCCGGCCGGATGGCACCGGGTCCGACGGCATCAATCTGGAGTTTGATGCCAACGTGAACCTGTTCATCGGGCCGAACAACGTAGGGAAGTCCACGATACTGAGGATAATACGGAGCCTCACGGGGCCTGATTTGCAAGTTGCCTTCAAGGACAAGACGCGGTACGCGATTTCCCATCAGCCTACTTTGCTAGCCATAGAATGGGGAAACAGCCGGAATAGGCGGCGGTATTTCAGGTTTCCTAAATTGTTCTCGCCGAGTTGGGGAGAAGGATGGCTCTGCGCCGGAAGGGATGATGATGTTCTATTCGCGGTTGTGGACGGACAAGAAGAGTCAAATCGCGAGATCATGAGCCGATGGAATGATTTCATCAAAGAACATGGTTACGTCGATTACTACAACCCATTGCAACACGACAGGGCAAAGCAGTACCGGCCCATCGTGGTTGATGGTGAAGACGTGCACTTTACTGAGTTCAACTCTGACATCAGAATTCATGACAACTTCGTTCCAGAAATCGTTGAAGCTGATGGTGAAGCTTACTATGGTGAAGAGGGCATAATTGGCGCTGATAATTTCAAGATTGCGGAACTGGCTGCCTTGCGCCACAGTACATCAAACATCGGCCGCGAAGTATTTGAAGATATTGCGCATATTATTGGAGCCATCATTGACGGATTTGTGGTCAACATTGCTAAAGGGGTGTATAGGGTCAGAGATGAAGAGTTCGGTTACGTTTCGCAGACCATTGACGGCGAAGTCGAGATGCACGAACTAAGCCATGGAACAATTTCAGTCATTGAATGGTTGTCTTATTTCATGATAGGTATGGCTCGCTACTACGGTGGCACATCTGATTGGAAGAAGCGGCCCGGCATCTTGATCATCGACGAGATTGACGCTCACTTGCATCCCTCCTGGCAGCGGCGCATCATCCCGACGTTGCAACGCCACTTCCCCAACGTGCAGATTTTCGCCAGCACCCACTCGCCGATGATGGTGGCCGGGTTGAAGAAGGGACAGGTTCACCTGCTCAAGCGGGACGCAACCGGGCAAGTGGTCTGGTCGCGCAACGAGCAGGACATCATCGGGTGGACGGCGGACGAGATCTACCGCACGTTCATGGGGATTGACGACCCTACGGACGAGCTTACGGTGCAGCGGGCCAACCGGCTGAGAGAGTTGCGCGATAAAGAAGCGCGTACCGAGGCGGAAGAGGACGAGATGAACGCCTTGCGGCGGCAGGTGAACCAGGACCTGCTGGCCAAGGGCCCGGTCAATCCTCAAAATGAACGGTACGCGGAGTTGATGCACCGTTTCCTGGTTTCTCTCGAAACCGAGTTATCACAGGATGGGGCCTAGCCTCAATGCGGTGGATAGATCGTGGACCGGCGCCATGCGGAGTAGCCCACTACGCCCGTACATACACCCACCTATGGGTGCAGCATTTCCGACAGGGTACCGGAGGACGTCCAGACCAGCACAACTATTGGACCGCGTTCGCAGTTGACTTGCGTGAGCGGTTCCACCAGAAATGCGGGTATTGCGAACGACGCTTTGAGCCGCCCGGCGAGTTGCAATCGTCGGTAGATCACTTTCGGCCTCGAAGTCGTTTCCCCAACCTGGTTTACGAATGGGAGAATTGGGTCTCCAGTTGCCAACGGTGCAACTTCACCAAGGGCGACCAGTGGCCGGATACAGGTTATGTTGATCCGTGGGCCGCTGATCTGCCGGAACGGCCGGAAGAGCATTTAGATTATGCTCCGCTCACCGGCGAAATTGTCGCCAAATCCGGCTTGACCCGCGACGCCCGGCTCAAAGCCGAAAACACCATTGATGACCTTGGGTTGAACGAAACACGGCTGCGCAACAGCCGGTTCAATCTAATCGGTGTTTTAGTCCAAGACCTGCTGACGGCAAGTCCGGGGCGAGAAAGGTCAACCGTCGTCAGCAAATATCAAGATCCATCTCAACCTCATGCCGGTATCGTCGCGATGTTCATCGAACAATTGAGACGGCGTGGCATCATATAGCCGTCGCCCGTTGACACCCCGCCGGCCACTGCCCATAATCCTTGCCACCATGCAATTTGAAGTTCGACTATTCGCCCTGTACCGGGAGCGCGCCGGCGCCTCGCTAATCACCGTGGAGGTGCCGGAAGGCGCCACGGTGGGAGCGCTCACCGACGTGGTGCGGGGCCTGTATCCGCGACTGGCACCGCCCGAGGTGCGCATCGTGGTGGCGGTGAACGCCGAATACGCCGACGACGATCTAGCCCTGAGCCCCGGCGACGAGGTTTGCCTGATACCTCCCGTCAGCGGAGGACTGGGGTAACGGAGGTCTCCAAGCCATGATCATCCTGACTGACGAACCCCTGGATCCGGTAGCGGTGACCGACTCCGTGCGCAAGGACGGCAACGGCGCCGTGGTGACCTTCCTGGGCACCACCCGGGACAACTTCGGCGGCAAGACCGTTACCAGGCTGGAATACGAAGCCTACGACGTGATGGCTGTCAAGAAGATGGAAGAGGTGCGCGATACCCTCTGCGCCGACTTCGGCATCGAGGACATCGCCATCGCCCACCGCACCGGCCGGGTTGACGTCGGCCATATCAGCCTGGTGGTGGCTGTGGCCTCGCCCCACCGGGTCGCCGCGTTCGAGGCTTGCCACGAGGCGGTGAACCGGATCAAGACCATCGTCCCCATTTGGAAGAAGGAATGGTTCTCCGACGGTTCACGTTGGGTCGCGTGCGAGGACCACGAGTTCGCCGACGAGGACCAGCACCGGCATGCCCACGCGGAACGGCATGCGGCGGCCGTTGGGGATTAGGAGTTGCCGACGACTAACGCAAGCCGTCGATGAGGTGGACCAGCATCCGGCCGGCGGGTAGGTCCACTTCCTTTATCACCTGGGAAACGGCGGGCAGGAGGATCTCGTTCCCAGATCCAGACTTGACCACGTAGACGTCGTTGCTGCCGGTCACCAGCACCTCTTGCAAGGTGCCCAGATCCTCGCCCTGGTCCGTTACCACGTTCAGGCCGACCAGTTGGTAATGATAGTACTCGCCGGGCGGAAGGTCAGGCGCCGAATTGGTCGGCGCGACGAGCCATTGACCGGCCAAGGCTCGGACAGCGTCCACACTCTCCAACCCCTCCAGGCGGAGAATGGCGTAACCTCCGGGGAGCGTTCGGAAATCCGAAATGACGTGGGTTATCCCGCCCACGGTCACATTGCCGCCAATTTGGAACCGGCCGGGGTTATCGGAATAGGGTTGGACCCGGATGGCGCCATCGGATCCGTGGGCGCGGATCACTCGAGCAACCACTACCGCATCTTCGGGAACCTGCGGTGCCGCGTCCGGAAATTGGCTCCGCGGAGACGCCGGCCTTTGAAAACGCCGGGAACGTCTGCGGCTAGACAATCTCCAACACAGCCCGGGTGCCGTCCTTCACGGCCGCCACCCGGAGGAGCACCCGCATCGCTTGGGCCACTCTTCCCTGTCGCCCGATGACCTTGCCCTTGTCTTCGGGGGCCACTTCAAGGCGAATGACGATCTGGTCGCCTTCGTCTTCTTCCGTAACCCGGACGGCTTCGGGGTTTGACGTCAGCGACTGAGCGATAAACTCAATCAGCTCTTTCATCCGAGTTGACCTTGCTGAAGATGTCGTTTCGTTCGAATATCTGCCGGACGGGGTCGGAAGGTTGAGCGCCCTTGCGCAACCATTCGACCGCTCGGCTTTCGTCCAAGGTCACTGCCGGCGGGTCCGCCATGGGATCGTAGTGGCCAATTCCGTCGATGTAAGCGCCATCCCTGGGGTTGCGCTTCTCGGTGACGACGATTCGGTAGTAGGGGCGGCCTTTTTTGCCCACGCGCCGAAGGCGGATCCGTAGCATCTGAACTCCGTGTTGCTGAATTGATATACGCAGGATTCCAATTTATGGATTTGCCTACGGTTTGTCAAACGAAATCCGGCACGGGAAATCGCCAAACCGTCCGGCACGCCGCGGCGTTGGAATCGAAACGGGGCCAACAGGCCCCGGTACAGCGGCAAACGCGCGAGGGATCAGCGATCGTCTAAAAGGATATCGGGCCCAGACTGGACCTTTGGCTTGTCGCCCGATACTTCCCCAGGACCTCTGGGGCGACGGTAGACACTGGTCTGGGCCCGACTGACGGGCTAATTGCCGTTTTTGAAAAGCGATGACGCTAGGAGGCGCTCACCCCGTCGTGTCCAGACTGGTGCCTACCATCGCCCCAGCATGTTAAACTGTGTTCCATTAGCCATCACCTCCTTTCTCAAAGTTCCGCACGAGCGGTTGCTCCGAATCTACAATCAGGTCATCGCCTTGTCAACCCATCCGGCGCGCGAATCTAGCCGTGAGTTGAGGCCCGAAAACCCGCTGCGCGCGGTCTTCATGGGGACTCCCCGTTTCGCGGTCCCCGCGCTGGACGCTCTGGCTTCCAATCCGGCCGTGAACCTGGTCGCCGTCTACACGCCACCCGATCGCCGCCGGGGCCGGGCCCAGGTGGTGGAGTCCCCGCCAGTCAAAGCACGGGCCCAGGAGCTGGCGATCCCGGTCCACCAACCTTCCACGCTGCGGAACGCGGATGCAATCGACACACTGTCCGGGTTGAACCCTGAGATCGTCATGGTGGTCGCCTACGGTCGACTGCTGCCGGCAGGGGTGCTGGACATCCCTCGATACGGATGCCTGAACCTGCATCCTTCTCTTTTGCCGCGCCACCGCGGGCCGTCGCCGGTTCCAGGCGCCATCCTGTGCGGCGACGACACCACGGGCATCACGCTGATGCTGCTCGATGAGGGGATGGATTCCGGGCCAATAATCGCGCAACGCACACGGAGGATAGGCCCGGATGACGACGCCGACAGTCTGACAACCGAGCTCTTCCACGACGGCGCAGCCCTGCTCGACGAGAGCCTTCCCGGCTGGGTATCGGGAGATCTCGGCCTCTGTCCGCAGGACGATAGCGTGGCCACCTACACGTCGAAGATGGATCGCTCGGACGGGTTGGCAGACTGGGATCTACCGGCGGAATTCCTGTGTCGCCAACAAAGGGCGTACACACCGTGGCCCGGTCTGCATACTGCGTGGCAGGGAAAGGAGCTAAAACTGCTGAAGGTTTCGCCTTTGCCGGAAGGCGCTGCGGAACCGGGGGCAGTGGTTCGTGTGGATGGAGATCGGTTGGCGGTGGGCACCGGCGAGGCCCTGCTGCAAATCCGGCGTTTGCAACTGGAGGGGCGGCGGCCTGCGTCGGCGGAGGACTTCGTCCGGGGATACCCTGACTTCGTTGGCGCACAGCTGGGATGACCGGCTTACGCCATCCACTGGTCACCGGGGCACGCCCTGGTGAAACTTTTTGGTGCCGCACTTGACGCATTCGGCAATAGTGGCCGGCCGGCCGTTTCTCATGGTGATGTATTCGACGTTGCGGGACGGCGTGTTGGCCCGGCACAGGAAGCAGTAGATAATGGCGGGATTGTAAGAAGCGCACACTGGTAATCCCCCAGGCTAGAAGGTATTCGGTAGAACCTCGCGAAGTCCCGTGACGGGAACTGCCTCGTCAATAAGACGTGAAGCCGGCGAACCGAGCCGGCGATTGGATGGTGTTGGACGGGCTCCGTATGTCGGAACCCGTGGCCAGGTCTCGGATATGTACCGCTTGATTGCCGCTCATTAGATATTACGCTCCGCTGAGTCGGGCGGTTTGCGTGCCTCCCGCGCTCGGGAGTTGCAGGACCAGCGCCGAGTTGACGCTGTTCCGCGCCAGGCCGGTGACGCGCGCTCGCTGGTCTCGCCCCGTTTCGTGTGGTGGTTCCTGGTGTAGAATCGCGGCAACTTCGCCGGTCAGTGCCGGCGGCACGCCATGGAGGGAAAAATGGCTTTCGCAGGAGTACCCACAGAAGCCGAGGTGCTGGCGTGGTATCAGGATGAAAACAACTGGGGGCGCTGGGGACAGCAGGACCAGTTGGGCGCGCTGAACCTGATCACAACGGAGAAGCGGACCCAGGCCGCAGCCTTGGTGCAGACCGGAGAAACGGTCAGCTGCGCCCGCCCCATCACCACGGAAATGACGCCGGATATCACCCACCAGGTGCAGCGGTTCATGGTGGACAGCGGCGAGGGCCGGGACACAGACCCGCTGGAACGGCGCAACTCCCGGCGGGGCGCCGCCGAATTCATCGGCATGGTGTTCCATGGGCAGACGATTACTCACATCGACGCGCTGTCACACTATTCCTACGACGGCCTGATGTACAACGGCGTGCCTGCGGCGGTAGTGACCTCGCGGGAAGGCGCTCAGAGCCACGCCATTGATCTGACCGCCCAGGGACTGGTGAGTCGGGGCGTATTGCTGGACATCGCCAAGGTGCGCGGCGTGGACTGGCTGTCGCCGGACGCGCCGGTGATGCCGGAAGACCTCGACGCGGCGGAGAGCGATCACGGCGTCACGGTTCAGGAGGGCGACATTCTGCTGGTGCGGACGGGGAACTACCGCCGTCGGCTGGTTGATGGTCCCGTGCCGGGAACCGAACCCAGCGTGGCCTGCCATGTCGCCTGCGCGCCCTGGTTCAAAGAGCGCGGGATTGCGATGCTGGGTACGGACACGTCCAACGATATCCGGCCCAACCAGTACGAAAACATTGTGTCGCCGCTGCACATCGCCTGCCTGGTGTACCTGGGCGTCTGGCTGATCGACAACGCCAACCTGGAGGATGTCGCCGAGGTAGCGGCCCGCCACGGCCGCTACGAGTTCATGCTGTCGATTGGCGCTTTGCGGCTGCGCAACGTGACCGGCAGCCCGGTTAACCCCATCGCGATTTTCTAGGGCTGCGCGGTCCGGATTCGCTCGTGCGCGTCCAGTTTGCGGCGGGGGAATGTCAGCATCAGGATTTCCAAGATTTGGGGATTGTCCGGATTTGGAACCGCTCCGTGACGGGAACCTCCCGATCCTGACTAATCATAAAATCCCGCAAGTCCTGGTTCTGACGATTTACGAAAGTTGGGGGCGCTCGAAATGCGTGTCAGCGTTGACCACCTGCACTCCCTGTGCTAGGATTTCTGCGGCAAACCTATCGCGCTCCGCGATTACCATAGATTTCCACAGGTTTACGTGGCTACGAGTACAGAAAACCCGCCGCGCTGGATGTCCCTCGGAGAGGTGTGCCGGGCGCTGGAGATCAACGAGGCGACCCTTCGGCAGTGGGCGGATCGCGGGCGGCTGCCGGTGTATCGCACCCCGGGCGGACACCGCCGGTTCCTGCGGGAGGACGTGGAAGCGCTGCTTGGCCGAACCCAGGCAGCGGACACCGATCCGGAGGATCTGGCCCTGCGTCGCATTCGGCGCAAGCTGAGCCAGGCGGACGTAGCCGAGCAATCCTGGATGGAGAGTTTCCAGGCCGAAGGGAGAGACCGGATGCGCCTTTTCGGCCGGCGGCTGCTGTCCTTGCTGCTGAGGAACGACCTGGAGGGTCGCAGCGGACGCAAGGGCGAAACGATGTCCGAGACCCACATGCTGGGTCACGAATACGGTTCGGAGATGGCCGCGAGAGGCGTGCCCCTGAGCGACAGCGTGCAGGCCTTCTTGTTTTTCCGACAGGCCGTGGTCGAGGCCGTGCAACCGGACCGACTGCGGCAGGTCGTGGAAATCTCCGACGGAGTGCTGGTGGGGCTGGTTGACGCCTACAGCATCCGATTGGCGGCGACGAACAATGACACGAACGATGGCCGACCAGTGTGACCGGCTGGCGTTGGATGGTGACGTGACATGACCACGGAATCTATGGACATTACCGACCGCAAATTGCTCAACATGGTGCAGAGCAACTTCCCCATGGTTGAGGAGCCGTACCAGCAGATCGCCAACGAACTCGGCATCGGTGAAACCGAGCTCCTGGAGCGGCTCACCGAGTTGAAACGGCAGAACGTGGTGCGCCAGATCAGCGCGATCTTCGACACGCGCCGCCTGGGGTACAAGACCACGCTGGTGGCTTTCGCATACGGCGATGGTGACTTGCATCCCGGAGCGATCTTCATCAACCGGCACCCGGGCGTCAGCCACAATTACGCCCGGGAGGGCTCGTACTACAACCTGTGGTTCACGCTGGCCGTGCCGCCAGACGGAGACCTCCAGGCCACGGTGGAGTGGATGGCGGAAAAGACGAGCGCCATCGAGTTCCGCATCATGCCCACTATCCGGTTCTTCAAGATCGGCGTGAACTTCGACATGGTGAAGCGCCGCAGCGACGCCTACAACTACAACCCCGACTCCGGTCAGCCGAACGGCAACGGCCAGTCACGCGTGCCGGCCAGTGACTGGAACCAGGCGCAGGAGATCACCCAGTGGGACAAACAGGTGATCCGGGAAGCTCAGGAGGACCTGCCGCTGGTATCCCGTCCGTTCGACGACATGGCGCAGCGGCTGGGCTTGACGGTGCCGGAGCTATTCGCCCAGTTGAGCGGGTACCAGGAGCGCAAGCTGATGCGCCGGTTCAGCGCGGTGCTGTACCACCGCAGGTCGGGGTTCCGCGCCAACGCGATGATCGTCTGGAAAGTTCCGCCGGAAAGGTCGGAAGAAGTGGGGATGATAATGGCGGAGAACGCGGCGGTCACCCACTGCTACGAACGGCCAACGTTCCCCGACTGGGAGTACAGCCATTTCACCATGGTTCATGCCCCGACGAGGGACGAATGCGAGGAGATCGGGCGCGACATCTCCAGGGCTACGGGGATCACCGATAACCTTTTGCTCTACAGCACCCGTGAATACAAAAAGACGCGCGTCCGCTACTTCGTGGAAGACTACGAACGGTTCTGGGACACCGCCGAAGAGGCCGAGGCAATGGCGGAGGCGCTGGTCTAGGACCGAATTTCCATTCGTCAGCATCAGGATTTGCAGGATTTCAAGATTTTCCGGATTACCCATCCCAATCATGTCAATCCGGCAATCTCGAAAATCCTGATTCTGACCAACCCCTGCTAATCAAACACCATGCCAGAGTACTACCCCGTATATCTCAATCTGACCGGCAAACGCTGCGTCATCCTGGGCGGCGGCACCATCGCTCAGGGCAAGCTGGCCGCATTGCGGGACGCCGGCGCCGACATCACGCTGATCAGCCCGCAGAGCACCGACGGCATCAAGCGGGCGGCCCAGCGTGGACACATCACCCTGATCCAACGTGAGTACCGGCCCGGTGATCTGGACGGCGCGTTCATCGCGGTGGCGGCCACCAACGTGTGGCACGTGAACCGGCAGATCTACGAAGAAGCGGAAGAGAAGGGCGTGCTGCTGAACGTGGTGGACGACCCCGACCAGTGCACCTTCATAGCGCCTTCAATCGTCAGACGCGACCCGATCACGCTGGCGATTTCCACGGGGGGAGCCAGCCCGGCGCTGGCTCGCAAGATGCGGGAAACCCTCTCTGAGGACAAGGTCTTGCAGTGGGCTGATCTGGCGGATGTGCTCGCCCGCGCGCGCAAAGTGATCAAGGAACGGCGGACGATCATCGATCCCACCCGGTGGCAATGCGTTATCACTCAAGACCTGCTGGCGATGGCTAGAAACGGCAACGATGACGAAGCGGTAGACACCGTGCTGGCGCAACTGCTTGACGCCGAGCTTCCTGAAATGTGCCCCGACCTGACCGCCTGCAGGACCGGCGGCTGCGCCAAGCGTGCCGCGTTGCGGGCGGCGGAGGCGGTGAGTTGAGTCTCCTGGTACTGGGCCTGGACCACCGGACGGCCCCGGTGGAGTTGCGCGAGCGGCTCAGCGTGGAGCGGGATCAGCTGCCCGACGCGCTGGCGCAGTTGGCGGAGTACGTTCCGCAATCGGTTATCGTTTCCACATGCAACCGCACCGAGGTTTACACCTACGATCCGGACGATATCGGTCTGGTGGGTCGTGTTGGCGACTTCCTGATCGGCTATTCCGGAGTGCCCGGCCCGGATCTGGAACGACACATCTATCAGCTATGGGAATCGGACTGCGTTTCTCACTTGTTCCGCGTGGCCAGCGGCCTGGAATCGATGATCGTTGGCGAGCGACAGATCCTTGGGCAAGTGCGGGCGGCGTTCAGCGTCGCCAGCCAGGGAGGTTTCACCAAGAGCCCCCTGACGCGCGTATTCCACGACGCCCTGCGCGCCGGTCGGAGGGTGCATCGGGAAACGAACATCGGGCAGCATTCGCGATCCGTGAGCCGGGCTGCCGTTCAGTTGGCTCGGGGCTTGTTCGACCGCCTAGACGACCGCCGGGCGCTGGTCATCGGCGCTGGCGACGCCGGGCGGATGGTGGCCCGGGCGTTGGCCGACGCCGGCGTGCAGCAAATCACCGTGGCCAACCGCACCCACTGGCGCGCGCAGGACCTGGCGAACGACCTCGGAGGTGTGGCGATTCCGTTCGAAAACCTGGGGGACGCGCTCTCGGATGCGGATCTGGTCATCAGCAGCACCGGGTCGCCCGGATACGTCGTGGATGAGGCCACGGTTGCCGAGGCTCTCACCCGACGGCGCAGCGATGAGACGATGATGCTCATCGACATCGCGGTGCCTCGCGACATCGAGCCGACGGTGGGCGATCTGGATCGGGCGCAGCTGTTCGACATCGACGCTCTCGCACAGGTGGCCGAAGTTTCGATGGACGCGTTGGCTGGCGAAGTGAAAAAGGCAAGCCGCCTGGTCGATGCCGAACTGTCCCGATTCTCCGAGTGGTGGCATTCCTCGGACACCATGGAACTGGTCGTGGGAATGCGCCGGCGGGCCGACGAAGTGCGACGCGAAGAGGTCGCACGCACGCTGCGCATGCTCGGGGAAGACGCGGAAAGCGCCCTGGCGGAAAGGCTACACGCCATGACCAACGCGCTGGTCAAGAAACTGCTGCACCAGCCGACGGTCCAGTTGCGATCCGGGGACAATACGACCGATTACCGCGTGGCGCTTCGCCTGTTCGGAAACGACGACGAGCGGCGCAGCCGGCGCTGACGCACTGAACTATAACCATGGCTGGCGTCACGGTTCGGGTAGGCACCCGGGGCAGTCGCTTGGCGCTGATCCAAACCGAGCTGACCCTGGCGGTCCTGCGCGAGGCTCATCCCAACGTTAACTTTGAAGTCGTCACGGTTACGACGCAGGGCGACGCCAACCAGACCGCACCGCTGGCCGGCATGGGCTTGGGGGTTTTCGTCAAGGAGATCGAGCGCCGGCTGGAAACCGGCGAGATCGACCTGGCGGTGCACAGCCTCAAGGACATGCCCACCGTGCTGCCGCCGGGCATGGCCCTGGGCGCCGTGCTGGAGCGGGCTGATCCCCGGGATGCCCTGGTGTCACACCTTGGGACGACTCTGGACGAATTTCCGGCAGGCGCGAAGATCGGCACCAGCAGCCCGAGACGGCAGGCACAGATCGCGGAACGGCGTCCGGACCTGGACATTGTGCCCATCCGGGGCAATGTGGACACGCGGCTGCGCAAGGCAGCCGGCGACGAATGCGACGGCACGGTTATAGCGGTGGCCGGCCTGGATCGGATGGGAATGTCCGATGTGATAACGGAGTACCTGGCCCCCGAGGAATTTGTCCCTCCGCCGGGCCAGGGCGCGATGGCAGTGGAGATACGGGCGGACGACGAACGAACCGCCGAGTTGGTTACGTCGGCCGACCATGCGCCGACGACCGCGGCGGTAAGGGCCGAACGGGCCTTCCTGGAGGCTCTGGGCGGTGGCTGCCAGGTTCCGGTGGGAGCATACGCGGAGTTCGGCGGTAGTGACTCGCTGCGGCTGACGGTGTTCATGGCAGCGCCCGATGGCTCGACCACGTACCGCGTCACCGTGATGGGAGCGTCTTCTGATCCGCTCGGACTTGCTGCGGAGGGGTGGCGAGTGATGCGGGAACAGGGAGCCGCGGGGCTGCTGGTCAACCAACCCGGACCGTGAGCGCTGTGAAGCTGGGCAAAGTTTATCTGGTTGGAGCCGGCCCCGGCGACCCGGGCCTGCTCACCGTCAAGGGTGGCCAGGTGTTAGCCGGCGCGGACGTGGTGGTGTATGACCGATTGCTCGACCCTGCCCTGCTGGCGCTGGCGCCGGCGTCGGCGGAGCGGGTTTTCGTTGGCAAAGAACGGGGCCGACAGGCGCTGACCCAGACGGAGATCAACCGGCTGCTGGCATCGGAAGGGTCAGCCGGTAAATCTGTGGTCAGGCTCAAGGGCGGCGATCCGTTCGTTTTTGGCCGGGGAGGTGAAGAAGCGCAGGCCCTGGCCGAGGCGGGCGTCCCCTTTGAGGTAGTGCCGGGGGTCACGTCGGCAGTGGCCGCGGCGGCGTATGCTGGCATTCCGGTCACCCATCGTGGCGTGTCCACCGCGGTAACGATTGTCACCGGCAGCGAAGACCCCAGCAAGGGCGAGACCACAACGGATTGGGCGGCGCTGGCCAAAACGGGTGGCACGCTGGTAACGCTGATGGGCTGGGCAGCGCTCCCCGGCATCTCGGCGACGCTCCAGGCCCACGGCATGTCCGGAGACACCCCGGCCGCACTGGTGCAATGGGGAACCTGGAGCAGACAGCGGACGGTCACGGGAACGCTGGCAGACATCGCCGAGCGAGGCAAAGCGGCTGGGATCGGCGCGCCGGTGATCGCCATCATCGGAGAGGTGGCCCGACTGCGGGAGGAAATCGGCTGGTTCGACCGGCGGCCTCTGTGGGGCAAGCGCGTGCTGGTAACCAGGTCCCGCACGCAGGCGTCACGGCTCATCGAGCTGCTGAGCGATCTGGGAGCGGAAGCGGTGGAGCTACCGTCAATCGAGATCGGGCCGCTGGATGATTACGAAGAGATCGACCGGGCCCTCGAAAATACAGAGGACGTTTCTGGGCGCTGGACGATATTTGCCAGTGTCAACTCGGTTGAGTACGTCTGGGACAGATTACGCGCGCAGGGGAAAGACGCCCGGTACTTCGCCGGCGCTACGATAGGAGCCATCGGGCCGGCTACGGCGCGAGCTCTGCGGGAACGCGGGATTGAGCCCGACTTCATACCGAAACGCTCGGTGTCAGAGGAAGTGATCGCCGAGTTGTCGGGTCTGGAGTGGGAGGGACGGCTGGCGATACTGCCGGGCTCGGTCATCGGTCGGGATGCATTGGCGACCGGACTGGAGGCGCTGGGTGCCGACGTGCGGCGAGTACCAGCATATCGCAACGTGCGGCCGGAAGGGATCGAAGAGAAAGTGCGGGCGGCATTTAAGCGGGGCATCGATGTGGTAACCTTCACCAGTTCGTCAACGGTGCGGAACCTGCTGGACATCCTGGGCGACGAGCGCCATTTGCTGGCGTCCAGCGTCATCGCGTGCATCGGCCCGATCACGGCCACAACGGCTGCCGAAATGGGACTGACCGTTGACATCATCGCCGCAGAACACAACGTGGAAGGGCTCGCCGACGCGTTGGCCGGCCACTTCACCGGCGGACAGACCGCTGCCGCCACTCGCCGAGTGTGAGGAGGGACATCATGCTGAAGCACCCCGATCTGCGCATGCGCCGGCTCCGGGAAAAAGCGCCGGTACGCGATATGGTGCGGGAGACCCGTATCAGCGCGGCTAACTTCATCTACCCGATGTTCGTGACTCACGGCGAGAACATTCGGGAAGAGATCGAGCCGATGCCAGGGTGTTTTCACACCTCTATCGACCGCCTGGGAGAAGAGATCGACGAGGTGGTTGAGTTGGGCATACCATCGGTGTTGCTGTTCGGCCTGCCGCCGGAGAAGGACGGCGTGGGCAGCGGCGCCTACGACCCCGAGGGGATCATCCAGGAGGCGACGCGCACCATCAAGGAACGGGCCCCGGGCCTGATGGTTATCGGCGACGTGTGCCTGTGCGAGTACACCGACCACGGCCATTGCGGGGTCATTCACGGCGATCGGATCGACAACGACACCACGCTGGAACTGCTGGCCCGCTCCGCACTGACGCAGGTGCAGGCGGGAGCCGACATGGTCGCGCCGTCCTCGATGATGGACGGGCAGGTGCGGGCGATCCGGGAGACACTGGACGCCCACGGCTACGACGACACGCCGATCATGGGCTACGCTGCCAAGTACGCCTCGTCGTTCTACGGCCCCTTCCGCGTCGCCGCCGATTCTACCCCTCAGTTCGGTGACCGGCGCAGCTACCAGATGGACCCGGCAAACCGCCGCATGGCCATGCGTGAGATCGAGTCAGACATCGCGGAGGGCGCGGACATTGTCATGGTCAAGCCGGCCATGGCGTACATGGACGTGATCAAGGAAGCCCGGGAGCGGTACGACTACCCGCTGGCGGCGTACAACGTGAGCGGCGAGTACTCGATGGTGAAAGCGGCGTCGCGCGCGGGCTGGATTGACGAACAACCGGTGACTATGGAATTGCTGACGGCCATTCGGCGCGCTGGCGCGGATATCATCATCTCCTATCACGCCAAGGAAGTGGCTCGCTGGCTGCAGGGTCAGAGGTAGATCCGGGCCGGTTAGCCGTCCCTGAAGGATCATCACGTTGACACCGCGGGGTGGGCCTTTCAAAATGAACTACAAGACGACACTTCGATCCGCGGAAGTTCGAGGAGGTTCCAAATGACGCAGACCACGGCCTATTCTGTTGACGCGTTCATAGATCACGTGCGTGAGATTTTCGACGCCACGCAGGACCCGTTGGCGCAAGCCTCGGGCGTGGCAAAGCACATGGAGCGCCTGCTGGCCACCCCGGGCTGGCTGGAAGAGCGACTGGAGTTGCCCGACGAGGGCGGGTTCGGCCGGTATGATCTCCATCTGGACGAGGATTACGGCCATCCGGGCGGCGGTTTCTGGCTGATGGCCTCGGTGCAGAAGCCCGACCAAGACAACCTGCCCCATGACCACGGCGCCGCGTGGGTGGTATACGGCGTGTACGACGGCGCCATCAAGCAGACCAAGTGGCGCTGGTTCTATCCCGGCGAGGGCGTGGACTCGGTGCAGATCCAGGAAACCGGCGACTTCGTCCAGGAAGACGGCAAGGTGGCCTTCTTCCTGCCCGGCGAGATCCACAACACGCTGAACGTAACCGACGACCGCGACGACGGTCGGGCCGTGGTAGTGCGCCTGGAATCCCAGAAGCTCGACCGCGTTGTGCGCTACCAGTACAACCCGGACGAGGGCACCGTGGTGGTCATGGATCGCTAGATCACCGGCCGGCGGTTGCTGCCGTCAACCGGCATCCACGCAGGAACGGCTCTTCGGCAGAGCCGTTCCGAGCATTGACATACAGCGGGCCGCGTTGACTTCGCACGACGGTCGATACGACCGGTTAAGGCAGCGGATCCTTGAAGGGCGCTCAGACGCCAACATTCGGTTCGACGATCTGTGTGGGCTGTTGATCCGGATGGGATTTGTGGAACGGACACGAGGAAGTCACCACATCTTCCGCAAAGAAGATGTCGTTGAACGGTTGAACCTGCAACGGGATGGCGGCGATGCCAAACCGTACCAAGTCAGACAGGTGCGCCAGGTAATTCTGAAATACGGATTGTGAGGGCCGCTGTGTACAAGTACGAGATCATCCTCTACTGGAGCGATGCCGACGGCGAGTTTGTTGCAGAAGTCCCTCAACTCCCGGGTTGCGCGGCTCACGGACCTACACAGGAGACCGCGCTCAAGAATGTCAATGATGCGATCGGTCTATGGATTGACACCGCGATTGAATTCGACGATCCGATACCGGAACCCAAGGGCGAGCGGTTGATGCTGGCGTGAACGTAGGGTACCCACGCGCCGAGGAGGGCACACACAATGGAGCAAGCCAGATCCCAGCAGCTTTTCGAGCAGGCGCAACGGGTGATCCCCGGCGGAGTTAACAGCCCGGTGCGGTCCTTCCGGGCGGTGGAGGGCACGCCGCCGTTCATCGCGCGGGGAGCCGGCGCGCGTGTGTGGGATGTCGACGGTAACGAGTACATCGACTACCTGGGATCCTGGGGTCCCCTGGCGCTGGGCCATGCTCACCCGGCCGTTGTCGAGGCGGTGCAACGCGCCGCGGCCGACGGCACCTCGTTCGGCGCGCCGGTGGAACGGGAGGTGGAGCTGGCCGAGATGATCTGCGCCGCCCTCCCCTCGGTAGACCTGGTGCGCCTCGTCAACTCCGGAACCGAGGCGTGCATGACCGCGCTACGGTTGGCGCGGGCGTACACCGGCCGTTCGAAGATCGTCAAGTTCGCCGGCAACTACCACGGGCACGCCGACGGGCTCCTCGTTGCCGCCGGCTCAGGAGCGTTGACCCACGGCGTCCCCACCAGCGCCGGCGTGCCGGAATCCTACGCCGCGGAAACGCTCATCGCCACTTTCAATGAAATCAGCTCCGTGGAAGGGCTGTTCGACGCCTGGCCGGAGGACATCGCCGCCGTGATCGTGGAACCGGTTGCCGGAAACATGGGCGTGGTGCCGCCGGCTGAAGGGTTCCTGGAGGGCCTGCGCAGCGTCACTGAGGCCAACGGCGCACTGCTGATCTTCGACGAGGTCATAACCGGTTTCCGAGTGGCTTACGGCGGTGTACAGACGCTCTATGGAGTTACGCCGGATATCACGACGATGGGCAAGATCATCGGGGGAGGGCTGCCCGTGGGCGCGTACGGCGGACGGGAAGAAGTGATGCAGCAGGTGGCTCCCCTGGGCCCGATGTACCAGGCCGGTACCCTCTCCGGCAACCCGCTGGCCGTGGCGGCCGGCGTCGCCACACTGACCGAGCTTCAGAAACCCGGCGTTTATGATCAGCTGGAAGCCACGGCGGTACGCCTGACCGACGGCGTCAGCGCGGCCTTTGCCCGTGCCGAAATACCATCCACCATCAACCGCGTGGCATCGATGTTTACCGGTTTCTTCAATGCCGGGCCGGTGTCGGCATTGGCCGAGGTAGAGGAGTCGGACACGGCGGCCTACGGGCGCTACATGCACGCGTTGCTGGACCGGGGCGTATACATCGCGCCTTCCCAGTTTGAGGCAGGGTTTGTGTCTATCGCACATACCGAGTCCGACATTGACCGCACGATCGAGGTGGTGAGCGAGGCATTGGCGTCACTGGGATAGTTTGCTGCGGGGAAACGTCAGAATCAGGATTTTCAAGATTCCGGGATTGTCAGGATTGGAACCGTTCCATGATGAAGATCTTCCAATCCTGCCCAATCATAAAATCCCGTAAATCCTGATTCTGACGATTTACGAAGTGGGTCGCGTGAGTCGCCCCTGCGGGTTTGTGGAATGACGACAACGAACCTGCACGCACTGCTGAAGCGGCACTTTGGCTACGACCAGTTCCGGCCAGGCCAGGAGGAGATAATCTCCAACGCCCTGGCCGGTCGGCAGAGTCTGGTGGTCATGCCTACCGGAGGCGGCAAGTCGCTGTGCTACCAGTTGCCGGCGTTGGCGACGGGCGGCGTGACCCTGGTGATCTCACCCCTGATCGCGTTGATGAAAGACCAGGTGGATGGCCTGCGCGCCAATGGCATTGCCGCCGACTTCCTGAACAGCGCCCTGGACGACCGGTCCGCGGCCAAGGTTGAGCGCGACGCCCAAGCCGGAACTGTCCGGTTACTCTACGCGGCACCCGAGCGGGTCAGCATGCCCGGGTTCAGGCGGTTCCTGGGGACCCTGGACCTGCGCATGATCGCCATCGACGAAGCGCATTGCATCAGCGAGTGGGGGCACGATTTCCGGCCCGACTATCGCGCGCTGGCTGATCTGCGCGACCTGTTCCCCCAAACGCCGATCATGGCCCTCACGGCCACCGCCACCGAAAGAGTGCAGCGGGACATCGTCGAGCAGCTTCGCCTGAAAGACTGCCGCCGTTTCGTGTCCGGCTTCGACCGGCCGAACCTGAACTACCGCGTCGAGCCAGGAGCGGGAGCCTGGGATGCGCTGCTGGGCCTGTTGGAGGAACGCAGGGGGCAGTCGGCGATTGTGTATTGCTTTTCCAGAAAGGATACCGAGGAACTGGCGGCCCGGCTCACCAACCACGGGCATCCGGCGGTGGCATACCACGCGGGTCTGGACGCAAACACCCGACGCCTGACGCAGGAACGGTTCATCGACGGCGAAGTACCCATCGTGGCCGCCACCATCGCGTTCGGCATGGGGATTGACAAGCCGGACATCCGGCTGGTGGTTCACCACACTCTGCCCAAATCCATCGAGGGCTACTACCAGGAAACGGGCAGAGCCGGCCGCGACGGGTTGCCCAGCGAATGCGTGCTGTTCTTCAACGAGGGCGACCGGGCGAAGCAGGAGTACTTCATCAAAACGATGACGGGAGAGGCCCGCACTGTCGCTGAAAAGCAGTTGCAGCAGATGGTCGATTACTGCCGCCTCAGCGCCTGCCGACGCAGGTACTTGCTTCAATACTTCGGCGACACGATGGCTGACGGTTCCTGCGGCAACTGCGACGTGTGCCTGGTCGAACGGCGTCCGGTGGACGTCACCCTGGTTGCCCAGAAACTCCTGTCGGCAGTGATCCGTACGGGAGAACGATTTGGCATCGCCCATGTGAGCGATGTACTGCTGGGCAGTGGCAAGCAGCGCATCAAGGAATTGGGACACGACAGGTTGAGCGTGTACGGCATCGTGAACGATTGTGACCGCAGCGGCTTGCGGGACATTGCCAATGGACTGGTGGAACGGGGGCTGCTGGCCCGTGAGGATGGGCAATACCCAACCATCGGCGTAACACACGCCGGGCGGGAGTGGCTGCGCAATCGTGAGACGCTAACGCTGGACATGCGAGTAGATGAGCCGTTGCCTCAGGGCAGGTTCTCCAGGTTGCGCGGGTCGAATGGCGGCGGAGCCGCCGCACCTAATACCGGCTACGACGATGCGCTGTTTGAGCAACTACGCGCGCTGCGTCGGCGGCTCGCCGACGAGGAAGGGGTGCCGGCGTTCGTAGTGTTCAGCGACGCTACGCTGAAAGGACTGGCAGCGGCGAAGCCAACCAATCCGCAGGAAATGCTGGCCGTTTCAGGCGTCGGGCCGGCCAAGTTGGAACGGTACGGCGAAGCGTTTTTGACCGTCATACGTCAGCACGCCGGCGGTTCGTCACAAGATAATAGGGGCACATATCATTCAGAATCTAATCAGACCGAAGGACTCCGCAACGACCGTCCGCTCGGCTCCACTCACAGCCTGACGCATCAATTGCTGCAGCAGGGATTGGCTATTCCTGAAATCGCAGAAGAACGAGGATTGTCCCAGGCAACGGTGATGGCTCACATCGAGCGCATCGCAAAAGCCGGCAAAGCCATCGATCTTGCACCCTTGCTCCCGCCCCAGGAACGCCTGGAATGTATCGAGGCGGCCCTGCGTGAAGCCGGTTGCGAACGACTCGCTCCAGTGAAAGAGCTCCTCGGGGATGACTATTCTTACAACGAGATCCGCCTAGTTCGGCTGGCGTATGACGCTAAAATAAGCAGGGGCGAATGACTATTCGCCCCTACCAGTGGTTCGCTATGTCCTTCGCGGCCTAGGTGCCGTAGCGGGCGGCGGCGTTGGGGTCGCTGTACTCGACGTTCTTGGTGGACCAGAAGGCGGTGGCGATGTCGTCGCAGGCGGCGACCAGGGCCTCCGCGTTCTCCATGCTGACGGTCTGCTTGCACTGGCCGGCCAGTTTGAGGGCCGCGTTGAACTTGCCGGCGATCTCGTTGGCATCGGTGCCGGGCCAGGCGTAGTCGGCCCAGAGGATCCGCAGCTCTTCCTTGCACTTCTCGGCGTGCTCTTCCTTGACGGTAACGTAGCGGGAGAAGGTATTGGCGAAGGTCTGGCGGTCGGCGGCCGGAGCGCCCGGCTGCGGGGCTTCCAGGTTCTGCATGCGGAGAACCATCTTCTGCACGGTCTGGGCGGCAATCTTGGCGACCAACGGGTCGTAGATCCCGCAGGGGATGTCGCAGTGGGCGTGGGCCGTGCGCGGCTTCAGGGCGGCGATGGGATTGAACATCGTGAGCAGTCTCCTTTCGGGTGATGACAAAGCGGGACGAATGTCCGTCATGGACGGGATAATTTCGGCAAAAATGCTAGCGCACTTTGCAGGTTGGCGCAAGGGCGATTGACGGCGAGCGCCCTGTGCTATGCTGGCGACACTTTCACGCCGGAGGGATTTTGCCATGCGCGCTGCCGTTTACAAGGGTGAGCAGGTATTGCAGGTTGAGGAGCTGCCCGATCCCACACCAGGGCCGAACCAAGTGGTGATGCGGGTGAAATACTCCGCCATCTGCGGCACCGACGTCCATGCGTTCATGTACGACCTGGCCCAGCCGGGCGCGGTGATGGGCCACGAGTACACCGGCACCATCGTTGACGTGGGGCCTGGGGTTAGCCGCTGGCAGGTAGGCGACCGGGTGGTCGGCGGCGGCGGGCATCCCCCGCCGGGCGGCGGTTCGGCGACGCGCACCAACCCCCGCTTCAACTACCGGACTATGGGCTTCCAGCAGAACACGCGACCACGCGGTTACGCCGAGTTTGTCCTGCTGGACGAGTGGGAACCCACGGCGGTCCCCGACGACGTGACCGACGAGCAGGCAGCGCTCTGCGAACCCTGCGCGGTCACCGTGCACGCGGTGCGACTGTCCGACATCAAACTGGGCGACGCGGTGCTGGTGCTGGGCGCCGGACCCATCGGCCTGCTGTGCATGCAGACGGCGCGAGCCGCGGGCGCGACCACGGTGATCGTATCCGAGCCGGCCCCGGGCCGCGCGGAAGCCGCCCGTCTGCTGGGCGCGGACGCGGTGCTCAACCCTATGGACAGCGATTTTGCCCAGCTGGTGGTGGAGTTGACCGGAGGTACAGGTCCGCAGGTGGTGTTCGAGTGCGCCGCGGCGCCGTCGACGCTGGAGCAGGGGCTGGATCTATGCGCCCGGGGAGGGCAGGTGGTGATGATCGCCATCGCCTGGGAGCCCACACCGGTTGTGCCACCCAACTGGATGGCGCGGGAGGTGCGGATGCAGTCCTCTTTCGGCACGCTGCCCGAGGACTGGCGCATCGCGCTGGACCTGATGCGCACCGGACGGGTGTCCGTGGAGCACATGCTGACGGGGACTAACTTTGTCCCACTGGAAGGCATCCAGGGCGCCTTCGAAGCGTTGTGCCACCCCACCAGCGAGCTGCAGATGGTGGTGGAGCTGTGAGAACGGCTCTCGTGCGTACCCAGTTTGCGGCGAGGGACCGTCAGAATCAGGATTTTCAAGATTTGTGGATTACCGGGATTGAAACCGTTTTGCGCCGGAGATGTCCCAATCCTGTCAAATCATAGAATCCCGCAAATCCTGATTCTGACGATTTGCGAAAGCGGATACGCACGAGCAAAGCCGCTCGGTTGCCGCTCCGGTAGGGCCAATCTATAATCGATTGCCACATCCGGTTGACACATGGCGGGCACAACGTCCGCTGAGGAGGCCGCTTTGACTATCACCACACGCAGCTCGCGAGCCCTGCTCAAGCATCGCAGCAGCGACATCACCGACGGGCCGGAACGCGCTCCGGCCCGCTCATACCTGCGGGCAATGGGCCTGACGGACGACGACCTGGCCAAGCCGTTTGTGGCGGTTGCCAATCTGGCCAGTGATGTTACGCCGTGCAACGTCCACTTAGACAAATGGGCCGCCGCGGTCAAGGAAGGCATCCGCCAGGGCGGCGGAACGCCCTTCCAGTTCGGCACCATCACGGTGAGCGACGGCATCAGCATGGGCACCGAGGGCATGAAGGCGTCGCTGGTGAGCCGGGAAGTGATCGCGGACTCCATTGAAACGGTGGCCTTCGGGCAACGGATGGACGGGCTCGTGACGGTGGGAGGTTGCGACAAGAACATGCCGGGCTGCGTCATGGCCATGGCGCGCCTGAACATCCCCAGCGTGTTCGTGTATGGCGGCAGCATCCTGCCGGGCCAGTACAACGGCAACGACATCAATATCCAGGACGTGTTCGAAGCGGTGGGAGCCTGGGCGGCGGGCCGCATCACCGGTGAAGAACTGACGGCACTGGAATGCGCCGCATGTCCCGGGGAAGGGTCTTGCGGAGGCTTGTTCACCGCCAACACCATGTCCGTCGCCATCGAAGTGATGGGACTGTCACTGCCGGGTGACGCGTCGCTCACCGCCGTGGACCCCCGTAAGGCCGACGAGTCGAGGCGCGCCGGCGAGGCGGTGATGCGGATGCTGGAAGAGGGCATCCGCCCACGGGACATCCTGACACGGCAGGCCTTCGAGAACGCAATCACCGTTGTGGTTGCCATGGGCGGTTCCACCAACTCGGTGCTGCACCTTATGGCGCTGGCCCGGGAGGCCGAGTTTGACCTGACCCTTGAAGATTTCGACCGCATCAGCCGGAACACACCCTATATCGCCGACATGAAGCCGGGGGGTCGGTACGTGATGGCCGATCTGAGCAAGTACGGCGGTGTGGCCCTCATCGGCAAGCGCCTGCTTGACGCCGGCCTGCTGCATGGCGACGCCTTATCGGTGAACGGCAAGACGCTGGCGGAAAACATCAACGAAACGGCCATCGTGGACGATCAGCCGGTGATCTACACCACCGACGCGCCGCGCAGCCCGACGGGCGGCCTCGCCATCCTGCGGGGAAACCTGGCCCCTGACGGAGCCGTGATCAAGGTGGCCGGACACCAGGAGACGGTGTACCAAGGGCCGGCACGGGTCTTCGACCAGGAGGAGCCGGCGTTCCAGGCAATCCAGCGGGGCGAAATCAAAGACGGGGACATCGTGGTCATCCGCTACGAAGGGCCCAAGGGCGGACCGGGCATGCGCGAAATGCTGGCCGTCACCAGCGCCCTGATCGGACAGGGGCTGGGCGACACGGTTGCCCTGGTCACCGACGGCCGGTTCTCCGGTGCGTCCCACGGGCCGATGGTCGGCCACGTCGCCCCTGAGGCCATGGTCGGCGGCCCCATCGCGATGCTCCGGGAAGGGGACATCATCACCCTGGACATCCCAAACCGCCGTCTGGACGCGCGCATCACCGAGGAGGAGATGACCGACCGCCGCGCGGCCTGGCAGCCGATGGAGCCCAAATACACCACCGGCGTGCTGGCTAAATACGCCAAGCTGGTGTCGTCAGCGGCCGAAGGCGCGGTAACGCGGTAACGGCGAACCACGTCCCGTTCAAAATATCCCTCACTCGGGGAGTAGCACTATGACCACCACCGACAATCGTGTCCAACTGGAAAGGAAGGGTCCTCTGGCGGTCATACGGCTGAACCGGCCGGAGGCGCGCAACGCGCTGTCGCCAGCGATGGTGGACGAACTGGGCGAGGCCATCAAGTCGTGCCGAGGCGGCGACACCCGGGCCGTCCTGCTCACGGGCACGGACGGCGCATTCTGCTCCGGGGCGGACGTTCGTGACTTTTCCCAGCAACTGGATGACGGCGGCGCGGAAGGACTGTCGGATCATCTCCGGGAACTGGCGGACGCGCTCCACCGCGACGTGGTGATGGGCATACGGCGGCTGGACAAACCGGTGGTGGCGGCGATCAACGGCGTGGCGGCCGGCGCGGGATTCAGCCTGGCCCTGGCGTGCGACATTCGTGTAGCCTCGTCGGACGCGCGTTTCCTGCTGGCCTACGCGAACATCGGTTGCACCGCGGACGGCGGATCCACATACATGCTCCCGCGTATCGTCGGCCAGGGACGGGCCATGGAGATCTACCTGGCACGCCAGCCCATCGGAGCCCAGTACGCGCTGGAGTTGGGGCTGGTTAGCCAGGTGTTCGAGAGCGCCCATTTCGAACGTCACGCCATGGAAACCGCGGACCGGCTAGCTCAGGGCCCTACCCGAGCCTATGGCCGGGTCAAAGCCCTGTTCGACGGCAGTTGGGACTCTGACCTCGCGACGCAGTTGGATGCCGAAACGGACGCCATCGCGAGCATCGGGCTGACGCGGGACTTCCAGGAAGGGATAAAGGCATTCTCGCAAAAGCGGCAAGCCTGGTTTCAAGGATCGTGAGCCTTTCCTGGGTCGGGTTCCTGTCCGATGTGGACCGGACGCGGCTGTTCGATCACCTGACCAGGACCCTGGGCGAAGTGCCGGCAGTGGCCGCCATGCGCGACGTGCCCCGGGAAAAGTTCGTACCCGACCATTTGCGGCATCAGGCGTACCAGAACATTCCCCTGTCGATTGGCTACGGACAGACCATATCGCAACCCCTGATGGTTGCCACGGCCGCGCAGGGGTTGCGGCTGCAAGGCGACGAATATGTCCTGGAAGTGGGCGCCGGCAGCGGATACCAGGCGGCGGTGCTCTCCGCGATGCTGCCGTCCGGTAGCGTGGTGGCGGTGGAGCGGATACCGGAACTGGTCGCCATGGCGCGGCGCAACCTGGCCGACGCCGGTTTCACCAGCGTTAGGGTGCTGGAAGCCGGCAAAGTCATGGGAGCGCCGGACTGCGCCCCGTTCGACGCGATACTGGTATCGGCGTCGGCCCCTTCGGTGCCGGAGTCCCTGCTGACGCAGCTGAAACCGGGCGGCCGGCTCATCATGCCCGTGGGGGAACGCTCGCGTCAGAGGCTGACGAGGGTATGGGTCCATCCGGACGAGCAAGTTTACGAGGAACTGGAACCGTGCAGCTACGTTCCACTGCGAGGCGATGAAGCGTGGCCCGAGGGCTCGTAGCGCACCCTGCCAACGATCAGCGAAAGGGTATGGCATAATACCCGCAGCAACCAACACGGAGGGACAAGCATGGCCGGAAAGATCGAGATCAGCCAGATCAACCACGTAACCACCATGGTGAAGGATACGGCACGGGCCATGGCCTTCTACAATGACCTGCTGGGGATCAAGCAGATCCAGAGCCAGGTGGACAACCCGGCCATAACCTGGCTGCAGCTGGAAAACGGCGTGATGGTCCACCTGATCGAGACCGACGAGGCGCCGGCCAAGCCGGGCAATGTGCACCATGCTTTCCAGGTCGATGACCTTGAGGCGACGCGCGCGACCCTGGAAAGCAACGGCTATGAGGCCCTGCGCGGCGGCGTCCGCTACGACGGTCAGGCGTACTTCTTCATCGAAGACCCCGACGGCAACAGCGTGGAATTCTGCACCGCGTCGGGTTACGCGCCGGCCCCGCCGCGACCGGCCTGATGCAGTTGGGCGCGATCCCAACACCCCCTGTCATTGCGAGCGCAGCGTGGCAATCTCGTCAAATTCGCAGACGCCAGCAAACATCATCCTGGTCGGATTCATGGCGACGGGCAAAAGCCACGTCGGGCGCATCATATCCCGGCTCACCGGACGCCGGATGACCGACCTGGACGAAGAGATCGTCCGCCGGGCTCGTAAACCAATCCACCAGATCTTTACCGAAGACGGCGAGATCATCTTCCGCCACATGGAGCGACACGCGGCCCTGACCCTGTGCGAAGGCGGCAACAAGGTCATCGCGGCCGGGGGCGGCGCCTTTGCCCAGGAACTGACCCGCCAGGTCCTGTTGGAGAACGGGATCGTATTCTGCCTGACCGCCACGGCGGAAACCATCCACCATCGCATCACCAGGGGCAGCCCCAACGCCGCCGTCCGACCAATGCTGGGCGACGGGGACCCACTGGTACGAATCCGCGAACTGCTCGACGAACGCGCGCCGGCCTACGCTCAGGCCCACCACGCCGTCGCCACCGACGACCGCACACCGGAGCAGGTAGCGGACGAGGTGCTGCGCATCTTTGAAACGACCGTCACTGCCACCGCTCGACCCTGACCATCCTGGAGGAACGAAATGACCAGCCCAGACCTCGCCGCAACCGTTCATCACTCCGGAGGCAGCTACCCCGTCATCGCCGGCTGGGGCATCATCGAGCGTCTGGGCGAGCATATCCAGGAACTCGGGTTGGGCAGCACCGCGTACATCGTCACGGACGAGAACGTGATGCGACCCTATGGACGCAACGCCCAATGGGCCCTGCAGCGGGCCGGCATCGCCGCCCATTGCTTCGTCATTCCCGCCGGCGAGACCAGCAAGTCATTCCAGCAGGCGCAGGAAATCTACGAATGGCTGGTGAGCCTGAGGGCCGAGCGCGGCCAGCCCATCATCGCCATTGGCGGCGGAGTGGCCGGCGACCTGGGCGGATTCATCGCCAGCACATTCCTGCGGGGAGTGCCTTTCGTGCAGGTGCCGACCAGCATGGCGGCCATGGTGGACGCATCCATCGGCGGCAAGGTGGCGGTGAACCTGCCCCAGGCCAAGAACATGGTCGGCGCGTTCTACCAGCCCCGGGCAGTCCTGGCCGACGTGCAGGCTCTGGCCACGCTGGGCAAACGAGAACTCGCCGAGGGGTGGGCCGAGGCGATCAAGCACGGCCTGATCCTGGACCCGTCGCTGGTTGACGTGTTCGAGGAACACGCCGAAGCGCTGATGGAAGTGGAGCCGGAGATTTCCACCGAGGTCATCCGGCGCAGCATGGCCATCAAGGCCGACGTGGTCAGCCAGGACGAACGGGAGACCCTGGGCATCCGCATCCTGCTGAACTACGGGCACACCATCGGTCACGCGCTGGAAGCGTCCACCGAGTACGGCCGGTTCATGCACGGCGAGGGCGTGTCGGTGGGCATGATGGGCGCCGGCCGCATCGCCCGGGAGATGGGGATGATCGGCGACGACATCCTGGACCGTCAGCGCGTTCTGCTGGAGCGGTTCAACCTGCCCATCTCTGCCCGGGGGGTTGACTTGGACGGGGTCCGGGGCGCCATGTCCCTGGACAAGAAGACCGTCGGCGGCGCCAACCGCTGGGTGCTGCTGGAAGACGTCGGTCGGGCCACGGTGCGCCGCGACATTCCCAGCGAAGTGGTCGAGGACACACTGGCCTGGCTCACCGAATAAGGGACGGGTCGTAGTGGGCCATAGACCTCGGACGGTCAGGCTGCCGGAGGCCGGGTTGCCCTGGCTTCGCGCAGCGCGGACAGGCGGCGGCCGCGCCGTGCCTGAGTAATGGCTGCTGCGGCCAGCAGTGTGAGGATCGTCACCGCGACGGCGCCGGAAACGCCCAGCAGCAGTACCTGGCTGACCTGCTCCAGCCCGCCCGACCCAATCAGCCTGGCTAATTGACCAAGACCGACGGCGACGCCGGCGTTGAGAACGGTGACGCCGAACAGGCCAAGGATCCGGCTGGCGTTGACAAACCGTGTGGCCAGCGCGCCGAGCTGCGTTCCCACCGACGCCGACGCGAACATAATCACCGCGATCACCGGGTCGACGTGCCCGCCCAACGAGTAGAGGAACGCCCCCAGGCTGCCGGTGATTATGATCTGGAACAGGTCGGTGCCGATGGCGACGGCTGGCGGAATACCCAGCCCGTAGACCAGGAACGGCATCAGGAGGAACCCGCCGCCGGCGCCCAGCAGCGCCGCGATGAACCCGATGGTGAAACCGGCGAACACCGGAACGAACGCGGACATTTCGTCAATGCCGGCTCCAGGAAAGGAGGGCCGCAGGTTCACCTCGCCGGAAAACCGGGCGCTTGCCAGCATGGGCAGCCGGAGCCGGGCCGGGCCGACCCGCACGCTCCGGAACCAACCGGGCAGGCCGCCGCCCACCCTCGGGCCTGGACGGTAGCGCAGTTGCCTGATCCAATTTCCCACCATCAGAGAGCCCAGGCTCAGGAGCAGCACGAAGTAAACCGCGCCGACCACCGGCCCCGCGACTCCGGCGTGCTCCAGGGTCGCGTTGACCCGCTCGCCGGCGAACACGCCGGGGATGGTCCCGCAGACTATGAGCACCGCGAGCCGGATATCCACGTTGCCCAGGCGGCGGTGGCGAAGGGTGCTGGTGATGGCCGTGCCCATGACCATCAGAAGGCCCGTGCCGACGGCGTAGATGGTGGGCACGCCCAGCACAAGGAGCCCTCCGGTGATGAGGAAACCGCCGCCCACGCCGAAAAACCCGGTCATGGTGCCGACGATCATCCCCAGCAGCGCCAGCAGCAGGGGCGAAACCGTGGCGTCGGCGATGGGAAAATGCACGCTAGTGTCCTCGGTCGGAGCGGCGATCGGCCGGCGAGCGCCCGCGAGGACGGGCCAGCGCGACGCCGCGGGCCACCAGATCCCAGAAAACGTACAGCGACACCGCGGTGATCGCCATAGCGGCGATCACGCAGACCGCCCACAATATCCTGTGGCGACTCAACTCCAGCAGGAATTCGGAAAGCGCCTGGTACATGGGCAATCCCTAAGGCCGGCAGTGGATAGCAACGGAGGGATGGAACACAATGATATTACGGGTTGGTCATGCGATGCAGCTAAAGCTGGTTTCGCCAGATCACCGGTTTGCGCTGCCTGAGGATGAGCGCGTAAATTAACCCGCATGACGACCCAACGGTTCGCTTTTCAGTTGCTCTCGACCGATGGCGCCGCCCGGCGCGGGCAGATTAGCACGCCCCACGGGGTGGCGCAAACGCCCATGTTTATGCCCGTGGCTACCCAGGCCACGGTGAAGGGACTGACTTTCGAGGAGGTTCAAACGCTGGGCGCGGAAACGGTGTTGAGCAACGCCTACCACCTGTACCTGAGGCCCGGTGTCGAACGGGTGCGCGACGCCGGCGGGCTCCACCGTTTCATGGGATGGAGCGGGCCGATCCTGACCGATAGCGGCGGCTACCAGGCGTTCAGCATGGGCACGCTGCGCCAGGTGAACGACCACGGCATCGTGTTCCGTTCCCATATCGACGGCAGCGAGCACCTGTTCACGCCGGAGTCGGCGATTGTCAACCAGCATGGGATCGGAGCGGACATCATCATGTGCTTCGACCAGTGCGTCTTTTCGGCCGGCGAACCTGCCTCGGTGCGGGAAGCGATGGAGCGCACCCACCGGTGGGCACGGGTCTGCCACGATGCCCACGCGAAGAGCGATCACGCCGGCGCACAGGCGTTGTTCGGCATAGTCCAGGGAGGTACTGTTCCCGAATTGCGGCGAGAGTCGACGGCATACATCACGGACATGCCATTCGACGGTTACGCCATCGGGGGCCTCGCAGTTGGCGAGACCAAGGCCGAGATGCACGATGTGACCGCTCTGGTGTGCGACAGCCTGCCGTCAGACCGGCCGCGCTACCTGATGGGTGTCGGCTCGCCGGAGGACCTGGTGAACTCGGTAGCGCTGGGCGTGGATATGTTCGACTGCGTGCTGCCCACTCGCGTGGCGCGCAACGGTGCGCTGTTCACCCCCACGGGTCGGGTCAACATCGCCAATCGGAAGTACGCAGAGCAGGACGAACCGCTGGATGGAACATGCGACTGCTACGCCTGCGGCAACTACACCGCCGCGTACCTGCGTCACCTCTTCAAAGCCGGCGAAATGCTGGGACCCCGGCTGGCGTCGATCCACAACCTGCGCTTCATCCTGCGTCTGATGGAGGACATGCGCAACGCGATCGTGGAGGGACGGTTCAGGTCTTTCCGGAAGGACTTTCTGGCAGCCTACCGACCCACGGACGAAGGGCGACGGCAGGCCCAGAAGCACCGCTGGATCGCAGAGCGCGGCGCCTGAGCAAGGGTTGACAAACAATAGTGTCGGGCCTACGGTGACCCCACAGGCCCGGTGTGCAACCCGAACATCTCGACACAGGCGGGGGACTCTGCATCTCATGGTGGCCACGAACGACATATCGAGCGAAGCCACGAACGCCCCGAGCGACGATGGCCAGCCGTACATCCGGGTGAACTCGGTCTGGAAAGTGTTTGGGAGGAACCCGGAGAGGGTCCTGGAACCGGAATACTCGGGCCAGGACAAATCCTTTTTCCAGAGCGAGCTTGGCAACGTTATCGGCCTCCAGGACGTTTCGTTCCAGGTGAACCGGGGCGAAACGTTTGTGATCATGGGGCTGTCGGGCAGCGGCAAGTCGACCATGGTGCGTTGCCTGATCCGGCTCATCGAACCCACCGCAGGCGAAATAGTGATTGCGGGCGAGGACATCACGCGAATGTCCGACAAGGAACTGATCGAATTCCGCCGCAGCAAGATCGCCATGGTGTTCCAGCACTACGGGCTGATGCCGCACCGCAATGTGCTGGACAACGCCGGATGGGGCCTTGAAGTGCAGGGGGTCAAAAAGCCGGAACGGGAAGCCCGCACCCGCGAGGTCCTGGAACTGGTCGGCCTGGGCGGATGGGAAGCATCGTATCCGCGGCAGCTATCGGGCGGCATGCAGCAACGGGTTGGGTTGGCCCGGGCGCTGGCGGTGGACACCGACATCCTGCTGATGGACGAGCCTTTCAGCGGTCTGGATCCGCTGATCCGCCGGCAGATGCAGGACGAGTTGCTGCGCCTGCAAACCGAACTGCACAAGACCATCGTGTTCATCACCCACGACCTCAACGAAGCCCTCAAACTGGGCGACCGAATTGCCATCATGCACGACGGCAAGGTGGCGCAGATCGGATCGCCGGAGGACATCGTGCTGCGGCCCGAGGACGAATACGTGGGCGACTTCACGCAGGACGTGCGCCTGGAGGCGATCCTGAATGCCAATAAGGTTATGGTGACGCCCAAGGCCACTGTGATGGGTCACCAGGGTCCACGGGCGGCCCT
The DNA here is from genome assembly GCA_034423575.1 of Dehalococcoidia bacterium. Classification (GTDB taxonomy): domain Bacteria; phylum Chloroflexota; class Dehalococcoidia; order Lucifugimonadales; family UBA3495; genus Bin87. The sequence continues at coordinate 19,344 of DAOUIF010000041.1, read as the reverse complement.
GCACACGATCGGCGACAGTGACGGCGATGCGGCCTGGGTGGTCGACCGCGGGCAGCACTACATCGGAATGTTGTCCATCACCAATGCCGAGCGTGCGCTGCGCGCCGGGGTCAAGCGTTTTGACGAGGCTTGGGACTACGTGGATCGCGAATACCAGCCAGTAGCTCCGAGCACCTCGTTCGATGAATTGATTCCGGTCGCCATGGGCAGCGATTTCCCGATTCCGGTTACCGACGAAAAGAACGTGCTGGTCGGCGAAGTGCATCGCAGCGCGCTGGCCGAGGCGTTGGCGGAAACGTCCACCGCGGATCAGGACTACGCAGCTAACGCCGCGGAGAACGCGGCGCTGGCGGCGGAAATTGTGGAGTCGTCCTGACCTCGCCGGAATCCCAGATCACCTTTTTGCGGCCCGGTTGGCCCTGAGCCCGGTCCGCAACGGAGACCATCATGGTTGCAGTCACCGGCAGCGAAGAGCAATCCGCTTCTGACGATGCTCAACTCCTGCAAACTGAACCCCGTTTTTCTAACCTGCGCGCCGTCCCCAAATCCTATTGGTGGGCGGCAGGTGTCGTCGTTGTCTTGGTTGCGTTGATTGCCAGCTTGTTGATTGGCGGACCGGGCATGGATTTCCCGAGCAAGATAAGCCAACAGCAGGATGATGGTACTTACAAAGCGGTTGAGATCGGTCGAGTCATCTCTGCAAAGGTTAAAGCCGGAACCACCTGGATGGTAAGAAATTGGGGAGGAATGTTCGACTTCATTGACCTCTTCATCACCTACACCATGGTCGGGCTCGAGGATGGGCTCAAATGGATACCCTGGCCGGCGGCTTTCTTGGCAATCGCGGGGACTGCGTGGGCAGTGGCGGGGTTTCGGCTCGCCGTTGTCTCCATCATTAGCCTGTTTTTCATTGGCCTCATGAACCGTTGGGATAGCGCCGTAGAGACAATCGCTATTATCCTGTTTTCGGTGGCGTTGTCGATTCTCATCGCTTTACCTTTGGGGATAATTGGAGCGAGATCTAACCGAGCCGACAGCATCTTGCGGCCGATTTTGGATGGCATGCAAACGATGCCCAGTTACGTGTATTTGGTGCCAGGAATCCTGTTTTTTGGCTTGGGATACACGCCAGCAGTCATTGCTACTGTCATATACGCGGTCCCACCAGCGATCAGACTGACCAATTTGGGTATCCGACAAGTAGCTGTCGAAACAGTTGAGGCGGCTCGTTCTTTCGGCGCCTCCCCGTTGCAATTGTTGCTCAAGGTGCAAATGCCCATGGCGCTGCCTACGATCATGGCCGGCATCAATCAAACCACTATGCTGGCGCTGTCGATGGTCGTTATCGCTTCACTCGTAGGAGCGAGCGGGTTGGGCGAGGACGTGTTCCGCGCATTGCAGCGGCAAGACCCGGGCAATAGCGTGATCGCCGGAATGTCCATCGTGCTGATTGCTATCGTAATTGACCGGATCACGCAATCGGTCGCCCGCGGCAGGCAAGAAGCCTTGAGCGCAGAGCGGTAGCGGGGTTCATTGTCGCAAGTCAATTGAAACTCACTCCGCCCTGCTCGCTGGCGGCTTATCGGAATAAGATTTCGAAAAACGTAGTTATGTAATGTTGTCGCGACGTCAATCGTTAGATTGACAACGATAATATGCACTGTGATAATTGGCAGCACCTAATCGCCGCGCGGGAATTTTTGAATCGTGTCACCCCGACTTTTGGAGGGAAACATTTTGTTCAGCAAATACAGGCTTATTGCTCTCACCATGGTGATGGCTTTGGTCACTGCCATCGCCGTGGTGGCATGTTCGCCGGCCGAACCACAAACGATCGAGGTTACGCGGGTCGTGACCGAACAGATTGAGGTGGAAAAGGTCGTCGAAAAGCCAGTCGAAGTCGTCAAGGAAGTCGAAAAGGTCGTTGAGAAGCCGGTCGAAGTTGAAAAGATCGTCGAAAAGGAAGTCGAGGTTGAGGTCGAGAAGGTAGTCACGGAGCAGGTGGAAGTCACCCGCGTCGTCGAGGTGATGGCTCCTGAAGGACCGAAAGACACCATCGTCTTCAGCGACCTAAACTGGACCAGCGCGCAGGTGCAAAACCGCATCGCGCAGTACATCGTGGAGCATGGGTACGGCTATCCCACGGAGGTTATCCCCGGAGGCACCCTGCCGTTGTTCCAAGGTTTGAAGCAGGGAGATACCCATGTGACCATGGAGATCTGGCTCCCCAACCAGTCTATCGGTTGGGAAGAAGCGGTCGAATTGGGTGAGGTGGTCTCGGTTGGCAAGAGCCTGGTCGGCGATTGGCAAAGCACATTCGTGATTCCGAAATACGTAGCGGACGCCAACCCGGGGCTGAAAACTCCCCAGGATTTGATGAAGGCGGAGTACCAGGAGCTATTCTCAACGCCGGACAGCCGCGGGAAGGCAAGACTGGTTGCCTGCGTTCCCGGTTGGTCCTGCGAACTGGTGAACGATGAACAGATCGAAACCTACGGTTTGACCGACTCTCTCCATGTAGTCAAGCCCGGTTCTCAGGACGCCATGTTCGCCGAAATCTATGGCGCTTATGAGCGTGAGGAACCATGGCTCGGTTACATGTGGGGCACGGGCGACCCTGCCCTAAAGCTTGACTTGGTCCTCCTGGAAGAAGCACCTTACACCAAGGAATGTTGGGAATCAGGCAAGGCGTGCGCTTTCGATAACTCTCTGGTCCTCGTGGCGGTTCACAACAGTCTGCTACCGAGAGCCGGCGACGTGATCGGTTTCCTGCAGAATTGGGAATTCACCATCGGCATTTACAAGGGTATTTTCCAGTGGCTGGACTCCAACGAAGGATCGTTGCCTAAAGAGGCAGCAATCGAGTGGCTGAACACCGAATCGGATATCTGGACCGAATGGGTGACCGATGAAGCCGCCGAAGGTGTCCAAGCTGCTCTGGACGCAGGTAAAGAAGCCGAGGGTTGGCCTGAAGAATAAACCGCCCAAACATATCACTCACGCGTCCTAGAAGGCGGCTTCCCACGGGGAGCCGCTTTCATTTCTGCTACAATGCAGCCGCTTTTCGAGCGCGATTTTCTTCCCAGGACACCATCGCAATGACCACTGCCTCCGCCCCGACCACCGTTACCGACGACACCCTGGCCACGCTGAAGGCCATTCCGACCCAAACCCTGATCGACGGCCTGTGGGTGATGGGATGGCCCATGAGCATGATTGAAGGGGCCAAGCCGCTGCAGCCGGGCCAGCACATGGCCGGCCGCGCGGTGACGCTGCGGTTCGTGCCGCACCGGCCCGACCTGGCAGCGGACAAACCCAAGGGGGCCGACTCGGCCGAATACGTGGCCTTTGAGCTGTGCGGGCCGGGCGAGGTGCTGGTGATCGACGCCATGCGCTGGCCGTACAGCAGCATCGGCGGGGATATCAAGTTCTACCGGCTGTACCAACGCGGGGTCGGCGGGCTGGTCACCGACGGCGCGGTGCGAGACACCAACACGCTCAAGGAGTACGGGTTCCCGGTGTACTCGGCGAACGCCACCGCCAAGCAGGGACCGGCGGAGTTCTGGCCGTGGCAGGTGAACGACTGCATCCAGTGCGGCGGCGTCCTGGTCCGGCCGGGCGATGCCATCGTGGGGGACGACGACGGCGTGGTGGTGGTTCCCGCGGCAGCGGCCGACGAGGTGATCCAGATCGCCCACCAGCGCGAGGAGGTCGAGGCGGTCATCAAGGCGCAGCTGGAAATCGAGCAATGCTCGCCCGGCAAGTACTACCCGTTCAACGACAACACCTGGAAACTGTTTGAAGAGAAAACCGGCAAAAAGCCCTATCGCTAGCGCAACCTGTTTGCGTCGCGACGGGGAGAACCCAACCCAGACAACCCGCACAAGGAGACGTCACCATGGCCCGACTACCCCTGGCATCCCGTGAGACCACCCCCGCCGGCCAGGAGGCCACCTTCGACGAGATCACCCAGAACGGGACGGCGGTTCCGCCCTACGGCCCCGGCTCGGTGATGACCCACGTGCCGGAGGCCAGCAAGCACGCCACCGGCCTGAACCAGTACCTGCGCAACCACTCCAGCCTGCCCCTAAAAGCGGCCGAGCTGGCCATGCTGGTTGCCGCCCGCGAGATGGACTGCCAGCACATCTGGAACGCCCACGCGGCCTCGGCGCGCGATGCCGGAGTCCCCGCCGCCGTGGTGGACGCCATCCGCGACAAGACGGCGCTGCCGTCACTGGCGCCCGACGAGTCGGCGGTGATCAACCTGGGGCGGGAGATCCTGCGCAACCACCAGGTGAGCCGGGGCGGCTACCAGAGCGCGCTGGAAATCTTCGGGCAGCAGGGAACCATCGAGCTGACGCTGGTGCTGGGGAACTACACCATGCTGGCGTTGGTCATCAACACCTTTGAGACGGACCTGCCGCCCAACCGGACGGAGCCGCTGCTGCAGCGGGTAGCCGGTTAGGGTCGGGGAAAAGTCAGAATCAGGATTTACCGGATTTTGTGATTGGACAGGATTGGGTGTTCTCTTCCGTCGGACGGCTCCAATCCTGATAATCCCTCAATCTTGAAAATCCTGATTCTGACGATTTGCGAAAGCGGGTGCACGTCAGGATCTACGGGTTCTTGCGGTAGATTTGGACGCGGTGTCGGCAGGAGTCCACGACGTAGATGCGGCCCTCGTCGTCCAGGCTGATCGCCGTGGGTCCCCAGAATAAAGCCTCGACGCCGGCTGACGTCTCGCGGTGATGGTCCCGCCACGGGTTGACAACCGGGGCCAGATCGGCTTCTCGCCTGGCCCGCTGTTCGTCGGGGTTGGCGGCCAGGTAGTCCTCGGCCCAGGATGAGGTGGTGGCGTCGCCGCGCAGGATGGCGGCCACCTCGCCGTTTGGCGCGAAGATCTGCACCCGCTCGTTGCCCCAGTCGGTCACGTAGATGTAGCCCTCGTCGTCCACGGCCACGGAAGAGGGGCGGTTCAACTGGCCTTTCCCATCCCCTGACGTGCCCCACTGGCCCACGAAACGACCCTCCGGCGTGAACGCCTGCACGCGGTCGTTGCGCCAGTCGGCGACGAATACATTGCCGTCGGCGTCACAGGCCAGCCGCCAGGGAGTGTTGAACTGGCCGGCCTGGGCGCCGTAGCTGCCCCAGCCTCCCAGGTACTCGCCGTCCACGGTAAAGCGCTGGATGCGGTGGTTCATGCCGTCGCTGATCAGCAGGGAGCCGTCGGGAGCGACGGCGATGTCGGCGGGGCGATTGATCTGGCCTGGAGCGTCGCCGACTTCACCCCAATGGCGGATGAACTCACCGTCAGGACTGAACACGATGACGCGCTGGAGGGCCTCGTCTGCAACGTAGAGGCGGCCGTCATCCGTGCGTGCGATGGCCGATGGCCACCAGAACTGACCGTCTTCGGTGCCACCGGTTCCCCATTCCCCGATGTACCCTTCGTCTGCCGTGCAGACGCAGACCCGCTTGAGGTCCAGGCGGGTCACGGACTCCGCCCCGCCGCGGTTGAGCACATACATGACGCCGCCGTCCCCCAGGGTCAGGTCAACGGGGTGGATGAAGCCGCGGCCCCGGTAGGCGAGGAAGCCGACGGTGTGGCTGTAGGTGAAGGTGGCGGTTGCGGTGGTGGTCATGCCAGTTGGTACTCCCGGGACGCCACGATGAGCTGGAGCATCTCAACGACCCGCTCCTCCGCGCAGGCGATGCTGTCGGCGCGGTCGAAGCGAACCTCGCCCCAGGGGGCGGCCAGCGCCACCAGGCTGCCCATGGTGCCGTCGGACACCTCGAACATGCCCACCGCGTCCAGGCAGGCTTCGGCGAGCTGACGGGGCGCCAGCCGGTCGCCGGCGGCGCGCACTCGTTCGATGATGGCGCGGACGCCGGGTCGCTCAGTGTCTCGCATCTCGGCGCCGGCGGCGTTGATGCGCTCAACCAGGTTGCCGGTGTCGATCCACTCCATGCCGGTGTGCCAGCCCTCCACGGTGGGAGGGTTCAGGATCTCCTGCCCCATGAAGTTGACGTCCATGGCCAGGTTGCTGATAGTCCACTCGGGGCTGCGGTGGCTGCCGGCCAACCGGGCGGTGCCGCCCACCAACTCGGCCGGGCTTTTGACGCGGGCCAGGCGAACGGCCTCATCGGCGAAGAAATCCGAGAGGAACATGCGGCGCATGACGGCGCGGATGTCGCCTTCGGTGCGGGTGAACTCGTCGGCCAGAATGCCGATGGATTCCTCGTCCGGCCGGTCGGACACGAAGAAGTTGTAGAGCTTGCCGGCGATGTAATGGGCGGTGGCCGGTTGCTTCACGATGATATCGATGACCTCCTGGCCGCCCGAGGGGCCGGTGTGTCCAAGGAAGGTCTTGTCGGTGTCGTCGTGGTCGTCTTCCCGGTAGCGGAACTGCCAGTCGATGCGTCCATAAGGCCAGAAGGAGTCGCGGCTGGCGCGGATGCTCATGTACTCGGGGTTGTCGATGGTCCAGCCGGTGAAAGCGCGTGCGGCGGCCTTGACATCGTCCTCGGTGTAGTTGCCGATGCCCATGGAGAACAGCTCGAGCAATTCCCGGCCGTAGTTTTCGTTGGGCGCGTCGCGGTGGTTGTCCTTGTTGTCCAGCCAGAAGATCATGGCCGGGTCGCGGGAGAGCTCGACCAGGATGTCGGCAAACTTGCCCAGCCCATGACGGCGGAAGGTGTGGGTCTGGTTGACCACCGCCTTGGCGTGGTTCAGCTTCCCGTAGGCGGTGGCGAAGAGGCCGTGCCAGAACAGAGCGATTTTTTCTTCCAGCGGGCGTTGGCTGTTGATGATGCGGTACATCCAGTACCCCTGGCTGCTCTCCAGGAGCATCAGGCTGTTCTGGTCGACGTGGTAGCGGCGGATGAGGTCCTCGATCTCCAGGTCTGGTCGCTCCTCGGGATGCAGCAACTCATCGACGGTGGCCTCATAACCGCGCTCCACGGCGCGATCGATCTCGGCGCGGGTGGGTGTGAACCCGGCGCGGCGGAGAAGGTGGGCGGCGCGGATGGTGTCGGCGTCGGCCAATGCGAGGCGGGATGCGCCCAGTTGCGGGTTGCCGGTCAAAGTCATCGTCGTAGTCCTCTGCGCTGATCCGAAGGACGGAATGCAAACGGGTGATTGCTACATCAGGTTCCAGCGGGGGTTGGCGTCGACGAGCTCACGTAGGTAGTCGACCAGCCAGGGACGGACTTCCTCGGCCATGTAGAACGTGGGGGCGATGAGTTCGCTCTCGTCCTTGATGATGCCCTCTTCGATGCAGCGGGCGGCGACGTCGGTGCCGGGCATCACGCTAACGCCGACGCGGAGATTGGCCAGCGACGGTTTGAGGCCGCGCAGGAATTCCAACTTGTTCTCGACGGATGCGCGGGTCTCGCCCGGCTCGCCGAACTGCTGGCTGATGGTGTAGTGGAGTTCGCCGGCTTCGCAGAGGTCGGTGGTCTCCTTGAGGGAGGCGTAGCGCGACGTATCGTTGTCGCCCTCGTGGGGGTCGCCGCCGCGGGTGCCGCCCATCATGACGAGGCCGCAGCCGGCCTGTTTCATCATGCCGATGAGCTCGGCGTCGCAGGCGTAGGGGGCGAGGCAGGTGTTCCAGCGAACCTTGACTTCGGATTCCATCAGGGCGTTGCAGAGCTCCTTGGCGTGTTCCAAGGGCACATTGAAGCAGTTGTCGACGAAAAAGATCTTCTTCAGGCCGTAGCGGGTGGTGACTTCGGCCACCTCCTCCACCACCTCATCGATGGGCCGGATCACCCGCCAGGCGCCCTCGGGGGTGCGCATGTCGTCCGCCGAGGTGGGGTAGTAGAACCCGCCCAGCTTGGTGAGCACGCTGACGCCGAAGCCCGCCTTCGCGTACCTGGGCATATCAAGGTCGTCAAGGCTGGGGCGGCTGCCGAAATCGGAGGAGCAGCGCATACCGTTGTAGACGATTTCGCCGTTTTCGCGGTGGAGGACGCCGGTCATGCCCCGGTAGTCGGGCTCGCCGATTTCGACGCGGTTGGCGAGTTCGGCGAAAGTCTCGCCGGCGTCACCGGCGATACCGAGGTCGGGCTGCACGAAATCGAAGACCTGCCGCGGCATGATGCTGAATGCCGGTCCGCCGCAGACGATGGTGGCGTCGGAAATGGTGCGAATGCGCTCGATGACGCTCCGGGTGATGGGCAACTGCCACTGTGGGTCAATGTAGCTGTGGTTGCTGAGGTTGCGGATCGAAATCCCCACCATCTCGGGCTTGAAGTCAAGGACGGTGCGCTCGACTTCGTCAAGATAGTTCTCGTCGGCAAACATGAGATCGACCAGCTTCACCTCGTGCCGGGAACGGTCAAGGTGGCCGGCGACGTAGGCCAGGCCAATGGGAATGGGCTGCGCTCGCATCCGGCTCATGACCCGGTTGTGGCGGTTGGTGGCAATCAGCAGGATACGCATCGAAGATCCCCCTCGCGGCAGCAGGACAAACGGCAACAATTGGGCCGATTGTACACCAGCCCGCAGGAAGGCGCTATTCGCCGCCGTTGCGGAGCGAACTTGCTACCCCATCCTCGCCCTCTAGTTCCGGGTCAGCCAGCCCGGCCCCGGCGGCATCCCATTCTTCCACGACATAGCGAATAACCCGGTAGCCGGCGGAGGTGAACGGCGCGGCGACCAAGACACCCCAGAAGCCCAGGAACAGCCCGAATACGGCCAGGGCTAGGACTATCGCCAGCGGGTGCAGACCCAGCGCCTGACCCTGCACCCGGGGCGCGATGAGCGAGTTTTGCAGCACTTGCCACACCAGGTACAGCGCCACCACAAAGGGGGTTTTCGTCAGGTCCGTCACCAGCATCACAACTACGGCGATGACCAGCGAAATAGTTGCCCCCACGATGGGAATCAACTCGGCAAAGGCGGCGATTATGGCCAGGATGGGGGCCGCCGACACGCCCATGGCCCAGAGGCCAAGGCCGATTACCACGCCGGTCATGGCGGCCAGCATCAACTGCACGCGCAGGTAAAGGCCGATGGATTCGCCGGTCAACCGGGCGATTTCAATGAAGTCGTCCCGCACCGGACGGGGCAGCAACCCGCGCACGCCCTGGCCCAAGCCGGCCGGATCGTACAGCAAGTAAAACAGGATGATGGGCACCGTAGCGAGGGAAACGACCAGTCCGACGCCGGTTTGCAGGAACCGCAACACACCCAAGAGCGCATCTTCCAGTCCATTTAGCAACGCCTGACGCAGTTCGCCCAGGCGGGGGTCTATCATCTCGCGTATGTTGGGCGGAATCCGGCTCTCGTATTCGGCGATTGCCTCCTGGTAGATTGCTTGCGCATCAGCCACCAAGGCCGGCGCGCGCTCAACCAGGACCGCGGACTGGTCGATTACCCCCAACAGCCCCAGGCCCACGACAATCAGGATTGCCAGCAGCAGCAACAGCAGCAGCAAAACGGCAGTGGCCATCCTGGTGACTTGAGGCCAGCGACGGCCCCACGGGGTGCGTCGCTCGGCCAGGTTCACGACCGGAACCAGCAGGTAAGCCACAACCCCACTCACCAGGAACGCCAACAGCACCGCCAGCAGCTTCCAGATAACCACCAGCGCCAGCACGGCCACGGCCAGGGCGGATAACAGCCGCAGACGGCGGTAGGCAGTGGGCGAAAGTTGCGGAAGTGAAAGCATTGGCGACCGCGCCCGGGCCGGGCGCGGTGATGATAACCCAGGCAGGCACGCTTAACAAGGCAAAGTGGCTATGCTAACCTCGTTGTCACCGATAATTTTTCCAATTTCTCCGTAAGGAGCATACACGCCATGAAGATGATTACGTTCGCAGTTGTGACCTTGACGATTCTGCTGCTGGCCGCAGGCTGCTCGGGTGGGGCTTCGGCGGACACGATCTATGATTTCAACATATCGCTCTACCAGGGCAGCGACGCACTGGGATCTGAAACCGTGGCGGTTTCGGACCTGCGCGGCCAGCCGGTGGTGCTGAACTTCTGGGCGGGACTGTGCCCGCCCTGCCGGGCGGAGATGCCGGAATTCCAGGACTTCGCCGATGAATACGACGGGCGCGCGACACTGGTAGGGGTGGATTTGGGACAATTTTTCGCCTTGGGCAGTGAGGCAGATGCTATCGCGCTGCTACAGGAACTGGGAGTAACCTATCCGGCCGGTTCGACGGACGATGGCAACCTGGTGCGCGAGCTGGGCGTACTGGGACTTCCGGCAACCTTCTTCGTCGCGGCCGACGGCAGCCTGCACCGCAAGTGGCAGGGCGTGCTGAACGGCGAAAAACTTGCGGAGATCACCGACGAGATGCTGGCACAGTAGGCTGGCGATGGGGGACCCGAAATGGCAGACAACGCGATCACCTTCGGCTGCAACCTGAGCGTGGACAACTTCTGGGACCTGCCGGATTTCGCCAGGCGTGCCGAGTACCTGGGGTTCGACCGGGTGGCGATCGGGGAACACGTGATGGACGGCAATCCGCCGCGTCCGACGGTGATGGGGTTGCCGGCCATGGCGGCGGCGGCCGGAGCAACCACGCGTCTTCGGGTGCTCACGGGCATTGTAATCGCGCCGTTGTATCACCCGGTGATGCTGGCTAAGCTGGTGGCGACGGTGGACCAGATTTCGGGCGGTCGTCTGGACTTCGGCATCGGCATCAGTGGGCAGCGGGATACCAGGGCGGAGTTCGACGCGCTGGAGATACCGGTCAACACGCGGGGCCGGCGCACCGACGAGATGCTGCGGGCGATGAAGCAGTTGTGGACGGAGGACCACGTTTCGCACCACGGACGGTTCTTCAACTACGAGGACGTGACGCTGGAGCCCAAGCCGCACCAACAGCCCTACCCGCCCATCTGGGTGGCGGGACGGAGCGACGCGGCAGTGCGTAGGGCGGCGATTGCCGGCGACGGGTGGTATCCATACCTGTTCACGGTGAACCGGATCCGGCGTTCCAACACCAGCGTCCGCGAGATGGCGGAACACTCGGGCCGCGACCTTGCCCGATTCCACTGGGGGCTCAACCAGCCCACGGCTATCGACGATGATCCGGACAAGGCCCTGGAAACTGCCATCGCCCACGTCGGTCAGCGGTACGTGACGCCAGAACGTAGCGCGGAGGACATCGCGCGGGCCCTATGCATCACCGGCAACGCCGAGGACTGCATTGGCGCAGTGCAGGAGCGGGTCGAGGCCGGCGTGCGCGACTTCGTCTTCGGGTTCCTGGCCGGCGAGGCGGATGACTATTTCCGGCAGATGGAGCTGTTCTCAAGGAGGGTGCTGTCGCATTTCAAGTAACCGCCGCCGGTTTGGCGGGGTTATAATGCTGCCAGATTTCAGAACGGTAGTCGTGGCTCTGTGGGCGCCGGCCCTGGCCGGGGCGGTGGTGATCGCGGCAACGTGGCTGGTGTGGTATTTCACGGCGATACCCTGCACCATTGAGACCGCGGCTGAATTGAAGTGCCGGCCAGGTCCTGTCTCAAAATACATCTCAACGTCGGTACTTAACCATTGTTTCATCCACGGCAGCGTCGCCGTAACCATCGTTGGAGGTTCTGACATCATGCTTTTCTTGCGCGAACGGCACCGCAATAACCAAATGATGGAAATGATGAGAGCGTTTATGGAGGAAGTAACGGAACAGCGCCGGCAGGAAACCGAGGAACGCCAACACGCTGAAGAACGCGCCGCCGAGGAACGACGGATAGCCGCAGAGGAACGGCGGATAGCCACAGCGGAACGGCGCCAGGCCGAGGAGCGCGCTGCCGCGGAGCGGCGCCAGGCGGCGGCACAGGCAGCCACTCAGCAAGAGGCGTTTCTGGAGGCTTTGAACCGCCTCACCGAGGCCATCGCCCAGAACGGGAGGGGCAGTCGGTAGGCGGACCAACGCTGCATTCGTAGAAGGTTTGCGCATGAAGTTTGGCATCTACAGTTCCATTGCGGACCCGCCGGCGGGAGAAAACCTCGCGCTGCGGGTCGATGAAGTGGTCGAGGAGGCGAAGCTGGCCGAGTCGGTCGGGTTCGACTCGTGCTTCTTTGGCGAGCACCACCAGGACAGGGACGGCTTCCTGCCGTCGCCGCTGATCGTGTCCGCCGCGGTGGCCGCCCAGACCACGACGCTGAACTTGGGCACATCGGTCATCCTGCTGCCGCTGCACCATCCGGTTCACCTGGCCGAGGACGTGACCACCCTGGACATCGTATCCAAGGGACGGTTCATCCTGGGCGTAGGACTGGGCTACCAGCCGGTGGACTTCCGGACGTTTGACATCGCCATCGAGCAGCGAGTCAGCCGCTTCGAGGAGGAGATCGAGATCATCCGGCAGTGCTGGAGCGGTGCGAGGTTTTCGTTCTCCGGCGAGCATTTCAACCTGGACGACCTCACCATCACGCCCAAGCCTTACTCCGACCCGTCTCCGCCGCTTTGGATAGGCGCAAGCCGCGCCCCCGGAGCCCGCCGGGCCGGTCGCATCGCGGACGGCTTCGTGGCCGGCCCCAGCACCGACCTGGAGAGCACCATCGCCCTGACCAACGCCTACCAGCGCGCCGCGGAGGAGGCCGGCAAGGAACCGGTGACATGCCTGATGCGCGACGCCTGGGTGGCTTCCACCCGAGCCGAGGCCGAGCGGGTGTACGGACCCGAGGTGATTGACGCCTACAAATACTACTGGCGCAACGGCCTCAACGAGTTTCGAAGGTACACCGAGGAGTCACAGATCAACATCGACAACCTTGGCCCCGACAGACTCATCCTGGGAAATCCGCAGGAGGTGGTGGACGAGTTCCACCGCTGGAAGGATGCCACGGGCGCCGACTACTTCCTGCTGCGCCTGCGCCACGCCCATTCCGGCGGGCCGCCCCACGAGCGCATCATGGAAGCCATTCAGCTGTTCGGGGAGGAAGTCATTCCGCATTGCCAGTAATCATTCAACCCACACCACACAGGAGAACGCACCATGCCTCGTTTCCCCATCGCGTCCCGGGATGCCGTGCCACCGGAACAAGTTGACGCTTTTGACGCTATCGTATCCGCACGCGGCGGAGTGGTGCCTGAGTTCGGGCCCATCGCCGTCCAGCTCCACGTGCCCGAGATCGCCCAGCGGGGTGAGGTGTTGCGGGACTACCTCCGCGCTGGGGGTTCGACTCTGCCCGACAGCGTGGCGGAGTTGGCCATGATAACTACCGCCCGCGAACTGGATTGCCAATTCATCTGGCACGCCCACGCCGCGGCCGGACGGAGGGCGGGGCTGAGCGACGCGCTGGTGGACGCCTTGCGCGACAAGCAGGACCTGCCCGAGCTGTCGGCCGCTGAATCGGCGGTCATCAACTACGGCCGGGAATTCTTCCGCACGCGGCGGGTGTCGCAGGAGACGTTCGATGCGGCGCGGGCCGAATTCGGGGACCGCGGCCTGATCGAGCTGACCAACCTGATGGGCTATTACTCGGTGCTGGCCTTCAACATCAACGCCTTCGAGCAGTTGCCCCCGGCGTCTGACGAGCCGTTTTTGCCGGTGTAGCGAGCAGCCCACATGGCCGAGAAAATCTACATCCGCAACGCCAACGGTGGGCTGGAACCAGTAGTCGAGGAGCGATTCGAAACTGAAGAATTGCTCCAGGAGTTGATTGGACAGCACCCGGAGTTGCTGGGCGGTGATCAGATCCGCCCGTCCGACCCGCTGCGCTGGATTCTCATTCGACGGGAGATGCCGGTGGAAGGCTGGGCGGTTGATCATTTGCTGATTGACCAAGACGCCCGTCCTACACTGGTTGAGGTAAAACGGAGTTCGAACCGGGAGATCCGGCGCAATATCGTTGGGCAGATGCTGGACTACGCTGCCACTGCTGCGGGAGTATGGTCGGGCGATGAAATGAAACAGGCCTTCCAGGAGGACGCCACGAAACGGGGAGTTAGCCCCGTCGAGGAACTTGGCAAATTGCTAGATCCCGACGAAGCATCGGATGTGGAGGATATTACAAACGACTTTTGGGAACGGGCAGCAACGAATCTGGACGCCAACCGCTTGAGGCTTCTCTTCGTTGCCGATGAAATACCTGCCGAGTTGGAGCGGGTGGTCAAGTTCCTGAATGAACAAACGCGAGACAACCTCGAGGTGTTAGCGGTAGAAGTCAAGCAGTACCCTGGGTCGTTCGGTCATGCGCTGGTTTCGAGGGTAGTCGGACAGGTAGACGCGCCTAGCAGTAGTAATGCCCGAAGCCCGAATTTGAGCCGCGATGAACTGCTCGACGCACTCCGTCCGGATGTGCGTGATGCAATGGTTTCTTTACTGGATGCGGTCACAAACGCCGGCGCAGAGTTGCGTTACAGGAGAACCGCCATTACCGTCAGGGGACGCAGTTCCAAGTGGCCGCGTGCCTTATATCTGGCCCGGTTTTATGTATCGGACGGAGGCCGGTTCGAGTTTACGGTCGATTACATTGATGACCTTCCAGAAGAATTGCGTACATTCCAGAAACAGTATGTAGGCGAGTTCAGCAGTGACGCATTCATATCCGCCAACAATAGTAAGTGGGGAGAAGGGTGGGCGGTCGATGCCGACAGCTTTGTCGACCACATTGAATTGTTGACAGGTCGCCTGTGTTCTGCCTTGCTAGAGCTGGCGAAGCTGTGAACAGTGGTGGTGTAATGGACCCCCTCATCGCAACCGCCCTCGATACCGCCCGCCGGCGGGGAGCGGAGTACGCCGACATCCGCCTGGTGGCCAACCGGGAGCAGCGGATCGTAGTGCGGAACGGCGTTGTCGAGACCATGACCGCCGACGAATCGGTCGGACTGGGCATTCGGGCAGTGTACCAGGGAGCATGGGGGTTCGCGTCGACGCGGGAGTTGACCACCGCGGCCGCCGACCAGGCAGCGGCACAGGCGGTGCAGATTGCCCGGGCGTCGGCGGGGCAGAACGGGGTGGGAATGACGGCCGCGCAGTTGTTGGGCTCGCCCGTGTCCAGCCGGGGCAGCTACGTTACGCCGATTAGTGTCGATCCGTTTGCGGTGCCGTTGGAGGACAAGCTGGCCCTGCTGCTGGAAGCAGACCGGGAGATGGCAGCCGTACCGAAAGTCACGGCGCGGATGGCCAACGTGGTGTTCATACGGGAGGAGCGCACCTTCGCCAACACCGAGGGGTCGCTGGTGACCCAGACCATCTACGAGGCCGGCGGCGGCGTGCAGGCCACCGCGGTGGGCAACGGCGAGACCCAGCGACGCTCTTATCCGCAGTCTCACGGGCGGCAGCAGGGGTGTGCCGGCTGGGAGTACGTGGTCGCCATGGACCTGCCGGGAAACGCGCGCCGAACGGCCGAAGAGGCCGCGGAGTTGCTCACTGCCGAGCCGTGTCCCTCCAACATTAACACCGACCTGATCATCGACAGCAGCCAGTTGGCGTTGCAGATCCACGAGTCGTGCGGCCATGCGGTTGAGCTGGACCGGGCGCTGGGGGACGAGGCCGCGTTCGCCGGGACGTCGTTTCTGACCCCTGATCTGCTCAACGATTTCCGGTATGGGTCGGAGCAGGTAAACATCACCGCAGACAGCACCAGCGCCACCGGGCTGGGCACCTTCGGGTGGGACGATGAGGGTTTGCCGGCGCAGGCGACGGACATCATCCGCAACGGGCAGTTTGTCGGGTACCTGATGAGCCGGGAGTCGGCGACCCGGCTGGGCATGCCGTCCAACGGCTGCATGCGGGCGTCGTCGTGGAACCGCATCCCTCTCATCCGCATGACCAACGTGAGCCTGGAGCCGGGCGAGTGGACATTGAACGACCTGATCGCGGACACCGATGACGGCATCTACCTGGAGACGAACCGGTCGTGGTCGATTGACGACCGGCGGTACAACTTCCAGTTTGGCACCGAGGTCGGGCGTGAGATCAAGAACGGCAAGCTGGGTCGGCTCCTGCGCAACTGCACCTACACCGGCATTACGCCTGAGTTCTGGCGGAGCTGCGACGCGGTGTGCGGACCGGAGCACTGGCAGCTTTGGGGCACGCCGCGATGTGGGAAGGGGCAGCCCGGCCAAATCGCGCACACCAGCCATGGCGCAAGTCCGTCGCGGTTCCGCAACGTGCGCGTCGGCGTGATGCGCTAACCGCCAAAACAACCGTCATTCCGGCGAAAGCCGGAATCCAGAATGTACAAAATGAGGCCAACGTTTCTGCGGCAGAGGCTTCTCTGGGTTCCTGCTTTCGCAGGAACGACGGTATGACTTTCAAAAAGTCAACACGCACCAGGTAAAACAAAATGCTCGGCGCCGATTACATTCACTCCTTGCTGCGCGAGGCGCTCCGCCACTGTCCGGCGGGCGCGGACGGCGACATCTACCTGACCGCGACCGAGCAGGCACTGACCCGGTTCGCCAACAACCGCATCCACCAGAACGTGGCGCACCAGGACGCCATCGCCCACGTTCGGGTCGCCATGGGCAAACGCCAGGGGCGCGCGGTCACCAACAACCTGTCTGGAGCAGGGCTGTCCGACGCGGTGCGCCAGGCTGGCGAGTATGCCTGGCTCATGCCCGAGGATCCTGATTTTCCGGGATTGCCGGAACCGTCGCCGGCCCTATCCGTGGCCGCTTACGACGAGTCCACGGCGGCATGCGACGCCGACCGGCGCGCTGGGATCGCCGGCATGGTTTGCCACAAGGCCGCCGATCTGTCGCTGGACGCCGCCGGCTTTTGCCGCACCGGCGCCACGGAGCTGGCCGTGGTCAGCACGCGGGGCGCGGACGCCTACCACGTGGGATCCTCCGCCGGCCTGCTCATCACCGCGCGCAGCGACGACTCGGCGGGTTGGTCCAAGGGCGGGGGCTGGCGCATGGATGTGATCGACGGGGAGGCGCTGGCCGACGAGGCCATCGGCAAAGCCGTCCGTGGCCGCAACCCCCAGGATCTGGATCCGGGAGAGTATCCGGTGGTGCTGGAGAACTACGCGGTGGACGACATGCTGGAAGCTTTGAGCTTCTACGGCATGGGGGCGCAGATGGTGCAGGACAGGCGGAGTTGGATGAGCGGCCTACAGGGGCAGCCGGCCATGAGCTCCCTGGTTTCCATCCATGACGACGGGTTGGATCCGGCCGGGTGGCCGGTGCCCTTCGACGCGGAGGGCGTGCCGCGGCAGCGGGTGAACATCGTGTCCGAGGGCGTGGTGCAGGGGCCGGTGCACAACACGTACACCGCCGCCAAAGACGGTGTCGGATCCACCGGCCACCAGCGGGGAGCGACGGGCGGGCCGACCGCCACCAACCTGTTCATGCGCCCCGGCGACCGGACCAAGGAGCAGATGATAGCGTCCGTGGACCGAGGGCTGTACATCACGCGCTTCTATTACACTAGGTTGTCGCACAACCGCGGGTGCGTGATGACCGGAATGACGCGGGACGGCACCTTCCTGATCGAAAACGGCGAAATCACGACCCCGGTGAAGAACCTGCGCTTCACCCAAAGCTACGTGGAGGCACTGGCCGGGTGCCAAGCCCTGTCCGACACAGCGCATCTGAACCTGAACGAGGCCGGCGTGGCGATGCACGTGCCGGCGGCGCTGCTGGGGAGTTGGCGGTTTACGGGGCAGACGGTGTAATCTATTGTAGATCCGGTACAGGGTTGAGCATTATGCAAACGACGCTGAACATCGACGAAGCTATAGTGGAGCGGCTGTACGCGGAGGCCAAGCGGCGCGGTACAACGGCATCTGCGCTGGCTGAGGCCGGAATTCTCAACATCCTCGACGAGGTCCGGATACAAGCGGTTTCCGACAAACCGGAAGATCCATGGCCCGAGTTGCCCAAGTGGAACAGTGGCGGAGAGTTGGTTGACATCACCAACAAAGAGGAACTCTACCAGGTGATGGACACCGATGATGGGCAACTTCCACCGGAAACTGTTAAGGAATTGATGGAACGGCTTCCAAAGTGGCGGGGCCGTGAGCTGCTGGTTGACATCGCCAACAAAGAGGAGCTCCGCCGCGTGATGGACGAATACGATGGTTTTCGATCCTAATGTGCTCGTTTATGCCGCTCGAGACGATACGGAATTCCACGACGCCTGTCGTCGGCGCATCGCAGAGGTTGCCAACACACCTTCTTCTGGATTGCTAACGTGGAATATCTGCTACGAGTTTTTTCGAGTGGTCACACATCCGCGGGTGTCCAGCCAGCCATGGAGCTTAGACGAGGCGCGACGTTACATTGCCGGCTTGTTAGCTGCGCTGGGTTTCCGCCTGTTGCTTCCCACAACCAGGCACATGCCAGTGTTAGCTCAGACGATATCCGAACTGCCCGAAGTTCGCCGTAACCGAGTTCACGATCTGCATACTGCCGTTCTGATGCGAGAGCATGGCGTCACCCAAATCTGCACCATTGACAGCGATTTCCAACGTTTCCCGTTTGTGGGAGTCATTGATCCGCGACAGTGACAACGGAGTTTTCATGAGCGATTTGAACAACGACGAAATCCAGGCTTTGGCCAAGGCGGTGGGGCTCACCTTGAGCGAGCCGGAGCTGAGCCAGGTCACCCATAGCCTGAACGCGATGCTGGAGGAGATGGCCGCCATCAACCCGCCCGGGTTCAACCTGGAGGAGTACCTGGCCGTCACGCACCCGGCCGACATGGAGGTGGCAGAATGACGCCGTCCGAAATACCGTTCCTGTCTGCATCCGAGCTGGCCACCGCGATCCGCGCCGGTGAGGTGTCGGCCGTCGAGGCGACGGACGCATACCTGGCTCGCATCGACGCGGTGGGCGATAAGCTGAACGCCTACATCACGGTGTGCGCTGAGGAGGCCCGCGCCGACGCCAGGCGGCTGGACGACGAGGCCGCAGCAGGCAACTTCCGGGGCCCGCTGCACGGCGTCCCGGTGGGGGTGAAGGACCAGATCTACGCGGCGGGGATTCGCAACAGCGACGGCTCCAAGATCCGCGCCGACTTCGTGCCGGATACGGACGCGACGGTGGTGGCCAAGCTCAAGGACGCCGGCGCCGTGATCATCGGCAAGACCAACATGAGCGAGTTCGCCATGGGCGATCCGATCAGCAGTTGGTTCGGGCCGGCCCGCAACCCATGGGACACCAACCGGAACCCGGGAACGTCAAGCACCGGCAGCGGGTCCGCCACGGCGGGGTTCCTGTGCGCCACTTCCCTCGGCGAGGACACCGGCGGCTCCATACGCGGGCCCGCGGCAAACTCCGGCCTGGTGGGCATCCGGCCCACGTGGGGGCGGGTGAGTCGCGCGGGGGTCGACGGCGCCAGCTGGTCGACGGACACGATTGGCCCCATCTCACGAACCGTAACTGACTGCGCGCTCACACTGGGCGTCATCGCGGGCCACGACCCCAAGG
>DAOUIF010000040.1:0-16431 GCA_034423575.1 Dehalococcoidia bacterium | reverse complement strand
CTACAATGGACGCGCTATTCGTACCCGGCGCACCGCGACTGATACTCCCTGCGCCGTCACTGCCAGGAGGGACCCATTTTGAAGGTTAAAGCTGCCGTATTGTGGGAAGTTGGTCAGCCTCTCGATATCTGCGAGGTCGACCTCGATGAGCCGAAGGCCGGCGAGGTTCTGGTGAAGGTTGGTTCCGCCGGCATCTGCCGCAGCGACCGCCACTTCATGCACGGCGACGCCCCCATCGCCATCCCCGTCGTCCTCGGACACGAAGGCGCCGGCACCGTCGTCGGAACCGGCCCCGGCGTCACCCTGGCCAGCGAAGGCGACCAGGTCATCCTGTCCTTCGTGCCCGCCTGCGGACGCTGCCGCTCCTGCCTCGAGGGGCACAGCAACCTCTGCGACCTCCACGCGGCCACCGGAGCCAACCTGCTGGACGGCACCACCCGCCTCCACGCTGGCGACCAGGACATCCACCACATGGGCAAGGTGGCCTGCTTCGCCGAGTACGCTGTGCTTCCCGAAACCGGCGTCGTGCCCGTGTCCAGTCCGGTGCCCATGGACAAGGCCGCCATGATCGGCTGCTCCGTCACCACCGGTGTCGGCGCGGCTCTCTACAGCGCCGAGATCAAGGCCGGCAGCACCGTCGCGGTCATCGGCTGCGGTGGCGTGGGCCTCAACGTCATCATGGGCGCCGCCCTCGCCAACGCGGGCCAGATCATCGCCGTGGATATCCGCGAGGCGCAGCTGGAGTTCGCCATGCGCTTCGGCGCAACCCACACCGTCAACGCCGCCGACCAGGACCCGGTTCGCCAGGTCAAGGACCTCACCGGCGGACGCGGCGCCGACTACACCTTCGAGGTCTTCGGCAGCGGCGACACCACCAAGGCCGCCTACGACATGGCCGCCAAGCGCGGCGTCGTCACCGTCGTCGGCATCGCCCCCTGGGGCCAGGAGGCCGGCATCAACGCCGTGGACCTGGTGCGCAACGAGAAGACCCTGCGCGGCTCCTACTACGGCTCCGCCCGCTCCCGCACCGACATGCCCGTCATGGTCGACCTCTACCAGTCCGGCAAGCTTAACCTCGACGACCTGGTCGTCCGCCACTACACCCTCGACCAGATCAACGAGGCCTACGACGACCTCGACCGCGGCGAAATTGGCCGCGGCGCCATCATGTTCGACTAACGTTACGAGCCGGGGCGAACCATCATTCGCTCCGGCAACCTCTCGGTTAGGCGCCCATCATGGCCACCGAAGCGACACACATCGCAGCATCCGATCACGCCCGCAAAGCGTGGGAGCTGCTAGCCGAGTCAGACCGCAAATTCGGCGAGCGCAAACACTTGCCGGCATCTACAGCCCTTTGGGAAGCAACCGTCCAGGCGGTGTTGGCGGTTGCCACTCATCGTGGGTGGGCTTGTGACGGCACCCGCCTGTCCATACGCAAAACAGTTGAACGGTTGGCGGAGGACGAAGGAGACAACCTGATCTCCTTGAAATACGTCTACGCCGAAAACTTCCGTGATAACGCACAGTTGGACTTCATGGAGTTCCGCGAGTTGGCCTTCGATGGAGCCAAGGCCCGTGACTATATTCGTTGCCTTTTGGCAATGGCATGCTGACAGAGGATCACGTCAGAACCGCGTTGGCTTTTCTGGATGCCTCGGACCGGGAGTTCGCATCCGGAGACAAACTTCAAGCATCGGAGAAACTTTGGGGTGCCGCTACGCATGCCTTAATGGCTCTAGCCATGCAAAGTGGTCGTCGCCTCGGTAGCCATGGTTCCTTTAGGGCTACGGCAGAACGACAGTCGGAGGAGCATAACGAGCCATCAATCGAATACGGTTTCGCCTTTGCCGAAAGATTTCACCGTCACTTTTATCATGACGATTTGCTCGATGCAGAGTTGGATATTCTGCGTCCCAAGGTACATGACTTTGTCCACCGGGTGCTGTCCTTGCTCGGTTGAGGAGATGTAGAAATGCCCCGCCTGTCCGTCCTGTCCGAAGTCCAGCGCCAGATGCTCCAGTTCTTCCCCTGCATGGAAGCTGAAAGCGCTCCCTGGACGCCGCTGTCCAAGCCCCTGTCGCAAAGCAAGGCGGCCATCGTCACCACCGCCGGCCTCCACCTGCGCGACGACAAACCCTTCAATCGCGACCACCCCGGCGGGGAGTCCTCCTACCGCGTCATCCCCAGCGACTCCGATGCGGCGGACATCGTGCAGAGCCATTTCAGCATCGGCTTCGACCGCACTGCCATCTACCGTGACATCAACATCACCTTCCCCATGGACCGCGTGCGGGAGCTGGTCGAGCGCGGCGTCATCGGCTCCGTCGCTCCCAACCACTACTCCTTCATGGGAGCCCTCCGCGACTGCACCGTCGTCGCCGAACAGACCGGACCCGAGGTCGCGCAACGCCTCAAGAGTGAGGGCGTCGACCTCGTCCTGCTGACCCCCACTTGACCCCTCTGCACCCACGCCGTGAGCGTGCTTGCCCGGGTCTTTGAGGAAGCCGGCCTGACCACCGTGGCCATCGCCCTCGTGCGCGAACACGCCGAGCGCGTCCGCCCGCCCCGTGCCCTGTGGGTGCCCTTCTACTTCGGCTACACCATGGGCAAACCCGACGACCCCGACTTCCAGCACCAGGTCCTCGCCGCCGCCCTGGCGACCCTGGACGCCGAATCCGGCCCCATACTGGTGGACTACCCCGAGGATGCCGGCCCCATCGGATTGCCCCAGGCATCCGAGGTGACTGCATCCGCCAACGGCGACTCCGACAAGCCCCTGGACGCCGCCGATGAGATCACCGCCCTGCGCGGCTACTACGAGCGCTGGCAGGAACAGCGCGGACGTACCGCGGTGGGCGTCACCGGCATCCCCCAGCGACGGTTCCGCGGCATCATCCGTTTCCTCGAAGCCTACGCCGAACGCGACGATGCCGACATGGACGAGCGCCCCGCCGATGTGTCCGTGCCCCAGTTCGTCCGCTACTGCGCCGACGACCTCAAGGCCTTCTGCTACGAGGCCCGCATGGCCCAGCGCCCAGACGCCAGCGAGTCCGACATCCACACCTGGTTCTGGGGCGAAACTGCCGTCGGTGCCCTCATCGACAGCATCACCCAGCGCCTGAACGCGACCGGCGACGCCAGGTTGCAGGCTACGGCCTACGGCCTCTCCCGCTGAACGACGGCGGCGAAGTAAGACCTCCAGAAGTGCAGCCGCCAACGGCATCCCGTCGGCGGATGCTTCCGTTGGCAATAATCGTTGCGCTGAGCGCGGCCGCGCTGTCAGGTTCCTGCACCGGTTATGCCGACGAAAGCGGCGGCGCCAGCTCGATCCTGACGGCAGTCGTCATCTCTGGCGCGATTGCGCTGGCGATTGGCTTGGCCTTCATCCTGCTGAACCCCGATCATCGCGGGGCAAAGCTGGTTGCAGTAATCAGCGTTGCCTCTTATCTGGCCGCGGGTTTTGGAGCCTGGTTTCCCCTGATCTGGCCCTTCGTCGTATCGGTGGGGATAGCCACTGGCGGCGGTCTGCTGGCCCACCCCATGGCTCGAACGGGTGATGGCGACGGGAGGGGCTTTGCCGTCACCGCGGTAGTATCCGGCATAGCCATCGGGATTGCAGCAACGGCTGTCGTGATTGGCTTTTGGACGAACTTCGACCCCAACATGGGTTGGTTTGACGGCGGCGGCCCCAGTTCGCTGAATGTTGTGCCCTTTGCGCTGATCTCCGGCAGCATTCCGCCGATTGCAGCCGTCATTGCGGCATGGATGACTGGTCCCATAGACTCCGATCAGCCTTCCATCACTACGTCTGCCATGCTGGTGGGCAGCGTCGTTTTATGCGCTGCGATTGGGGATGGCCTCGGCGTCCTTTGGTATGCGGACTGGCGTGTAAGCCAGTACCAGGCAAATTACTTTGAAACTCCTTTTACCACTCTGCTGGTCGGCGGCGCTGCGCTGTCCGTCGGCGTCCTTTTTGCCATCATCACGCCTGACCGCAGGTATCTCTGGTTCTTCGCGATCATTGGTGCTGGCGCCTACATTGCCGGGGAGATTGGTACCCGACGGGATATATTCACCGACCCGTGGCAGATTCTTACAGGCTTGGCGGTGATTGCTGTCATCGGCGCAGTCGTCGGATTTGCTGCGCGCCGAAAATTTGACGCCGGAGCCGGCCGCACCGCAATTGTCGGCGCCATCGCGTTGCTTGGCGCATTGGTTGGCGCATATCTCGTTGCTGGCGCCCTTCTCTTCGGTGGCGATCATCATGGTCGAGTACCGTTCAGCAGTTCACCTCTCTTTCTTGGAGGAGTGCCGGTGGCGGTCGCCGCGGTCGCTGCGTACCTGGCTGGTTGGGTCAGCCGGCAGCCCCGCTAAACGTCCGGCCCGTCCCCACCGCCGTCGGGCGTATCTTCGGCTGTCGCGGCCCGCGAATGCGATATTGCCGGCCGTCGCACGCTTGGGGTCTGCGGCGGCAACGGCGTCCCGTCCTCGGGGTTCCACCCGTCCGGGAAGTGCAGTGTCCGCACCGGGTAGTTGATCGTGATCCCTTCGTCGGTGAGCCGGGCGTGCAGTTCCTTGATCAGTTCGCTCCGCACCTCAAAGCTGGCCAACCGGTCCTTGGATTGCACAAACAGCCAGAAGTCCACGTTGCTTTCCCCGAAGTTCTCGTAACCGAAGTAGGCGCCGTAGTCCAGCACCGCGCCCGGATGCTCGGCCAGCACTCGCTCCATCGCCTCGTACCCGACCTGCTCCACCCGGGCCAGGTCGCTCTCGTAGGCCACCCCGCACGTCAGGTATACGTTCACGCGCTCGTCGGGCTTGCTGTAGTTGGTGATGACGGTCTCGGCGAACCGCGAGTTGGGGATGATCACCAGGTTGTTGCCCCACGTGCGCAACCGGGTGCTCCGCCAGTTCACGTCCACCACGTAGCCGCTGACGCCGCCTTCCATGTCGATGTAGTCCCCGGGACTGACCACGCCCTCGGTGATGACGTAGGTCCCCGCGAACAGGTTGCTCAGCGTCGGTTGTATCGCCAGCGCCACCGCCAGCCCGCCGATGCCCAGTCCGGCGATCAGCGGCGTGATGTTGATACCCAGCACGTCCAGGGACACCATCACCGCCATCACCGCAACGATCAGCAGCAGGCTCCGCCGCGCCAGGGGCAGCGCCCAGCTGCTCGTGTTGGCCGCCGGCGTGCTCGCCAGATAATCCTGCAGCCACGTCAGCCCGCTGGTGCCCACCGCGTTGATCATGTACGCGCCGACCCATATCGCGGCTACCGAGAAGACCCGATCCACAACGGTGTCGATGGCATCCGGCAACTCCAGCGGTATTTTTATCGCCAGGTACGCACCCAACAGGATTATGTACGCCGTCACCGGTCCCTTCGCCGTGGCAACCAGGTGGTCATCCAGGTCGCCGGGGAACAGGCTCGCCGCCCGCAGCATCAACCGGAAAAGGATCCGGCTGAATAGCACTGCGAATAACACCGATCCGGCTATGATCGCCAGGCTCACCAGCAGGTCATGCCACTCAAGCCCGATCGCTGCGGCCGCCGCAACCACCTCCAGCCACCAGTTGTTCAGTATGCCCAGCATGTCTGCCAGTGCGTCCGGCGTGCCCCGGTCAGTTCTCCGTCACCGATTGGAGGGCTTCCACGATACGCGGCAGCATCTCCCCTGCCGGCCCGGCCACCACAACGTCCGCGGCGGCGGTGAGCTGGGTAGGCTCGGGATTGACCTCGATTATCCTGGCCCCGCGTTCCCGCGCCACCAGCGGCAGTTGCGCCGCCGGATTCACCGCTCCCGATGTCCCTACCAGCAGCATCGCGTCGCAGCGCTGCGTCTCCGCGAAGCATGCATCCAGCACCGCCCGCGGGATGGGCTCGCCGAACATCACCGTGTCCAGCTTGACGACGCCGCCGCAATCGGCGCACAACGGCGGCACGTCGGTAATGGCGTGCTCCGCTCGTGGCCGCCGCCATCCGCACCCGATGCAGCGCAGGTAGTTGCGATTGCCATGGATCTCCAGGAGGTTGCGACTGCCCGCCCTGCCGTGCAGGTCGTCGACGTTCTGCGTGATCACCGCCTTGATTATGTCGGCCTTTTCCAGCTCAGCGATGGCGACGTGGCCCGGATTGGGCTGGGCGTTGTCCACCGCGTCCTTGAGATCGTAGGTCGGATTGCCCGGCGTCACCTCGTCGCTCAAACGCTTCTCCCACCAGTCCTGTGGGTCACGCGAGAAAACCCGGTAGGACAGGTTGCTGGGCTGCCCGTATTTGGTCCACAGCCCGTCCGGCCCGCGAAAGGACGGAATGCCGCTCTCCACCGAGAGGCCGGCGCCGGTCAAGGCGACCGCGTACTCTGCGTCGGCCAGGATCGTTGCTGCCTCGATCACGGGATCAATGCTGGTCATTGGGAACTCGCCTCACGCGTCACCGAGCCATCGGCCACTCGGAAGTAGGCCGCGCTATCGCCCAGGGCGGCGCGAACCGGCCCGACGTCGGTGGTGGTGACCAGAGTCTGGCGATACCGAGCGACCTTTTGCAAGACCCTCTCCCGCCTTCCGTCATCCATTTCCGAAAACACGTCGTCCAGCAGGATGACCGGATCATCGCCTCGCGTCTCCGCCAGGTATTCGGCCTCGGCCAGGCGCAGCGCCAGGGCGATGGTGCGGGCTTGGCCCCGGGAAGCAAATGATGCAGCGTCCAGGCCGTTCAGGTACATGGCAAAGTTATCCCGGTGCGGCCCCACCGCCGTGATCGCGGTGGCCTGCTCGCGCGCCGAGCCTCGTTGCAGATCACGCTGAAACATCGTAGCGGTATCTTCAACGCGCGTCCCTGGTGGTATGCTGGGCACATACTCCAGCGTCAGGTCCTGTCCCGGTTCGCTCAGTTCACCGTGCTGTGAGCTGGCAATAACCGACAACCGCTCCAGCGCCCGGGATCGCCCGAAAGTCACAACGGCGCCAGATTGCACCAGTTGCTCGTCCCAATACTCCAGCTCCTCCGGATCCACGTGGCCTTCCCGCCGGCGCCGCAGCAGCCCGTTGCGGTTCCGCAGGGCGGCCTGGAACCGCTGCAACGCCCGTAGATACGACCGGTCCCCCTGGCTGATCAGCACGTCCAGGTAGCGCCGGCGATGGGAGGGGGAGCCGAGCACCAGGTCCAGGTCGTCCACGGAAAAGAGCGACGCAGCGATCCGGCCAACCAGGCCGGCCGCCGTAGACGGCTGACGGTTGACCCGTACCTGTTTCGTCACCGGCGGCAGCGTCGCGGGTTCAGGTCCGTGGGGATCAGTCCCGCTGCCTGTCACGGCTTCGCGGGCCGTCGGCTGATAGCCGACCACCACCATCAGCGATTGTCCGTCGACGCAGGCGGTTCCGGTGATGTAGGCCGCCGCGCCGTCGCGAGCAGCATCGAAGTTGAGCACCTGCCGCTCACGTTCGGTCCGAAACGACCGGCCCACGGCCAGCGTGTACGCCGCCTCCAGCAGGGTCGTCTTGCCCTGGGCGTTGCCGCCGTGGAACACCGACACACCCACCGGCGGCGCGACGTTGACTTCGCGGAAATTACGGTAGTTGACGAGGCTGAGCCGGGATAGACGGGCCAACGGGCAACCTCCGCCGGCTGGCGGCCGGCGATGGTGTGACGGCTCTATTGGCCGGCGTAGATATACTCGCCCTCGGTCGCTCCGGCCAGCAGCTTCAGAACGTTGTGTTCAACTTGATTCCCCAGCCCGATGGCGTGCACTCTCAGGTTATGCACATCGCTGTGGACCAGTATTGCCAACAGCTCGTCCTCGGTATGATCGCTCCTGGAATCTACGCACGCCTTGCCCGGTTCGTTCAGTCCCTCCGGGCAGGGCTGCACCGCCTCAGGGTTGAAAGGCTGGTAGCCGGAGATGATGTCAACGCAGAAATTGCTGGCGCCGCCCAGCCTGTCGGGACAGGGCTTCACCTCATTGGGGTTAACCGGATGGTAAGCCGTGACCGTCTCGCCAACGGTGGCCACTTTCACCGGGTCGCATACTTCGCCGGGGCGGACCGCCATATCCGGGGGACAGGGCACCAACTCGGTTGGGTCTACCGTAATCGTATCGAACACTGGACTGCACACCTCACCGGGCGCGCTGTCGATGCCTGCTCCGCAGATCTCGGCTCTGGCCGGGTCGACAATAATGAACCCACCATCGCTTCCGTCGGTCAACACCACTATCACGTTGTCGCGCGTCTGGTCGCCGTGGGCCAGGAGCGCGCTGTGGGCCGCGTCAACCGCGTCGTAGATATAGGCCGGGCGGTCCGTCGTCGTCAGAGTATCCACCGCGTGAAGCCACTTAGTGGACGCCTCCAGCGACTCCAGTGACGCCAACTCTGGGAACGGGTCTGGAACATCAGTAAACAGGGCCAGGGACACCAGGCTATTCTTTGCCGGCCGGCCAGCGTCGGGATCGGCGTAAGGCAGCGCCACGTCCAACAACGCTCGCTTGACTATCGGCAGACTGCGGTTGATGGTATTGCTGGTATCGACCAGAAAGACCGTGTTGGTGTCGTCGTCGTAAAGGGAGATGATGGCTTCGCCAAGGGGAACGGTTGCGGAGTCCGTCGCCGTGGTGACGGTGCTGAGGCTGTCGTCGTTGGTCGCCATCGTGTAAATGGCGTAGGCAATGCCGGCAACGATGGCCAGCGCCAGCAGGATAAACAGAATGAGCAGCAGGGTCCGCCAGGAAGACCGCCTTTCCGGCGGACCATAGCTGATGTGGTAGGTGACCACGACGCTTCATCCCGCCATGAAGATGCTGCCGGTTAGTTGTCCCGGGCGCACCCTTCGCAATAGCCGTAAAAATCGACCCTTTGCGAAGATATCCGGAAGTCCGTGTTCTGGCCTATCGCCCGCTCCAGGTCCGCCACGCCTTCCTGCCCCACCTCCGCATCCACCACCGCTCCGCAGCCGAGGCACACGAGATTGGCGTGGGGCGACAGGTTGGCGTCGTAGCGCGACTGCTTCTGAAAGGGCAGTTCTCTGACGATTCCCGCCTGCTCCAGGAGAGACAACGTGGAATAGACCGTCGCCAAGGTCACATACGGGAAGAAATCACGCACCCTTTCAAATATGTCGCGCACCGTGGGATGGTCGGCCGAGTTGACCACCACTTCGGCGATGGCCAACCGTTGGGGCGTGAGCCTGATCCCCAACGGCTTCAAACGTGCGACGAGATGCTCTTGCGTAGTCACAATATCGAACTCATCAATCGTATGGATTACCCAGTATAACACCGCACGCTCAACAGCGTACGACGGCCGTCCGGCGTCTATCCATGATCCACCGCGCCGGTCCGCCAATATCCTGAACCGGGAAGACGACCCACCGCCTGCGTCACCCGATCGGGAACGGCAGCACGGAGACACGCTGGTGGGGGAAGCTGTGCAACCTCCCCCACCTGTAACGTCCCAATGGTCCGGCTTACAGGCGTCCGCCGCCGCCGGCCACTCGCTCGTTGACCCCGTAGAAAAGCGAGTCCAGCTTGTGGAACACCTGGATGCGTGAGCGCGCCGTCTCCACCACGAAGATGCGGCCCTCGTCGTCACACTCCACGGCAATCGGGCCCCAGAACAGCTTCTCCCGGTCCAGGCCCTGGGCGATCTTGCGCTCTTCCCACATCTCGGGGTTGGCGTCAATCTTGCCCTTTCCCCAGGTGGAGATCGTCCCCTCGCCGTAGGTCATTCCTGCAAAGGAGCCGTCGGGATGGAAGATCTGCAGGCGCTCGTTGTTCCAGTCCGCAACGTAGATCGTGCCCTCGTTGTCCACCGCCACGTCGGTGGGACGGTTGAACTGGCCGGGGCCGTCGCCCGTCGCGCCGAACTGCATCAGGAACTTGCCGTCGGCGGTGAACTTCTGGATCCGGTCGTTGCGCCAGTCGGCCACGTATACGTGCCCGTCCTGGTCCGTCTCGATGCCGAAGGGCATGTTGAACTGGCCCGGGCCGTCGCCGAACTCGCCCCACTGGCCGATGTACTCGCCGTCGGCGGTGAGCATCTGCACGCGGTGGTTGTTGCAGTCCACCAGGTACAGGGTCCCGCTAGGCGCAAACACCATGCCGGTGGGCTTGTCCCACTGGCCGTCGCCGTCGCCCGGGCGCTCCCACTTGGAGAGGTACTCGCCGTCGGGCGAGTAGATGCTGATGCGGTCCAGGTACTCGTCCGCCAGGTAGACGTTCCCGTTGGGACCGACGGTTATCGCCGTGGGCCAGATGATGGCGCCGTCCGTCGATACGGACTCGCCGTCGCCCTGCTCGAAGACGCCCTTGGCGAATTCACCGATGAACTCTTCGCCCACGGTGCACATCGTGATGCGCTTGCCGTCGGGCCGGTAGTCGTAGGAGCGGTTGGCGACGTACATCACGTCCTCTTCGCCCCGGGCCATCGCCGTGGGGTTGCGGAACCCCGGGCCGGAGAATTCCGCCCGGCCGATGGTGTGGCTGTACTGCAAGTCGATGCCTACGGCGGGCAGCGCCGCGGGATCAATGGTTGTGGTCATGAGATATTCCTCCGTTGGAACGGATAACGGGTGTTTCGGCGGATGGGAGCGGATGATAACCCGCCCCCGTTTACCACCTAGATGAAGTTGAACTTCTCGAACGTCCCGTTCACCAGCGGCTGAGCATCCAGACCCATCCAGTTCTCGATCAGGTCGGTGTAGATGCTGCGGAAGTCGTTGTTGAAGTGCAGGTCGCCTTCCAGGAGCTTGTCCTCTTCCAGCGACGGGTACTCGCCGTACATCCCGCCCTTCACGTTGTCGCCCACCACGAAAGCGACGCCACCGCTGCCGTGGTCGGTGCCGGAGCCGTTGTCGTGTACCCGGCGCCCGAACTCGGTGAAGACCAGCAGGGTGACGTTGTCGCTGGCGTTGTGCTCGCGCAGGTCGTCCATGAAGTCGGCGATGGCGTTGGAGGTGTTGCCCCAAAGGCTGGCGTGCGCCGCCAGCTCGCCAGCGTGGGTGTCAAAGCTGTTGTACGGAGCCGTCGTGTAGAGGATCCGCGTGCCGAACCCGGCCAGGTGCACCTGGGCGATGTTCTTCATGTACTGGGCCACCACGTCCTGCCCGTACTCCACGCTGGAGCTGTACATCTCCGGCGCCGTGCTCAGGATGTCCGCGCCCTTCAGCGCGTCCGTCCCCGTCTGCGACAGGTATTCCACCACCGCGCTGCGGCCGATGGTCGGCGAGTACATCTTGGAGAAGATGTCCAGCGCCTCGGTGCGCTGATCCTCGGCCTCGATGCCGGTCAGCACGCCGTAGGTGGCCAGGTTCCCCACGGAGGCCACCGGCACTCCGGGGGCGGCCAACGCCCGAGGCAGACCGCGGCCGAAGTTCACGCCGGTCAGCACGTTTTCCTTGTTGGGGTCGATTTCACGGATGGCGCGTCCCAGCCAGCCCTCGGTGCCCTGCTTGTCGGGCTCGCAGGTGTGCCAGATGTCCATGCTGCGGAAGTGGCTGCGATTGGGGTTGGCATAGCCTACGCCCTGGATGACGGCGACCTTGCCCTCGTCAAACAGCCTCTTCAGCGGGCCCATGTTGGGGTTCAGGCCAACGTACCCGTCCAGGTCCAGGGCCTGGCCCTCAGGCACCCGTACGGAGGGGCGGTTGTCGTAATACAGCGGGTCCCCGTGGGGCACCACCGTATTCAGCGCATCGTTGCCGCCGGAAAGCTGGAGCACCACCAGCACCGGGTCTTTCTTCGTAGCGGTCATTTTGTTTCTCCTTTCGATGGAGTTGGGCGATACGGGCAACCAGTGACAAGGTGTTCTTTATCGGCTTTCCGGTTCGGGCGGAGGAGGGGGCGGTTCCGTAAAGGGTTCACCTTTAGCTTCGGCCTCTTCCCGCCGCCGGTTCCATTCCGACCAGCGCTGATGCACTTCCTCCCGAGCTTCGGCGCGGGCTTCCTGCACTTTGCGTTTGGTCCACATTGCGCCGATAACCACTCTGCTTGCCTCCGTGATGATGGGCGATACGATGAGAGCCACCCCGCCGGCTTTCAGCAGTTCGCCAACGACGACGTACTGGACTGCTTGCCATCCAATTATCTGTTGCGTCGCCAGCACGAAAAGCGTGTTTGTGACGGTCAGGTAGGCGGTGATTGCATTGAATACGGAGAGATACCAACGTACCGCTTCAGCAGGAATGTTGGGAATACTGACGCGTACGTTCCGCTCCGCTTCATCCTTCTGTTCTCTCTTGTCGCGCATTCTTCGCTGCGTTGGTCGGCTGCCCCGGCCGCCGGCCGGCGTTTCGGGGCAGCCGCAACCGAACGATGGCTACGCGAACTGGTACTCCTGGGTGCTCACGATCAGCTGCAGGGTCTGGGCGACGGTCTCCGAGTACTCGGGTGTGCCGGGCGCCGCGTTGCCCACGAACGCAACCAGCTGGTCACGGGTCTCGGTCGCCAGCTCGTAGGCTCCGACCATCTCCAGGCACCGGTCAACGATGCCCTCCGCGGTGCTCACCTGCTCGCTGTCCAGGCGGGACACGATCTCGCGCACGCCGGGCAGGCCGGTGTTGCCCACCTGGTCGGCGGCGAAGTTGATCCGCTCCACCAGCGTGCCCGAGTCGATCCACTCGGCGCCGGTGTGCCAGCCCTCCACAGTGGGCGGGTTCATCAGGTCCTGCCCCATGTACCGGATGGTGTTGGCCAGCGGCTGCAGGCCCAGCTTCGGCGACGTGAAGTCCTGCACCAGGCGCATCGTCCCGATGACTACCTCGGTGGGGCTCTTCACCTTCTCGAAGCGGGCGTTCTTGAAGAAGTCGGAGTTGAACATGACCCGCAGCATGGCGGTCAGGTTGTAGCCCGAGTCGAAGTACGTCTGCTCCAGCAGCGCGATGGCTTCGGGGTCCCGCGGAGCCGTGTTCTGCCAGGCGGGAACCTGCACCTCGTCGGCCACGAAGAAGTTGTACAGGTGGCGCGACACGAACCGCGCCGCCGAATGCTGGCGGGCGATGATGTCAACGATGTCGTCGCCGTTGAAGTTCCCGGTCTCGCCCAGGAACGTCTTGTCCTCGTTGTCGTGGTCGTAGGGGTTGTAGATGAAGTTCGACTCGTAGCGGCCGTAAGGGTACCGCGGCACGGCGTTGGTGATGGTCCAGCCGGTGAACGCCCGGGCCGCTTCCTTCACGTCGTCCTCGGAGTAGTTGGCGTGGCCGTCCATTCCGACGCCCATGGAGAACAGTTCCAGCAGTTCGCGGCCCCAGTTCTCGTTGATGGCGCCCTTGTGGCTCATGCAGTTGTCCAGGTAGAACACCATGGCCGGGTCGCGGGACAGGCCCTTGAGCAGCACGTCGAAGTTGCCCATGCCCAGCTCGCGGAACATGTCCAGCTGCAGCTGGATCTGCCGTCCGTGCTCGCACTTGGAGTTGCCGGTGCACAGGATCCCGTGCCAGAAGAGGGCCATCTTCTCCTGCAGCGGGCGCTTGGTGTTTATCATACGGTAGGTGAGATACGCCTGGTTCACTTCCAGGGCGTTCATCTCCTTCCAGTCTACGAAGTGCCGTTCCAGGATGTCCATTTCCAGATCAGGTTGGGCAACTGGGTTGAGCAGTTCTTCGACGGTGGCTTCATAGCCTGCGGCGGCGCGCTGTTCCAGCTCGGCGTAGGTGGCGCCGAAACCGGCCCGACGCATCAGGTGCGCCATCTGGGCAATTTCCTGGTTGGTGGGCATTGCGTTTACCTCCTGGGGGTTCTGTGGCGGTTACAGTCTCAACCGTAACGATTAACGACGGTTTCCGCACGCGCTGACCACGACCAAAACGCGCGCGCAACACCATCTGGAGATGGCCGCATACTACTCGCCGGCCCGTTTGAGTGTCAAGAAAACGGGAGCGCGGCGGCGCCTTTTCAAAGTCGCAGAGGTAACCTTCGCACCAGCCAACCGTCATTCCTGCTTTCGCAGGAATCCAGAGTCCGCTGTGAATAGCGTGGTTACGGGTCCCCGCATTCTCGACCGCGAAGAGTGGGCTTTGAAATGGCCCTAGAGCGCCGGCGACTCCCTAACAGCTTTGCCGATTGTATTCAAAACGGCGGCGAAAACCCGTCCTTCCCTTCGCCCAGTTCCGGCAGCATGTCCTGTAACACCCCGAAAACCATGCGGTAGTGCTCCATGTATTCCTCCCGAAACGTATCCCGGTGGCAGCCAAGCTTTTCGGCCATCAGATCAAACGCCTTTTCGCGGGTCCCGGCCAGGAACTTGCCCCGCTGGAAATGAAAAGGTTGCGCGATGAACTTCTGCACTCCGGTTTCAATCAAGGCGTCGGCAAAAGCGTAAGGGCTGGTGACCATCAGCAGCGGCGTCATGGTGATGCAGGTGTCAATCCCTTCCTTCTGGACATCTCCAATCGCCTGTAGCCGCACCATGTTCGATGGACAGAACGGCTCAAACGTCCGACGGATGTCCTCGTCGTCGGTGGTGACGGTCATATTCACCTGGACGCGCCCGCCATTCGCCTCGATAGCCTTGAACAAATCGCAATCCCGTACTACGTCGGGGCTGCGTGTCTGCACCACCAGCTTGGGCTTGTGCCGCTCCGCCATGATCTCCAGGATGCCGCGGGTCAGCTTGATCTCCCGCTCCACCGGCTGATATGGGTCCGTCACGCTGCTCATGTAGATGAGTTTGCCGTCCAGTGACCGACGCAGCCGCTGCATCTTCTCAATAGCATTCTCCTTGACTTTCACCCATTTGCCCCACGAATCCCGTTTTTCGATATCGGGGCTGAAAAAGGCGGCGTAACAGTAGGTACAGCCAAACGAGCAGCCGGAGTAGGGGTTCAGCGTGAAGTCATACTCCTCCATGAACCCATCGGGCTTGGCGATAATCTGAGTGGCAGGAGCGTAGGAGACGATAGCCTCGCCGATGTGGTTGGGGCGAGGCTTGTTTGTGATGCCGTCGCCGGTATCGTTGCCCGGCAGCAGGGAGAGTTGGTTGTTAGTTACCATGGTGGGAAAAATCACGTCGGTAAGTCAGGACCGCGGTATCGGTAGGACGCCAGAGAAATCCATTGTACGCAGCTGAGAGTATTCCATGTCGATGCCCCACCTTTGCAGTTTCCACACCATCAGGCTCAAGCCGGTTAAACAGAAATGGAATAGGGTAATCTGCTGCTTTTGGCAAGAAATAGACTGAGTCAGTCTGCCAATTCTCACCCGTGAACGGGGAGATACGTTTCGCTATTTCGACATTTTGGTCCTCGATTATTCGACCAAAGCAGGTCATCAGCCCAACGACGGGGTTGTGCACTTTGTACAGGTCGTGCAATGCGCGTTCGAGACCCTCACTGCTTTGCTGATAAACGCCGTGTAGACAACTCAGCCAAGCTTCACCATCACGCTGGGGAACAGCATCGTAGCAAATATATCGATGGCTTTCGATCAGCTGACAAGCTTCAGCGACCGATTCTAGGCGGTCATCGTTCCGGGCCGCATCGCAAAAGTATTCCCAAGCGCACTGGCCAGCTTTCAACATCGTCTGGCTGAGGTCCACCGAATCGACAACTATCTTTTCAATCTTTTCTCCTCGTGAGAGTGCGTCCGCCACAGCGATAGCAACACCGAACTGCATCGCCAGAGTCCCACTGGCTAGATCCACGAAACGCAGGCTGTCGGCGTCGTCAACAATGAGGCTACCTTTGCCTCGCGAATTCACTACCTGATTGGCCGTGGCATGCGCCAACCCAACGTGCTGGGGATGATATTCAAGCAAGTAGGCAGCGACGATGATGTCATCATCATAATCCGGCATCCGTAAGCCACCCAATGCCTGCCGCATGGCATCGGCTTTCTGGCGCACCATGTTGACTTGCCCGGCGTGCGACATCTGGTTGAAAGGCGGTTTGACCAACGCTGCCTCTAGGGTTTCACCGGCCGCCTTGGCGATCGCCGCATCCAGAGCTTTGACCAGCGATTGCTTGTCGTAGGGTGGTAACTTACGT
This sequence comes from Dehalococcoidia bacterium, assembly GCA_034423575.1. Lineage (GTDB taxonomy): Bacteria > Chloroflexota > Dehalococcoidia > Lucifugimonadales > UBA3495 > Bin87. The sequence continues at coordinate 455 of DAOUIF010000040.1, read as the reverse complement.
GGTTGTGGGCGGTGTGGACGTTGTTGCGCCTGCGGGGGTTCGAAAGGTTGCGCACGCGGCTGTCGTCTTGGGTGCACCTCTCGTTGCACTTGTCGCTGTCGACGCTCACTTCGCTCCACCGTTGGCGATGACTGACGGCGGAGACGTTGACCCACTTGGTCATGTGACTGCCCTCCCGGGTGTTGCTCTTGCCTCGGGGGCTGCGCGTTAGCGCTCGCGCTGCGCTTCTTTTTCTTATCTTTGCGCTTTTTGACCGCAACGCCTACCGCGCCGGCCGCGTCTACTCCGGCAACCGCCACTCCGATGGCGACGGGTATTATCGGAATAAAGCAAACCACGAGGTACTCCTCAACAGAACCAATCTACGAATCTGTTGTTCCATCGACAGACGTTAGTAAGCTGGGGACTGCCTCTATGCTCCCGGCAAATACCCCGCCACCCGCTCCTTCACCCAC
>DAOUIF010000039.1:0-22325 GCA_034423575.1 Dehalococcoidia bacterium | reverse complement strand
CGGGCAAGGCGTCGTCTATCTTGCAGTAAAGCTCGGTGATAAACTCGGCAATGTTCATGGGGTTCCTCGCTGCTGAGTGTCGTCAACCAGCAGGTTGCGGGAACTCCATGACAATTTCAACTTTTTCTCAAACTAGCACCAATGGTTCGTATAGAGCAGCCTCTTGTTCTGGGGTGTTTACACCAAAGTCTATGATCCATACGTTACGCCGACGTTCGGTAATATCTTTACCGTTAATCCACGGTTTGATTACGTCTCCATTGATCCTGCCATCCGGGTTTGCTTGGCCCATCATGGACTGTGCAGTGGCTTCGTCAATATCAAACTCGCCTATTTTGTCGATGCCCCTGAATGCTATGTCGATGTTTTCGTGCAGCCGTTTTGCTAGGGTCAAATCCACCGTGCTCGTGAGATCAATGTTTATTTGATCCACTACCTCATCGTCGAGCAGCCTAATGGGTTCCGAACCATCATCAAAGCAAACTATCGATATATGCACGTTGGCCCCGTCGAGAACCCAGTCACGATCTGAATAAGCAGCGAAAATATCTCCAGATTCCTTGATCCGTGCAAGAACCCGACGATTTCGTTGAAATCTAATCCCTTGGGTAGCCAATAATCCCGCACGTAAAGTCATCCCTGCTACAACTTGAGATCGTGCTTTTTCGAACCAGTAGCAACACAGATCGCTGGAATTGGGAATCCGTTTCCCGTAAAGACCATAGAGGGTCCCGACATACTCATCACCAAATTGAGCGAGAAACAACCTGCTTCCCAAAAACGGCGGGTTCCCCACGATGAACTCCGCCGCCGGCCACTCCGGTTCGGCCGGATTGTCGGGGTCGCTCAGGTCCAGGATGGCGTCGGTCTGGCGTATGGTGTCCAGCGGGGTCAGGATGGGCCGCTGGGTGTAGGGAAAGCCGTTGGCCTGGTGCCACTGGATGTAGCCGATCCACAGCGCCGTCCGCGCCAGCTCCGCCGCGTAGTGGTTGATCTCCAGCCCCAGCATCTGGTCCGGCTGCACCCGCGGCGTCAGCCCCAGCCACCCCCGCGCCGCCGCGTAGTCAATTACCTCCTTCTCCAGGTCCAGCAGCGACCGCAGCGCGATGTACAGAAAGTTCCCGCTCCCGCACGCCGGGTCCAGCACCCGCACCGACGCCAGCCGCTCCCGGAACGCCTCCAGCCGGGCGCGCGCCGGTGAATTGTCAGAATCAGGATTCACCGGATTTACGGATTGACCGGATTGCTGCCCATAATCCTGTAAATCCTCTAATCCCGAAAATCCTGCTTCTGACGATCCGGATTGACGGGATTGGGTGATTGACGCATCGGCGACGCCATCCTGAAAATCCGCAAATCCCGCAAATCCTGCTTCTGACAATTCAATCTCCCCCCGCGCCGTCTCCCACTCCCGGCGCAGCGGCGTCATCACCACCGGCTCCACCACCAGTTCGATGTCCTCCGCGCCCGTGTAGTGCGCCCCCGTCTGCGCCCGCTTCGATGCGTCCAGCGCTCGCTCGAACAGCGTACCGAATATGGACGGCTCGATGTCCCGCCAGTTCCGCTCGCACGCCTCGCCCAGCCGTTGCAGCGCCGTGGTGCTGAGCTCGACGGTGTCCACAGGCCCACCATCAATCGATTTGAAGAGATCGCCGTTGAAGTGCGCGATCTCGTCCGCCCCCGAGAACCCGCCCGTGGCCATCTGCGCGAACAGGCTCCGCACCGCCCGGTCGAACGTCTCCGGATTGCGGTAGTGCTGCGCCACGATCCGCGTGAACAGCCCTTCCGGCAGCAGGCCGGCGTCCTCCGCGTACAGGCAGAACACCAACTGGTTCAGATACCGCGCCAATCGCTCCGGTTCCTCATTCCTCGCCTCCATGTCCACCACGATGGACTGGAACACCGCCGCCGTCTCCCGCGTCACCGCGTCCACTGACCGCAGCCGCTCGCGGAACCGGGCCGGCGCGAAGAACACGTCCCGCAGCAGCTCCAGCCGCGCCGGCTGCGCGAGCTCCCCGATGCCGACGTCGTACCGCGCGGTCTCCATCCCCGGGAAGTTGGTCTGGATCCGTATCGTCTGGAACGACGACACGATCAGCAGGGGCGGCGTCTTGAGGTGCACCTGGTAGCGCAGCAGTTGGTCGAAGGCCCCGTCCAGCTGCGCGTCCTGCCCCTTGAACTCCCAGCCGAAATGCTCCTCGTAGTATGCGTCGGCGAACCCGCCCGGCACCGCCTTCTCGAAGGTGAACGCCTCCGGATCGCCGTAGCCTGCCGGCGTCGCGTGGCCCACCAGCCCGCACAGGTCGTTGAAGAACGACTGCGCCCCCTGCCGCTCGCCAAACCCGGCATCCCGCCACCGACCCACAAACTCCCGCGGCGATATGGTAGGCATCATCGGCGTCATGGCACACATCCTGCCGGGCAGGATAGCACGCCCCCGCCCGCTCATCCTGAGCCTGTCGAAGGATCAACCCCACCTGTCATTGCGAGCGCAGCGCGGCAATCTCGCCGCCCAGCGATGATTACCCACGAATACCCGTTTCCAGCAGGAGATCGTCAGAATCAGGATTTTCAAGATTTGAGGATTATCAGGATTGGATCCGTTCCATGATGGAGATATCCTAATCCTGCCCAATCATAAAATCCCGCAATCCTGATTCTGACAATTTACGGGGATGGTGATCTCGTCGTGGATGTTAACGGCGCGCTACCTGCGACGATACGACTCGCGGCGATGAGCGACTCGAACCACCAGGATGACCAGCTCGTCGTCCAGCAGCTCGTACAGGATGCGGTAATCGCCCACCCGCTGGCGTCGCAGTCCCCGCAACCCGCCCTTCAGCGGGCTGCCGGCCAACGGTTGTTCCCCCAGCGCGTCGATGGCCGCAATGATCCGTTCCCTGGCGTCCTGGGGCAGCCGCGCGATCTCCCGCCGGGCGCTGCCCTTAATCCGTATCGAGTAGCTCACGCCTGACCTCATCCCAATCCAGCACCGGATCGGCGGGGTCCCGGAGCCGCTCCAGGGCAACGGTCAGGTCGTCGAAGTCCTCCAGGTAGCTCTCCAGAGCCTGCCTGATCACCTCGGCGCGGCTGCGATTGAGCGCCGCCGCCGCGGCGTCCAGGGCCTCGGCCACTTCATCGGGCACGCGGGCGGTGATCTGTGCCATTTTCAGCACCTCTGGGCGTGGTGATCATTGATGATGTCAATGACATCGGATGTAATCACCATAGCCCAACGCGGCGGGCGTCGTCAACGCCGGGTCAGACCTCACACGTACCCAGTTTCCCACCGCCGGTCATTGCGAGCGCAGCGCGGCAATCCCGCCGCCACGCGATGCTTACCCACGTATACCCGTTTGCAGCAGGAGATCGTCAGAAGCAGGATTTTCAAGATTTGACAATTATCAGGATTGAGACCGTTCTGTGATTGTGCTCTCCCAATCCTGCCAAATCATAAAATCCCGCAAATCCTGATTCTGACGTTCCCCCGCCGACAAATCCTGTCCATCCCGTGCATCCTGTGTATCCCGGTAAATAATGTCTCTTGGCCCTCTGCATTACAATTCCACCCCAACACACCCGTCATCACCGCGTTTACGGAGGGACCATGAAACGCAGCGAGTCCAGGATTCTGACCACCCACACCGGCAGCCTGCCCCGGTCGCCCGACCTCCAGGACCTGCTGCGGCTCCGCGAAGACCGGCAGAAGTTCGACGAGGCCGTGTTCCACGCCGGCGTTCGCGACGCTGTGGGCGACATCCTGGATCGCCAGCAGGACGCCGGCATCGACGTGGTCAACGACGGCGAGCAGGGCCGTTCCCAGTACGCCACTTACGTCAAGGAGCGTCTCACCGGCTTTGAGGGCGAGCGCGCCGTGCGCTCCCACACCCGCCTGGACGACGCCGATTTCCCCGAGTTCGCCGCCACGCAGACCCACATGTCCTCCCGGAACATGCCCCAGCCGGCCTGCACCGGCCCCATCGCCTGGAAGGACTGGCCGGCCGTGGAGCGCGACATTGCCAACCTGCGGGAGATGGCCTCCGGCCGCGACGTGGAGGAGGTCTTCATGACCGCCGCCTCCCCGGGCGTCATCGCCAACTTCCTGCCCAACGAGTACTACCCCACCGAGGAGGAGTACCTCTACGCCCTGGCCGAGGTCATGAAGGACGAGTACAACGCCATCGCCAGCGCCGGCCTGATCCTGCAGCTGGACTGCCCCGACCTGGCAATGACCCGCGTCTCCCAGTTCTCCCATCTCTCCGTGGAGGAGTTCAAGAAGATCGTGGAGCTGCACGTCGAGGTCATCAACCACGCGCTGCAGGACATCGACCCCGAGCGCATGCGCCTGCACGTCTGCTGGGGCAACACCGAGGGCCCGCACCACCACGACGTGCCCCTGCGCGAGATCGTGGACATCGTGCTCCGGGCGCGTCCCCTGGGCCTCTCCATCGAGGGCGCCAACCCCCGCCACGGCCACGAGTGGAAGGTCTGGCAGGACGTCGCCCTGCCGGACGGCAAGGTGCTGATCCCCGGCGTGCTGGACACCACCACCAACTTCATCGAGCACCCCGAGCTCATCGCCCAGCGCATTCTGAACTACGCCAGCGTGGTGGGCCGGGAGAACGTCATCGCCGGCAGCGATTGCGGGTTCGGCACCTCCGCCTGGGGCCGCAAGGTCGAGACCAACATCGCCTGGGCCAAACTGGCCTCCATGGCCGAAGGCGCCCGCCTGGCTACCCGGGAGCTGTGGTAGACGATTGGGGCGAAGTACAGGTCGTGACATCGCCGCGCCCTTAGCAGTCGGCGGCCACCCTTGTCAACGCAGCATCGCGGTGAACCCAGCTTGCTCGAAATGATGATCGCTTGTCAATGCCTCCCAGATGTTGAACCGCTCCATGACCAGAAAACTGGCGCAATCCGTGACGCTCCATTCCTTGTCCAGCGTCCTGGTGCGGAGCAGTTGTAGCGCTTCCTCGAACTGCTCTGGAGACTGTGGGACGACGCGGACTTGCGGGTTGCCCAGGATCCGGTCGACAAGGTTGATTGCGGTTTGTCGCCGCTCCGGGGTAGTCCCGCTGCGCGGAGCGAGTACTTCGTTGAGCACCAACTGAGTGGTGACTACTCGCGCGTCTTCGAGAGACAGAAGAGCAAAATACTCGACGGCTATGTCGTGATACGGGTCGTTTTGATCGACCAAAGCCAGCCAATAGCTGGCGTCGCCAAAGTAGTTACTCATGTATCCGAACGCGACTCGGCGCGATGCTGGAACGCCTGCTTCCAGTCGTCCGCCCAAGCCACGCTGAAAGATTCGATTTCCGCTATACGCTGGAGCCTGCCGTCGGGCGAGTATTCGCCAATGCCAGAAACCACCGCGCGGCGCACGTCGTTGGCCTGAAACGCTGCTCCGACCTCAAGGTGCCACTTTTCCGGATACGGGCTGACTATCATGTCCCCGTTTTCCAGTAATAACTGGAAGGTACCGCCTCCACCCTTGCCGGGCGGATTCATCTGCACCCCGCGAACCTGGCCCTTGACCTCAACGGGTTGGTTGTTATCGAAAAGTCCCATGCCACGACTCCTGTTCGCTGGGAACTCCTGTTGCTTCGGGCGAATGCTCCAACATCCAGGAACGCCATCATAACAGCATAAATTGGCGGATACCTGGTGACCAAAGTTAAAACTGGCATCACCAATCGCTACGTCCGCGTTTGGTCGGACCGCCCCTCCCCTACCCCATCAGCACAATGTGCCGCCGCCACTCCTCCGACGCTTCCGCGAAGTCCTCACGGTAGTGCGCTCCACGGCTCTCCTGCCGCTGCAGTGCCGCCTCCACGATGAGCCGCGCCGCCACCAGCATGTTGCGCAACTCGAAGCCTTCCGCCGTCTCCGGTACTGGCATCGTCCGTTGCCACAGGTTCAGGATCCGCGCCGACAGCAATAGCCGCGTGCCATTCCGCGTGATGCCCACGTTGCGCCACATCAGGTCCTGCAGGTTCTCTTTGCCGCGCTCCGGTACCGTGGCGCACACCATGGCGCGGTTCGTGAGCCCGATGCGCAGGTTGCCGTCGTCATCGTCCGGCGGCGCGTAGTCCGGCGCGTTGCCCAGCGTCGCCTCTACCAGACGCCGGGAGAACACCAGCGTGTCCAGCAGCGAGTTGCTGGCCAGGCGGTTGGCCCCGTGCACCGCCGCGCACGCCGCCTCGCCGCAGGCGAACAGGCCGGAAATGTTGGTCCGCCCCCAGGTGTCGATGCGCACCCCGCCCATCATGTAGTGGGCCGCTGGCGCCACCGGAACGGGCTCGCGGGTGATGTCCAGCCCGTAGCGCCGGCACTCGGCGTAGATCGTCGGGAACTGGCCGGTCACCGTGGACGCCGGCAGGTGCGATATGTCCAGCAGCGCCGGCCTCCCGTCGACGCGCTCCATCTCGGCCGCAATGGCCCGTGATACCACGTCCCGGGGAGCCAGGTCGGCCATGGGATGGTAGCCGGCCATGAATGGTTCCCCGTTCGCGTTCCGGAGTACCGCCCCCTCTCCCCGCATCGCCTCCGACAGCAGGAAGGTCGGCGCGTCTTCCAGCCACAGCGCCGTGGGATGGAACTGGTAGAACTCCATGTCCATCACTTCCGCGCCCGCCAGGTACGCCAGCGCCACGCCGTCCCCGGTGGCCATCTCGGGATTGGTGGTGTAGCGATACAGCCGTCCCGCCCCGCCGGCGCTGACCACAACCACGTCGCCTCGGATGACCCGCCGCTGATTGTCATCGCGAGGCGCTTGCGCCGTGGCAATCTCGTTGCCACCGCTCATCACCTCCATGCCCGTCACCCTCCCGTCCTCCACGCAGATGCGGATGGCGTGGGTGTACTCCAACACCGTGATCCGCTCCGACGCCCGCACCCGGTTGGCCAGGGTGTCCTCGATGTGCTGTCCGGTGGCGTCTCCTCCGGCGTGCAGGATGCGCGGCATGCTGTGCGCCCCCTCCCGTGCCAGTGCGATCTGCCCGTGGATGGTGTCGAAGGGCACGCCCCACCGGATCAGGCCGGCGATGCTGTCGGCCCCCTGTCCGGCGAGCACGCCCACCGCCTCGGGATCGCACAAGCCGGCGCCGGCGTCCAGAGTGTCCCGCTGGTGCAGCGACGCCGAATCCCCGAGGCCGATGGCCGCCGCGATTCCGCCTTGGGCGTAGCGGCTGTTGCAGTCGTCGATGCGCCCCTTGGTCACCACCAGCACGCTGCCGTGCTCCGCCGCCAGCAGCGCGGTGTTCAGCCCGGCGATCCCGCTGCCGATGATGATGTAGTCGTACCGCGCCATGTCAAGGGCGGTCATTCGCCCCGCAGTTGGTTTAGTTGATCTTCCAGTTCCCGAACCCTGGCTTCAGCCGCGGCGCGGGCTTGTTCCTCAGCAGCGGCGCGAGCCTGCGCCCGTATGCGCTCTTCGCGTTCGGACTCCAGGGAGGCGATGCGCTCGCCCGTTGCGGGGTCGTGCCAATGCAACTGTCCATCTACCCAGCGCAGCTCCACGTTGAGGATGGGGCTGTGCCCTTGCCGGCTTCCGTCGGGTAGCTCGTCAATCTGGATGGGCTCGTACCGGCCGTCCACCAGGAGATCGCCGGCCAGTCGGGCGCCGTGAAACTCCCCGGTCTCGTCAAAGCGCCAGTACTCCGGGATGCCCAACTCAGCGTAGCGGACTCGCTTTTCGACGGTGTCCCTCCGTCCCGTGGAGCGCGACGCCACCTCCAGCACGAAGTCTGGCGGCTTGCCCTGCTCGGAGATGACGTAGCCGTTTTGGGCGCGGTAGAGTGCCGGGTCCGCTTCGAATGCCACCATCAGGTCGGGATAGACCGCGCCGGCCATGCTGGTCAGCTCGGTGGTTGGGATGGGGATCAGGTAGAGGTCCGCGCCAACGACGGTGGAGTCGAGGTTGCCCAGATATACGACCAGGGAGTGAGCGCCGCCGGTGATGGACAGGTGCTGAGAGGCGGTCATCTTTTCGTCCTGGGACTTGGGAGGATCCGGCAGGGTGAAGCCGGGTGGGGCTTTGGGCGTCTTGGCGGTGGTCATGCTGGGCCTCGCCGGGCGAAAGAGTGAGTGGCCGGTTGACGACGCGGCGCGCGTTGGGCTGAATTATATCTGTGCCGGCATCCAAACGCGCGTAGGGGCGAATGATCATTCGCCCCTACGGTGGTTCGGCGAGTTTGGGGACGGTTTAGTCGTCGTCGCCCACGGCCGCCGGCTCCCGCTCCTCGATGGGATCCAGCTGCCACGGGAAGTTTCCTTCGAACAGGAACCCGTCCTTGTTGCCCCACTCGCTCTCGGGCGACTCGTAGTAGATCTCGATCTCATTGTCGTCGGGATCGAAGATGTACACGCCCATGGAGATGCCGTGGTCGCCCAGCCTCTTGAACTTCACGCCGTAGTCCTTGCAGCGCTGGTACAGTTCCTTAAGGTCGCGGAAGGAGTTCATCTGCCACGCCATGTGGGCCATGCCCACCCGTCCGTCCTCGGGGCCTGGGGCGTCCGGACCCAGGGGGATCAGGGCCAGCTCGTGGGACATCGTGGTGTCCGCGGACAGGAACGTCATTCCGCCCGGTCGCCCGGTCATCACGGTGAGGCCCAGGACGTTCGTGTAGAAGTCGACGCTGCGCTCGATGTCCCTGACCTTTATGACCAGGTGACCAAGCTGCTTCGGGGTATGGGCCATGTCGTTACCTCCCTCGGTGGTGGATTGAATTGAGCCTTTTCCCGCATTATATCCCAACCCGCTATGGTGTGCATTGCTGGAATTTATGGTAAAACGGCCCTTGATATCTTCACGATAATTGATTGAATGTGCCTAGTATAATGTCACGTCGCCAATCAGATTCTCGGCCCACCCGCATGTGATGGATATGACGCAACGCAACATCGCGGAATCGGGGTCGCTGCCCGTGGATGAGCTCTCCACGAACGGCAGTAACGAAAATGCCGCCCAACTGGAGTTCAAGCAGGCCGATGAGCCCTGGGAGTTCGAGGAGATCTTCCAGTTGAACTACGCCTCCTTCGTCGAGGAGGTTCCCCAGCATCCGTCCAACGACGCCGGCCTGCTCGTTGACCGCTTCCACGACGAGAATACCTATTTCATCTGCCGGCGGGACCACAACCTGGTCGGCATGATCTGCGTCCGCGACCGCCGACCCTTCTCCCTGGACGAAAAGCTGGGCAGCCTCGAGGAGTATCTGCCCCAGGCGGAGGGCGCCCGCGTCTGCGAGGTTCGCCTGCTGGCCGTGCGCCCCGACATGCGGCGCACCCGAGTCCTCACTGGCCTGTTGACCATGATGGCCCGCTACTGTCAGGAAGGCGGCTACGACTACGTGGTCATGTCCGGTCGAGTGTCCCAGCAAGCTCTCTACAGGCACATCGGCTTCATTCCCTTTGGCCCCGTCGTGGGCGATGACGACGCTCCCTATCAGCCCATGTACCGCCCTGTGGGCAACGTGGGCGCCGAATTTGCCGGCCTGTTTCACGACGACGTGGACGCGCCGCCCGGCGATCCGGTGATCCTCACCCCCGGCCCCGTGGCCATGCCCGATTCCGTGGTCCTGGCTTTCCGGCGTCCGCCGCTGTCCCACCGGTCTCCGGAATTCGCCGCCCTGATGCAGAGCGTACGCCGGCGTTTGCTCGCCCTCACCAACGCCAGCCACTGCGCCGTCATGGTCGGCTCCGGCACGATGGCCAACGACGTGGTGGCGGCCCAGCTTTCCCGCTTCGATGCGCCGGGAGTCATCGTCACCGCCGGCGAGTTTGGCGAACGACTGCTGGACCACGCCAATCGCCTGGGCCTGCGCTACGCGGCCGTGCAGCACGACTGGGGCGCCCCGCTGGACTACGACCGCATCCAACGGGCTTTGGACGAAACCGTGGACGGACAGCCCGCGGGCTGGCTCTGGACGACACACTGCGAGACTTCCACCGGCGCGCTCGCCGACCTGCCCCGCCTCAAAGCCATGTGCCGCCAACAGGGCGCCCGCCTCGCCCTCGACTGCATCAGCAGCATCGGCGCAACGCCGGTTGACCTCAGCGACGCGTGGCTGGCCAGCGGGGCCAGCGGCAAGGCTCTGGCCGCCTACCCGGGCCTGGGCCTGGTCTTCTCCGGCTACCGGCCCCAGCCTGACGAGACCCTGCCCCGTTACCTGGACCTGGGACTGCACTGCGCCGGAGAGGACAGCGGCGCCGTGCCTTTCACCCTGTCATCCAACCTGCTCGCGGCCCTGGACGCGGGCCTGGCCCGCCAGTCCGAGGTCCTGCTGTCCCGCGTTGAACGCGAGGGCCGCTGGCTCCGACGGCAGTTGCGCGATCTGGGCTTTACCCTGGTGGCCGCCGAGTCCGAGAGCGCCGGCGCGGTAACTACCATTGCCCTTCCGTCGCGCTCTTCGACCGGACACGCGCTCGAGGCTCCGCAGATGGGCCGTAACCTGGAAGCCCACGGCTTCTACACTTCCTACGCCAGCGGTTATCTGCGCCGGCGCAACTGGCTGCAGATCTGCCTCATGGGCGACACCAACCGCGCCCAGCTGGAAAGGCTCCTCCCGGTCCTGGCCGCCCAGCTTGACGCCATGACCCGAGCAGGCGCCACTGCGTAACCGATGCTGCGGCTTCAGCGTCGGTTCATGTTTGGCGTTGAAATTGCCCTTCGTAGCCCCGACTCGCCGGCAGCCCGACGTGCTCCAGAATCAGTTGAGAGATTGCCATTCCCCGGCGCAGCAGGATCGGAAAAGGGCCGATATTGTTCATCTCCAAGTATAAAGGCTCCTCAAACCCGGCGTGAACGCTGGGCGCGGTAACGTGTACCGACAGTCCCAGGCGTGCCAAAGAACTTTTGCCTTCCACCCGCGCGGCGAGATGCAGCGGGAGTCGCAGGGTTTCCAGCGTCCGGGCGATCACCAATTCATTGGGGGCCATCTGGTAAGAGCCGTGTTCTGGGATAATTTCGGTTCTGCCGTTTTTCTGCAGGAAGTCCATAACCCTGAAACCGGACGCAGAGGGGTCAACGATTACACCCGGGCTGCTGTCCCGGGCCAGGACAATCAGCCGTTCGTGTAACAACAGGTCAACCGAGGAACTGCCGATACGACTGTCGTCTGGATCATCATTTACCGGCGGGTCAAAAACCAGTCGCTCTGCTGCGATTTCAGCTCGGATTTCCACGTTGGACAACGCCATCGAGTCACCCCGATGTCTTGTCCGGAAGCCAGATGATTTTCAGCAGGCTGTTCGAGTTGGCGTAAAATCGGGTTTCGCCAAAGTTGGTGGGCGGGAAAGCAACCAATACGTCCTCGTTTCTTTCCCCGACTAACGTTGCCCACGCCGTTCCGTTTTCCTCGTCAATGAGGTTCAGCCGAGTGAATGCGAATCGCTGCTTATTGCCGATGTTGAACTGAACTTCCGCTTCTATCTCGAAAGGGTCTTTCCAGATTTTCGCGTACTGCAACTTTACCGTTACCGGATGCTCATACATCCGGAACTGCTCAGCAGACTGCAATTTTGCCCCTATAATTTCCCGCAACATGGTTCCGCTCTCGTTGGTGAAATTGGCGGCCATCCTATATTGACCCCAGGTCGGCGTCAATTGCGCAATGCGGCAACTCAAAATCGGCCCAAATCCGTTCCAAGGAGCTCCATCCCATGCCCGTCGCCCACGACCTCTCCCCCGATGCCCTGCTGACCACCACCCGCGCCGTCCGCAAGCGGCTGGACTTCGATCGCCCCATCCCCGACGAGATCATCCGCGAATGCCTGGCCGTGGCCCAGCAGGCCCCCACGGCCAGCAACCGCCAGAACTGGCATTTCATGGTCGTCACGGATCCGGACAAACGCCGGGCCCTCGCCGACCTCTACCGCCAGGGGTGGAACCAGTACACCCAGTCGCCCACCGCCGCAACCAACCTCACCTACGACGACCCGGTGCGCGCCGCCGTGCAGGAGCGGGTCGGTGACTCCGCCCAGTACCTCGCCGACAACCTGCACCGCGTTCCCGCCATGGTCATCCCCTGCATCGTTGGCCGTACCGACAGCGCGCCGGCCCTGGTTCAGAGCGCCCAGTGGGGCACCATCATTCCCGCCGCCTGGAGCATGATGCTGGCCGCCCGCGCCCGGGGCATCGGCTCCGTGTTCACCTGCATCCACCTGATGCACGAGGAGGAGGCCGCCGCCGTGCTGGACATTCCGTACCGCCGGATCATGCAGGCCGGCCTCATCCCCCTGGCCTACACCATCGGCGACCGTTTTCGGCCTGCCCACCGCGAGCCCCTGGACGACATCGTCCACTGGAACCGTTGGTAAGCGCGCTACGGATATGCTGGTAGAATGATTTCGGCTGACGGCAGCACAATGGAGCGCAACCCCATGCGTGCCCAGTTCCGTAAATCGTCAGAATCAGGATTTACGGGATTTTATGATTTGGCAAGATTGAGAGATTTCCATCGCGGAACGGTTCCAATCCTGATAATCCTCTAATCTTGAAAATCCTGATTCTGACGTTTCCCCGCCGAAATCAGGACACGCATGTAGAGAGCAGGAGTGGGCATGATTAGCATTTTCCGGCGTCGTCGTGGTGAGTCGGGCGGATCGGCGCAGGGCCGGAATGGCAAAATCCGCGCTCCCCAGCAGTTCAGCCCCATCCCTTGCCTGGACGGCCTCGTGTGGATCGAGGACGGTTGCCTGCACAAGTCGGGCATGGATACCAGCCAGTCCTTCCGCCTGCCCCTGACCGACGTGTCTGATATCGTCGCCGACTGGGACTTCTTCAAGGAGAACCCCACCCGCGCCGAGACCCGGATCATGGTCCAGGGCCCCACGGGCCTCGTCCGCGCCAGTTTCGGGCCGCTCCAGTACTGGGGCATGATCGGCCTCACCGCCCACCTCCACCACGTCTACACCGAAGAGCAGACCACGGAACTGGGCGAGACCTCTGACGAACCGCCCGAGATGGTCGGACCCTTTGAATGCCGCCGCGGCGTGATGTGGGCCGACCGGGATTTCGTCTATCTGGGCAAGTCCGTCTCCGGCGATTCCGCCCGCGTGCCCATGTCAACCATCGACGGCGTCAAGGCCCACTGGGACCGCTCCGTCGTCAGCAACGGCCGTCGCATCCGCCTGGACGTTTTCAGCCGCCTCGGCGGCCTCATGGGCTCCGAGTTCCTGGTAAAGCAGGCCTCCGGCGTCTTCGCCCTGGTCAACTACGTCAACCAGCTGCGCACCGACCCGCCGGAATAACCGCCAATCTGCGCAGCCGTATGCTGGATAGTAAACTGCCCGTCGAGCAAAACGATGTCCAACGTCGCCAACCGCACCATCTTCATCCGCGATAACCTGGAGGTCATGCGCGGCATCAACTCCGCCTCCGTCGACCTCATCTACCTGGACCCGCCCTTCAACTCCAAGCGGATGTTCGAGGCTCCCATCGGCAGCCGGGCCGCCGGCGCTTCCTTCAAGGACGCCTGGACCCTGGACGACGTGAAAGAAGAATGGGTCACGCAGATCGAGGACGAATACCCGGCTCTGGCCCACATCATCACCGCCGCCGGCAAGGCCCATTCCGAAGGTATGCAGGCGTATCTCACGTGGATGACCGTCCGCCTCATGGAGATGCAGCGGCTGCTCAAGCCCGCCGGCAGCGTCTACCTGCATTGCGACCCCACGGCCAGCCACTACCTCAAGGCGGCCATGGACGCCGTTTTCGGCGCGGAAAACTTCCGCAGCGAAATCACCTGGAAACGCACCACCACCCACAGCGACACCAGGAACTGGGCCGCAGTCAACGACATCATCTTTTACTATGCCAATAGTGCAACATATCTCTGGAATCCCCAATATGGAGAGTACGACCAGCAATATATCAGCGCCAAATACCGTTACGACGACAACGACGGCAGAGGCCGATACAGGCTCGACAATATGACCAGCCCGAATCCCCGCCCCAACATGATGTACGAATGGCGAGGACATGCCTCATCGCCCAAGGGCTGGCGTTACTCGCAGGAAAGAATGGTGGAATTGGACAGTGAAGGTCGCATTTGGTATCCCGATTCCAAGCAAAGACGCCCGCAGCTCAAGCGCTACCTGAACGAGATGCCGGGCCGCATCCAGGACACCATCTGGACCGACATCGCGCCGGTCAACTCCCAGGCCAAAGAGCGCACCGGCTATCCCACCCAGAAGCCCCTGGCCCTGCTGGAGCGCATCATCAAAGCCTCATCCAACGAGGGCGACCTGATCCTCGACCCCTTCTGCGGCTGCGCCACCGCCTGCATCGCCGCCGAGCGGTTGGGACGGCAATGGATTGGAATTGACATCTCCGAGAAGGCGTACGAACTGGTCATCGACCGGATGCGCCGTGAGGTCAGCCTGGGCGATGAGGACCTGCCCGCCCTATTCGGCACGGTAACCCACCGCACCGACGTCCCCAAACGCACCGCCGCCGCCGCGCCGCGCCGCTCACCCAACATCAAGGAACTGCTCTATGCGATACAGAGCGGCAGTTGCGCCGGCTGTGCAATAGCCCTGCCGGCCCGCCTGCTGGAACTGGACCACATCATCCCCCGGTCCAAAGGCGGCCCGGATATCGATTCCAACCTGCAACTCCTCTGCGGCTGGTGCAACCGCACCAAGGGCGCCCGCAGCAACGAATACCTCCGCGAACGCCTGGAACAGGTGGCGTGAAGCCGAGCCGCGGCGCCTGTGTGCTACCCTGTTCGCCGGGTTAATCGCCGCTTCGGGGGTGTATGCAATGGCCGCGTCTGAGCAGATGTCTTTCGAGGAGCGGGAGCGCCGCGCCCTGGAAATATACGAATCCAAAATCCGTCCCATGATGGGCCCTGCTGACGATGGCAAGTTCGTGAGAATAGACGTTATCAGCGGCGATTACGAAATCGGCGAGAGTTCGGTCGATACCGGTCGCGCGCTGCGCGCCCGCCGGCCGGACGCGATAATGCACACTATTTGCGACCACCGGAGCTACGTCCGGCGATTCCGCAGCCCTCGCATGATCGTGCGCAAACCGGAAACTGCGCAATGACGCACTACGGTAGAGTCAGCGTGATTGATGACATCCTCGAAGCTGAGACGACCATCGTTGTGCAGGGCGGGAGCGACGCAACCGAGAGCATCGATTTCATCATCGACACTGGCTATACCGGAGAGCTGACGTTGCCTCAGGAGATCATTGACCGGCTCAATCTGCAAGTGGCAAATTATGATGAATCGGACGCTGGTCCTACTGTTGTGCTGGCTGATGGCACCATAAGGACTGTTACAGTGTATGTCGCCAGCATATTCTGGAACAACCGACTACGAAATGTTGAGGTTGATAGTCTTGGTATCGCCCCGCTGATTGGAATGAGGCTACTGCGGGGCTGCAATCTCAGCATTGATGCTGCCCCGGCGGCCTGGTAATCATCACCGAAATACCCGCGTTGTCCTGAGAGTAACTGCATCTACGCCCGCCTGCAACTCCTCTGCGGCTGGTGCAACCGCACCAAGGGCGCCCGCAGCAAACGAGTACCTCCGCGAACGCCTGGAACAAGTCGCGTGAATTCGAGCCGCGGCGCCTGTGTGCTACCCTGTTTGCCGGGTTAATCGCCGCTTCGGAGGTGTATGAAATGGCCGCGTCTGAGCAGATGTCTTTCGAGGAGCGGGAGCGCCGCGCCCTGGAAATATACGAATCCAAAATCCGCCCCCTGATAGGCCCTGGGGATGAAAGCAAATACGTTAAAATTGATTTTCTTTCGGGCGACTACGAGATCAACGAAAATTCGGCTACCGCCGGGCGCATATTGCGTACTCGGCAACCCGGCGGCGTCATCAGCACCATCCACGGGCACCGCCCTCGGGTTATAAAGTTGCGGAGCCCGCGTAGTACGGTTCGTGTCAGCAAGGCTCAGCAATGACACACTACGGTACAGTCAACGTCAATGCCAGCGAGGCAACGGTTGCGTTGACCGGTCAAGGCCCTGACGGCGACTCGGAAGACATCATTTTCGTAATCGATACCGGAGACACTGGCGACCTGAGCCTTCCACACGAAATTATTGCCCGACTCAACCTGCCTATGATCCAGGAGGAAGAGCCTGTCGTTGCAATTCTGGCTGATGGTACGACCCGACCGTTGAGCCTTTACTACGCTCATGTTCTGTGGCATGGGCAACTGCGCGAGGTTGAGGTGGTGGACATCAGCCCGGACCCCCTCATCGGCATGGGCCTAATCCGCGGCAGCAACCTCAGCGTTGACGCCATCCCCGGCGGCCTGGTAACCATCACCGAATTGTCCAGCCAATCCTGCTGATACAACTACCCATTGAAGTAAGGAGCAACTACCACCAATGCCCAGCAAGAAAATCGTTCTCGCCTACTCCGGCGGTCTGGATACCTCCGTTGCCGTCCCGTGGCTCAAGGAGAACTACGACGCCGAAGTCATCACCTGCACCATCGACCTGGGCATGGTGGACCTGGAAACCATCCGCCAGCGCGCCTACGCCGTGGGCGCCTCCGAGGCCGTCACCGTCGACGGTCGGGAGACGCTCGTGGAGGAGTTCCTCTGGCCGGCCCTCCGCGCCGGCGCCATCTACGAGGGCCAATATCCCCTGGCCACTGCCCTGGGCCGCCCGCTCATCGCCCGCTACCTGGCCGACGTGGTGCGTCAGCACGACGCCGACGCCGTGGCCCACGGCTGCACCGGCAAGGGCAACGATCAGGTGCGCATCGAGGTTGGCGTCTCTGCCCTCGCTCCCGGCGTCGAGCTCATCGCGCCCATCCGCGAGTGGGGCATGAACCGCGAGGACGAGGTGCTCTACGCCCGCGATCGCAACCTGCCCATCGCGCCCTCCAACAACAAGTACAGCACCGACGAGAACCTGTGGGGCCGCAGCGCCGAGGCCGGCGAGCTGGAGGACCCCTGGGTCGAGCCGCCCGAGGACGCCTACGAGTGGACCGTCAGCCCCGCCGCCGCCCCCGATGAGCCCGCCTACGTGGAAGTCCGCTTCGAGGAGGGCATACCCACCGCCGTCGATGGCGAGACCATGGCCGGCGTCGCCATGATCAGCCACCTCAACACCCTGGCCGGCGCCCACGGCATCGGTCGCATCGACCACGTAGAGAACCGGCTGGTAGGCATCAAGAGCCGCGAGGTCTATGAGTCACCAGCCGCCGTGCTGCTCCACGACGCTCACCGCGCCCTGGAGACCATGACCCTGTCACGGGAGCAGAGCCGCTTCAAGGAGCGTATCGCTCAGGAGTACTCCGAGCTGGTCTACAACGGCCTGTGGTACACCGCCCACCGCCGCGACCTCGACGCCTACGTGGACAGCACCCAGCGTCACGTCACCGGCAACGTGCGGGTCCGGCTGCACAAGGGTTCCTGCGTGGTTGTGGGCCGCACCGCCGACCGCCCGCTGTATAACTACGGCCTGGCCACCTACGACCGCGCCGACGAGTTCGACCACACCGCCGCCAAGGGCTTCATCGACATCTACGGCCTACCCGTCCGCACCCAACGCCGCCAGCAGGGAGATTAGCCGGCAGCCGGATTCGGAGCCTATCCCTGCGGCATTGTCGCCGCGCATTCGCCCTGCTTGGTGTCATTGCGAGCGAAGCGCGGCAATCTCGTTGTTGGAGAGGGCCATCCTTCGGGCAGCGAGATCGCCACGTCGCTGTGCTCCTCGCGATGACGAAATGGACACGCGTTACGGAATGAGCGTGCTTCGCAACTCGCCCTACTCCAGCCCAACCCGTCGCAGCGTGTAGGCCTCGCCGGCCATGATCTCCGGGATCCTCGGCGGCAGGCCGCGAAAATCGTCGGCCGTCGCCGAGATCAGCCGGCCGGTCAGCGCTCCGCTGTCGTCTGACGCCAGCCACACGGCCAACTCAGCGCACTCGTCGATGGACGCGCCGCCGCCGGAGGTCACCCGCAGCCCCAGCTGGTGGATGAAATCCGCGCCGGCCTCGGCGGCCTGCACAGTCATCCGGTCCCACATGCTGGTGTGAACCGAGCCCGGGCCCAGCGCGTTCACCGTAATTCCCTGGCCGTCCAGTTCCTGGGCCAGCACTTCGGTGAGACGGACCACCGCCGCCTTGCTGGAGCAATAGGCCGACATGTTGCTCCACGCATTGGTCGCGCCCGCTCCCGAAAGGTTGATGATCTTTCCGCCCGACTGCTCCAGCATGACCGGGATGACGGCCCGACACACCAGGAAGGTGCCGGTGAGGTTGACGCTGATGGTGTTCACCCAGTCGGCGATGTCGTTGCCCTGTAGCGGGCCGACCGGGCCGGAGAGTCCGGCGTTGTTGACCAGCACATCGATACGCCCGAAGCGATCTGCCACCTCATGAGCCAGCCGCTCCGTGTCTTCCTGCTCGGTCACGTCGGTAGGGACCGCAATCGCCTCGGCGCCCAACTCCGACACGACGCCGACCACCTCCTGCAACTCCGCCTCGCTCCGTGCCGCCAGCGCCAGCTTTGCCCCTTCGCGCGCGTAGGCCAGGGCGATGGCCCGCCCGATGCCGCGCCCCGCGCCAGTGATAACCGCAACCCGACCATCCAGTTTCATCTCATAACCTCTCTGAAAGAGTCAACCAGATCCACATGCGTGCCCAAGTTGTCATTGCGAGCATAGCGCGGCAATCTCGTCTCAGCCAATGTATTGCCGACATCTACAGCCTTCAAGTACATGCCCCTGGCGCCGCTACCAAGGTGCGTTGCTATGTGCGCAACTCGCCCCGATACGCCACGCACTCGCTAATATCGGCCGCTGTCAACTCAGGGTAGTCGTGCACGATCTCATCGACGGCACATCCATTTCTCAACAATTTGAGCACAAACTCAACCGTGATGCGGGTACCGCACACTCGAGGCTTCCCTAGGCAAATAGCTGGGTCGATTGCGATGCGGTCGAACGTCATGCCTTCGTGTTCCATTGCTAACCTCACACCGCGGGTGTAAGGTCCGTCTGCGCAAAATCGTTGCCCTTGAACAGCAGCGGCAGATTACGAACCGAAGCCAATGCGTAGGCAAACGTGTCCCCAAAGTTCAGCCCGGCGGGATGCCGCCCCTTGCCGTAGCGTATACGGGCCTCGCCAGCGGCCCACATCTGTTGGCGATCCGGCGGTACCAATATGATGAACGGTTCTTGCAGAAACCTGACGGCATGTTGGTAAATGTGATCGCCCTTGCCGGCAGATACAATCAGGACTTCTTCTGCAGTGGCGGTGGACACGAGAACTTGACCGTCTTCGGTCATCATGTCGGAAAACGTTTGCCGTTCTGCTTCACCGGTGAGTACGGCGATTATGGCGGACGTGTCGGCTGTGATCACTTGGGCAGCCCGTTTTCATCGTAAAGCTCATCTTGCCAGACCTTGGAAGGCGGGTTGTCGTCATCGTATGGATGTTGTTCACGATATGCGACGCCGAAATCAACGTAGTGTTGCATTCGTTCCGCCCTTTCCGCCTTTGTAAGATTCTCCCGAGATGCAGGCAATCCGTCTGCGCCGTAGAGCTCTTCCTGCCACACACGAGACTCCGGATTAGCCGGGTCGTAAGGATGCTGTTCACGATACTCGCGTCCGAACTCCATGACGGCCTCCCACCGCTCCTTCGCCTCGGCCCGCTCCTCTTCGGTCAGCGGGGGCGGCGGAAGCACGTCGATCAGGGTCCGCAGGGCCTTCAGCACCGCCTGGTTGCGGGCCTGCGGGCCTTTGTAGCCCAATCACCTGGCGACCTCTGCGGCATATTCTTCAATGAGCGCTTCCGGCTCGGTCGTCGTTGGAAAGAAGGCCATGATGAAACGTCCTGTATGTTGGGGGCGTTCTACGGGTTCCGTTTGCTTATGCGTGATGGTCCATTGTAGCCAATTTCAAGCTGCCACCCAGAGGAATGGTGGTGGAGTACACTCATTGCAGGGCGTTCTCCAACCGGAACGCCGCCTCGTCAAGCTCTGCTTCGGTGAATAGACCGGAATAAGGCGAAGTCATCGCCAGATACTCCACCGAGATTTCCGGTCGGCGGTGCGCCAGCAATTCCCTCAAACCGGACGCCTTTCGTTTCTGATCCGTCGGCCGCAACAAGTTTTTGGCAAAGCCAACCGCTCCACTCCGATTAATGCCCTGGGTAAATCTTCCTGGTTTCCGGCCCACGACCTCTTTGTAACGGTCAGGAATTGACCGCATCTCTATCTCAAATCGATCCTGAACGGTGGACACGATAAATCTCCTTTGTTTTGGGACATCGCGCACAAGTAAACGGAATCGTTCTACGCATGCGCCGGCGGCATCCCCCTCGGGAACACCGCCGGCGCGTACCAGTATCCCAGCGTGTATTACACGTTGCCTAGCGCCTCGCTCAGCCGGTTCACGCCCTCGTCGATCTCGTCCTCGGTGATGTTCAGGGCCGGCATGATCCGCACCGCATTGGGGCGCACGCCGTTGAGCAGCACGCCCGCCGCCTCCGCCGCGTCCATCACCGCCGGCATGATGTCGCTGTCGAACTGCACCGCCGCCAGCAGACCCTTGCACCGGATCTCCTCCACGAACCCATAGCGCGCCTTCAGCCCGTTGAGCCTGTCGTTGAGCACGACCTCCATGCGCTTCACGTTGCCCAGCACGTCGTTGTCCAGCAGGTAGCGCGTGCCGGCCGCCGCCGCCGCCGTGGTCAGCGCGTTGCCGCCGAAGGTGCTGCCGTGGTCGCCGTAGGTCAATGCCATGGCGTTCTCCTTGGACAGGAACGCCCCGATGGGCACGCCGTAGCCGAGACCCTTGGCCAGGATCATCACGTCCGGCTCAACGTCGTACTCCTGGTGCCCGAACAGGCTGCCCAGGCGACCCATGCCCGTCTGCACCTCGTCCAGGATCAGCAGGATGTCGTTCTGGTCGCACCAGGCCCGCAGCCGCTGGAAGTAGTCGTCGTCGGGGATGTTCACGCCGCCCTCACCCTGCACCGGCTCGACCATCACGGCCACCGTGTTGTCGGTGGTGGCGTTCATCACCGCCTCCACGTCGTTGAAGTCAACGTAGGTGAACCCCTCGGGGATGGGCTCGAAGAGCTCATGGTAGTGGGGCTGCCCCGTGGCGGCGACGGCGTTCATCGTCCGCCCGTGGAAGGAGTTGAACGCGGTGATGACCTCGAAGGCGCCGTTCTTGTGCAGCTTGCCGTAGCGGCGGGCCAGCTTGAGCGCGCCTTCCACAGCCTCGGCGCCGCTGTTGCAGAAGAACACCCGGTCCATGCACGAGTTGTCAATGAGCATCGCGGCGATGTCCAGTTGAGGCAGGGTGTAGAACTGGTTCGATGTCTGAATCAGGGTTGCCGCCTGCTGGGCGATGGCGTCGACCACCACCGGCGGGCAGTGCCCCAGGTTGTCCACGGCCCAGCCGGCCACGAAGTCGATGTACTCCTTGCCGTCGGCGTCCCACACTCGAGAGCCCTCGCCCCGCACGATGACCACCGGCCGTCGGCGCACGGTCTGGGCATAGTACTTCTGCTCGATGGCAATGTATTCAGCGTTGCTGGGCATGACAAATCCGCTCCCTGTGAGTGTGTAGGTAAACGCCGGCATACGTGGCGGCGCGTGGCCCATTATACAGCGATGCAAGCGGGGGATGGGCGCTGCCATATCCATGCTAGACTGGAACCGTCGCTAGATACCACGCTCCCTGATACACCTGTCCCAGGAGTCTCGCCATGAGCAAAACGGTAAACGCCAAATTCGCTAATGGGGTCTTCACGCCACTCGAACCCGTCGTCTTCCCCGAAGGCGCCATCGTCGTACTCAAAATCGATGCGGGCGCCACCGAGCAACCGCAAATCACCAGTCCCGCCGAGCCATTCGTGCCCCACGACGGCAAATTCCTTCCCGGAATAGAAGACCCCCAGAAAATCAAGCAACTCCTCGCTGACCAAGACTTGGAACACTACTCCAGATCTTTACAACAGGGTGGGTCCGTTTGATCGTTCCAGACCTCAACCTACTGTTATATGCCCATAACCAGGGCTCCACACGTCACTCCGCTGCCCGCCACTGGTGGGCAAACCTATTGCAGGGAGACGAGACCGTCGGCATACCCTGGGTGGTAGCCACTGGTTTCATGAGGTTGATGTCCAGCCCCGCACTTCTGGAACCCCCCGTTGTCACCCCTGAAAGGGGTATGTAAAGCCTGAAATTGGTGCGGAATGAAGCTAGGAAAGGCGCACTGGCATCCGGCATTCTGGTGTTCGTCACACCCCCAGAGGCCGGAGGACCCACATGCGCCTTCCCCGAGAAACCTATCAGATTCAGCAAGCTATTGAAACGCATTTACCTCACCTCT
>DAOUIF010000038.1:0-51559 GCA_034423575.1 Dehalococcoidia bacterium | reverse complement strand
TTCCTGCCCTAAACCCAACCTTCCGGAGCCCGGCGCCCGCCTCCATTGCGAGGTGACGGCATGAGGCTCCCCGCTGCCGCAAACCTCCCCCGCCGCTGGCCCCTGTTCGGCCTGGCCGCCCTGCTGGTCCTGGCCCTGGCGGCGCTGCTGCTGGGACCCGGCGCCGCCCTCAGCCAGAACGGGCCGTCGGTAACCGGCGTGGTGGTGTCGTCCTCGCCCGCGTCGGGCGGCACCTACGTCATCGGCGATACCATCCGGGTTACGCTGACCTTCAGCGAGGAGGTGAACGTAACCGGAACCCCCCGGCTGAAAATAGACATGGACCCGTCCGAGTGGGGCGAGAAGTGGGCCGGCTACGAGGGGGGCAGCGGCTCCGCCAGCCTGACCTTCACCCACGCCGTGGTGGAACCCAACTACTCCATCCCGGGCATCGCCGTGGTGGCCGACTCCCTGGACCTGAAAGGCGGCGCCATCAAGTCGGCCTTGTCCGACACCGGCGCGGAGCTGTCCCACACCGGGCTGGGCCACGACCCGAACCACCGGGTGAACTGGCGGCTGTCGTCCGCCGAGGTCCCGTGGGTGGTGAAAGGGGCGGTGTCCTCTTCTCCCGCCTCCGGCGATACCTACGGTTTGGACGAGACCATCCGGGTGAGGCTGACCTTCAACCGGACGGTGAACGTGACGGGAACGCCCCGGCTGAAGATAGACATGGACCCGGCGGAGTGGGGCGAGAAGTGGGCCGGATACGAGAGCGGCGGCGGCACGACCAGCCTGACCTTCGCCCACAGGGTGGTGGAACCCAACAGGTCCACCCAGGGCATCGCCGTGCTGGCCAACACGCTGGACCGGAACGGCGGCGCCATCCGGTCGGGGTCGTCGGCGACGGAAGCCGACCTGTCCCATCCTGGCCTGCCCCACGACTCCGCCCACAAGGTGGACTGGGAGCAGTCCACATCGGAGCAGGCAGAGGAACCGACACCGGAGCCTACTCCGGAACCCACCGAGGAACCGACGTCCACGCCCACGCCGGAACCCACCGAGGAACCGACACCCACGCCCACACCGGAGCCGGCACCCGGGCCTAGGCCGGAACCCACGCCTGCTCCCACACCCTCACCGGCCCCATCGGTGACCGACGTGACGGTGTCCTCCGCGCCCGCCTCCAATGACACGTACGCCCTGGGCGAGACCATCACCATTACGGTCACCTTCAGCGAGGCCGTGGACGTCACCGGTACGCCGCAGCTCAAGATCGACATGGACCCCGCCGACTGGGGCGAGAAGGTCGTCGACTATGAGAGCGGCTCAGGCACGACGGCCCTGACCTTCGACCACGAGGTGGTTGAACCCAACATCTCCACCCAGGGCATCGCCGTGCTTGCCAACTCCCTGACGCTGAATGGCGGCGCCATCAAGTCCGCCTCGTCGCATACCGCCGCGGCGCTGGCCCACACCGGACTGGCCCACAACCCCAGCCACAAGGTGGACTGGCAGCGGACGCGACCCAACCGGGCCCCGGTGGTCAACACCGATGCCGAGACCTACGACAATTTCACCGCCTCGCTGAACACTCCCCGGGGAACGCTGGTCAGCAAGAGCTTCCACCAGGTCTTCACCGACCCGGACGGCGACGACCTGACCTACACCGTCTCCGTCGCTGAGGAGCGCCGCGAGTTGGTGGAGGAGCTGGAACTGGCCCTGACCGACCCCCGGCCGTCCAGCCCCTTGCCGGAGGGCTTCCCGAGGGTGTTCTTCCGGACGGAGAGCGCCGGAGACTGGAAGTCCGTCAGCCCGGCGCTGGCGGACCCGTTGGCGATGACGGCGACGGTGACGGCGACGGACCCGGAGGGGTTGTCGGTGTCGTTGGACGGAGGCTTTCTGATCTGGTGGGAGAGCCAGCCGGAGGTGGAGAGCGCCACGATAACGGGACAGTCCATCGAGCTGACCTTCGACATCGCGGTCGAGGACGATCCCACGCCCGCCTCCAGCCAGTTCACGGTGAACGTGGCCAATGAGGACGGGACCACCAGGACCATCGCGGTGAGCAGCGTGTCCGTCAACGGGGCGGTGGTGACCCTGACGCTGGCCTCGGAGCCGCAATCGGGCCAGACCGTGACCCTGGACTACGCCCACGACGACGATGCCCCGCTGAAGCGGGCCGCCGGCGGCGGCGACCCGGCGCCCGACTTCACCGGGCAGGCCGTCACGGTCACGCCGCCGTCCCTGGACCTGCGCCTGGCCCCGGCCAGTGACACCGACTCCGGCGCCTCGTCTCACCTCATCACCGCGTCCTGGAACGCGCTGCCCGGCGCCACCTCCCAGAACCTGCGCTGGCGGCTGTCCGGGGACGACTCCCGGCAGTGGAACACCCGCAACCTCCCCGGCGACCAGACCAGCGCCGACCTCGAGGTGGAGACCTCCGGCCTGCACGACGTGTCCCTGGAAGTGCATGGCCCCGGGGGCCTCATCACCGCCCAGTCCAGACAGGTGGACGTGCGGGTGACGGCCCGGCTCAACGCCGTCACCACCACCGTCCGCGACCCCCAGGCCAGGGGCTGCCAGGCCAGGACCATAGACGGCTTCCAGGTGGTGTTCACCGGCAGCGGCGTCGAGCTGAGCTGGGACGACCCCGGCATCTCCGCCATCACCGGGTACCGGGTCCAGCTCACCGACGACGGCGGCCTCACCCTGTCGCCGTCCCGGGCATCCCTCTGGAGCGACATTCCTGGCAGCCACGCCGGGACTACCTCCCACACGCTGACCGGCCTGACCATGAACCAGGCCCATGGGGTGTGGATACACGCGGTGGCGCCGGGCGACCGCTACTACTGCATGGGGAAATACGCCTTCATCACCCCCTTCGACGTGTTGATTCCGGCCGTCACCGGCCTAGAGGCCTACAACTCACGGAGCAACGGACCCGAGCAGGCCACCCTGTCCTGGGATAGCCCCCCGCGACGGGAGATCTGGTCGGCCACCCTGACCGTGGATCAGGCGGCCGACAATTCGGCCTTTGGTTGCTCGTCGCTCGTCCCGAATATCGACCACTGCAACACGGCTCTCACGGCCCACACCTTCGCGAGCGGGGATACAAGCTACCAGATACGATCCCTGGGGCTGGTAACGGGTACTGAACGACTCGAGCTCGTCCTGGACAAAGCGATTCCCCGGAACTTGATCCTGCACGTTGACAATCGCCAGTTCGCCATCGAGGGGAGCAGTCTCAACGATGCGGGCACGCTTGCGGAGTGGAGCAACCCCGGCATCACCTGGACGGACGGCGAGTATGTCTCCCTGCGCCTGACGGAGCCTCCCAAGCGGTACGGCTACGAGTACGCGTTCGACGGGGTTCTCCCCGGCTGGGCCGACAGCGGCTCCGTGAGGGGCCTGCCACGCGTCCGCGGGGGAGTCCTGTCCCCCGACCAGGTCTCCGTGGGCCCGGACGGCAAGCTGCACGCCACCATCGGCGGCCTGTCCTGCGACTACAACTACTTCCGCATCTGGCTGCGGGCGAAGGACGGAGACAGCTACGGTCCCCGCATGGTGCTCAACTACGTCTACCTGGGCCGGGACCACGGCTCGCAGCGGGACGACGAGATCACCGCCGACTACGACCACCGGGGCAACTGCCTCTACGGCTGGGGCGGCGACGACCGGCTCTACGGCGGCGACGCCGACGACATCCTGAGCGGCGGCACCGGCAACGACGTCCTCGAGGGCCGCGGCGGCGACGACTGGCTCCACGGCGGCCGCGGCAGCGACACGCTGGACGGCGGTCCCGGCAGCGACACCGCCAGCTACTCGGGGTCGCGGGGCGCGGTGACCATCGACCTGGCCACCCGGTCTGCCAGCGGGGGCCACGCCCAGGGCGACACCATCATCAGCATCGAGAACCTCGTCGGCTCGGACCGCGCCGACACCCTCATCGGCAACGCCGGCGACAACGTGCTGGAGGGCGGCGCCGGCGGCGACAGACTCGTCGGAGGCGGCGGCAACGACACCGCCAGCTACGCGCGATCGCGGGCCGCGGTGACCGTCAACCTGGGCGCCTCGTCGCTCTGCACAACTCACACCGCCACTAGCGTCGCCGCCCGGTTTGTCGGCGGCGGCGACGCCCAGGGCGACACCCTCACCGGCATCGAGAACCTCACAGGCTCGGACCACGCCGACGTGCTCTGCGGCGACGACGGCGACAACGTCTTCCGGCCCGGCGCGGGAGCCGACCGAATACTCGGAGGGGGCGGCAACGACACCCTCGACTACTCCGGGTCCCCAAAAGTACTGAGCATCAATTTGACCGTTGGAACTAATCTCGCCGGCGGCCACGCTGCGGGTGACAGGACCCTAGACGTATTCGAGAACCTCATTGGCTCAGACCACGACGACATCCTGCAGGGCGCCTTCGGCACTCTAAATGTGTATGGCGGCGGCGGCAACGACATACTGCGCGGCCCCTTTGGCGGTGACATTTCGCTGTACGGCGGCCCCGGCAACGACACGGTGGAGGGCGACTCCGGCAACGATTCGCTGTACGGCGGTCCGGGTAACGACACGCTGGAGGACGTCTGGGACTCGAACAACAAGTTTAACGGCGGCACCGGCGACGACACACTGATCCTCGAAGATAGCAGGAATCCGGGGAGCCCCTCTACCCAAGAGCTCTACTTCCACGCGCGCTTCGGGCGGGACACCGTCCAGAACTTCAGCATCGACAACGACACCATCTACCTGTGCGGCATGGAGGGCGTGGACTGGACGGGCTGGCCGAGTTCCAACGGCTACCGCATCAGCGTCTGGGCCTACGACGACCTGCCCTACGTGGGCCGCACGTTCTGGTCCCATGGCTCCATCACCCTGGAGGGCGTGAGCCTGCCCTTCGCCCAAAACGACCCTCCCGGCGGCCTGAAGCTCGTCGTGCCCGCCAGCTTAGGCGTCACCTGCGACACCCTGGCGACCCTCGGCCCTTTGACCCTGGAGAGCGCGTCGGTGAACGGTAAGACGCTCACCCTCACCTTCGGCCGGCACCTGGACCCAGGCTCGAAACCGGCGGTCAGCGCCTTCTCAGTGACTGCTGGCGAGAGCGCCCAGACCCTCACCCAGGTCTCCATCTCCGAGGTCTCCATCTCCGGCAATACGGTGACCCTCACGCTGGACACCGCGGTGACGGCCGGCCAGGCGGCGACGGTGTCCTACACCAAGCCGTCCACCAACCCGCTCCAGGGCCGCATATTAGGGAAAAAGGTGTCCGGCTTCACCTCCCGCTCGGTGATCAACGAGTTCTCGGTCCAGGCGGTCGCCAACACGGGGCAGGCTTCCACCCAGAGCGAGAGCCTTCAGTTTGATCGGTTGCAGGCGTTCAGCACCGGAGGCGCAACGGACGGATACAAGCTGAGGGCGGTGGACCTGTTGATGCGCCTAGACAGCGGGACGACGGCGCCGGCTTATAGCGTGAGCATCCACGCCTCCAATTTGTCCGGCGAGCCCGGCAGCCTTCTGGGCACGCTGACGAACCCGGCAACCCTGCCCAGCGCCCTGGAAGCGGTCCAGTTCAAGTCATCGACCGGCATCGACCTGGGCGCCGGCACGACGTACTGGTTGGTGCTGGACAGCAGCTCGTCGGCAGCAAACCTAGAGTATGGCCTTACAACTTCACAGGAAGAGGATCAGGGCGCCGCCTCGGGATGGACCATTTCGGAAAACAGCCTGACTCGGGCGAATCCCAGCGGCGAACTCACCGAATCTTCCAATGTCCTTCGGATGGCAATCCACGGCTACGCGAAATCGAAGCTGGTCTTCGAGAGCGCGGCGGTGGACGGGACGACGCTGACGCTGACCTTCAGCGGTCCCCTGGACTCAGGCTCGGCACCGGCGGTCGGCGCCTTCTCCGTGACTGCTGGCGGGAGCGCCCAGAACCCCACCCAGGTCGCCATCTCCGGCAATACGGTGACCCTCACGCTGGGCACGGCGGTGACGACCGGCCAGACGGTGACGGTGTCCTACACCAAGCCGTCCACCAACCCGCTCCAGCACGCCGGCCGGGAGGCGAAGGACTTCTCCGGCAAGTCGGTCACCAACAACACCTCCGACCCGAACAGCCCTAGAAACCTGCGCGTCGAGACCGATAACCACAGCGGCGCGTATGTCGCGTGGGACGCCCCGGCATCGCTGGCCACCGGTCGGACGCTGTCCGGGTACGTCGTTGAATGGAAAGCCGGCACCACCACCGCTACGGCAACCGTGTCCGCCGATACGACCAGTCACCGCATCACCGGATTGACCGACGGCACCACCTACACCGTGCGCGTCGCCGCTCGCACCACCGGCACCTCACCCGCCACGCAGGACGCCTGGGCGGCCCCTGCGCCCCCAATCACCGCCTGGTCCGAGCCCTTGCAGGTCTGGTTCAGCGGCCAGACGCCTCGCATCGTTGGCGGTATTATCGCCGGCATTCAAACAGCCACCAACAAGACGTGGACATCCATCATTTGCAGCCTGCTCATCACTGGCCCACCATCCCTGGCCAACTGCCCGGCCGGAGCTGAGATCACAGTGGAACCCCCCGGTGGAATCATAGGTCTATTGACGGTCACGGCTACCGCGGCGCTCGATGGCGTATCTGTCTCGACTTCGACTTCGGGCAAGCCCGGCGGTCCGACCGGATTCCAGTCCAGTACATCGGCAGGCGCGAATCTTTCCGACGACAACCCGACCACCCACGAGGGCAAATTCGTCATTGCCTGGGAGGGCACCGCTACCCCGGGAACCACGGAAACCCTCAGGTACTATGTCGGGCGCCGCGCGGGTACGACCGGAAACTTTGGCAATTGGGCCCAGAAAACTGCGAACGACCGCTCCCACACCTACACCGGGCTCCCCGACGGCACGTACCAGGTCACGGTCCTGGCGTCCGCAGTCACCCTGGTCGATCACGACAACAACCCAATCACGCCTGATCGGGAGATTGAAACGGACGGCTTCACCTCCGAGATCCACACGGTCACGGTGGACGCGGACAACACCGCCGTTCCGGGAGGGCCGACCGGGGGCTCCGTCACGCCGGGCAGGCCGGGCAGTGGGACGCTCACCGTGGAGTGGGAGCCGCCCTCCGTCGACGGCTCGCCGGTGCATGCCTACGCCTACCAGGTACGCCACCGGCTCAGCGGCGACACTGCCTGGACCGAGAGCGCCATGCTCTATCCGCGCCAGACCCTCCGCATCTGCGGTAACGTCGGCTGCGACAATCCGCGAAGCTACGAGATCGCCGATCTCACCGCGGATTCGGCCTACGAGGTCGCAGTGCGGGCCCACAACGCCAATGGCGCCGGTAGCTGGGTGACCATTGGCGGCGCCGGCGCCACCCACAACGCGCCGGCCCCGCCTGTTGTACTGGTGAGCAACACCAATAAAGGGACAGCAAGCCAAATTACAGCTGATAAGGATTACGCACAGGCGTTCACCACCGGCGAAAATCAGGGGAGAGGCTACGAGCTGACGCATGTGGACCTGTATTTCTGGGTTGCCGACAATGCTGCCGACCCGCACCCACAATTCACCGTGACCATCAACTCCGACTCGTCCGGCAGTCCGGGCTCAATCGTGGGCACGCTGACGAAACCGGAAAGGAGTAAGTTCAGTGGAGGAGCCATCAATTCTCATAGAGTCGTGTTCCCGGCCGTGGACGGCATAGACCTATCCGACAACACGACCTACTGGGTCAAGGTGGATTTCTCCGAGGCTTACACTCCCCCTCGCCTTGTGAGTCTTGGTGTTACGGGCTCAGATGACGAGGATGGAATTTCGGGAGGATGGAGCATAGAGGACTCAAGAAGCCAAACTCTAAACGTTTCGACCACGAGCTGGACGACGGACACGAGCTCTGTCAGGATAGCCATTCGCGGTTTTTTGAAGTAACACCTCTGTCTTGGACGGCACTCGGGGGCATGGGCAGGCCACCGCGGCGGACCTGCCCGGCGTGAGCCGCATCCCAGGGGACAGGCAGCATGAAGACCGGCTCCTCCGCGCCCCGTGTGTAGCTCAACGCGAACGCCGTGTGGGAGCTGCTGGACGGGCTGGACATCTCCCAGAACCAACTGGCCCGGCGGGCGGGCATCTCTCCCGGCCACCTGTCCCTGCTGATGAACGGCAAGTGCAGCCCGGCCCCCGGCGGGTGCTGATGCAAGCCCTGGGCGTGGACGACTTTCACCGGCTGTTCATCATGGAGCGGCCGGCGGTTGCTGGAAACCCAGGGCGGACCAGCGCCCCAAACGGAAAAAAGGCTGCTCTCCGGGGCAATTATGGAGCAATTTTCCAGATATGACAATAAGTTATGGAAATACAAGGTCAATATGATAGAACGGTTATTTCGGTTTGGTATGATTACCTTTGATTTCATCCTGTAACGGCAGGCATTTGGGTGTTCTTGAAAGGACGACAATTCGGACCGGCAGCGGCGGCTTCGGCTCGCGAGCCGCACGGACGCGCGGCCCGCCATGCCGGCAACGATGTTGTAGCTGAGTCCAACCCCGCGACTGCGCCCTGCCCTCAACCCCGGCTTCCAGAGCCTCGCGCTCATCTCCTGCGGAAGGTGAAGTCATGATGCTCCCTGCTCTCACCCGCTTGCCACGCCGGTGGCCGCTGTTCAACCCGGCGGTCCTGTTGCTCATCCTCATCGTGGTTTCGGCGGCAATCTGGGCTGGAACCAGTATCGCCGGCGCCCAGGACGGCGGGGAGTTGCAGGTATCGGTAACCGCCGATCCGGCCAACCCGGAGGTGAATGAGTCCACGAGGCTGACGGCAGCGATTGCCAACCCGCCACCGGGAGGGGAGCCGGAATACGACTGGGAGGGTTCGCTGGAAGGTGGGGAGTGGTACTCCTACGGGAGTAGTTCCAGCCTGTCGTGGCTGACGGGCCGGGTGGAGACGTGGGCGTTCCGGGTGACGGTGTCCTACGACAGCGGTGAGACGGCGAGGTCGGAGGCGGTGACGGTCACCTGGAGCGAGCCTAGTCCGGAATCCACTCCCACACCCACACCGGAACCTACACCGGAGCCGACACCGGAGCCGACGCCGGAACCGACACCGGAGCCGACGCCGGAACCTACGCCGGAGCCGACACCCGAGCCGACGCCGGAACCTACGCCGGAGCCGACACCCGAGCCCACGCCGGAACCGACACCCGAGCCCACGCCGGAACCTACGCCGGAACCGACACCGGAACCCACGCCGGCCCCATCGGTGACCGGGGTGGCGGTAACGTCGGATGCGGGCGACGACGACACCTACATCCTGGGCGACACCATCCGCATCACGCTGACCTTCAGCGAAGCGGTGGAGGTAACGGGCAGTCCGCAGTTGAAGATCGACATGGACCCGGCGGACTGGGGCGAGAAGCAGGCGGGCTACGAGAGCGGCAGCGGCACGTCCCGGCTCACCTTTGCCCACACCGTGGTGGAACCCAACATCTCCACCCAGGGCATCGCGGTGCTGGAGAACACCCTGGAACTGAACGGCGGAAGCATCCAGTCGGCGGCGTCCGACACCGACGCCGAGCTGTCCCATAACGGCCTGGACCACGACCCGAGCCACAAGGTGGACTGGCAGCAGTCCCCGGCGACTACCCCCACGGTGTCCGGCGTGGCGATAACGTCCGACGCGGGCGACGACGACACCTACCTGCTGGGCGACACCATCCGGATCACGGTCACCTTCAGCGAGGCGGTGAACGTGACCGGTTCCCCGCAGCTGAAGATCGACCTGGACCCGGCCGACTGGGGCGAAAAGCCGGCCGGCTACGAGAGCGGGAGCGGCACGGCCCGCCTGGCCTTCACCCACACCGTGGTGGAACCCAACATCTCCACCCAGGGCATCGCGGTGCTTGAAGACTCACTGGAACTCAACGGCGGAAGCATCAAGTCTGCATTGTTTGACACCGACGCCGAGCTGTCCCATGTGGGTTTGGATCACGACGCCGAGCACAAGGTGGACTGGCAGCGGACGCAACCCAACCGGGCCCCGGTGGTCAACACCCAGGCCAAGACCTACGACAATTTCACCGGCCCGCTGAACACCCCCCGAGGAACGCTGGTCAGCAAGTCGTTCTACCAGGTGTTCACCGACCCGGACGGCGACGACCTGACCTACAGCGTCTCCGTCGCTGAGGAACACCGCGAATTGGTGGAGGAGCTGGCGCTGGCGCTGACCGACCCCCGGCCGTCCAGCCCCTTGCCGGAGGGCTTCCCGAGGGTGTTCATCCGGACGGAGAGCGCCGCGAACTGGAAGGCCGTGACCCCGGCCCGGCCCGACCCGTTGGCAGTGGCGGTCACGGTGACGGCGACGGACCCGGAGGGGTTGTCGGTGTCGTTGGACGGAGGCTTTCTGGTCCACTGGGAGAGCCAGCCGGAGGTGGAGAGCGCCGCGGTAACGGGACAGTCCATCGAGCTGACCTTCGACATCGCGGTCGAGGACGATCCCGCCCCGGCCCCCGGCCAGTTCACCGTGAACGTGGCCAATGAGGACGGGACCAGCGGGACCATCGCGGTGAGCAGCGTGACCGTCAACGGGACGGTGGTAACCCTGGCGCTGGCCTCGGCGCCGCAATCGGGCCAGACCCTGACCCTGGACTATGCCCACGACGACGATGCCCCGCTGAAGCGGGCCGCCGCCGGCGGAGACCCGGCGGCCAGCTTCAGCGGCCAGACAGTGACCGCCAAGGTGGACTCGAAACTGTCAAGTCCGCCGTTGCGGGTCTCATTCTCGACTTACCCCTCCGATCCCCAAGAGGACGAAGTTGCCTATTTTCGCGCGCACATCTCCGGCGCTCCGCCAGGACAGGAGCCTTCCTACAGCTGGGAGAGACACGGGAACATCGGCTGGGTCACTGTCGGTAGATACGCTAACTTCTCTTGGAGCGTGTACGAGGTCGGCACCCATACCTTCCGGCTCGTAGTGACCTACGGATCCGGTGAGACCGCCACATCGGAGCCGCAGGCCGTCACATGGACAGAACCCGGGTTCAGGGCCAGAGTCTCGGCAAACATCAACCTGGCGTTCACGTCGGAAACGGTGACGCTGAGGCCTGGAGTCGGCCATCCGCCCCCCGGCGCCACACTTTCGTACCAATGGGAGCAAAGGCCCCATGGGCAGGAGCAATGGAACGTGGCGGGCAGTTCCTCCACTCAAACCTTCAGTTCTGCGGTCCCGGGAAGTTGGGACTTCAGGGTCACGGTTTCCACCGACTCAGGGGAGTCATACACCTCCGATCCCTTCAGCATCGAAGTAACCAATCTGGTTTCGGTATGCGACCGCACGCCCCAGGTGCGGGACGCGCTGGTCGGAAAGCTGGACCAGCCGTGCGCGGCGATACGTCCCCGTGATTTAGCCGACATCAAGGATTGGAGGGGGTATCTGGAGATCACCGGCGGCAGGCACGGGGCGCCGATCGAAGCGCTGCAGCCAGGCGACTTCGGCGGTTTGTCCGGCATTAAGGTCCTGATTCTGAGAAACCACAATTTCACCACGCTGCCCGGCAACGCCTTCGAGGACATGTCCAGCGTCACCCAACTGGACCTGTCCTACAATCGCCTGACCACCCTGGAACCCGACGCGTTCAACGGCCTGTCCAGCCTCACCGAACTGAAGCTGTCCCGCAATGGCCTGACCGCCCTGGGACCCAACGCCTTCAGAGGGGCCGCCGGCATCCAGCAACTTTCCTTGCTAAGCAACGCCCTGGCCGCCGTGGACGCCGACGCCTTTGACGGCCTGTCCAACCTCGTTTCGCTGAACCTGGCCGGGAACAGTCTGACCACGTTGCCGGCGAACGTGTTTGACGACCTGAGCCGGCTGGAGAGCCTGGCCCTGGGGCCGAACCGGTTGACCACGCTGCCCGTGGGGGTGTTTTCAGACCTGTCCAGCCTGAAGCGGCTCTATCTGCCCCAGAACCACTTCACCACGCTGCCGGCAGGAGCGTTCGACGGCCTGGGCCAACTCCAATGGCTGTACCTGGAAGACAATAGCCTGACCACCCTGCCCAGCGGCGTCTTTACCGACCTGACCGGCCTTCAGAGGCCGGTCCTGTCACGGAACCGTGAGTTGACCCAGTTGCCGGCCGGCCTGTTCGACGGCCTGTCCCAGGTAACTTACCTGGAAATGCTCCACACCGGGCTCACCGGGCTGCCCGACCGGGCGTTCCGGGACATGAGCGCGCTGCGCGCTTTGCACCTGTCCGATAGCCGGCTGACCACCTTGAACGCCAACTCATTCGACGGACTGAGCGGCCTCCATCACCTGTACCTTCGGAACAACCGCCTGGCCACGGTGCATGCCGACGCCTTCGACGGGTTGTCTGAGCTCAGGACGCTGGAGCTGCGCAACAACGAACTCAGCGCCGTGCCCGCCGGCGCCTTTGATGACCTGGCAAAACTACAGTACCTGTACTTGCGCCACAACCGGATCAGCGAGTTGGCGCCGGGCGCGCTGGACGGCCTGGGCCAGGTTCAGTGGCTCTTTTTGGGCAACAACCTGCTTGCGGAGTTGCCGGCGGACATATTCGACGACTTGACCAACGTCCAGTGGCTGGATTTGAAGCACAATGATCTGGCCGCTTTGCGGGAGGATACATTTGCCGAGATGGACAAGCTGGAATCCCTGAACCTGTACGGCAATGAATTGGCCCAGCTGCCCGACAACCTGCTCCGGGACTTGCCCCTCCTGAAGACAATCGCTTTGTCTGGCAACCCCGGATATCCCTTCGAAAACCTGAACCTGCGGTCTGACGTGGTCATCAAGTAGGGCGCCCTTCACCCTCCTTCCGGCAAGCGCAGCCCGGCCCCCGCTGTCCGACGGCGGCTGATGCGAGCCCTGGGCGTGGACGACTTTCACCGGAACGTCCACAAGCGGAAGCATCGCCCGCATTCCGGCGGGAGTGGTAACCTACCCGCAACGGAACACTGCAGGCCGAACCCGAAACGGGAGCGGGGCCCGCTAGGGCCCCGCTCCGCTCAATCTGAAGGTGGCGACTGAGTACAGGAACCAACCGCCCACGCGACGGCAACAGTCCCGCATCCGCTACCACAACTGAAAAGGCGTCACCGGTACGCCCCCTGACGGCAGTCGTAGTACCTGGCTCCGCCATCTACAAACACCAGGCAAGCACCCGTCTCGCTGACCGTCGAGCCGCCGCGCTCAGCCAACGCCACGACGCGGTAATTGTAGGATGCGTCAGACTCGGGGGCCAAGCCGTCCACGTGGGACGTAGCCTCGGCATCCAGCTCGACGACCGTTTCCCAAGGCTCAAAGACGACGTCGGCGCTGTTGGCGAACGGTCCCTGCCGCTGGACCAACAGCTTCGACACATCCATCGTGTCCGACAGCGACCATTCGAAGCGCACCGCGGCCTCGTCGTCGCCAGCGCGAGACAGCGCAACGAAAGCCGGCGTGGTTACCCGCTTGCGGTTGGCGTTGACCGCGCCCGTCATGTGCCGATGGCCGTTGGTCTTGCGGGCCTCAACGCGGCAAACGTAGCTCCGGTCGGGGTCCAGGTCGCTGAAAACGGCCCGCTTGACCACGCGCCCGAGCTCAATGGTCTCCCAGGTGGAACCAGCGCCCTGAACCCGGCACTTGGCGACCTGCTCAACGTAATTGGGGTTCCGGCCGGGAACCCATTCCAAACGGAGTTCCTCGCCATGCCAGAAGGCCCCCAAACCCGCCGGCCTCCGCTTGGGCATCGGCCCGTGAGGGAACAGGAACTTGTTCGGTGAACTCACCGTCTCGCCGTCAAGGGACATCTCGACTCGGAACCCGTAGGCGGTGCCGGCAACGCCGCTACGGACCCAGGCGAGCTCATACTCGCGGGCATCGTCGGACACCGGATGCGAAGCGCTGGTCAGCAAACTGTAGCCGTCGTCAGTCCAGTAGCGGACCACCTGATCCTGGGGGTCAACGCCCTCCGGCGCCGTCCAGCGGACGACGAACGAGTCTCCCGTGTCTCGGACCCTGATGGTCGGCGCGGCATCATCCGAGGCCTGAGTTGGTGCCGGCAAGGCCACAGCCACGGCGACAAGCAGGGCCGCCACGGCCAGCATGGCCGCGACACCGGCGATTGTGGTTCTGGTTCGGTTCATGATCTTCCTCCTTCGGAAGGGCGACGCCCCAGAGGCGCCGCGAGTGCTGTCCGGCATTGGCCGGTGGGTGGTTATGGTTACGTTGGTGAAACACCCCTGACCCACTGGCCGTTTTGCCCACTCTCCCGGGCAGACGGGACGGGTTCT
This sequence comes from Dehalococcoidia bacterium, assembly GCA_034423575.1. Lineage (GTDB taxonomy): Bacteria > Chloroflexota > Dehalococcoidia > Lucifugimonadales > UBA3495 > Bin87. The sequence goes on along the minus strand of DAOUIF010000038.1, from coordinate 37,295 downwards.
TGAGCAAGAAAAATGGCAATATCGTTGCCGCCGGGCCGAGCTTGGAAAAGGCGGAATTGGCCCACCCCCAGCAATGGGTCGGGCGGTCGGGTGGAAAGGGAGCAGGCGCCACTCTGAGACGCTGCACCGGAGCCTGGCGGTCCAGCGCCCCGTTCACGCCGCTGCAAAGGCGCAGCCCGCTACGGCGCGTAGAATGGACTCCACCCTCTGCCAGATCGGAGAGGAGCAGCGCCATGCCCGCAGTTGTGGAAAAGCCAAGCATCCAGTGTTGCTACCACGACGAAGAGGACCGGCAGTACCCGCTGGACGCCCTGGTGAACGAGGAGTACTGCACCTTCCACCTGCCCACGTGACCGAAGCCGGGGTTGCGCTGAGGAAGAGCGGACGCTGACCATCATCAAGCAGTTGGCTGAATCGCCGGAACCCAACCTCAGTCGTCGCTGGCGGCTCATCGCTGGGCGTCCGGTTGCCTCCCCGGCGCCCAAGTCGAATTTCAACGGCCAGTGCTACGATCCGATTCAGAGAAAACCTCCGAACGGAACTTGCACAAAATGACCATGACCAGCAACAACGAGCAGGAAGCGTTCAGCCTCGTCATCGAACGCCAGCAGCATGGCGCGTCCGAAAACGACATCAGGTTCGCGTTCCAGCGTTTCATGGAAGTCGCCGGTGTGGCCACGGCCAGTGAGATGTCCACCGAGGGGCCCCCAGGAGTTGGCAATCCCGGGAGGATGGACCTGTATGTCCACAACACCTGCATCGAGTTCAAGCCCAACATCCTCAAGGCCGGCGTCCCAGACCCCGACTTCGTAGCTCAGCTCGACGGGTACATCGACAACCTGATGAAAACAGGAAACGGCGTAAGGAACGGCATTCTGACCGATGGCGTCCACTACTTCCTGCGCCGCCTGGGCGACGAAAAGCTGCCCTCGTTGCCCTATGGGTCACTCCAGAACTTCGAGCGTTCCCAACAGGCGCCCAACGTCCGCGAGTACCTGCACAGCATCATCTCCGCTCCAGCCGAAAACGTCAGCCCCTCAGCAGAGAACCTCGAAAGGCTTTTTGGTAGAAACTCCGACGCCTTCCGTGCCAGCAACCTGCTTCTCAAGGAAGCCTACGAAGCACACCACAAACACCCGACTGTCGCGGTGAAACGCCGGCTGTGGCAGGACCTCCTGCAAGTGGCTTTGGGCAAAGACGCTGCCGAATCTGGAGACGAAAGCGACTGGCTGTTCATCAGGCACACGTACATCACCAGCCTGATCGCCCTCATCATGCAACAGCAACTGCTGGGTAACGTGGCACACCACGCGGCCGAACGACCAGATGCCCTGCTCAAGGGCAGAATCCTGGCCGAACAGTCCGACCTCCATGGCATCATCGACGCGGACCTTTTCACCTGGCCGACCGAGGTCGGTGAAAGCGCGTATCTGCGGGAGATTGCCCGGGTAGTCGAGCAGTTCGACTGGACGCAGAGCGCGACCGAAGTGGCGCCCACCCTCTACCAGAACGTCATCACCCAAGAGGAACGCAAGAAGCTCGGCGAGTACTACACACCTCGCTGGTTGGCGAAGGAAATCACGGAAACCGTGGTTGACGACCCACTGAACCAAAGGGTACTGGATCCTGCCTGCGGCAGCGGTACCTTCGTTGAAACGGCCGTTGAGCGGATCATTGACCACGCCGGTAACGGGTCGCCAACTGACACGCTGCGCAGGTTGCAGGAAAACATCGTCGGCATCGACATCCATCCCGTCGCCGTCCAGTTGGCCAAGGCCACCTGGGTCATGGCCGCCAGGAACACCATCCTCGCCGCTCGTGCTGAAGGCGCGGGCGCCGGCACCGTGAGCGCGCCCATTTACTTGGGCGATTCGATGCAACTGCGCTACGACACCGGTACGTTGACCGCCAGCGCGGCAACCGAGCTGGAGACCGGTGCAACGTTGCCGGGATGCGAGGCGCCCATCACCTTCAGCATTCCGAAGGAAATCGCCAGGCGGCAGGCCGACATCGACCAGCTGATCTCCGCCATGGCAGCTTCAATCGACCAAGGTCAGAACGCCCAAAACATAGTTGACAGCCACGAGATGAGCGACGAATGCCGACAGGGCATGAAAACGGTTGCCGCCCGGATGAAGGAGCTACACGCCGCCGACCGCAACCACGTGTGGGCGTACTACATCCGCAACATAATCCGACCCGCAGTGGTCGCCGAGGAAAAGGTTGACCGGATCATCGGCAACCCTCCGTGGCTCACCTACGGTCAGAGCGCGGACATCATCCGCCAGGAACTCCGCCAGATGAGCGAGCAGCGCTACCAGATTTGGGCTGGCGGCAAACTGGCGCCCCATCAAGACATCGCCACGCTGTTTTACACCCGCTGCGTCGAGCTGTACGCGAAGACGGACGCCGTCATCGGCATGGTGCTGCCCCACAGTGCGCTGCGCACCGGTCAATACCTGAAGTGGCGGAACGGCAGCTACCGGCGCAAGGGCGGCGGTCGAAACGCGCCCCGCATTGGTTTCAACCTTCGGGTTCACGACCCGTGGGATTTGGACAACGTAACGCCGGATTTCTTCCCCATGCCGGCCAGCGTGGTGTTCGCACGTTATCTCGGAGCGGAAAGCGGCACCACATTGGCGCCGGGAACGGTACAGATGTGGCGCGGCAACTGGCAGGAAGACTACGAAAGCATCAGCAGGGGCAGCGAAGCCCTACACCATGACGACGGCAAGTACAAGTCGCCTTACGCAGCGTTGTCCAACCAAGGCCCAACCATCACCGACCGTCGGCTGTTCTTTGTTGAGACGATGGAGCACACGGCAATGCTCCCCGCAGCCAACACGTCCAACGTGAAACCACGCGTGAGCAGCCAGGACAAGATCACCTACGAAGGACAACTGAACCAACTCGAAGGCGTCGTCCACAACGAGCACCTGTTTGACGTTTACTTGGGGGAGTCCATCGCGCCCTATCTGGTTTTGGATCCGCTGAAAGCGGCCCTTCCGGTGCACCGCCCCACCATGACCATCCCACTGAACCACGACGATTGCGAAGGCAACGAGCACGACGCCTGCCGCCTGGAAGTGGCAGAACTGCATCCAACGATGCAACGCCGCTGGAACAACGCTGCGGAGATGTTTCGCGATGCGCACAAAAATCAGGCCATCAAAGACCTGTACAGCAACCTGAACCACCTCAGCAAACTGACCAGCCAGTTGGAGTACCTGCAGGGCGTCATCGCGGGAGATGAGACCGTTGGGGTGGCCTACAGTCAGGACAGCCCACCGCAGCCGTAATCCGCGATAGCAAAGCCATCGTGGACCGCAAGCTGTACCAGACAAAGTGCCCATTAGAAGATGAGGCCTACTACGTCCTTGCCGTCATCAACAGCACCGAACTGGCAGCTGCCGCAGCGACGTTCATGCCTAAAGGGCTCTACGGCGCGAGGGACTTCGAAAAGCATGGCTGGAAGCTCCCCGTCCCGCGCTACGATGCCGACGACCCGCTGCACGTCCATCTCAGCGAACTCGGTGCAACCGCAGAGCAGGAATGCCGAGACTTGATCGCCCAGAGCGACATCATGTCTAAGCCCGCGGGCGACGCCCAGTCCCGCGCCGCCCGACGCCTGCTCCGCCACGAGTGGCAGCCTACCAGCGCAACCGCTCAACGCATCGAGGCCACCGTAGCCGAGCTGTTGAGTGACCCGGCGCAAGCTGCACTCGCCGAGCGGCAGATGAAGGGCGGGAGTGGACAATATTCCCGGAGGCACGCTGGATCATGAGTTTCAAGGCCATACCACACGACGATGAAATCTACCGGTTTCGATCCGTTGACGCGCTGATCGGCACCCACAAAGAGTTGTATCGACAGACCTTTTACCTCGCTAGACCTGATCAGCTCAATGATGTCGCAGAAGACACCGTGAACGTGGTCTGGAAAGGCGACGCCATACTCTGGGCAAATTTGATCACCTACTTCTGGCGATCACTTGCTGCCTCACAATGGACCGGGTACGTGTTTTTGCCCGGTTATCACTGGCTGGTGCAAGAATCATTGCGGGACCAGCTTCTGGCACGTGCAGAAACCGCCGCTTCCAGTTTTCGGGAAGCTTGCAACGCGCAATACTGCCAAGTCATCGAGGATCTGAATCAACGCGAAAACGCCATCTCAGGTTTCGAGCTGCAGACGTTGCTGTCGAAATTGATACCTCCCGCCCTCCAGCGTGCCGATCCGCTCCTTGAAGCAAGCCCGCTACGTGACTTTCCGAGAAGGTTCGTCCAAGCAATGGGAAAACTCCTACTGTCCGAATGGACAGTAGCGTGCTTCACCAAGGATTTTAGAAATCCTTACCTCTGGTCCGCGTACGCAGACCAGCACCGCGGTGCGTGCCTGGTGTTTGACAGGAAAGCTTTGCAGGATCTCGAACCGCCTCAGGATGCTGGTGAAGTCGAGCTCGATGACGTACAGTATGAAATGACCAAACCCGAGATAGAGTTTTTTGCCAACGTCCCGATGCTGTCCGGTTTGGAATACAAGCGGCTCTTCTCCGACGAAAACGATGTTCCCAGCCCGCTTTGTCCGTTCCTACCCATCAACGACGAGAAGTGGCAACAAGCGTGGCTCCAACGAAGAGAATCCAGCCGAAAAAACCTGCTGACCAAGCACCTGCCATGGCAGGCAGAGCAAGAAGTTCGTATGTTCTGCCGGTTCGACTTGGGTGGTGTTGCGGGTACAGAACCAAGCAGGCACACGGTGCAGTACCCGATAGAGGCCCTTAAGGGAATCATATTTGGCGAACGCACCGAGGATGAAGCTAAACAGGATATTTTGGAGGTTATCCTAGCCAAGCACTACGTCTCTCTAATCCGAAACGACTTCTGGTTTAGCCAAGCAGCAATGCAACCCGATGGGTCCATCCACCGCGGGTTTTACGATCCTTACGTTACCTGGCAGCACAAATTTACTTACCCAAAAAAGGGCCGTTGGCCTTAAATCACTCCCCAAAATCATCCCGATTTCGTGAACCACGATTATGGCTGACACCCGCCTTCGATCGGAACTAAAGCAACAGCCCGCCGACGCAAATCCCATGATCCGCACGTTGAAGTTCGCCCTCTGCCAATCTCCAACCAACAGCCAAGCCATCGGCTACCACGCCACCCAGCAGAACGCCGCCTACAACCACGCCGTCGATGTGCTGAACCTGGAACCGTACCTGCCCAAACGCAGCGGTCGCAATCATCCCGACGCCATTAACAAGCGCATCACCGTTTGGCGGCAGGGCAATCGGCAGCGAGCCGACGCGCCCTACCACATCCACCAGGAAGGCAGCGAGCAAGCTTGGGAAGCCAACCAGCGGCTGCAACAGAGCCGCGCCGAACGACTGGAACGCATCGCGCAGGCCGAGGCCAACGACGAGGAACCCTAGCATCGAGATGTTCGTCCCCACCGTCGCACGTTGGCGCACCGGTCCCGCAAGTGGGGACGCCTCAGCCTGACCATCACCGACCGGCGACTTTTCGAGGTCAGCCACGACGGACAGGTGCTCTCCAGCCGGCAGTGCGGCTTCACACTGCGCCTACGAGCCCGCCAATCCCTGAAATGGCTGGACATCCGGTCAATCCGGCTGGTTCCAGTGAAGAGATACGGCCCACGTACGCCGCTGCACCGCCGACGCTACTGCATCCATGTCCAAATCGCAGTACCAGAGCCGATGCCACTCGAAGCGCTGGACATCCAAGAACCTGACGACGTCCTCGGCGCCGACCGGGGCACGAAGAACCATCTGGCCGTCAGCTCCGGACACCGCGCCCACCACGGGGCCGGCACACGACGCCGCAGCCGAAAACGCAAGCACCAGCGACACATCGCGGGCAAGCCCCGTAACAGCAAGCGCCGGCGACACGCCGTCGCCAAAGATCGGGAAAGGGCACGACGTTACATCAAACGCCGCGACCAGGAGATGCGTCGGCAAATCCGCGACATCCTGCTGGAAGCTCAGCCCAAGATGGTCGCCGTCGAAAGCCTTCACGCGATCAGTTTGATGGCATCAGCCCGAGGCACTGTCGCCGTGCCCGGCAAGAACGTTGCCGCCAAACGCAAACTCAATGAAAGCCTCGCCGAGTCGGCCATCGGCCACATCGGCAAACTCCTGCGGGAGGAAGCCGCCAAACTCGGCATACCCACCGTCTCCGTTCCGCCGCAGGGCACGTCCCAGACCTGCCCGCGCTGCGGAGACCGGCACCCGAACAACCGCGAGAGCCAAGCGGCGTTCCGGTGCCGGAACTGCGGTCTCTACGCCCACGCCGATTGGACTGCCGCCGTCATCATCCGCAACCGGGCCTTTGTCCGGCACTGCGAATGGCAGTCAGGTTTTACTCCGGACGCACTGACCGCGCCCACGGGGTGGCGACAGCATCCATCCCGCTCATTGCCGGCCCAACCGAGGTTGGGCCTTGAGCTAAGCGTGTTCAAGCCGGAAGGCAGCGCGACGATCCGCGAAAGCGGAAGGGTCCGTGGCCCAAGGCCGGACCACCGTATTCAAGCGGCGGTCCCAGACGCCAAAAGTGTTGGACAAAGTGTTAGTGACGGAAAACACTCTCGGACACTTCCTCAGAAGTAGCCGGGACCCCGATTTCCGGGTACCGTGCTCAATTTGTCAACACGCTGTAGATCGGAAGCCTGATTCCTACTTGAAAACCGCCTCAAATGGATCCAGGTGGAGAATCCGGAGCGCTATGCGCCCATCAGCGATGCTGCTCTGGTCCCCCTGGAGTTTCCCACTACGCCCGGTCGTTCCGAGCACCGTTGGCCCAGCGAGGCCTGGAGTTACGTGCGCCAGCTGGAGAAGGCCGGCGAACTGCGGGTATTTGACGGCAAGATCCTCCGCCCTCCCGCAGGAGCGTCGAGGCCGACTCCGGTTAGCCTGCGTTCTTGGCCGTTGGCCGTTGGGCCGTTCACCGTTTGCCTGCGGTTTTTTGCTGTTGCGGCGACGTCTGATCCCGGTTTGGCTGCGGTATAGCAGACGGAGCGGGTGGCGGGCCGGCCGTTCTTCATGGTGACGGCCTCGGTGTCGCGGGATGCGGTCTTGGCCTTGCACTTGACGCAGTTGGTTGCCACGGGTTCGGACGGAGTGGTCGTCGGCGGAACTCCTAGGATGGGATGGTGTTTGCCATTGTAACCCGCAGGGCGGGCTGCTCTGGCACCCCCGGAGTCAGTCGCGATGAAATTGATGACAGCCGCTCCTTACGCGGTGGCACGTGCGGTCGATAAAATGATTGCACCGCTGCGGGCGGGACGGCTGACCAACGGCTGACCGCTCGCAGTGGACTCGACGCAGAGGTTGCGCGGCATTGAGTTGCGGCAGGTCCGGGGCGGTTCTAGAATGATTGTGTGTCGCGCGATGGTGGCATACGCGCGACACCCCGTCCGCGGGCATAATACGGGGGCGGTTTTGCACGGTTGCGGACCATGCCGACGGATCGGTCCCCTGAGTTCTTGATCGGCGCGCTTCACGCAAAGTTCCTTGCGCGAACCAGGTTCCGTACCATTAACGCTGCGTCGTCACCGTGGAGGCGGTTCTTGGCGGGACGTGCCTAGGCAGGTTGTTGGACAAACGTTGCTGGGTTTGCTGCAGCGTCAGCCGGGTAGCCGCAATGGCATACTTCCATTCAAAGTCTGCCAAACTCTAACCGTCGATGAATGGACCAAATCGCAACGGTACATTTAGCGTCTTGGCAGAACCCGCTTTTTCGATCGCTACATCGTAGATGAAGCTACGCTGCTCGACGAGGGCAGGCAATACATCGTTCCGCAGATCTAGCGAGTATCCGGCATATCGCAATATTCCCGATTTCATGAAGTCGTCTTGGTCGAAGATCGTGAAAGCCTCTTCTATACTTTCCTTGTGTGCGTTGCCAAAAATTCGTTCGTCGACGTGCTCAAAAGCATCCCGTATCGAACCCAGTGCGGTCCCGATCGAATTCACGGAAGGAGGCGTTTTTGTCGAAATTGGAAACCTCTTAGGCAACTTTTCTAGCATTCTCGTCGCGCGGTCAAATGCTACGCACATGGCTTCCGCGCGTCCCAAGGCTCGAATTTGCCGTTCCCTCGTCTTGATGTACGATTCGTTGGTGGGTCTCCCCACTTCTTGCAAGGCGCTCTGGCAATTGTCGTGAGCCGAATCCAGCCTTCTGGCAGCAGCAAATAGATATTGGAATAACCCAAAATCCGGTTTGGGACCGAGGCGTAGCCACGACCATACCGTATTGGCCATGTCAGAATATCCATCTTCGCCAACATCCACGCGTTGATCGATGTCTCGGATACTTACCTTCAAACTACCAACAGGAAAAACCAAAGTTTGTCCCGGCTGGGGGATAATGCCTTCTCCGGAATCTTCCTCACCGTGATGAAGGGTTCTCCCGAAAACGATTCCTCCTTGTTGACCGGCGGGGACTACGCGGATCGCGCTCAATGTAGAATTGATCCCTACTTCTGGCGTCAAGTTGATACTGATGTGTGTGATCGGGTCGAAAGCGGTGAAACCTTCTTGAGGTTCTGGTTGGGAAGGTGGTTCCCAGGTCCAAGGCAGGAACAACTTCCCCGACTTGCAACTTTCACTCGTCGGCGCCGTCGCCGGAAACGGCATCATATACGCGATTCCTCCCGCATTGAACCCGTCCACGCACATACCAAACGTTGCGTCCTCGGCGAACTCAGCAAAATGTGCGTTCATCTGGGGGTCAGCATTGGCGGCCTCGATGGCGCTGATAGCCAATTGTTTCAAAGCATCATCAGGCTCGTACCTCGCAACTAACCAGAGTTTCTTCCCTGGTCGCGCGTCCAAAACTCCGAAAGGTACCAATCGGTTGCCTTCATCATCTGTGAAGGGCATGGTCAGGTTGGAACTGGTGATGATGAACGATATGGTCGCGGCCAACGGAGATTCTGCGCCTGGCACGAATATGTGCGGAACTCCCCAAACGCTCGGTTCCTGCATTCGCATTTCTTCAGCCAATCCTAGTCCCCAACAGGGAAAAACAGGTTGAAGCTCGGTACCAATTCTGGACCATCATATTGCTGAGGTTCTTGCCATCGGATCCATCGCCGGTCGCTCCCTGTCCTGAAATGGCGCGATTGCTCGGTGAACGCGACGAATTGCTGCCCGGATTGATGAAGGCTAATTTTCATGCTTTTCATGTGATCCCGACAGAAGACATACACGTCCCCTCGTTTTCCAGCTGTCACTCCCCACGAGTTTGAACTCAAGCCGTTTTCACGCATTACCGTGAAGTTGATTTGTCGCGCACCTCGCATGAGAGGCAAATCTTTCTTGGGGAAATCTGCTAAGCCGGACGGATTTTCTATCATGCCTGTTTCTACCATCATCGTGCCTGTACCGGATCGGATGTTGAGTGTGCGGTATCGCCGCCACCCGCCACAGCTAATTCCATTTTACGATCGAATGGCGGATTTCAGCCTGAAATCTGCCATTTTTAGGGACTTTGGGCCAGTCCAGAGCACTGCCGCAAGCACAGCGCTTCGTGAGGACCGGCGGCCGAATGGCGGAGTTGCTAATGAACACCGCCAAACCCAGCAAAGGGTCAGTGCGGATAAGTTGGCCCGAATTGCAAAACCGCTGTTGCAGGAACCGCAGCCGGCAACAACAGAGCTGGCTCTTGCCGAGAATCTGAGCAAAGGATGCGCGCTTCCCGATAACTTGAACAAGTTGCTTGACGATTGACGTCAGGCGTACCTACACTGACCTTGGCATGATACAAGGTTACCGGGACCGACGAACCGAGGCATTCGTCGCCGGAGAGTTTGTCCCAGCGTTTCAGAGTTTCGAGCAGCAGGCGGCACGCCGTCTTTCGATATTGAACGCGGCCCGGTCTTTGGACACGCTCGGGGCACTACGTAGCAGTCGGCTGGAAGTACTGAGAGGAGATCGGGCTGGACAGTACTCGATAAGGGTCAACCGGCAATGGCGGATCTGCTTCCGTTGGCCGGATGGTCAAGAGGGGCCATCCGACGTGGAAATTGTGGACTATCACTGAGGAGGCAATTGGCAACCATGTTGAAGCGAGCCGTGCATCCCGGGGAGATCCTGAAAGATGAACTGGAGGAAAGAGGCGTGTCGCCGGCGAGTTTGGCCAGGCAGATTGACGTGCCAGCCAATCGCATCAGCCAGATCCTGGCCGGCAAGCGTGCGGTAACCGGCGACAGCGCCCTGAGGTTCGGACACTGGTTCGGCATGGATCCCCAGTTCTGGCTGAACCTGCAGGCGCAGTACGACTTGGCGTTGGCGGAGCAGCTGGTTGGAGAAAAAATACGTGCCCTGCCCACTGCGGCCGGCGCCGGATAGAATCAGCACACACCTGCGCGTGCTGATGTGGTATGAGAGATTTCGGAGACGCCGAAATCATAAGAACGTAGGAAGTGTCAGCCATACGGCGAGGCCGTGGAGCACGTCGCGCAACCTCATCAGGGCGGGGATGAACTTGAACATTTTCAGACTATTCCAGAGATGGAAGCGGAAGGGCGCCGGTGAGACAAAGAACGTTTCTGACGTTTTGCCTGCGACTCCCCCGATACCCACCGAGGCTTTGGAGGAACCGGTAACTGACGACCTGGCGAACGTGGTCTCTCACGAACCTGTGGTGCGAGGAGCGAACGACGCAGGTGTGCGACGCCCACGGCGGAGTTCTTCGCGCTTCTCGAGGCAGGGGTCTAACCTCGCACGCGCGCGGCACCGACGCAGTCCTCCGCACGAAACTGAGGTGTCGGGGGCGAACCGTACCGCGACAGTCCAGAGCGGGGAGATCGCGTGGATTTCGCCAGGAACGAGCGTTACGGTGGCGGGCCGCGAAATCGGTGGGATGGTTTACCTAGCTCCGGAGCATCGGCGACCCACCTGGGAGCAGATGAGCAGGCCTTTCATAGATCCGCACCTGCCTGTTTTGGCTGAAGGCGCTGATCTTTCCGGCGAAGGTATGCCATATTGGCCCAGCTACTCAGGGATTGGTCCCCAGGCACGTGCGACGTACCTTGATTGGCTGGCCAGCGGGCGGGCGGACAGGCGCTATAGCGTCGGGTACGTCTTTCTCTACTTCTACGGCCTGGAGCGCCGGTTCTTCGTGGACAAACCGGGGGAGGATGAAAAGGAGCTGCTGATTGCTGAAGTGGAACGCCTTCTCCGCATATACGGAGGAAACAGGTCGGTCAAGGGATATCTGGGCGCTTTTGTGGATACCGCCCAGGCCACCCTGGGGTATGAAGACAAACCCGAACCGTGGATTGAAAGGGCCGGCTATGAACTGCCGCTAAGCGTGCGCGTAACGATCGGTCGTATGGCGAAGGAGGGTTCGCCAATCGGCGCAGACCGGCTTCTCCGATGGTATGGCGCCCATCCGGACTATTCGCTGCGCACGCCGGCAACTCGCGCGTTCCCTGAATTCCGGGCGCTTTTTGGTCAGATCGTTGATGAGCGTTTCCCGGAGGGGATCCCGGTCCCGGTATCCAAACGCAACCTTCGCGCCCAGTACCACGCGGCATCGTCCGAGTTCGTATCGGATCTTGAGGAATACATCGGCCAGGTTCCCGACATTTCGCGCATATCCAGACCTCTCAACGTGGCAAAAACCATTGTGGACGAAGCCACTGACGCATTGGACAAGTACAGCCGTTTCCTCGGACGCAACCCCGACGGTAGGGGCACCATCGAGGCCCACGCGCTGTTGCCGCAACGACTCTGGCCGCTGTTTCCCTGCCAGGAGGTTGATGATTTACGGCGTTGGGCCGAAGGAATTATCGACGGGGGCGGCTTCGTTCCGGTGGTTCAGGTCATCGAACAACTGGAAAACGCGCGTCCCGAGAAGATCACCAAACGCCGGTTGACCGATGCCGCCGACGCTCTGGCGCGCCTGTCGGTTGGGATGGCGCCCGACCCCCGTTTCGCGCTGAGGAGCCCGAAATACGACGAACCGGTCGTGCTCTTCCGGCTGCCGGAGGGGATAACGGTACTGGAGGAGGTGAGCAACGGGTACAAGAGCATCCTGGTAGCCATAGCGGTGGGGAGTTTCATCGCCCACGCGGACGACGATCTGGCTGCCATCGAACACGGCGAGCTGATCGCCATGATCGGTGATGCTGAGGACCTTTCCGAAACGGAACGGGCGCGTTTGCGGGCAAACCTCGACTGGATGATGGCGGTTTCGCCGGATCTCGCTCTGTTCCGACGTCATGTGAGGGACCTGCCCAATGACGTCTATCGGGAGCTGGGGCAGTTTGCGCTGGTGATGGCGGCTTCGGACGGCGTGGTCAGCGCCAAGGAAGTGAGCGCCCTTGAACGACTCTACAGGGCTCTGGGCCTGGAAACCGATGGTATCTACTCCGCCATTCACAACCTGGCGTCTCCGGATGAGCCGGTGACCGTTCTGCCTTCCGGCGACCGGGAGCGGGGTTTTGCCATACCGCCTCGTCCCGATGACAGCGGGGCGGTGAACCTGGACGCCGCACGGATCGCCTCCGTGATGGCCAACACGGAGCGGGTCAGCTCCATCCTGGGAGCGATCTTTCAAGAGGACGAACCTGAAGAGGAGATGGCCGAGGCCACGGAAAACGTCGAACATGGTTTCCCCGGCCTGGATGCGAGACATTCGGCATTCCTTGGCGAGCTGTTGGTGCAGTCTCACTGGGAACGGGATGAATACGAAACCCTGGCGCGGCAATTCCAGCTGATGCCGGCCGGCTCGGTTGAGACCCTGAATGAATGGTCCCTGGATCAATTCGACGACCTGCTGCTTGAGGAGGACCTGGGGATTTCGGTCAACCAGGACGTCAAAGCCGAGATCATGGTGACTGCGGAGTAACGAGAATATGGTGACGACCAGGATCAGAGGTCGCGAGCGCGACACCATCGTACAGGCGCTCCGCGCCGGCGTGGTGCCCAGGGTTGGCCTGCGGCACATTCAAGTTGGGCGAGCCCGTGAAACGGAAGAGCTTGTACGTGACATCGAACGCATCGGCGAGGGCGGTTCGGCCATCCGGTTCGTGATTGGGGAATACGGCTCGGGCAAGACCTTTTTCCTGAACCTGGTCCGCCTGGTCGCGCTGGAGAAAGGGCTGGTGGTGCTATCGGCGGACATCACGCCGGACCGGCGGCTCCACGGAACCGGGGGACAGGCGCGTTCCCTGTATGCGGAGATGGCCCGCAATACCGCAACGCGCAGCCGTCCGGAGGGCGGCGCCATGGCCTCGGTGGTGGAGCGTTTCGCCACGCAGGTCATCAGCGATGCTGACGAAACAGGCCAAGATGTTGGAGACGTAATCCTGGAGAAGCTGGCGCACCTGCGGGAGATGACCGGCGGCTACGATTTCGCCAGCGTAATCGCCCGCTACTGGGAGGGGTACGACACCGGGAACGAGGAGCTCAAATCCGCGGCCCTGAGGTGGCTTCGGGGCGAATACGCCACCAGGACAGACGCCCGCAGGGATCTCGGGGTGCGCACCATCGTGGATGATGCGAGTATCTACGATCAGGTGAAGCTCCTCTCGCTTTTCGTCCGGGAAGCCGGATACCGGGGCCTGCTGGTTTCCTTGGACGAGATGGTGAACCTGTACAAGATCGTCTCGTCGCAGGCTCGCCAGTCCAATTATGAGCAAATGCTCCGCATCCTGAACGACGTGCTGCAGGGCACCGCCCGAAACCTTGGGTTCATCATGGGCGGAACGCCCGAATTCCTGATGGACACCCGCCGCGGTCTCTATAGCTACCAGGCGCTCCAGTCGCGGTTGGCGGAGAACACCTTCGCGCGTGACGGGATGGTTGACCTGTCGGGCCCGGTGATACGGCTTGCCAACCTGACACCGGAGGACATGTTCGTCCTTTTGGCCAACATCCGCAGGGTGATGCAGGATGATGAAAACTCATTGCCGGACGAAGCATTGACCGCTTTCATGGCGCATTGCTCTAACCGGATCGGGGACGCCTACTTCCGAACCCCCCGGAACACGGTGAAAGAGTTCGTGAACATGCTGTCGGTGCTGGACCAGAACCCGGGCGTAGAGTGGCAGTCGCTGATCGGTTCGGTGAACCCCGAGGAAGACGCCGGCGCGGAAGAGGATGGAATAGCCGAAGACGGAGCGGACGATGAGCTCGTCTCATTCAAGCTCTAATCCGTCCTCGGCCTTTGAGCTGCTGGCTGAGCCGGTCCGCCGTTGGATCTGGGACCAGGACTGGACTGAACTGCGCGACATTCAGGAGCGCGCGATCACAACGCTCTTGGAGGAAGACCGGGACCTGGTGATCGCCGCTCCGACCGCGGGCGGCAAGACGGAAGCCGCGTTTCTGCCGCTGATCTCGTCGGTCCTGACCGAACCGGGGCCGGGAGGATTCGACCTGGTGTACGTGGCCCCGCTCAGAGCGCTGATCAACGACCAGCTGGGTCGGATGGAAGAACTCTGTGCGCGGGCCGAGTTGCCGGTCTATCCGTGGCACGGCGACATATCCCAAGGGGTGAAGTCCCGCGCCCGCCGGAACCCGCGGGGTGTGCTGCTGATCACGCCGGAGTCTCTGGAAGCGCTGTTCGTGCTGAGGGGGTTGGAAATCCCGACGCTGTTCGCCGGCGCCCGGGCAATCATCATCGACGAGCTGCATGCGCTTTTGGACAGCGAAAGGGGTATTAACCTGCGGTCGCTCCTCACGCGTTTGGAGTTGGCAGTGGGACGCCGCATCCGTAGGGTAGGATTGTCGGCCACCCTCGCCGATATGGAAATGGTGAAAGAGTACCTCCGGCCGGGTGACCCCGATACTGTGGACCTCCTGGAGAGCGCGGCGGACGGAGGGGAAGTGAGGGTTCAGCTTCGCGGGTACGTCACTGGCGCCGAAGGAGACGGCGAATCGTCAAAGAAAGCGGTCGCCAAACACCTGTTTGAACGATTGCGGGGAACTCCCAATCTGGTCTTTGCCGGCTCGCGACAGAATGTCGAATGGTACGCCGATGCCCTGCGGCAAATGTCCGAGGACGCGAAGGTGCCGGTGGATTTCCTGCCCCACCATGCCAGCCTGTCCAGAGAGCATCGGTTGGACGTGGAGCGTCGCCTCAAGAGCAGCAGAACCGCGACCGCCATCTGCACCTCAACCCTGGAACTGGGAATTGACATCGGGGCCATCGACTGTGTGGCCCAGATCGGCCCTCCGTTCTCCGTGTCGTCTCTCCGGCAAAGGCTGGGACGGTCCGGCAGGAGGGGCCAGCCTGCAGTTCTGCGGATGTACTCAATTGAGCGAGACACCAATGCCGGTTCTCATACCATCGACCGGCTGCACCTCGGCTTGGTGCGGTCAGTGGCTATGGTGGAGCTGCTGGGAGATCGGTGGTGTGAGCCGCCGGCGCCACAGGCTCTCCATCTGTCCACCCTGACCCATCAGGTTCTCTCGGTAATCGCTCAGCATGGAGGGGCGACCGCACAGCGGCTGTACGACACTCTTTGCCGGCAGGGGCCGTTCCGGAAGGTGTCCACCGAACAGTTCGCCCGCCTGCTCAGGCAGATGGGCTCCGCCGAGATCGCGCTCATCGAGCAGGCGCCGGACGGCAACCTGCTCCTGGGACCAATGGGCGAAAAGCTGGTGGAGCACTACAGCTTCTACGCCGTATTCCAAACGTCCGAGGACTACCGGGTGTTGCTGGGCAGCAAGCAGATCGGCGTGCTGCCGATGACTAGGGTTTTCGTGCCCGACATGACGATCATTTTGTCGAGCAGGCGCTGGCGCATCATCGAGGTGCATAGCCGGGAGAAGGTAATCGAGGTTACCCAGGATCGGACGGGTACGCCTCCTCCCTTTGACGGCGGCGGTGGGCTGGTCCACGACGGGGTCGTACGGAAGATGAAAGCTGTGTTGTCGGGTGAGGGAACGCCTGCCTACCTCGACGCAACTGCGGCCGAGTTGCTGGAGGATGCGCGTTCCGAGTTCCGCCACCTGGGACTTGATCGCCGGTCCATTTGCGAAACAGGAGACGGTGACCGTCTGGTGGCCACGTGGTCGGGAACGATCAAGACATCCACGCTGGCGCTGAAGCTCAGGAGCATGGGTTTCAAGGTGGTGGATCATGATGGCTTCCTGGAAGTGGAAGAGCCGTCTTCGGGTGAAACCCTGGTGGCAGCCCTGGAGGCAATGGCTGAACAAACACCGGACGAGGTGGCCGGCGAATCGCTGTCTGGCCTTGAAAACGTGATGTCGGAGAAGTTTCACTGCTATCTGAGCCCCGACCTGTTGTTTGAGGATGCAGCCAGCAGTCTGGTCGATCTCCAGGCGATGCCGCAGCTGGCGCGCAATATAATTGGGCATAATGTTCGTGGATGAACATCTCATAATCGCGAGCAGCGCGCGGGCCAGCCACGCGGTACATCTTGTCTCCGCCCTGTACACCCCTCTGTGGGAAGCTAAGGCCGAATAGCCGACTGACACTTCAGCCGTGCGTTCTGGGACAAACACCGGTAACATCCGGTAGCCAGTTCAGGCTTGGCCCAACGAAATTCTAATCTCCGTTCAAAGGACTAGATGCCCATGCCCAGACTCCGCTTCGTCCACGCGGCTGACCTGCATCTTGACAGCCCCTTCCGCGGTATCCGCAGTGAGGCTCCTGACCATGTCGTCCAAACCTTGAGCAGTGCTACCTTCGATGCCTACCAGAAGATAATTGACGTCTGTATCCAAGAGCAGGTGGATGCCCTGCTAATTGCCGGCGATATTTACGACGGAGCAGACCGGAGCCTCCGGGCCCAACTGCGCTTCGTTGATGGTCTGGCCCAACTCGAAGAGGCTGGCATACGCTCCTTCATATGCCATGGCAACCATGATCCCCTCGATGGATGGGAGGCCCGTCTGGACCTGCCTGCAGGTTGCATCCGGTTTGGACCTGCGGTCGAGGGCTTCCCGGTGTTTCCGGAGGATCCGAAGCGGGCGACGGTCTACGGAGTGAGCTACCCAACGCGGGAGGTGCGGGAGAACCTGACGCCTCGCTTTGGCGAAACCGGTTCAGGCGAGGGATTTAACATAGGACTCCTGCACGCCAACGTGGGAGGGAACCAGGACCACGATTCCTACGCTCCCTGTACGGTGTCCGACCTGACCAACACCGGGTTCGACTACTGGGCCCTGGGTCATGTCCACACTCGGCAGACACTGCGGGAAGCGGGGCCAGCGATCGTGTATCCCGGCAACCCACAGGGCCGCCATCCCAATGAGACCGGTGCCCGGGGGGTCTACCTAGTGGAAGTGGACGACCACGGCGTGTCCCGGTTGGATTTTCGGCCGACGGACGTGGTGCGGTGGGAAACGCTCTCGATGGACATCGGTTCCCTGGAAACTGAGCAGGACCTGATCAACGCGGTGAGCGACCTGGCGGAGGACGCCCTGACCGAAGCCCAGGGCCGCTCGGTGGTTGCTCGTGTGGAGTTTGTCGGACGGGGAGCGCTGCACCGGTGGCTCCGCTCCGAGAGCACGGCAGAAGATCTCAGGGAGCAGCTCAACGACCACCATACCGGCAAGGATACCTGGTTCTGGTGCGAGGGAGTCCGGCTGAATACAGGTTCACCGGTGGATCGGGAGGTGGTTGCGTTGCAGGAGGATTTCGTGGGGGACCTGGCCCGGCTGGCGGGGGAGTTGAGGGAAAGCGGTGAGGCTGTGGGCGAACTGCGTAGCCTGCTGCAGCCGTTGTACTCCCATGCAAGGTTGAGGGAGTTCCTGCGCGACTCCCTACCGTCCGACGACGATATTCGAGATCTCCTAGCCGTCGCTGAGGACGAGTGCCTGGCGGCGTTGGTGGAGGAGGATGAACATTCATGAGGTTGGAAGAACTGTACCTAGACGGGTTTGGGCACTTCCACCAGCGAACTATCCCCATTGATGGAAGGCCGGTCACGGTGTTCTATGGCCCCAACGAAGCGGGGAAGAGCACCCTCCTGGCGTTTATCCGGACTGTCATTTTTGGTTTCCCCACCCAGAGGCGAAACGAGCATTACCCGCCTTTGTCCGGTGGCCGCCATGGTGGGAGGATACGCCTGTCGAGAGACGACGGCCAGATCTACACGCTGGAGCGGTACGTCGGGGCCCGGGGCGGGCCTTTGGCTGTGAGGGATGGTGCCGGTGATCCCGTCGACCCGACCGAGTTTATGCCCCTGATCACTGGACAGGCCACCCCGGCCGTGTTCAACAGCGTGTTTGCCTTCGGCATCGACGAACTACAGCAGGTGGGGTTGCTGGACGACTCCTCGGTCAGCGAGGCCATCTACAGCGCGGGACAGGGCATGCCCGGCCTGTCCGCCTTCAGCCAGCGCCTGACCGCTCGGCGGAGGGACATCTTCCTCCCCAGCGGCAGAACTCAGGAGGTTGTCAAACTGGCTGACTCGCTCCGGGAGATTGATGGTCAACTACAGGTGATCGAGAGGAACGCCGATCAGTATGCGAGCCTGACGTCACGCCGGGCCGAGATCGACGCGGAACTCCAGGCCTGGGACGTGGAACGCTCCCAGCGGAACATCCGTCAGGCCGAGATCCGCAACCTCATGACGGGATGGGAAGATTGGGTGGAGTTGAACAACTGCGAGACCCAACTGAAGTCCCTCCCTGCCTATGAGCAGTTTCCCGATGATGCCATCCCGAGGCTGGAAGCTCTCCAGGAGCGGGCGCGGCAGGGCAAGGCTGATTTTGAGGAGGCAGCGGAGCGTCTGCGTATCGCTACGGAAGCAACGGCGGCGGTCATCACCGACGAGCCTCTCCTGAAATCTGCGGACCGGGTTGAAGAAATCCGACGAGGACGCGGCAGTTTCGATGGTTCGGTTCACGACCTTCCCGAACGCCAGGCTGAACTCGGGAATATGGAAGCCGACCTTGCCACGAGTCTGTCTGACCTGGGGCATCAGTGGGGGGAAGGAGAGCTGGAGGCCTTCGACACGTCACTGGTGGTACGGAACCTGGTGGGCGGCTGGAAGGAACGTATGACCAAGAGCGGAGAACGTCTGCGGCAGGCGGTACTCCGCCTGGACCAGGAACGGCGCACGCTGCTCGATCGCCAGCTAGAGACCCAGGATGCCCGGGAACAACTACCCGCGGAACCTCCGGCCATGGACGCCACGGGGTTGATGGAACGGCAGGACGCGCTTCGCACCGCCAGGGGGCGTCTGGCCGAATACGAGAGGATGAGACAGAATCACGAAAACCTCCGGGGCCAGCTCAGCGTTCTGACCTCCGGCGGAGGGTCCAGTCGCGGCGCCTTTTCGGCACTCCCCCCGGCGGTGCTGGTCTTGCTCGCCCTCGCCGGCGTAGCCTTGGCCGGGGTAGGAATAGTCCTCGGTGGTGCAGGGCTTCCCATGGGCATCGGCGCAGGTTTGGTGCTGATAGCCGTTGCCGTTGCCCTATGGATCAGGGAGAGAATCCGCTCTTCTCGCACCACCTCACCGGTAACGTCTCCCCTGGGTCAGCAGACCGCTGAAGCCGAAGTGTCGGTGGAAACGTCCCGCCAGGCACTGATCGAGGCGGCAGCGCCTTTGGGTCTTGCCGAACAGCCCGACGGGATGGCTCTGGACTCGACGGAAGCCGGCCTGGAGGTGCTCCGTGCCCAATTGGGAGCTTGGGAGTCCGCTAACGCCAGGCTGGAGGAATGCTCCCGGCGGGAGCGTCTCCAGGAACAGCGCCTCGCGGATGTGTCCAAAGAACAGGAGGGAGCGGCGGAGTCGGACCAGGAAGCCCGCCGGGAATGGCGGCAGTGGCTCCAAGACCGACAACTGGACGAGACCTTGACTGCGGACACCATGACCACCTTCCTCGCCCGTGTTGATGTTGCCCGAGGCACCCTGGTGGAAACCCGACGGATGAGGGATCGGGTCGCCGCTATCGAGAAGGACATCGAGGAGTTCCGGCAGAAAATCCAGCCCCTGGCGGTTGCCTATGATATTCCGCTTCCTGCCGGCAATTGGGGACAGACGGCAGCGGCGGCTGACACGCTCATCAGCCGGACGGACCAAGCCCGGGAAGCGTTGTCCCGACGGGAGGCAGCCCAGGAACAGCAGGACGCAGCGCAACGGTTCGTAGAGGACAGGGAACGGCGGCTGGGACAGGTCCAGAAGGAACTGGACGACTTCCTGTCCCTCGGCGGTACGGACGACCCTGAGGATTTCCGTGTCAGGGCCCGCGCCCATGAGGGCAGACTGGAATTCGAACGGCGACGGGACGAACTGACACGCAGCTTGGAGCGCCTGAGTGGTCCTGGCGACAGATTGGACGACTTCCAAGAGCAAATGGCCGGCACCGACCAAATCCAGTTGAGCGAAGAATCCACCACGGTGTCGGAACGGTTGCGGGAGGTCGAGGAAACCCGCAGTACGCTCCAGGAAGAGCGTGGGCGTATAGAAAACGAACTGGAGCGGCTCACGGGAGAGGAGGAGTCCTCCCGACTACGCATGCGCCGGAGCATTCTGCTGGAACAGCTGCGGGACTCTGCTCGTGCGTGGTCACGGCTGACCATGACCGAGGAACTGTTGAATCGGACCCGTCAGAAATTCGAGGTCGAGCGGCAACCCAGGGTGGTGCAACACGCCCAGAACTTCTTCTCCCAAATCACTGGTCATCGGTATCCAAGGCTGTCCGTCCCCATCGGGGAACGAACCGTCGCCGTCATTGACGCCACAGGCGGTGTTAAGCAGCCTCAAGAGCTTAGCCGGGGAACGCGAGAACAGCTTTACCTGGCACTCCGCTTCGGCTTGGTGCGTGAGTTCGGGGAGCACGCCGAGCGTCTGCCTGTGGTTGTCGACGAAGTGTTGGTGAATTTCGACCCAGAGCGTGCCCGACTAGCGGCAGAGGCCTTTGCGAACCTTGCCCAGACCAACCAAGTCTTGGTTTTCACCTGCCACCCTGAGATGGTCGAGCTATTTGTCGAAGCTGCGGGAGCCCAAGTGATCGAGGTAGCGTGAACCGTGGGCGCCCATGGCTGACCGACGGCGTTGTAAGTCATGGGGCAGGACTCAAGGGGGTGTCCCAACCTGATAGCCGCTTCGTTGGTTCTTTGACCTCTGAATAGGCGGACCTCGCCTCTATGGGAAGCCATTTTAGTTATCCGCTGAGTTCATCGAGGAGTGTGAGGTGGTGGACGAAAAGACGGTCATGAGGATCGATTTCAGCGGAGCCCAAACGAAGAACACTAATCAGGCGAAGCTGGCGGTTCTCATTGACAACGTCTTGGGACTGAAGGCGCACCAACCCTTGACACCAAGACTGCCCAAGCTTGTGACGGGCGGAGAGAAAATGTACCGCCCGATCGACAGGCGCGACGGCGCGAGGTAGAGGCTCTGGGCTACGTAACGTTCCTATTCCGCGAACCACAGTGGATATCAAAAAAATGAGGCGGCTGATGTAGCCTTGGCCGCGAGGAGAAGCAAATGCCGATCGTGTTTACCTTCGATCTGACTGGTGCCCCACCCGTGGACAGAAACCGGATCCAGAGTTTCTTCGAAAGGTTTGGGTGGCAAAATTTAGGCGGAAGTGCCTATCGGTATCCGCGGCTGGGCGCCGAAAGAGAGCATCCCGTGGAAGATTGGTTCAACCACGTTATCCCCGCCCTGATGCTTTTCCGAGCTTACGTGATTACCAGTGGTCGCGAAATGCCCAGATTCTCGCTGGACGTGCAAAGTTCAGCTGGGCGGAACGCCGAGTTTGACTTCGGAAATCCTCCGGTTCCCGGCGACGAAGTCGAGTTGTATGACACGCAGCAGCAATTCGGCGTATCCAACCTACGGGATTGGTTGGGGGAAGTAACATTCCCGTACCAAACTGGTTAAGTGCCGGCAAAGATTATTGGGTAGCCATGCCGGATTTGTCGTGAGAGTTGCCACCCTTTCGTCGCGGTGAGCGCTGCCGGGTTACTCCGGTCACATTCAACCTGTACTGTGCCATCTGGTCGCTTACACCAGAAGCCTTCGCGATTTCGAGCGTACTTAACCCTCTCCTAACCGCGGCCAGCAGAAATGGCCGTGGTAACAGCAGGCACCCAGCCAGCCAATTGGCCTCTTCTTCTTGAGCAGTGTCGCCGGACAGGAAAGTGATATCACCAAGCCTTTCAATCCTGCTGAGGGCATGGTCCAAAATTATGTGGGCTAGTTCATGAGCCACGTCGCTATTTTGCCGCGGCTTTAATGAAATTGGGTTGAATATGATGACTTTGCGATCTGGGGAGGGTTGGAGCGTGCACGCGGAGAAAGCGTCAGGCTGCCTGGCATCAAGGTCAGCAAATCGCTCGCGTGGGACCAGTTCGTCGCCGGCTCGGATCTCCACGCCGAGTAGTGCGGCGAGATCTTCAAGCTGAATCGGCTCGGCAGGCGGTACCCCCATCTGGTCCCGCAATCGTGCCGTAATCCTCTCCGCTTCGGATTTAAACCCTCTTCGCAGAGCCATTGTCGGCTTCCTTCACGAGCGCGTCGTGCATATCCTGCAGTAATGCACCTAGAGCAACGGCTGCGTCCGGGCGAAAGGTAGAGGCCGCCCGAAAATGAGCTGCTGCAAGTTCCCGCGGCCGGGCGAGCGTCTGGTATAGCTCGTTGACGATTTCCGCTATCCGTTCCGCTGCTTCAGGAGCAAGGTTCCGATCTGACCGGAGTTGCTCGGCAACCATCTCAGCAGTTGTAGCTGGCTTTGCGTGAAGCTCAAAAAAATGCTGGATATCAGCCCCGCACCACTCCACCAGTTTCTTGAACTTCTGAAGGTCCGGAATATGGCCTTTCTCGACCCGTGCCAGGGTGTTGAAAGGTATTTCGATATCGTGTGCTGCTTGACGAAGGCTTAAACCTCGTCGGGTTCTTTCGGCCGCGACGAGATGGCCTAAATCGCTGAGCTCAAGTCTCCGTGTGCTCATGTTGCCCCCGGACTTCAAACTGCGATGCGGTCTAGTCCAACATCTTGCCGGCACCATTTTTCAGGTGGGCAAGCATGGCTTACCGATTTCATCGATTAACTGCTGTTTGCCTGCGGTTTCCCCAATATTTGGCGCATTATCTGCCATATTCAGGATTGACGGCAAGGGCAGCGGGTGTTGGGGTAGTTTTGAAGTTGTGGCAGGGATATTGACACAGAACGGCCTGCGGGTCTAGACTGTACCTATAATGGTACAGTACGGCGACCACGAACGACAAGGAGGTTCACGGTGGCTACCGCAAGTGATCCGATCAGCCGACCGGTTGGGGGCGGCGACGAGGACATTAAATTCTACGTCAATGGAGAGGAGGTGGTTTTCTCCTATCAGAAGCCCGATGACCGTCAGGTCTTCA
The DNA here is from genome assembly GCA_034423575.1 of Dehalococcoidia bacterium. Taxonomy (GTDB): domain Bacteria; phylum Chloroflexota; class Dehalococcoidia; order Lucifugimonadales; family UBA3495; genus Bin87. Next base: position 13,976 of record DAOUIF010000038.1, on the reverse strand, counting down.
CCCTCAAGGTGCGCGAGATCCTCGCCATCGCCGGATTTACACCGCCCGAGGATTACGAACTAACCCGGGCTGGTGACCAAAAGCCATACGCGTCCTTGGATGACGAAGTGGCGGTTGAGTTCGGCGACCATTTCACCGCGACGCACAAAGGCCCGACGCCTACGTCCTGAACCATGACGATCGATGACTTCGACATCTATGTTCGAGGGCTCGGCTACACCGTGGAGGAGGTCGTTGGCGAAGATGGAGCATCCTATTCAGTGGTACGGGACGTCATTTTGCCGAAGGGCGCGCTGGTCGGCCGACGTTGCGACGTTGCTATCCAGCGCAATCAGATGGTTCCGTACGTCCCGCCGCCGGCGATACACACTCGACCCCATTTGGTCCCGATGATCATGCAAGATCCGTTGAAGACGCAGGCCAGTGGCATCGGTGAGGAATGGCAGTACTGGAGCCGCCGTTACGATCACCGGCCGACTCCCAAAGACATCTGGGCTCACGTGCTGACCATACTATGTGATGACCGATGGCCTACCAGTTGAACGACTTCACTGGTCTCGAGATGTCGATAGCAATGACAGCTCGGGACGACGCTGCCCTTGCAAAACACCTCCACAAGGAGGTCCGTCAGGAGGACTTGGCGTTCGCCTACTGGCGGCCCAGCGTGGGTCAGAACCGGTATACCGCCATCATCACCGAGATCGTCTTTCCGGAACCCGGCGACCGAATTCTGCAAGGCAACGTCGCCTTCTTGCCGCAGTACCTGCACAGAGTACTTGCTGAGGTTCCTGAGGGCGGCGGGATAGCATTTCTGCATGGTCATCTCGGGCCGGGGTGGCAGGGAATGAGCCATGACGATGTGGTAGCGGAGCGAGAACGACTTGCTGGTGCAGTGGCAGGACGGACCGGCCTTCCACTGGTCGGTCTGACCAGAGGTACCGATGGTGCCTGGAGCGGCCGACTGTGGCTTCGCAAAGCTCCCCGTCGTTACGAACGATTTTGGGCGCACTCAGTCCGTGTACTCGGCTCGAGACTTAACGTCACCTACCACTCGGACACGCCGGCTGCTCTTGCGAATGACCGCCAAGTTGCAACCCTTAGCGTGTGGGGCGAGGCTGCCCAGGAACAGCTTGTCCGAGCCCGCATTGGAGTCGTCGGACTCGGCAGCGTGGGAAGTCTTGTCGCAGAGGCCCTGAGCCGGATGGGTTTGCGGCGCTTGACGTATATTGATTTTGACCGGATTGAGCTCAGGAATCTGGATCGTACAGCAGGGGCCACCAACGACGACATCGGGTGTTTGAAAGTAGCGGTGGCGGCCGGCAGCACAGGGCGCAGCGCCACCGCTGAACAGTTGGATTTACGCTTGGTTCCTCACAGCGTATTGGCTCCGGAAGGTCTGGGCGCTGCGTTGGACTGCGATGTCCTCATATGTTGCGTTGATCGGCCGTGGCCGCGGCATCTGTTGAACACCATTGCCTACAGCCACTTGATCCCCGTGATCGACGGCGGGATCTTGGCGACAGTACAGCCTAACGGCAGGCCACAACATATTTCATGGAGCATCCATACCGTTGGCCCGGATCACGCGTGCATGGTTTGCTTGGGCGCTCTGCGACGGAGTGACGTGGCTCTCGACCGGGATGGGATGCTGGATGACCCTGACTACGTGGCGGGGCTGAGCGAGGAGGACAAGGCGCACTTCTCCCGACGGAATGTGTTCCCGTTCAGCATGAGCGTCGCCGCGCACGAGGGTCTCCAGTTGGTGGGCTTGGTGGCCGGGCTGCCTAGGGTTGGTGGAGCCGGACCTCAGCGATATGACGGCTATCCGGGTGCAATGCGTGTGCTTACTGACACGAGTTGCGAAGATGGCTGCGAGTTCGATGAACTCACGGCGTCTGCGGTTGATCTTAGTCCCAATCTTGATTTCCGGTTGCAACGTCGCGGATCGTAATGGTGATGGCTACTTGGCTTTCGCTCGATTCGTTCCTTTTCAGCAATCGCCTGTACCTCGCCGCACAATGAATTTAGAGGCCAGCAAACCAGTCCGCAGATCGGACACGATCCTGCAGACCTGCCGGCAACCTTGGTGCTTTGACCATGACCATCATTAGTACAGTTTTGAATTGGGCTAGAGGTGTCGCTTTGGCATTTGGTGCCTATCTTGCATGCACCACAGGAGCGTCTATCCTCATCACAGTGCTATATTACTGGCTCCTTCTGGTGACCATCCATGAAGCGTGGGCTCAGATATCTCTGACGGGAGCTGCGGTGATCGTCGGATTGGTCATAGGCCGCTACGTCTATGTGCTCAACCGATCGAATGTGCCGCCGGACAGAATTCTTCGAATGGCCACGCATGCCGGCTTTGTTTGCGGATGGGAAGCGCTGGCGGCCCTTTTCCTATTCACTTCGAATTTCACCAAACTGGTGCTGCAGTACGAAGATATCGCGGCCGTACCCGACGTGATTTTGTTGTTTCTGCTCATCGCTTACCTAGCGGTGTGCGTCGCATCGGTGATCGTGATCAGAATAACCGCACGGTTCTGGATACCTTAGCCCCAATCCACCGAAGGGCTACGGGCGGGCGAGTCAGGCGAGAGATGAAAGGGCAGGTGCAGGGCCGGCAGGGCTTTGATCCTGATGGATCGGGACGTGGTCATGGTGGGACGGCCACTCCAAGGGGATTATTGGCGGGCCGCGGCGCCGGAAACGGGCGTGATCAGCAGGCTGATTGTAGCGGGAGACACTCCGAGCCCCACCCGGTGTAAACCCGAATCCACCGAAGGGATGCGTCGGTGCTGGTCAGGCTGGGTACCAGAGAGCGTCGGGACGGTCGGCAGGGCTTTGATGCCGACAGATTGGGGCGGGTGCGAGGTGTGAGGGCGACGCCAAGGGGATTTTTGACCGCCCGAGATGGCAGTGGCGGACGAGAGCACCAAGTTGCTGGCCGCAACAGGCACTTTGGACCCGACCTGACGCAGAGCCGCCATCGGGTTGAGTAGTGCGAGGACGAGACAGACGCTGTGGGCGCCGTCAGGAAGGGAGCGGCAGGGCGCGCAGTCTCGACAGTGCGCTGCTGAACTGGTTTTGCCAGGGCCAGCCCTGGGGAAGATGCAGGGTGAGGCGGCGGGCTGAGCAGGTGAGTCGTCCGGCTAGGGAGAAGAAACGTCGTCGCAGGGTCTTGGTGGTCACCACCGGCTCACCCAAACCGATGCGCTTGGTCCAGCGAGCTAGGTTGTGAGCCATGACCTGGACGGCCAGCCAGGCGGCGTTGGCGGGAAAGCGTCCCGAGGGGAGATGGTTGAGGCCCACGCCGTACTAGAGGTCGCGGATGGCGTTCTCGATCTCGGCGTGGCGGCGATGGTCGGCCTCCAGTTCCAGGGTGTCGCCCTCCCGGTCGGTGATGAAGGCGTGATAGCTGTAATTGGCGAACAGGGCAAGTTGAGAGCCGGGGGTGGGTTTCACCCGCCGGACGATGAGCCGCACCGGCACCGCGTCGGGCTCATGCTGAAAGGGAGTGTAAGTGGTTTCGGCCACGTCGGCGGCGCCATCCATCCAGTAAGGGATGGGGGTCCAGTCCGTCTCGGGAATGGCTTCGATGATGTTCCGCACGCTTGGGTGCTGGCGCACGGTGATGGAGAAGCGGACGCCCTTATCGCGGCAGGCGACCACGATGTCGTGGTTGTAGAAGCCGCTGTCGGCGCGTACGGTGAGTTGACCCGTGGCTCCAGCGTAGCGCACGCGGCTCACCGTCTCTCGCAGGAAATTGGCGGCGCTGCGGGCCGTGTTAGCTCGTCCTTTTCTCAGCCGGGCCATGAGCACTTCCCCAGTGCCCGCGACGACGGCGAGTAGGGGATGATAGCCGCGCACGCCAGCGTAGTTGTGGCGCTGCGCCCCCTCCTTGGCCAATCCGTAGGTCTCGCACACGGTGGAGTCCAGGTCGATGGTCAGCGGATCATCGCCAGGTTCCGCCCCGGCATCCCAGGCTCGGGCCAACAGCTCCCGGCTCACCCGATCCAGTTGGCGCACATGGCCCCACCGGAAACTCCGCAGAAAGGTCCCCAGCGTGGACGGCGCCTTGACCACACAGCCCAGCACCCGTTCGGTGCTCCCAGCACGCGGCGCGTCGGCGTCGATGCAGTCGCCACCAGCCAACGCCGACGCCACCAACGTCAGCATTTTATCTCCCGCATTGGCCCGATCTGGCGCGTCACCCAGGTCAACATCGTCGTCCACCAACTCGCGCAGACCCAGATGATGCGCCAAAGTAACCGGCAGGATCAGTCCGGCATTGGCCACCAGGGGGTGATCGTCGAAGGCGATTTGGATGCGGTCAGGGTCGTTGCGTGGTAGCATCCGATGGGTGTTCCTCGTTTCGGGTCGGTTTTCTGAATCCAAAAACCATGATCCCCGGAGCCGGGATCACTTTCTAATCACCCAAACGCGCCTCCTCAGTCATCCTTTCGGTGGGTTGGTGCCTAAGCAGGGGATTGGAGTTTCGCAAGTTTTCTCAATATACGCAATTAATGACTGACTCAGCCGGAAGGTGTACATGACTACGGTGCTCTCATTCATAAATTACAAGGGCGGGGTTGGGAAAACCACGTCCGCGTACCATGTGGCCTGTTCGTTGGCGCAGCATCAACGCCAACGGGTGCTGATGATCGACATAGACCCGCAAACCAATCTGACGTTCCTCTGCGCTAGCATCCAACAGTGGGAGAGGAAGAAGGACAGTGTCGGAACCATCAGAACCCTATACGAGCGATTCACCGCTCGGCGGGCCATGGATGTCAGACAGGTGATTTGGAACAATGCGGTGACAATTTGGCGCAACCCTATTCGGAACTTGGACCTGATCGCGTGCGACATCGAGTTGCTGGGCGAGGACTTGAGCCGTGACGGCGAGTTTGGCAACACGTTCCCGACGATTCAAGCCCTACGGGAGAATGCGCAACTCTATATGCGGGAACGCTCATTTTTGAAAACGGTCATCACAGAAGTCGGCGACCAGTACGATTGGGTCATCATTGATTGTCCGCCGAACCTGTACCTGATGACCCAAAATGCACTCCACGCCAGTGACTATTACGTGGTGACGGCTATTCCCGACCACCTGTCGACCGTAGGGTTGAACATTCTCACCAGGAAAGTGGAAGAGATCGGCCAAAATATTGCTGTCACGCAGCCTTTGGCTGGCGACAGCGGACGTGCGGTGGCGGAGCTGGGCGGCATCGTGTTCGTCAAGGTAAGGTTAGGCGGGAGTATGATCACCAACACCCATTCGACGACGATGCAGGCTATCAAGGCCAACGTTACGCTGGGTGAAAAAGTGGTCGACAAATATACTACTGAATTGATCGGTTACGGCGAGGCTGCCGAGGAGCATGTCCCGGTGTGGGAACACAGGTCGGAAAACGCACGGCGAGCCGCTCGAAACGACGAATATCCGACCATCACACGCGAACTTGTCAGTCGGTTGGGACCATAGGGAGATGACGATGAGCAAGTCACAGTCCTACCCGGTGGATGCGCTATTCAGAGGCTTGCGGGGTCTCCTAGGTTCCCTGCCCACGGACGCTGAGAAACGCGAACTCCTCCAGACTTTGCAGGAAGCCCAGGAGTTTTTGGAAGACCTGCGACTGTTGGTGGACGCAATCCCCACGATGGAATCAAGCCAGGACCTATCTATGGGGTTGTCGCGCCTTGATAGTCTCATGGCCCAAGCACAACGGGATGCTCCACTTCGCAAACTGATGGGGTTGCGCGGTCACGCGAATGACAAAAAGACCCGGCCTGTCAGTTCTGAAGACATCAGCGAGAAGGTCGGCCTCCTAGCGGACACTGTCTCCCAAACTGAATCTCACGCAGTCGCAGCGTTGCTTGAGCGAGAATCGGCGGCCGTCCTAAAGGCACTGGCCGACCATTTCGGGATACGAACCCGCTCACGAGAACGCAAGATGGACTTGGCTGGACGCATATCAACTTACGTCGAGAACCAACGAGGATACGCTTTGTTGCGGGGCGCAGACGCCAACATCTGACGGCCACTTGATGGTCGCAAATCTACTGCTGCCAGTGGTAGCGCCGGGTTGGGCGGCCTACGCAGACGAGCCTGAACGGCTGTTGGCCTTTGGAGCGGACAATTGCCGTGGAACGGCGGTGGCTTGGGAGCGGCTCGTGTCGCACGGGCTGGAGGCCTTGCTTGAAGAGTTGAGAGCCATCATCGAAGAGGGCTTGGCTGTCCGCGCAAAAGCATCGGAACCGCAGTATTGCACCGATTGTGGCATGTCGTCCGCGATGCGCGAACTGGATGCCGGGTCCATGGTCTGCACCAACTGCGGAGTGCTGTACGAATAAACGATCACCGGCAAGAGACAAACTGGGGCAGCCTACTCAGTCAAGCCCCGCCGGTACCGTGTCAGATCCTGATTTGGCACTGGACACCTGGGATCGGCGAGCATGGCTTCCAATGCGGCAGTTACTCGGGATGTCGTCAAAATCGCCGCGCGGTGCATCTGGTCGATGATCCACATGACGCCACAATGGGGAATACCCTCGTCTTGGGCGCAGTTGCGCATCCGCCGGTCCTCCGTCAGGAGCGTGTACCTGTGGTGGCTGGCGAGGGCCAGTGCGAAGCAATCCGCCAGGCTTAGTGCGGGACGCCGGGCTTGATAGGCCATCGCGTTTGTCACACCATCAGGGTCAAGCTCTTCGACGCGAAGACCCCAGCTGAGCAGATCCTGCCGGCTGTATGGGCCCAGGTCAATGAGTTCCTGGTGGAACAGCAGGTCCGGCACCGAGAACTGGAATCGCAACTCGAAGATCTTATGGAGCAGTCCCCGCTTGGATAATTCGGTCAGCACGGAGCTGTCGCTGACGAGGACGTGCATTACGCGTCAGCCCACCGTGCCTGCCATGACGCGCTCGATTTCGCTCACCCGCAAGTCGAGGAGTTCTGCCGCTTTGGATTCCGAAATCTCGTCCTCGGCCAATGCCCTGAGACAAAGACGACGAAAACGCCTGGGCATCTCGGTCCGTTCCAGAGGACAGGGTTCTTCCTTTCTCCAACTGCGCCCGATGCCACGGAATATCCGCGTGGCGGTGGCTTCGTTGATGATGCCCAAATCGCGCATGCGGACGACCAGCGCCGCCGCGCTTACGCCAAATATCTTTTTGACTTCAACCAGTTCACCGACGCCAAAGTCGAGCCGGCGGAGCCCCACTTCCCGGGCAAGTTCACGCCTGGGCGCCAGGAAGGCGCTTGCAAATCGGTTGCATGCCTTTTCTTCCGGCACTCCGGACGGAATGTCCATGACCAAGTGCCCCAGCTCATGAGCCAGGGTAAACCTTTGCCGCTCTAATGACTTGGCGGTGGAGCAGACCACCACGGGCACATCCGTCCCGTCCGTGCGATGAACACGGCAGGTGAGTCCGTCCACGGACGTAGGGAAGTCCAGCTTGAGGACCTTGATCCCGCGTTCCTCCAGCAGTTCGGTCATGTCCGGAATTGGACTGCCGCCCAGGTTCCAGGCGTTGCGCACGGCCTCTGCCGCCGGTTCGGCGTCGTCTATGGATTCGATAGGGAATGGCACGCAGGCCGGCTCCTCCCAGGCGCCGCTCGGGATGCCCAGCAGTTCCTCCACCTGCAAGTAACGGTCCATGTGGTCAAGTACGGTTGCTTCCACCAAGGCCCGCTCGCCGGCCTTGGTAGACGCCAGCTTCCGGAACTCGACGGATTCCAGGGAGACGTTGGAAGGACTGAGGAGGTAAGTCGTCGAAACACCGAGGGCATCGCCTAGGGCAATGGCGACGGATGAGCTGGGCATCATCTCGCCGCGTTCGTACTTCCCGATGGCTTGGGCCGACACCATTCCGTCCATGCGCGAGGACAGATCCCGCAGTGACAGGCCGCTGCGTTTTCTGGCGAGTTTGAGACGTTCACTGAACATGGGCTCACCTCCCGGTTTACATACTATGCTACAATTATCCATCATGTAAACCATACTAATTCAAGGGACGCGGCTAACCCGCGCCCCGATAACCGGCGCATTTTCCCATAAGCAGAAGATGAACGGATACTGCGGAGAGCTACCTGCTCCGGCGCGCCTGCTGGAGACTCTGCCCCACGGAGGGCCGCCGTTGATGGACGGTCAACCCGTCGGGTTCACTGGTTTGCCATGTTTCAAATACGCCCGGCGTGAGACGGAAAGTCCGCGCCAGGGCGCAGGCATGGAGATTGCGTTCGTGCGCTTCTTTGGAGAACGCGTCTGCCCGCGGAATGCCCTCCCATTTCTCTTCACTGCCGTTTCTGAGGGGATTTCGACTCATGGATAAGGCCAGAAGCATCGTGTTGATGAGCGGAGGCATAGACTCGTCGGCAGTGGTGGCAGCTGTCCGCGGCGAGGGGTCCGATATGTCGGGATTGTTTGTGGATTATGGGCAGCCCGCCGCCGGCAGCGAGTGGCGCGCCGTGCAGCAGGTCGCTCGGCACTTTGGCATTGAGGCCAAGAAGGTAGAACTGGGCTTCCCATTGGGATCAGAATCTGGCGAGTATTTTGGTCGGAACGCTTTGCTGGTGCTGATCGCCGCGGGAATAACGGAAGTCAGGCCTCTGACGGTCGCGCTGGGCATTCACGCACTGTCCGAGTACTACGACACACATCCGCTGTTCGTGCGGCAGATGCAACGTGTTCTGGACGGTTACTTCGCCGGCGAAGTCATCGTGAGCGCCCCATTCTTGGCCCGCACCAAGCCCGAGGTTATTGCCTTTGCCAGAGAAAATGGCTTGCCCCTGGATCTGACCTATAGCTGTGAGACGCGGAACGCTCCACCGTGTCTGCAGTGCCCATCATGCGAGGACAGGGCTGATGCTCACGCCTGATGAGCGACCGCATAGCCAGGGGCGGCGCGTGGAAAAGCTGGGCATTGCCACGCCGCTGCTGGTGCCGTCATTTTCCAGTTGTGGATTTTCTTCGGTGTCAGAAATCTACAGCGCGATGAAGGATCGCCTCTATGGGGTCTGCTTGGTCAGCGCCCTGGACCTGTCGTCGGCCTACATCCCCGCGGATGTTGTCGACGAGGTAAATGTGACGGTCATCGACAGTGGGATGTACGAATCGACAAAGCGGGCGGCCGGATGCACGAAGCATGGCGCGCCCTGTCACGCTGCTCGGTGGTCTAGAGAGAGTTACCGCGGAATCGCCGATGGTGTTGACCGCGATGCGAACGTGATACTCGTGAATTACGACGGCCCTGAACCAATTGAGCGGCAAATTGGTCGGGCGCTGGAAGATTTCGTTCATGCGCCTCATGCAGCCCACGACTTTCTGGTCAAGCCGGAAACTCCGGCACGGCTGGTCAATGTGGCGCGGCTGGCGCAGCACGCTAATGAACTGGGCCAATTCGATATCGTAGGCATCACTGCACGTGAAGCGGGGGAATCATTGATCCAACGTTGCAGGACAGTGGTGACGATGCGGGATGCTCTGTATGATGCCGGTCTCGATCTGCCCGTCCACGTCTTCGGAGCCATAACGCCCCTGGAAGTGATGACCTATTACTTCTGCGGCGCTGATGTGTTCGACGGCCTGAACTGGCTCCGTTTGTCTTTCCGTGGAGAAGCGCCGATGACCATTGAGGCTACGGCGTTTACGGAGACGACGGCCAACCTTTGCGATTGGGATCTGAAAGTATCTGCCTGGACGGCGAATTTGGGTGTCCTTTATCGGTTGCAGAGTTCACTGCAGCATTACGGCTCGAGCGGTGATTTACACGAATTGGCCAGGAATTTCCCGTCGGCCACCAGGGCGGTGCGCATCGCCGGACTGGCGGGCGCCGTCGTTTCATAATAGCGAAGAGGGTGAGTCTTATGAGTGGTTCTTCGGGGGGTGGTTATCCGGGCCAGCCGCGCCGTCCAACGCAACGAGACCTGACCGATGAGGAGATCACCGGATGCCTGCGGAGTCAGCTCCGGGAATACAACGACCGTGATGTTGAGGCTATCGGCCGCCATCTACGCGGATTGCGCGACGCGCTGGAGATCACGGATGATGACGTTGTCCGTACTCTCTTCGGCGGCTCGGTCAGCAAGCACACTTACGTGGCTGGCCTGAGCGATGTTGACGCGTTGGCCATCGTCAATGATTCTTCATTGTCGGGACAACCCCCCGCAGACGTGATCAAACTGATGAAGGAACGGATCACCCGACGTTTTCCCAGAACGACCGTGACGACTGGGGACTTGGCGGTGACCGTCAAATTCTCGGACGGCGTCGAGATACAGCTGCTCCCGGCGATACGCACCAAGTCCGGCGTGAGAATAGCCAATCCAGGCACTAACACCTGGAGCAACGTGGTTCGGCCGGAGCGATTCGCCCAGAAGCTGACGCAGGTCAACAAAGCCAATCGCGGGGAGGTTATACCGGCGATCAAACTGACCAAGGGTTTGATGTCCCACACGGCCCGGAGCGATAACGACAAGCTATCCGGCTATCACCTCGAGTCACTGGCCATCGATGCTTTTCGGAACTACGGAGGTCCGTACGACCTGAAAAGCATGGTTAATCACTTTACCCAGTTCTCCTCAAAAGCGGTCCTGAGTCCAATCACGGACCCGACGGGGCAGTCCCGGCACGTTGACGGATATTTGGGACCGGCGAACAGCCCGCGCCGTCAGCGGGCATCTAATGTGCTCAAGCAGATGCAGCGAAGCTTGGACCGTTGCAAAACCAGAGGCGACATCGACAACCTGTTCGGACTGTGACACCAGGATACTTGGAATGAATGGCCAGTTTGTATTGCTCTCGGGAAGCGCCAGCGCTTCCTGTCCCGCTGAGCGGGTGGACCAGGCGGTCCAGTTCTTGGACTCAATGGTGCCACAGGTGCTGCAGGCCGGCGGGGGATTGGTGGTTTTGCTTGGGGATGAAGACAGTACCAGAGGAGACGACGGGAAGCCGCGCATCTTTGACTGGACGATCATGCGAGCCGTTGAACGGTACGCCGAATTCACCACCGAGGCTCCCAGGATCTATGTCCGCGTGGTCATGTCCGACAATGCCTGGTCTTCCAAGATGAGCGAGGGCAACCGGAAGAGCCTTGCCAACCTGCAACAGCGCGGGGTACTCAAAGCGGAGCGCATCAGACGGGAAGAATACACCGGGGGCAAATACCGTAGGCTCGAATGCGAACTGGCCGACGCGCTGGTTGCCGTGGGTGGTGGCAAGGGTACCTACTCGGTCGGCCGTGAGATGTTGGACATGGGTAAACCGGTGCTGCCGCTGGATCTGGAGATCGGTGCGTACTCAGAGGACGGGGACGGTGCCCTGCTTCTTCACAAAGAGTTACAGGAAGATCCCAGTCTGTTCTTCCCCGCCACTCATCGTCAGGTCAGCAATCTGATTGAAGCGGCATCATTGCGCAGTGGAAGGGCCGATGGCGCCGCCCGCAGGGCGGTAGAGATATTGAAAAGAGAACTGGAAAGCGGCCGGACTGGCCGCCTCGGCGGCGTTAAGCGTTGGTTTAGATGGGTGGGAGCCATGGCTAACCAAATCCCGACGGTAGGATGGGTACTGAGGATTATCGAGTTTTTCAAGTAGATGATCACTAACGGTTGCCACTGAACGAATACCCAGAGTGCAGCACTCCCCTGAAGATTTGGGATAATCACTGACCTATGCCGAACAGGAAATTGACTCAAGCTGTCGAGGCGTACTTCACCGACCTCCGCCTGGTGCGTGGGTCGGGCGGAGCGACCGATGAGCGTTCTCTTTACGTGCCGCTGGCCAACCTGCTAAATGCTGTGGGCGGCATGCTCAAGCCCAAGGTGTTCTGCGTGCAGGAGTTGGCAGACCAGGGTTCCGGTCATCCCGACTTCGGTCTCTACTCGGCCCGACAAGTACAGCGGGGCAAGCCGCGAGCCGGGCAAAAACCGGAACGTGGCGTAATCGAGGCCAAGCCGGTGGCCGATGACGCATGGCTCATTGCTACCAGCGACCAGGTGAGCCGTTACCGGGAGGGCTACCGTCAGGTGCTGGTCACCAATGCCAGGGATTTCGTGCTGATGGGAGAGGATGCGTTTGGTCAACCGGTACGGTTGGAGACTTTCCGGCTGGCGGCATCCGAAACAGAGTTCGAGTCGCGACTGGAAAGGCCCCGTGCCTTCGCCAGCGAGGTCGGCGCCGGCCTAGGCGAATACCTGGGCCGAGTGCTGTCCCATTCCGCCTCATTGGCTGAACCCAGGGACGTGGCCTGGTTATTGGCATCCTACGCCCGGGACGGGTTGGCGCGCGTGGAAAGGGCCGGCGATGCGGCGGCGCTCACGGCGTTGCGAGAGGCGCTGGAGGGATCATTGGGCGTGCGCTTCGAGGGTGACCGGGGAGCGGCATTCTTCCGTTCAACCCTGGTGCAGACCCTCTTCTACGGCGTGTTCTCCGCCTGGGTGCTGTGGGCTCGGCAAGGTCCGACCCCCGCCGGCGCGTTCAACTGGCACGAGGCGGTCTGGCACCTGCGCGCGCCGGTGCTGCGGGCGTTGTTCCAGCAACTCTCTGACCCGGGCCGGCTGCAGCCCCTGGGCCTGGTAGAGGTGCTTGACTGGACGGCGGCCGCGCTCAATCGGGTGGACCGGGACGCCTTCTTCGCCAAATTCGGCGAGGGCGAGGCGGTGCCCTACTTCTACGAGCCTTTCCTGCAGGCCTTCGACCCCGAACTGCGCAAGCAGCTGGGCGTCTGGTACACCCCGTCCGAGGTTGTCCGCTACATGGTGGCCCGGGTGGACAAGGCACTCAAGGACGACCTGGGTATTGCCGATGGGCTGGCCGGTGAAAACGTGTACGTGCTGGACCCTTGCTGCGGCACCGGCGCGTACCTGGCCGAGGTGCTGCGCCGTATCGCCGCCAACCTGGACGGCAAGGGATTGGGCGCTCTCACTGGCGCGCGGGTGAATCAGGCGGCCACCCAGCGGGTCTTCGGTTTCGAGATCATGCCGGCCCCCTTCGTCGTGGCGCATCTGCAGGTGGGGCTCACCATGCAGGAGCTGGATGCGCCCCTGTCGGAGAACGGCGACGAACGGGCCGGCGTCTTCCTCACTAACGCGCTTACCGGCTGGGAACCCACGGTGCAGAAACCCCTGCCCTTTCCGGAGCTGGAACAGGAGCGGGAACGGGCCGAGCGGGTGAAGCAGGACACGCCGGTGCTGGTGATCCTGGGCAACCCGCCCTACAACGGCTTCGCCGGAATGGCCGTGGACGAGGAACGGGAGCTGTCCAATGCCTATCGGACCACCAGGCAGGTGCGGAAGCCCGAGGGCCAGGGGTTGAACGATCTCTACGTGCGCTTCTTCCGCATGGCGGAGCGGCGGATCGCGGAGAAGACGGGTCAGGGCGTCGTCTGCTTCATCTCCAACTACTCCTGGCTGGACGGGCTGTCGTTCACGGGGATGCGGGAGCGCTGTCTGGAGGCGTTCGACAAGGTGCGCATCGACTGCCTGAACGGTGACAAGTACAAGACCGGCAAGGTGGCGCCGGACGGCTCGCCGGACCCGAGCATCTTCTCGACCGAGGGTGATCCGGTCGGCATCCAGGTCGGGACCGCCATCGCGACTTTGGTGCGCAAGGCGGAACACCAGCCTGCCGATACGGTGGGCTTCCGGCAGCTCTGGGGGCAGACCAAGCGCGCGGAGCTATTGGAGACAGCGGAAGCCGCGCCGGATGCGGTCTACGGAGGCATCGATCCTCTCCTGCCGCTCGGCCTGCCGTTCGCACAAACGCCGGTGAGTGCCGACTGGTTCGACTGGCCGGCGCTGCCCGATCTGTTTCCGGTGTCGTTTCCGGGGGTCAAGACCGACCGTGACGCGTTTCTCGTCGATGTCGATCTCGATCGGCTCCGGGCGCGGATCGCCGATTACTTCAATCCGGAATTGAGCCACGAAGACATCGCACGACGCCATCCCGCCGCGATGAGAAACACGACCTCGGTAT
>DAOUIF010000037.1:0-25960 GCA_034423575.1 Dehalococcoidia bacterium | reverse complement strand
CTTGCTGAATCTGATAGGTTTCTCGGGGAAGGCGCATGTGGGTCCTCCGGCCTCTGGGGGTGTGACGAACACCAGAATGCCGGATGCCAGTGCGCCTTTCCTAGCTTCATTCCGCACCAATTTCAGGCTTTACATACCCCTTTCAGCCCAGGTCACCCCCGGCTCCGTGGGCAGCCTCCAGGTGATGACCCGCAAGGTGAAGATCGATATTGGCGCTGAGACCGACTTCACCCGTATGCCGGCCAAGGTCAACGTCAGCGGCGGGGACTACTTCCTGGTGAACACCCGTGACGGGTACAAGCTGCTGTCGGTCACCTGCCCCCACCAGGGCGGTTGCGTGGACGACGACGGGGACAAATTCGTCTGCGATACCCACGGCTACGAGTACGAGCATGACGGCGGACGCTGCATCACCAACGGGGAGCTGCGCTTGAAGTCCTTCGTGGTCAACGTCGTCGATGGGCGCATGATTGCGCTGGCGCCGGACGAGACTGAGGCGTCCAGCCCGCAGGCCGGCCTGACCGTTCAGCAGATCGCCGACGAGCAGGGCAAGCACGTTATCGACACGCTGCTGGACATGTGTGTGGAGGACGACCTGGCCACCGAGTTCTATGCCGACACGCAAGGGCGTGATGTGGCGCAGTACACGGCGGAAGTGTTGGACTCCAACCACGTCGTCGCGGGAGTTTCCGACGGCGGCGCCCACGTCAAGTTCCTGACCGCCGGCATCTACCCGACGGACATGTTGGCCTGGCTGGTGCGCGACGAACAGGTCATCACGCTGGAGGACGCCCACTTCAAGCTGTCGTACCTGCCGGCGCACTTCGGCGGGTTCCAGGACCGTGGCGCGCTGCGCGAAGGCGCGCCGGCGGACATGGTCATCTATGACCTGGAGAGGCTGGAAGTGCTGCCCTCCGAGGTTGCCGAGGACCTGCCCGGCGGCGAGTGGCGCCGTATCCAGAAAGCCAAGGGTTACCGCTGGACGCTGGTGAACGGCGAAATCACCTTTGAGGACGGCGAACCCACCGGCGCGATGCCCGGGCTCCTGCTGCGGAACGGGCGGGGATAGATCCTCGCCAGTGGAGCGTATCGGGGCGAATGGTTATTCGCCCCAACCCCGCAGTGGCCTTGATCTATCAATTAAACTCGAGCCCGTCCCAACCACAATGGGACGGGCTCTTAAACGGGATTTGTGCAAAGACTAGACAAGCGAAGAGGCCGGGAAAACTGGTCTGACCCCACATCTCACCATGGGTCACGTGTAAAGAGAGGCGATGAGGGATCGTTGAAAAAGTCGCCGCGGCTGTAGCGGCGCTATGGAGGAGCGTTAGTGAGACCGGTGGTCAGGCAACCCAGCCAAGGGACAAGCCGGAATAGTTCGAGGAAGTCCAGCATCGCATCGGCCGCGGAGCACCCCTTGCGGCAAGAACGATTGCCCCATTGATTACAACCTGTGGATTCCCGCTTTCGCGGCAAAGACGGTCCGCCTCTGGCGGATCAACACAACCTAAATCCCCCGCTCCGTGAACACGGCGTCGGCCTCCTCTAAAGCCTCCTCCACGTAAGGCCACCCGCGATACCAGCCGGCCTGCGAGAACACTTCGCATATCTCCCGCTTGGACATGCCCAGTTCCAAGGCGTAGTCGATGTGCTCTCTCAGTTGCCTCATGTGTCCCCGGCACATCAGCGCCACCAGGATGCACACCGTCCTTTCCTTGGGCGTGAGGTCACCCCGCGCCCACACCTCACCGAAGTTGTAGGCCTCAACCAGGGCGGCAGTCTCGGGCATCAGCTCGTGGGAGAGCGAGTTCTCCAGGTCAAACTCGGCGTTCTCGCCCCAGTTTGCCCTCCGGATTTCGCGCCCTCTTTCCAGCTTTTCCTCCACCGTAGCCAGCCAGTCCGCCTGCAGTGGTTCGGTGTCCTCGGCCTGCCACATGGGCTGCTCGTTGATCACACGCTGCGCCTGCGCCAATGATGAAACGGTGGCCGGTATCCCCGCGTAGAAGATCAGCTGCAGGAATATACCTTTCACCTTCTGGGGCGACATCCCCAGCGACAGGCCGACCCTGATCTGGTGCTGGAGCCCGAACTCCCAGCCGTTGCAGCACTGCGCCGCGATCGTCGCGATGCTCCGCAGCGTCACATCCAGGCCCGGCACCTGCCACACGCCTCCCCACATCACCTCCTCCTGCAGTTTCACATAGTCCGTGCTGACGTCGGGCAGCGCGGCGGTGAGGCGCTGCTGGGGTACGTACTGGTCGATAAACGCGTGGAGGTTGGCGGCTTTACGCGCCAGGTCAGCGGCGGTGTCCATTTCAACTTCTCACCATGTTGCGATTTGTAGGGGCGATCTGAGAGGCCGAGGTCAGGCTCTCCGGGACTCGAAAAGCTCGTTGGCCTGCTCCAGTGCATCCTCAACGCAAGGCCAGCCCCGGTACCAGCCGGCTTGGGCAAACACCTCGCAGATCTGCCTTTCGTCCAGTCCGGCGTCCAGCGCATATCCAACATGTCGCTTCAGCTGCATCATGTGCCCGCGGCACATCAGCGCCGCCAGGACGCAAACCATTCGTTCTTGCGGGTTCAGGTCCGCTCGACGCCAGACCTCCCCAAAGTGGTAAGCGTCCACCAGCTCCGCCGACTCCGGTATGAACCGCCGCGCGAGCGCATTCTCAACCGCCGTGTCGGCGCTTTCACCCCAATGCTTTACCCGCACGGCCTTGCCCTGCGCCAGCATTTCGTCGATGGAGTCCAGCCACGCGGTATCCAGCGGTACGTCGCCGTGCTGCCATTCCTCCCGCTCGTTGATGACCTCCTGCGCGATCCGTAACCCGAATACGGTGGCCGGCACCCCCGCATAAAACATCAGCTCGATGAATATCCCCTTGATCTGCTGCGCTGTGATCCCCACGGTTAGTCCCGTTCGTACCTGGTGCTCCACGCCGAAATCGTACCCGTTCACGCATTGGGCAGTGATCGTCGCGAAACTGCGTAGTTTCAAATCCAGCCCATCTGCCAGCCAGACGCCGCCCCACATCAACTCGTGCTGCACCCTAACAAAATCGGCCAGCACCGGCGTGGGCCGTGCGTAGGGCAAGTACTGATCGAAAAACTGCCGCAGCTTCGCCGATCGTTCCTGGATCTCCTGCACCGTCGTCATTCGAACCGCTCCTGATCTTAGGGAAGCAACCGTCAGGCGCCCGTTGCCTCGAACACTTCCCGCGCCTGTTCCAGCGCGTCCTCCACGTGGGGCCATCCCCGGTACCATCCCGCCTGCGCGAACACCTCGCAGATCTCCCGCTGCTCGAACCCCATGTTCAGCGCGTAGCGGATGTACCGCCTCAGTTGTTTCCAGTGCCCCCGCGCCATCAGCGCCGCCAGCACGCACACCATCCTCTCTTTCGGAGCCAGGTCGTCCCGCGCCCACACCTCGCCATAATTGTATCCGTCCACGATGTCCGATGCTTCCGGCGTCAGACGCTGCGCCAGCGACTCCTCAACCACCCGGTTCGCCGCCTCGCCCCAGAGTTTCGTCCGGATCGCGCTGCCACGCGCCAGCTTGTCCTCCAGGGTCTCCAGCCAGTCCGCCTCAATCGGCACGTCCGCCACCTTCCATTCCTCGCGCTCGTTGATGACCGTCTGCGCCTGCAGCAATCCGTGGACGGTGGCGGGAATCCCAGCGTAGAACAGCAATTGAATGAATATACCTTTGATCTGCCACGGCGGCATCCCCATTGTCAGCCCCACCCGGATCTGGTGCTTCAACCCGAAGTCCCAGCCGTTGACGCACTGGGCCGAAATCGTCGCGAAACTCCGCAGCTTCAGGTCCAGCCCCGGCCCTTGCCAGATCCCGCCCCACATCAGCAATTCCTGGATATTCCAATAGTCCGCCGAGATGGATGGGATGTCGCTGTTGACGGGCAGGTACGGCTCGAGTTCGTGAGCCCTCCGCGACATTTCCTCGGGTGTGGTCATCGTCTGCATCTCCTGGCAAAGGCCTGCCCTACGCCGGCAATTCTAACCGACCGCGCAGCTCTGGGAAACGATGGCCCGACCGGATCCAGGGTCTTGTATGTTGGCGGAGCGAGTACGGTGGTGGAGACCGGTACGGCAGACCGGTAGGGTCTTCGTCAGAGGAGGCCGTTCGAAAGCGTGGGTCGCCGCACCTTTCCCCAACGAGCCCGAACAGTTGGCTGCGCCAGCCAAGCCCGTATCTTGCCTGAAATGTACACAAAATTTAGAAAATGTATAAAGACCGGGTCAGCTCGCTCGCCCCCACTTTCGACGGAACGGCCCACAGCCATGCTCACCCTGCCCGATGCCATTGTACCGATACTCGCTCTCTTCGCCATGCTATTCACCAACCCGACCTTGCAGAAGGCCCAGCTCCTGCTGGTGGGCGCGATCCTAACCTCGGGTCAACGCACCGTGGTGGCGGCGCTGCGCGTCATGGGCCGCCGCGACCAGCGCGACTACGCCCGCTGCCGCGAGGAGCTCAATCGGCCGGTGCGGTCACCCCGTGAGGCCACCCGCATTCTACTCTTGCTGCTGCCCCGCCATCTGGAGCACGGTGACGGTCTGTTGATTCTAGGTGTGCGATCATTGGTCAATCGGGAAACCCTGATGCGGCGGCGCGGCGCCAGGATCAGGGTACAGGGCATCCGCGGGGACTTGTGCGCCCCGGTCGCCACCAACTGGTCAAGAGCAGCGGGTTGCGCTGGATCTCCTTGATGTGGCTGGGACAGATGTCTTGGGCGGGGCACCATCGGTCCCTGCGAGTGCTCAAGGTGCTTGCCCCCTCGTCCCGTTACTACGTCCGGCAGGGACGCCTGTCAACGGCGTCGGGAAAACATGCCGGCCGGGCGGCGGAATGTTGTACCACCCAAGTCATGCGTGTCGGCTTCGCCATAGCGGGAGGCAAGGTCGACCGGCGGCGACGATGGCCTAAGCGTCGGTGGGTTCTTCCGGGACAGATGAGACCGCGCTCTGCTGGCTGCCCTTAAGACGGTAGCTGTCGCCGTTCACCTCGATGATGTGGAGGTGGTGGGTGAGGCGCTCCAGCAGCGCGCCGGTGAGACGTTCCGAGCCGAAGACGTCGGTCCACTCGTCGAAGGGGAGATTGGTGGTTACCAGGATGGAGCCGCGTTCGTAGCGCTGGCTGAAGACTTCGAAGAGGAGTTCGGCCCCGGTGGTGGACAGAGGGACGAAGCCCAACTCGTCAATGATGAGAAGCTTGAGCCGGGCCAGTTGGCGCTGGACGTTGAGCAGACGGCGTTCGTCCCGAGCCTCCATGAGTTCGTGGACCAGGGCCGCAGCGGTGGTGAAGCCCACCGACATGCCCTTCTGGCAGGCGACCAGTCCCAGACCCAGCGCGACGTGGGTCTTGCCGGTGCCGCTGTTGCCGATGGCAATGACGTTTTCACGATGCTCGACGTACTCGCACCGCGCCAGCTGCATGACCAGCGCTTTGTTCACCGACGATATGGCCAGGAAGTCGAAGGTGTCCAGGCTCTTGACCGCGGGAAAGCGTGCTGCTTTGATACGTCGCTGTACCATGCGCTGGTACCGATCGATGAGTTCCAGCTCGGAAAGGCGCAGCAGGTAGTCGGGATGATCGGCGCCTTCAGCGGCGCAAAGGTCGGCCAGCT
Organism: Dehalococcoidia bacterium; assembly: GCA_034423575.1. Classification (GTDB taxonomy): domain Bacteria; phylum Chloroflexota; class Dehalococcoidia; order Lucifugimonadales; family UBA3495; genus Bin87. The sequence continues at coordinate 20,315 of DAOUIF010000037.1, read as the reverse complement.
TGCGGTACTCCCTAAGCCCGAATCCACCGAAAGGATGCAATAAGGCTGGGCGGACCGGCGATGGGCGACGAGGAAAGCGGAGGTTAGGGTCCTGATTCAGATATTGCGGACCGGCGAGGGAGAGAAACGGCCAGATGGACGTGATGTTGGCGGCGCGAGGGAGCGGTTTTGGCCCGGGTTTCCCGGTCAGATGGCGGCAGGATACACGCTGGCACTGACCTGGTGCGGTTCCGCCAGGTTGTTGGTTGGCCGTACGGCCGCCGCGCCGGCGGCGCGATCAGGCAGAGAGTGGCAAAGCGCGCAGTTTCACCAGGGCGGTGGTGAACTGGTTTTTCCAGGGCCAGTTCTGAGGAAGATGCCGGGTGAGTCGGCGTGCCTTGTGGGTGACGCGTCCGGCCAGGGAGAAGAAGCGTCGCCGCAGGGTCTTGGTGGTGGACACCGGTTCGCCCAGACCGATGCGCGTCGTCCAGCGTGCCAGGTTGTGGGCGATGATCTGGGCGGCCAGCCAGGCGGCGTTGGCGGGGAAACGACCGGAGGGCAGATGGTTGAGACCCACGCCATACTTCAGGTCGCGGATGGCGTTCTCGATCTCGGCGTGGCGGCGATGGTCGGTTTCCAATTCCACAGTGTCGCCCTCTCTATCGGTGATAAAGGCGTGGTAACTGTACGTGGCGAACAAGGCTAACTGGGAGCCGGGCGTGGGCTTGACCCGGCGCACGATGAGACGTACCGGCACAGTGTCGGGCTCATGCTGAAAGGGCGTGTATTCGGTCTCGGCCACGTCGGCGGCGCCCTCCATCCAGTAAGGGATCGGCGTCCAGTTTGCATCGGGGATGGCCTCGATGATGTTGCGCACGCTCTGATGCTGGCGGATGGTGATGGAGAAGCGGACACCCTTGTCGCGGCAGGCGGCGACGATGTCGCGGTTGTAGAAGCCGCTGTCAGCCCGAATGGTGAGTTGGCCCGTGGCTCCGGCATGGCGCACTCGGCTCACCGTCTCCCTCAGAAAGTGGGCGGCTCCCCGACCAGTGTTGGCGCGACCCTTGCGCAATCGGGCCATCAGCACATCTCCGGTGCCCGCAGCGACCGCGAGGAGCGGATGATAGCCCCGGTGGGCAGCGTAGTTGTGCCGCTGTGCACCCTCCTTGGTGAGCCCGTAGGTCTCGCAGACGGTGGAGTCCAGATCAATGGTCAGCGGATCGTCGCCAGGTCCGGCCCCAGCGTCCCAGGCTCGGGCCATCACCTCCCGACCCACCCGGTCCAGTTGGCGCACGTGGCCCCACCGGAAGCTCCTCAGGAAAGTCCCCAGCGTGGATGGTGCCTTGACCACGCAGCCCAGCACCTGCGCGGTCCCACCAGCGCGCAGCGCGGCGTCGTCGATGCAGTCGCCCCCGGCCAGGGCCGATGCCACCAACGTCAGCATCTTGTCGCCAGCATTCGCCCGACCCGGCGCATCCCCCAGGTCAACATGGCGGTCCACCAGCTCGCCCAGTCCCAGATGATGGGCCAGGGTCACTGGCAGGATCAGCCCAGCATTGGCCACCAGACGGTGATCGTCGAAGGCGATTTGGATGCGGTCAGGGTCATTGCGTGGTAGCATCCGTTAGGTGCTCCTCGTTTCGGGTCGGTTTTCTGTATCAAAACCATTATCCTCGAAACCGGGAGCACTTCCTCATCCCTTCAGCGCGCCACCACATTCATCCATTCGGTGGATTGGGGTTTAGGGCCGGGTCTATGATCCCTGCTGCGGCTCCTCTGGGATGTTTATTCAGTCGGTGGACTTCATCCGGTCCTACGCCACGGGCAACTGCAACGGCGGCCGGGCCAGGGGGACATCTCCATCTATGGCCAGGAGTTCAGATTCATCTTGTGCGCCGACGGACACTACCCCCTCATGGGTAGTATCCGAATCCTAGCGAACGCCCTGGGAAGTTCCAGAACTCACCGAACGTCAAGCAAGGCAAGGTTTTGAGCGATGACTGCATTCAAGCCAAGTATGGCGACGCGGACCCCCGTGGTGGTGGTCCTGCTGGTGGTAGCTGCCCTGATCATCGGGGGTGTGGTCATTGGTGCCGGCGCCTTGCGGTCCGACGACTATCGGATAGGACAAGTAACGGGCTCCGACTCGAACGAGGATGACACGGTGGTTGCTGCCGCTGGGGATGTGTCGATCAGCGCACGAGAATTGCGGGAAGCAGTGATGCATCTGCAACAGTACAAGGAATTTGCGGAAAGAGAGCTGCAAGGCTTGGGTGAGGACACGGGCCAGCCGACCGATTACCTGGAAGCCCGGCACAATCTTGTCCTCAAGTGGGGTGATGATAACGTCGCCCTATCGGGCCTGATACTGGAGCACATCCTGTATCAAAAGGCCGTGGAACTCGGCTACGACGCGACCGAGGAGGAAGTGGAGGAGAACATACAGTGGGCGCGCGACGCCTACAAGCGCGGCCAGTGGGACGCCTACAACCAGGGATGGATTGAGTCGGTAGGGGAAGACCACTACTTTGAAAACATATACCCTGCATTGGTGACTCGCTCAATGGCGACGGACAAACTCTATGAGGGCTGGGCCAAAGAGGTAGGGACTCGGTACTACGACGGGGAGCCGCCCCTCCGGTATACCCTCGAAGAAGCGGTGCTCTCCGAAGCCGAAATCACCGTGCATGAAAGCGAGGAACATTCGGCGACGCTGGAGGGGGTGATGGGCTTTATAAACGATGTACGGGAGACCAACATAGCCTACCTGCGAAAGGACGATGACCTGCCTGCTGCTCCCTAAGCTCGAATCCACCGAAGGCACAGGGTAGTCTAGTCAGACCGAGGATATGAGGCGAGGAAACAGGCAGCACAGCCTTGGGGCCGATGGATTGGAGAGGTGAACCGGCAAAACTAATCGACGACATTTCGGTAAGAATGGTTGACGCGGGTCATCTGGGGTTGGTTTTCTTTGTTAAAAACCATTTTCCCCGAAGCCGGGAGTACTTTCTTACCCCGTCAGCACGCCGCTACACTCACCTCTTCGGTGGATTCGGGCTAAGGAAGGTGGGCAGTTTCAGCTCTTTGAGGTGATGCTCAAGGAGCAATGTGGATTTGTTGGTCATGCGGCCCTCCCCGACAGCAGGGTCATGTAATCCTGGGCGCGGGTGGTCTGCACCCTGACCCGGGGCAGGTAGGGATAGAGGTCCAGGTCGAGGCGGGGCGGCCGGCCATCAATGCGGCACAGCAGCAGGTGCTTCACGGCGTCGAAACTGATGGCTCCCAGCCGCAGGGCGTCCTTCACGGCGTGATGGACTTCCTGATGGGAGAAGTACTCCAACAGCCTGAGCACCTGCACGAACTCCCGCTTGCCCCGGCGTCCCATGCGGGCCTCCAGCAAACGGCGCAGGGTTTGGTACTCTTCGGGCAGATCCCACCCCTGCAGCGGCGCGGCCTGATCCAGCGCCGCCGTCTTCTGCTTCAACAGCGGCAGGTAGTGTACGGGATTGAAGATGAAGTCGTCCTTCTCGTAGGAGCGGGGATGCCGGGCGATGACTTCAGTACCGCAACCGATCACCACCTCATCCACGTAGCCTTTCACCAACACATCACGGTGTCCAAACTCGACGGGGACTGAGTAGTCATTGGTCTTATACCGTACCAGGGACAACGAGCTCACCCGGCTGGCCTGAAGGTCGCAGGCTTCGTACGGTGCAGCGGGTAACGGCAGCAGCGCGTCCAGATCACGCTCCATCCGCTGGCCGATGGTCTCAGCGTGTCCACGCAGCACTGCGTCCATCCGCTCCAGACACTTCTGCTCCAGGCCGGCATTGAGCGCCTCGAAACTCTCCACACGCGGGATCGGCACCAGGAAGTTGCGGCGTACGTAGCCCACCATCCCCTTGTCATTGTCCTTGCCGGGCCGGCCGAACCGGTCTTCGGACAGGTAGTGAGATTGAAGCTCAGTGAAGGCACGGGTGCGTTGGCGGCGGCCATCGCCCAGGATCCGGGCCACCGCCAGTTTCGTATTGTCGTACAGAATGCTCTGGGGCACTCCGCCCAGGAAGGCGAAGGCCGACACATGGCCGTCCAGGAACGCCTCGGTGGTCTCCGCCGGATAGGCCTTCACTAAGCAGCCGTCGCTGTGGGGCAAATCCAGGACGAAGTAGTGGATTTTCTGCTCCACTTCGGCGATGATCGCCACCGCCTCTCCGAAATCGCACTGGACGTAGCCCGGAGCATGAGCCAACGGCACGAACATCTCCTGGGTCCGTCGCCGGTGCTCCCTCACATAGTCCTTGACGATGGTGAACTGACCATCGAACCCGTGCTCTTCCCGCAACCTCTCGAAGATCCGCTTGACCGTGTGCCGCTGATTCCTGGGAACCCTGGCATCAGTTTCCAGGATGGCATCAATCACCCCGGTGAAGGGCTCCAGCTTGGGCCGACGGGGCGGGCTCCGTCTCCGGTAGCCGGGCGGAACCGAATAGGCCAGCATCTTGCGCACCGTGTCCCGGTGCAGACCGAACACCCGAGACGCTTCCCGAACGCTTATCCCCTCTACCATCACTGCCCGGCGGACCCGCGTGTACATTTGCACTTTGTACATCCATCTCACCCTCCAAAGGCTGCTGAGCAACCTAACGGAGGGCGGTGGACGGTACAGTATCTCTCCGCCATAAGCCGACGGTGGAGCCGCCCACGTGGCCCACTTTACCGCCGCGGTTTACACCTAGAATTCGGTCGTCTGATCGCCGGTCTCTGTGTGCGGTTCGATGCAGCCCTGACGTGTGAGGCCCGGTGGGTTAGTGTGAGTTTGTCCCACAAATGTCCCACGTGGGAGCCAAACATGGGGCGGTTCGCCGCTTGTTGATACTGGAAACAAGCACGAACCGCCCCGTTATTGAGAAATTGGTGCCGAGGGAGGGATTCGCCGAAACCCACTCGTCGGGTGCTGTACAGCATGGACTTCCTACTCAATTCTCTCGCCTGGCGCTGTCGGCAGGCGCCGAGAGGCGATGATTTGGTCGGCAATTGGTCGGCAATTTACTCCTCTTCGTCGTCCAATTTTACGTCGCCCTCGGCATCTTGTTGCAATGCCTTTTGAGACTCGTCCATGGTCCCGGCGAAATCGTCGGCTAATTCCTGTTGCCAACCCGGCATCACATGGGAATAAACCTTGAGAGTGATGGCCGGGTTGGCGTGTCCCAACCTTTGGGAGACCACTGCGATATTATGCTCCCTCTTCAGTGAAACGGTCGCGTGAAAATGGCGCAGATTGTGAGGTTGCGCCTCTGGATGGCCTACCTTCTTCGCCAGACTTGTCACGACCCGAGTCAGGCGCATGGGGTTGAGCCACCGGCCCAGTTCATCTGCGAACACCACGCCTTTGTCATCGTAAGCGCCGGCCATCGCGGCCTTGTGGCGTTGCTGACGCGCTCGATACCGTCGCATCACTTCCACAGTTCCAGCGTCCAAGTTGATGGCGCGGACGCCCTTGGCTGTTTTCGGCTTGGTTAGGATCAATTTGTTGGACCGCCGTACCAACGAATATTCGATACGCACCTCACCGCTGTCCAGGTCAATGTGGTCCCATCGCAGGCCCAACAGCTCGCCGCGTCGGACGCCAGTGTAGACCAGCATATGGAGCGCTGGATAGACCCAGTCTTCTTCGTCGGCTGCCAGACGCAACATCTCGAGTACTGCTTCCATGGGAGCCGGCTGGACCTCGTGATCGGGGTCGGGCGGCGCCTTGGTGGCCGATACCGGGTTTCGCATGATCATCTCCAGGCTGAGGGCGTGGTTCATGGATCCGGACAACACCGTACGAACCAGGTTCACCCCCTTGGGATGCATACCGTCCTGTAGCAATTTTTGCTGCAATGACTGAACCTGCGTAGGCGACAACTTCCGCAGTTCGATATGACCCACTGACGGCTTCAGGTGGTTGTTGATGATTCCCCCGTAGCGCTCGCGGGTTGCTTCGCTCTGGTGTCCCACGACGCAATCCAGCATCCAACGGTCCAACCAGTCGCGCATCTTGATGCGTTCGGAGGATGGCACTGCCCCGCCGTCCAGCTCGGTGAGCAACTCTCTCTGGCGTTGCTGAGCTTGCTTTTTGGTCCCGCGTACGGTGAAGTAACGACGGTCGCGTTTGCCGTTGTTGTCGCGGCCCAGGTCAAGGGTGATCTCCCAGCTTTTTGCGCCTCGTTTCCTGATGCTTCCTTCCATGGATTACTCCTATTGTGTCGAACAGGCGATTCGTCAATCGCCGCGTGTCGTTGGTAATTGCCCAGCATTCGTCGGTGCTTTGCCGATGTCGGGAGGCTGTTAGACGTGGGACTTCGTGGTGCACGGACTGTATGTTTGCCTCATTTCCGAATGATCCCCGCCATAGCGTTTCAAAATTACCAACCTGGGTCGCCGGCGCGTCAAGCGGCCAAGCGTCACTTTTTTCCAGGCGTATTCCCGCGAGCGACAGCGTGCCCCAGGAAATGCGCTCCGATCCTGATCCGATGTCCTTTGGGATTGTCGCCTTGGCCGATGCACTGGCGGCACAACCCGGTGACTCTGATCGGCAAGCAACATGCCGACCCGCCGAGCATGCGTGTTGGGTGTTGAGTTGCAGCAGGCTCTGCCGCATCATCAGGACCACCGCAACATTGCTCGGCTTCCCCCGCTGCCGCAGGCGGTCATAGAAGCGCCGCATCTCCCCATCATGGCGGACGACCGCCCGAGCCCACATGTAGAAGGCGCGACGCACCAGTCCGCGGCCACCTTTGGCGGCCCGATCGCCCTGCCTCTTGCCGCTGCCTCGGAACCATGGCGCCAACCCGACCAGCGACGTCAGAGCCTTGCTGTGCGAGAGGCCCAGTTCAGCGAGGTGAGCCACCAGGGTGGCCGTGGTCAGCGATCCGACCCGGGGCACGGTGGGGTAGAGGTCAACGGGCTCGGCTAAGATGGGATTGTGCTCGAGCACCGCCTGGTATTCTGGATCCAACCGAGCTATCTCTTCCTCCAACGACGCGATGTGGGGTTGGGTGGACCTGGCGTAGGTGGCGGAAACGCCCCGGTCCAGCCGACCCTTTGCCTGGACCCGCTGGTCGATGAATTGACGCCACCACCGGAGCGGGTCTTTCATTTCCTGACGATGCAGGTCGGTTACCGGTTCCCAGGTTTCGGCCTCCGGAATCACTTCCGAGTGGCGGGCCAGCATCTGAGCGTCCAACAGGCCGGTCTTGGCCTCGTAACCACTGGTTTCGGCGAAGGCGCGCGCCCGGCCCGTGTGGTGCACTCGTACGGCGGTTTCGGACGGACACGGCCGGCTGGGAAGCCGCCGTTGGTGGCCACCCGTTGGTCCACAGACGACCGGGACGGTGTCGGGATTATGCAGGTGCTTGAGCAACCTTGGTGATATCGGTGGCGGCGTTATCGAAACGCACCACCGGACCCCCGGAGGCTGAAACGTGCAAGTTGGCCTTGCCCACGTTTATGCCGGCTGCCTTTGTCATTTTTCTTTCTGGCCTCCTGTTGGGACAGTGCCCGGTGCCTTTCACACTTGTAGATGGAGTCCCTTGCGCCCACGTATCCGTTTGGAGCGGCGGGAGCGGTGTCCAACTTGACGCCGGTGCGGTCCAGGGTTGTCGCCTGGTTCACCCACAGGTGAACGACGCGCCCCTCTCACCCGCCCCGCGGATTGGCCGACCCGCGGGGTTACCGCAACATCCAAGTGGTGCGCGTGGCGTTGCTCCCGCATCTGACGCTTGATCCTGCGCACAACGATGGTGTGCGCATCGGTGCGGAGTGGGCTTGCGCTCGTCGTTCGCACCACGCACTGATTCAGGCTTTGTCGGGGTTTGCGTCCGACTCGGGATCGGTTCTGCTGAGCAGATCCTCCAGAGCCCAACGCGGGATTATCAGGCGCCGGCCGAGGTTCACGGCGAAAATCCGCTTCCGATAGATCTCCTCCCTGACTTTCCATTCGGACACGCCCAAGGCCTCCGCGGCTTCCTTCACTGAATATGCCAGTCGGTCGGTCATAAAGCTGCACCTCCTGTGGTTGCATTGCAGCTCCGCCGTGCACATCAACGGCGATTTGGTAATCGTGCCAACGGCGTTTCGTGGCTACCGCTGGACACGACGTACTCCTCTGCCTACGCATACTAGGGAATTTCCATGGACGGTCGTTGACGCCCCCGAAAACGAGAACTTCGCGCAACGGTTGGTGGTCGAATCGGACCATGAACTCGAGACCGGCCCGGCAGTTCAGTCGTGCGAGACCGCGCTCCCGATGTGCCGTCAACCGGGCCAATGATGGGTGCCGAGCTTCCTGAATTGATCCATCGACGCGGTCCGCGTGCGGTTCAAAGTGAGGACGGTTGCTCCGGCGCGGGTCGTCCAACGGAGCATGGAACCGTGATCGACCTTGCCGGACAGGCGGCGCCACGCTTGAGGTTGGCTGCCTTTGGTTTCACCGGAGTGGTCGGCTCACCCAAGATGGTCCTGCAGCAATCGCTCTACGTGGATGCTGCCCGCCTCGACGCTGGCCCACGATGAAGGAGACGTCGATGTCCCGGTTTGAACTGCGCGACAATTGCGGCACCGGCGCGGCACCGGCGATGTTGCCACTCAAGCGGCAGGGACGCACCACGTTGGTGTAGAACAGCCGGGGTTGCGGGAGCTTGGCGGCGCGGCAGTCGCGCCAGCTCGGTGGGTTCCGCAACTAACCGAGGGGAAAAACAGCGTTTGGGTGGTGCGGCAGCGCGATCTTGGAACGGACTCCCCTATGGCCTTGGTCCGACGGATCAGACTGGCGACTGGCGTAACGGTCCCCTGCCTTGCCCGCGAATGCGACCATTTCGCCGACAGGCGAATTCCAGCGTGATTACCCGGCTGGTGTTCGCTCTCGGCCTGCGGATCGCCAGCAAATTTCACGTAGGGGGTAGGGAGGAACATCGGGGTCGCTCGCCTCCGGCGCCCCGATCGACGGGACCGCGTTTCGCCAGGCTGTGGAGCAAACGAGCCTCCCCGATACGACGGGCTATACCATCGATCACTGCATCTGGTGCTTCCGAGATGGCCAGTTCAAGTGCAACCCGGGCACGGCCAGCCGGCGTTGAAGTGTCGTGGTGCCCGGCGTGATCACCTTCCGCCGTCGATTACGATGCCGATCCGGTGCCGAAAAACCAGTCCGGTGGCTTGCCGTGGATTGCCGACAACTTGCGGAGAGTTTTCGGCGACGGGCGTGAAGTGGCGTTCTCGTATCGGACTATGGTGTTGCGGTTTACGCCGACCATCTCGGCAGCCTGCGCTTGCGTGAAACCGGCATCCTGACGTGCCAGCCGCAGCAGTTTGGCGTTTATGACTGGCCGTTCCCTGGTCACTCGATAGGAGTGGAATTCTTCGTAGAAAACCGCGAAATCCCCCACCTCCACGCCGTACTTCTCGGCCAGTTTTTGCTTGTTCTCCTCGCTCGGTTCCGACCTGCCCGATTCCCAATTTCGAATGGTTTGGGTCGAAACGCCCAACTCCTCTGCCACGTCCCCCTGTCGCAAGCCAGCTTCAACGCGAGCAGTACGGAGTTCTAGGCCGAAAGCTTTCAGTGCGACACGCGCTCCCGCGGCCGCCACGCTGTTCGATCCATGAATTTTCATAGTCTGCGTCCTGTGTCGTCTATGTTGACTGATGCACGCAACCGAACCGCCTTCATCAGAAAACGCTGTTGGTTGCGACTGCCGCCACGCATCGCGCGTAGGGTATGCTACATCAACAATAACCGCTCTGTGCAGGCGCCACCTCTGATAATGCAACGCCAGGTTCATGCCGACGGGCTCCCAGAATCTCGTCCGGCTCGACGGGTTCATGCTACAAAAATAATAAACGTATTATACAACGAACTATTGTATTTATGTAGCAAGAAGGCCGTTTCAGGCCATAATGGACACATTCGACGGGAAATGGGCGGGTAATCGGCCGGCAGAAATTTCCGGGTACCTCGGGCGCACCGGGCAGTCACCGCATGCGGGAGCTGCAATGTCCGCTCACGCCGCGCGACGGGGTGGTGGGGCGACCCGTCCCCGGTGCCGTCGCCAACAAAGCACAGGCATCGGATTTCGCACAACCCGCACACTGCCCCGGGTTGAGTCGCCGATGGACGCCAGGCCGCCGATCTGACCATTCCCCACCGGTTCCACATGATGGGAGGGCGCCGCATATCAACGGCGCAGTCGCAACCAGGGGGTGGAATCATGGTTAGTAAGGGTAACGAGCGCGCGACTGGCGTCCCTCATGGTCAACTGGAACTGATGCCAAGCTCAACCGGCGCTGACGAAAGGGAGCCCGAGCGGCCAGAGGGCTCCAACGTACCGCCCGTGCTTGTCGTCGCAGAACCCGGTGAGCAAGATCTTCGCGACGTTTCGCAACACGAACTTGGTCGGCTTCTCGGCAACCGCAGTCCCGCGACCCGCAACCGACTGCGCGCCGCCATGCGCATGCAGTCGGCGGCCGACATCGAAATCGGCGCACACACCACGGTGGAAGTCACGTTGTTGGATGGCCAGGTGCTATGGGATTGGGACAGGTTTGCGATCTGCCGGGAATTGAACCTGCCGGTCCGTTTACATGCATACGTCGGGGGCGATCCCGTCGCGTTCCTGTGTGCCGCCGGTCTCCATGAGAGGCAGTTGAGTCAGAGCCTGAAGGCGCTGATCGTCGTGTCCATGTGTCAGTGGCGGCCAAGGGGACGACCGAGAAAATCCACAACCACTGTGGATTTTCCCACGACGACTGCCCCACCGCGTACGATCTCCGGCATGGCGGACCTGGCTGGAGTGGGGACCACGTTGATCAGCCAAGCGAAAGTCGTCTGGTTATTCGGCCTGGCGGAGGACGTCAGAGCCCGGAAACTCGGATTCAACGAAGCTTACCGGCGCGCCCGAATGGTAAGGGATTCGGAATGGGAAGGAGCCGCTTTGAATGGAAAGATGTCGTTCGATGACGCGTACGAACGGGCGGCCGCGACCGCCTCAGTGGGTTCTCCGGACCGCCGCCAGGCCACGCGGTCCGTCAGGTCATTGAATGAACAGGTGCGACGATTGGAGCGGTCCAACGCGGAGTTGGCGGAAGAGTTGCGATCGTTGCGGGAGGACAACGAGGTTCAACGGTCAAAGGCCACCGCGGCCGCGGTCGCGCTGGATCGCGAACGGATGAGAGCCGACAAAGCGGAAGCCGAAGTGGACCGGCTGCGATCGGAACTCGCGCGCGCAGGCTTGGAGCCCTGAAGATCGCGCCTCATGAAAACCGTTGGGACCGTCAAGTCGGTGCAGGTGATGTCGGGAGCAACGTCGGAATAAGATTGATCGGCGCCCCGGCGATGGCGAGAGAAACACACGCGGGATGCGGCCTACCGGCGTTGACCGGGACTCGCGCCGCGGTACGAAAGTCAAGGTCCATCTGATCCGTCCGCGTAGGACCCAAACGGTCGCACGGACCGGCCGAGACTGCCTTTGCAGCGAGGGTCGAACTCGGCCGTGGGCGAGCATGGAGCAGGAACTGGACTACGCCGGCAACCACATCTCCCAACCAGAGGTCGGCCGCTGCGGCCGCCGTGGGAGCATCGACTGCGACGAGCCTGCGGCGGCGGGATCGGTGGACAGTTTGTAAGCTACGATACCGACCCCGGTGTTACGGGAGACGCCGCGTCGAAGCCCGTAACGGCGGGGAAGGATGACCCTGTGCGTTCCTTTCCCGGTAGGAGAACAGGTCACGTCGTCGCTCAGTCTGGGGTAGACGTGCCAAAGCTCCATTTCTGTTCGGCATGGCGAAGCTGGCCGCCACAGAGCGAACCCAACGACCCGTGCGTTTTTGCCATGGGTGGCCCACGCCGGCAAGGCCGAGCCGGGACGCAATCACCACGTGTATGCGGACGCTGTCGATCATGCTGAACCCCATGATCGAAAGTGCGCAGCATAGGAACCCCGGCCGCATCCCACCCTGATTTTCAAGACCGTCGCCTACTTCCCCGAGCAAGCTGACGGCTGAACAGCCGTTGAAACAGGGGGTACTTTTTAAATGACAGGTACCATGAACTTTGTGTCAATTGCGTCACGCTGTTTCGCCGATGAGGATTCGCACGAGTCGGCAGTTATCAGCCGCCGCTTGAGTTCCGCTGTTTCGCCGTGGAGAGCGTTTGGACTTAGGAACCGTTCGCAACGGTAAACCAAGTCAACACGACCACATTAGGGTACCCCGCAGGGGTAACAAAGAAAAACAGGCACAAACACGCGGAAAAGCGGGTCAATAAATTCCGGCGACAATTACGTTCTGTGCCTGCCGCCACGATGAGAAAGATGAACAGGAATAGGGACGCGGAGAGGAGGAAAAACAGGGAAGGCGCGGCGCGCGTTGAGCGCGTCGAAGTCGGCACCGTGACACTGAACCGAGTCTCAGGCGGGGCAAAATGCTCGCCATTCCGTAGCGCCGCCGCAATGGATACCCGGCCGGGAGGTTGGCGCTGGGAAAGCGAAATAGCCGCAGCAAGCCGACCGCGGCGAAAACGCCAATCCCCACCTGGCCAAAGGTCTCATCGCTGTCGCGATTGATATTCGCCACTCCGAAAGTGACGAGCGCACAGAGATGCTGAACAGGGTGGGTCAATGACCTTGGTCAAGCCGGGTCCATGACCGTGGAAATTGACACACGACAGGGTGATACCGGACGCGACGGCGCTCCGGCCTGGCTGCGACCAGTTGGTGCGCGGCCGTGCAGGGCACGCCTCGGATCCCCCAACGGGGGCCAAGCGGTCCAGGTAATCGCTCGGCGCATACCGGCAACGGGCGTGCTGGTCGGGGCGCGGGTTATGTTGGCGCCTTGAGGTGAGACCACCGGAAAATCTCCTCTGGTATGCCGGCCTACGATGCGACCGATGGCCGACGCGACGCCCACGCCTGCGAGTGGAGGCGCGTTGCCATGGCACTCCACACCATCCGGTCAACAAACAGGATCAAGATCGTTGTCGTGACCGGTGAGCCCGTTCACTGTCGCCGCGCCGAGGCCGGTGCCTGGTCCGTTCGACGGAAGGAACCCGGTTTCCCCGTCAAGATGATGGACCGGGCCTCATGGACCAGGAGTCTGTGGCCGGATCACATGGCCATGATGACGCCCATGGATCACCGTTTGGCGGGGTACAGCGTTCGCGGGGGCCGACTGCGCCAACCCTCGTTCCGGACGGCCTGTGCTCATGGTCAGTGATTGCCGCGAGCGCGTCGCCGACCATGGGGTGGGCGGAAGAGATGGAGGCGGGGCGGTACGGGGTAGGTAGGGACCGAGGTGCCCGGCTGCTTCCCTAGCATCAAGGGGTACACGAATCTGACCCACGAGGTGCAACGGTGCCGCTCCTTTCAGTTCCTGGCGCAAACGCGTATCGGGTCATCCGGCCCCCGGATGGCCTGTTCATGCCGGACTACATTGCCGAGCTCCTGGGGCGTTGCCACGCCTACGGAGACACGTTCGCTTTGGAGACTGTCAGCGGGAGCAACGGATATCACCTGTTCGTCCGGTTTCCTCGCGGAGATTCCAAGGTTAGGACGCACCTCGAGTTCAAGTTTGGATCCGCGAGGAGGTCGAATGATGTCGATTGGCTGCGGCTTCTCAAATCAGAGTACGCGGTGGTCCGCACCGTAACCCTGTCGGGACACGCTGTGTTGTCGATCATCCGAGAGGGCCCGGACGCCATACACGATCGATGGCAGAAGGTATTGAGGCATCTGGTCCGGCGGGAAGACGATGCGTTCGACGGCACCCTGGGGGTTCGACTCCTGCTGGGGCCCGCTCCCAAGGATTGGCGCGAGGGGTTCAAAAGGAACGTTCGCGCCGCGTCCCGGGATGGATGGGAAAGTCCGGACTCGTGGTGGTCCGCCAAGGCGGACGGGCCCGCCTTCCGGGCCGAACTGCAAATGGTCGCCATCTCCAAAGATGACCGCGAGAAGAAGCGCCTCTCGAAAGCCGCCGTGGACCGGTTGACGGGGTTGATGATTGAACTGGCCGGCGGCGCGGACACATGGAAACGGCGCGCGTTCAAGGAAGCGTCCGGGTCGAGGCTGGGGCGAGAACACCGTAACCAACTCCGTAGCTCGTTCGAGCCCTGGCCGCCGTTGAATTTCGTGTCACCGGAACGGCATTTGCGATACGTCCTCAGCCCTGCGGAGCTGGCGCCGTTATGGCCGGCTCCTTTGGCGACCCCTACGCCGGTGTCGGTTGATGTGGTGCTCTCGGACCAATCGGAAGCGGACAAGGTGGAGGAGCCACGGGCGATCGATCTTTCCCAAACCCCCGATGACGTCCTCAAGAAACGATGGGCGGCAGCGATCGCTGGCCTGGATGCGCCCATCAAGAATGACGAGCCGGCGGTTCCGCTGGGCGGAACGGCTTGCGGAATTGAGTACACCGGCGTTGAAGATCGCGAATTGTTCCACAGCTCTCGGCCGCCGAATTTGACGGTGGCCAGATGCCGCACCGGAAGGTCCTGCGAGAGGGACGGCAGCGCGGCCGGCCGAAAGAGTCCGCACCGCATTGGGACGACGTCACGCACGACCGGTGGCGGGCGATGCGGAAACTCGGTCTCACCCGGATCGACATCGAGGTTTTTGAGCGGCTGGGGGATCTGCCGTTGGCCAGTCGCCAGGATCTGGCGGACGCTGCCGGCAGGGGACTCACGACTGTGCATGAATCGATGGCCAGGTTGAGCCGTCTGGGCTTGGTGAAAAGCCGGCGCGTCTATATCGACGGCAAACGGGAAGATCGTTTCTGGATACCCGAGGACCGGTGGGATGAGGTGATACCGGATCGATCTCTGCCCCATACCGACAACATGGTGGCCCGGTTGTGGTTGAACCCGGAGGCGCTCGCTGCGGTCTATCGTCTTACGGGCGTCCTGGCGCTGTCCCAACCCGGACGCGAGCTCTTCGCCCTGCGTTGGCTCTGGAGGCGGCCTTTCGACGCGGTGGCTCAATGCAGCGACGGGTGGGCCGCGTTTTTGTGGGTGGGGATCTGGCAGGACGCTCCGCGACTGGGCCGACGACTCCAGGAGTGCTGGAACGAACTGGGGCGCTGGAGCGGGAACGGCCCGCGGCGCTGGCCCGGCCGCATATTCATCGTGACGCCCAACGCGTGGGTGTCGGAGCTGGTTTGGCGCGCGGTCTCCCACCGGGGATGGCAGGGGTACTGCACTACGCTGAATCTTGAGGACGACGAACTGATCGGCGAACTGGACCTCGAACACGCTCGTGGAGCGATTCCCATGGCCATCGGGGAGGAACCGCCCCGCTTGCGCGCCGATGTGGACCGGTTGATTGACCTATTGGAGAACGACCCGGCCAGCCGGTTGCGGCGCCTGCTGCGGGTAATTGAGATGCACCCTGGGGTTATCACCTCACATTTGGAGCGGTTGACGGGCATAAATGGCCGAAATACCAAGGAGGGTCTCGCCTACCTGGAGGCCCGGCAACTGGTCGATCAGCCCAGGAGTGGCCGGTACACGGTCGCGGATTGGGTCTTGGCCATGGCGGCCCGACGGGATCGTGTGTGGCTCGGGCTGCCGGGAAGGCGACATGGAGCGGAGAGGATCAGGGAGTATTCCGAGCGACGTTGGCGGCGCCTGAGGGATGCGCAACGGCTGCTGGCCAAATTCTCCGCTTTCGGTTGCCCCGTCGCGCCGGGTTGGATGGCCCGAGACGGAACATTCGCACCCGACGGTGTCGTGTGGCTCGATGGATCTCCCTTTGGAGCAGGCTGGCACTACGTCGTCAACGCCCTGCACGCGAAAAGCCAATCCACGATGAAGAAGGTCATGGATCGCGCCCTATCCGACACCCGGACCGACCGATTCCCTATCCTCGTGGTATGCCGGGACGAAATGGAGGAACTGGTCTGGGAGCTGGGCGCCGGGCGGGCCGTGCTGACCGCCGCGGCCACCAGGGTCAGGAGCATGCCCGCAGTGGGACAGGACGGCAACGCGTGGCTGCATTCCGGCAAAGCGGCGCCCATGCTCAGCAATCGAAAACGAAACGCCCGGGAGGAAGTGAACTGATGCGGGAAACGATGAACGAGGCCGAGATTGAGGCGCTTTTCTCCGACGACCCCGGCGTCCGCCGGGATGCGGCGGGCAAGTTGGGCGTCCGCGACGTCGATCTCCTGGAACCCGAGGACTACTACATCGCGGTCGTGACAAGACTGGCGTTCCGCGGCGGCAGGGAGGCTTTGCCCCGGCTGCACCGGCTGCTGGGACATCCGGATCATCTGGTGCGGGCCAACGCGGCATGCGCCGTGGCCGTCATCGACCCGGAGGTGGGCGTGCCGATACTGGAAACCCTGCTGATGGAAAACGACCGCGCGGTCCGTCGCCGTGTGGTGGAGACATTGTGCCGCATCCGACCCGACGGCGTCGGTCAGCTGCTGGCCCGAACTCTGTATGCGATGTACCAGGCCAGACACGCAATCGATCCACGCGACGACTGGACGCGCGACCTGCGGCGGCTCATGACCGTCGCCCTGGGCATGGAGGGCGAGTCGTACGCGGTGAACAGCCTGGAGCAAGCGATCAAGGACGGCGATCCTCAGGTCCGCGCCAGCGCTGCATGGGCGCTGGGGGCGATCGCGGACGCGGCTGCCGTGCCCGTTCTGGTCGATGCTCTGGACGACCCCGACGACGAGGTTCGGCTCCGGGCGGCGTCAGCCCTGGAGAGCCTGCGTGATGGTCGGGCGTCGGATGCCCTGCTGCGCAAACTCGACGACCCTCAACCAAGGGTGGCGGCAGCGGCAGCCAGGAGTCTCGGTTCGTTGCGGGAGCCCAAGGCCGTGCCGGAGCTGTTGCGGGTCATCGCCGGAGAGTCCGACCGGGTGGCCCGCGCCGCCTTCGGCGCGTTGGAGAGGATCGGATACTCCACCTCAGTGCCGCAGTTGACCGACGAGCTGGCCTCTCCGAGCACCGGTGTCGAACGGAGGGTCGCCGCGGTCTCCCTGCTCGGTTTGACAGGCGAGGGGGCGGCATTGCCACCGCTTCTCACGGCGCTCGGGAACGCGGCCATCCCGGTGCGGATCGCGGCGGCGCGGGCGCTGGGCCGTTTGGGCAACCGCGCCGCGACCGGGTATCTGACCGAGGTTCTTGAAGACGAAGACCAGCCGCGGGACGTTCTGCTGGCGGTGCTGCGCGCCCTGGGAGATCTGGGCGACACGTCAGCGGTATTGGCCCTGCGAGCGGCATCGGAACCGCCGGACCAGGTGCTCGCGACAGCGACCCATCGCGCGTTGGTTCGTTTGGGGTATGCCCGGGTGGTTACCGAAAAACGGGAAGCCCTCCCTGATTCCGGCCGTACGCGTGCGCCCAGGCTGCTGCTTCGCGCCGGGCGGTTCGATGAAAGGCTCTAGTGAATTGGCGCGAGCGCGCCGTGGAGGTATACATGTCTGATAGCACGAAATCCCAAAACCGGAAATCTCGACGCCGCAGGCTGACCCAGTTCGAACGCATCGTCGAGGAGCGCCTGGACCGGTTTACCCTGGCCAGCGGACAGAACCTGGACGCGTTCCACCGCGAGGATCTTATCGAGCGCAACCGGACTCTCGCCGTTTTGAATGCGGACGGCCTGGTTGGCGGTATGGACGCGGGTACGACTCGCCGGAGGCAGCCCAGGTATTGGACCATTGACCGCAGCCGAGGTTGGGATCCTGAAAATCCGCAACCCAAGTATCCGGCCCTGGTGAGCGCCCTGGTAACGCGCCTGGCCCTGGCCGAATCGACCTATTTCATGATCGAGGATGCCTTGAGCAAGGACCCCAGGCGGAGACTCCTGGATTTTCATTGGCGTTTCGAATCGGTCATCGACGCCACCGCGCGGTTCAACGACGGCTGGATGGCGTTCATGTGGTCCGGGATCTGGCAGACCCAGAAGGCGTTGGTCAAACAGTTGCGAGGGTTGGCCGACAACCTGCGGGAGTGGGATCGACCTGGACGGCTGCCCTATCCCGGCAAACTGTGCATCATTGTTCCGGACCATTGGCAGGCCGAACTGGTGCGGCGCGCCGTGAAGATGACCGCCCTTGACGACATCTGCCTGACCTACGTTGCAGGTGAAAGTTCCATCGATGACGACTACGACCTCTCCGGCAGCCGCGGTCGTCCGCCGCGTCCTGACATGGCCCGCTCGCTCCGTCCGCCGGACCGGCTGGACAGTCTGATGGCCCTGCTGATGGGGAACGAAAACGCCAGGGACCTGTTGCGTTTCCTGACCACTGTGGAAGGGTGGCCCGGGGTCTCCAGAGCGGCGTTGCGGAACCTCACCAGGCTGAACGGAAAGTCGATCTCAGCGGCGGAGAAGCTGCTGACGGACCTGGACTTGGTATGGCGGACCTCGAGAGGAGGGTTCGGCGCGGGAACGAAATGGCTGTCCATAGCCGCCCGCCGGGACCGGGTCTGGTCCGGGAGACCCGGTCGTAAGTTCGGCCCGGAAAAAGTAAAGAAGCTCTACGCGGGGCGCCTCGCCAGGCACGAAAAGGGAGTTGCCGACCTGGCCGGCCGGTTCGCCGCCGCCGGGTGTCCCGTCGCCAACGGCTGGCGCTTTCGCGACGTCATGGGCGAACAGGGCCAATTGGCGCCCGACGCAATGGTCTACGTGGAGAGCAGTCCCTTTGGACCAACCTGGTTTTATCTGGAGTACGAGTTGACCAGGACCAGTGAAACCAGGGTGGCGAAGAAATGCCGCGGCTATCTTTCCGACACGAGGAGTGACGACTTTCCGGTCATGGTGGCCTGCCGGCGGATTGCCGTGCCCCGCTTCATGGACCAAGGCGTCCGCCGGATGCTGATCGCGCCCGTGGAGGACCTGCGCAAGGGAAACGTCGTGGGTGACGCGGGAACCATCTGGCTACACAACGGGCGCCCGGTGCGTCGTCTCGGCAGATGATGCGGCCGGGGCCCGGAGACGCGATTTTTGTCAAGGGTTGAAGGTGCCAACTCCGGCGATTTCCCTACTCGACGGGTCAGAATAGCCAGGACTATGTTTGGATCAGCAAAGGTAGCAGTCTGCCCGCCAGGGCCTCTACGTCGTCGAGTCCAGGCGACCGGACGGCGCAGGATGCGCCGACTTTGACGCGAAGGTACGGTTGGTCATGATCGCTGACGCTGCGGAGACGAAGGCGTTGATGACAACGCTGGGGGAACTGGACCTTGATCTGGACGAGCTGGGGCAGGTGTTCGGCGTTGAGAATGACCGGGCGAGGCTGGCGTTGGAGCGTCTCGAAGGGGACAGCGGCGAGCTTGGCCGGTTGGACGGGATGCTGGTCGAATGGCAGGACGAGGTTGACGTCTTCGACGGGCTCGGACTGCATGGCGACGGGCGGTTCCACTCCAACCGATTGGGGTGGATCCCGCACCCCGGCAAGCCGTCATCAAACCAACCGTTGACATCTCCAACAACGCCACCGCCATGAACGCCTCAATGCCGAGCGCCGTGGCAGCCGCCCACGCGAGTTCGTAGCGTCCGGCATGATCCACTCCTCGGTCGCCTGTCTGAGCCGCTCTCGGGTTCGCTGAAACCGCTACTCCCCGTCCAGGAGTCCGTTGCGTACCGCCCACACCACGATCTCCTGCTGGGAACCGACCCCGAGCTTGTTCTGCACCCGGTAGATGGCGTTGCGCACCGTCACCTTGCTGAGGCCCATGTCCTCGGCGATGTCGGCATACGCCTTCCCCCTCGCGAACAAGGTCAGCACCTCCCGCTCCCTGGCCGACAGCAAGTCCCGAGCCGGCTTCAGCGCCGCACCGTTGCCCAAACGCCGGAATGCCTCCCTCACCGCGTCGGCGGGGATCATCAAATCACCCGCCGCCACCTTGCGCACCGCGTGGACCAATTCAGCGCTGGGCGTGAACTTCTGGGCGAAGCCCGTGGCTCCCGCGGCCACGGCCCGTATCACGTCGTCCTCCTCCGCGGACGCGGTCAACATCAGCACCCTGGTGTCGGGCAGCAGCTCGACGATCTCACTGCAGGCTTCGACCCCGTCCTTGTCGGGCATGAACAGGTCCATGACGATGACGTCGGGCCGCGTCTCCTGGGCCACCCGGACGGCCTCAACCCCGTCCGCCGCCAGCCCCGCAACCTCGAAGCCATCCTCGTCGGCCAGGGTGTCGCGCAACCCCCGCCGGGTGACGGGATGGTCGTCCACCACCATGATCCTGATCACATCATCCCTGATCACATCATCGTTGGTCCCGTCAGTCGCTGCCATCACCATCTCCTCTTCGAACTGTCTGGTAGGGCGCCACGCAGGTGATGGTCGTTCCCCCGTCC